>NZ_CP028942.1:600000-1200000 GCF_013307225.1 Polynucleobacter tropicus | reverse complement strand
TCATTGATATCGATTCCCTGATTTTTCCAATTGCGCGTCCAAGGAAAAATCGCCATATCGGCAATCGAATACGTTTTACCCGCGATGTACATATTATCTTTCAGTTGGGTATCCAGAACCCCATAAAGTCGCTTCGCTTCATTCGTATAGCGATCTACGGCGTATTGAATCTTCTCGGGGGCATAGATGCGAAAGTGGTGGTTTTGACCAAGCATGGGGCCAAGGCCGCCCATTTGGAACATTAACCACTGAAGAACCTCGTATTTGCCTCGGGTAGTTTTGGGTAGAAACTTGCCAGTTTTGGCGGCAAGGTAGAGCAAGATTGCGCCAGACTCAAAGATGCTGATTGGTTTGCCATCAGGCCCACGAGGATCTACCAAGGCAGGGATTTTATTGTTTGGGCTAATTTTGAGAAACGCCTTATCAAATTGATCACCTGCGCCAATATCAATCGGATGTGCTACCCAGTCATGACCTAATCTATAGCCACATTCCTCGAGCATGATGTGAACCTTGTGACCATTGGGGGTTGGCCAGCTATAAACATCAATTACATTGCTATCTATATTTTTCTTAATTGCCATAAGTTTCTCTATAGTTTTTGAGTGTTTAAAGTTTTTGTAAACGATCTAATGCTGAAGTAAGTGTTTGTTCCTGTTTGGCAAAACAAAAACGAATGACGCCTGACTCAGTTGGCTTTTCATAGAATGCGGAAATTGGGATGGCAGCTACGCCAACTTCAGTCGTTAGCCATTTGCAAAACTCCGCTTCACTGAGTTTCGCCTCAGGAATTGTTAGGGCGGTGTAATCAACGCACTGGAAATAGGTTCCTGGGGTTGGTAGCAATTTGAATGTCGTCTTCTCTAACCCCGCTCTAAAGAAATCACGCTTAGCTTGGTAGAAAGCAGGAAGATTTAAGTAATGGGATGCATCTGATAGATAGGTCGCTAAGCCATATTGCATAGGCGTATTGACGGTGAATACATTGAATTGATGTACCTTGCGAAACTCGGCGCTCATTGGAGCGGGGGCTGCAACGTAGCCCACTTTCCAGCCGGTAACGTGATAGGTTTTACCAAAACTCGAAATCAGAAAACTACGGGCCGCTAATTCTGGATGAGAGGCAACGCTATGATGACGTGCGCCGTCATAGACCATGTGTTTATAAACCTCATCACTCAAGACTAATGTCGAAGTATTTTTAAGTAAGTCCGCCAAACGATCGAGGTCGGATTTCTGCCAAACCATGCCTGTCGGATTGTGGGGTGTATTGATGATTAGTAGGCGCGTATTAGCGTGTATTGCTTTTGATAATGCTTCCCATGGAATTTGATAGGAAGCCACTTTCCCATCGCTATCGCGTGTAGCCTCAAGAGAAACTGCAATGACTTTTCCGCCGGCTAATTCAATTGAAGGTCTGTAGCTGTCATAGGCCGGTTCAATGATGACTACCTCATCACCTGGGCTAACGCACGCAAGAATGGCGGTCAAAATTCCCTGAGTGCCGCCAGCAGTGATCGTGATTTCAGAATCGGGGTTGTATTGATGCCCGTAAAGTTGTTGAATCTTATTTGCGATCCCATGACGTAAATTGGGAACCCCAATCATCGGAGGGTATTGATTGTGATCAGCGAGCATTGCCTCATTGACATCCGCAATCAATTTGCGATCGCAAGGGAAATCTGGAAAGCCTTGACCTAAATTAATCGCTTGATGTTCAGCGGCTAAGGCTGACATTACTGTAAAGATCGTTGTTCCCACTTTGGGAAGTCGACTGGGGAATGGGGGAGGCTTTGGGGCGGAATTCATGTGGTCAAAGGGGGCTACAAGTCTTCCGTTGGCCTTTTTGGCGAATAATTTGGGCAGTCGCTAGAATGGAAACAATACATATACAAATTGTGCCATGCTGATCGTACTTTCACCTGCCAAATCCTTAGATTACAAGACGCCCGTAAAGGTGAAGACCCCAACTCTGCCGGAGTTTGTTGCCGAGTCTGCCAAATTAATTGCCGATCTCAAGAAGTTAGCCCCTCAGGACGTGGCAAAGCTAATGGGTTTATCTGATCAGTTGGCGGTACTCAATGTCGGGCGCTATCGAGATTGGTCAAAAAAATTCACCGAAGAAAACAGCAAGCCTGCCATTTATGCTTTTGATGGTGATGTCTATGATGGATTTGACGTCAAAACACTCGACGCTAAGGCGGTCAATTTCGCGCAAGATCATATTCGTATTTTGTCTGGGCTCTATGGGGCTTTACGACCTTTGGATTTAATGCAAGCCTATCGCTTGGAGATGGGCACCCCATTTAAGAATGCCCGTGGCAAGGATCTGTATGCATTTTGGGGCAATAGGGTAACGAATGCATTAAAAGAGGTGCTCGAAAAACAAAAGAAGCAGGTCTTACTAAATTTAGCTTCCGAGGAGTATTTCAAAGTATTACAGCCAAAAGATTTGGATTGCCCAGTGATTTCTCCTGTGTTTCAGGATGCCAAGGATGGTAAATACAAGATTATTTCGTTCTATGCAAAGCGCGCGCGTGGTTTGATGGCGCGCTATGTTGTAGAGAATCGCATTACCGATCCAGCAGACTTAAAAGGGTTTAATTTAGATGGCTATAAGTACTATGCTGCCGACTCAAAACCAGATAAACCCGTCTTTAGACGGGCGGAGAAGAAGTAATGGCTGTGCATCGTACTAAGCCGTCTCAACGCACTTCACCAGAAGTAGAAAAGCTGGTGGCGGATGCTATTTCTTTGGCTGCTTCAGGTAGTCAGATTGAGGATCGCTATTGGGAAGAGCGCTTGAATGTGCGCCTCATGCGTTTGTTAAAAAGCCAGAATCAGAATGTGATTGATGCTGCCCTGGATCAAACTTTCCGCATTAATACGGTTGCGTTTGAAGTGCTGGCTGACACTGCGGAAACTTTGGCTGAGTCTCTCAAGATGGAGCATGAAGGACAGCAGTGGGATGCGCTGTTATTGGCTATGCCAATTGTTGCTCACACTCGTTATCAAATTCCTTCTGGGCCTTTGCCTGCCAACATGGTTGAAGCCACTGCCGGCGCCTTGCATACTGCTATAGCTGCAACTGATACCCGCATCGCGATTATTCCTTGGTTGTATAGCATTGACCAAATGCCGCATTCGCACTGCCAAACCCGCGTGTTAACGGAGGCGCTTGCTACTGCCGCAATCTCCGGCAAAGATGTCAAATTAGAGTTGCGCGATATGTCAGAAACGATTGCGGTATTGGCCGATCCCCGTTTCATCATAGCGGCAATCAGTGCGTCTAGTGGCTCTCCAATTTTTAAATGGCAAGAAGAGCCACCTGCAAGGCAGGAGCGCGGCGTCAGTTTGATTGGTTGGCAAAATGCGATGCAAGAGCCAATTGCTTCTATGTTGCCTGGTTGCGAATTTGAATTACTCCTACCAGAAGCGTATTTCACGAACTGCCGGTTGGCGGACAAGCATGTGCGTCCATTAAGCATTCGTGCCGCAGTTAACTTCCTGGAAAGTACTTTAGGCATTCTTCCCGCTGGACTATCGTGTGTTGTTGGCGCATTTGGTGAAGAGCAGGCTGATGAGTACCGCATTTCGTTTAGTGCAAAAGGTTCATCGGATGTGATGTATGGCGTTATCTGGCCTTTGTATGACCGTGAGAGCGTAGCGAATGATGCGCTCAATGATTTATCCGATGATGAGAGTCCGATTAAAAAGATCTGCGATGCCTTGCATGACGCTGGTGTGGAAGATGTGTTCCGCCATGCGATGTTATTTGATCCAGAGCTTTGTGATGACTGTGGTGCGCCACTATTCCCGGATCGCTCGGGTGAGGCAGTGCATGCTGAGATGCCTGAGGACACGCCAACCCAGCAGCCTTTATTTCATTGATGATGTAAAGAGTTAAACAAGCAATAAAAAAGCCGAGGGTCACTCGGCTTTTTTATTAAATGCTACAAAAACTTCGATAAGACTGAGATTACTTAGTTCTGTACAAACGGTTCAGCGCCAGCAAACAAATGCGGCAATTTACCCGCTTTCATTTCCGCTGTTTGGCAGAAGTCAGCAAGACGTGTTCCAACCTTGATATTGAACAGCATTGCTTTGTTACCCAATACAACTAGATCAAAACCAGAGTTTGTATTTTTGTAACGTAAGCTACCGGGTAGAGAAGTTTGGCGATCTAAATCATATGTTTTAGATTCCCAAGTCAAGCGAACTTTCTCGGTAGTGCCAGCCGTTTTGAACTGTTTGCTTTCGCTGCAAGTCCATGTGAATACTTCTTCATTAGCGCTTACGTTTGCCGCCCCAGAAAGGCATGCCAGCGCAAAGCTAATGGTGAGAAGAGACTTCTTCATATGCAATATTCCTTAGTAAATTAAGGGAGCAAATGTTTAACGCCAGCTTGCTCTTCAAGTAATTCATTGAGAGTGTGAGTCATGCGCTCGCGAGAGAACTCATCGATCTCCAAGCCTTCAACCATCTTGTACTCGCCGTTTTCGCATGTGACAGGGAAGCCATAAATCACTTCAGCTGGAATGCCGTATTCACCCTTGGATGGGATACCCATGGTGACCCATTTACCGTTAGTGCCGAGCACCCAATCGTGAATGTGATCGATCGCCGCATTAGCTGCTGAAGCAGCAGAGGAGAGGCCGCGTGCATCAATAATTGCTGCGCCACGCTTACCAACGGTTGGAATAAATACATCTTTGTTCCACGCTGCATCATTGATGTAATCTTTTACAGACTTACCATCAACAGTTGCAAAACGATAGTCTGGGTACATTGTTGGGCTGTGGTTACCCCAAACAACCAACTTCTCAATACCGGCAACTGGTTTATTCAATTTCGTAGCCAATTGAGATAGGGCGCGGTTGTGATCGAGACGCAACATTGCTGTAAAGTTTTTCGCAGGAATATCTGGAGCAGATTTCATGGCGATGTAAGCATTTGTGTTTGCTGGGTTGCCAACAACCAATACTTTGACGGTTTTCTTAGCAACCGCATTCAATGCCTTACCTTGGGCAGTAAAGATTTGCGCGTTGGCGGAGAGCAAGTCTTTGCGCTCCATGCCAGGGCCACGTGGACGTGCGCCAACCAAGAGGGCAACATCGATGTCTTTGAATGCGGTCAATGGGTCAGAGTGCGCTGTAACGCCAGCCAACAATGGGAATGCGCAGTCTTCAAGTTCCATGATCACGCCAGCCAAGGCTTTTTGCGCTTTTTCATCAGGAATTTCGAGCAATTGCAGGATTACAGGCTGATCTTTGCCTAATAGGTCGCCATTGGCGATACGGAATAGAAGGGAATATCCGATTTGACCGGCTGCACCGGTTACGGCGACACGCATTGGGGCTTTTGCCATTGCTGATAACTCCAGAGGAAGGTTAGTGGGGTTGATTAATAAAAACTTTTCTATTATCCATTCAAGTGTATGGACTTTGCCTTTACACTGTCAATGATGTCTTATATAAGACTAGAATTACTCAGAATTTTATCCAATTGATGTCCTTGTGGAGTGAATTTGTCAGAAGTAAATTTGCCTATCGCCTCATTTAGCCCTCTATACGAGCAGATCAAAGCCATGATTTTGGCTAGTCTGCAAGCTGGAGAGTGGCTTCCCGGCGAAGTTATTCCCAGTGAGATGGAGCTAGCGGCCCGATATGCTGTAAGCCAAGGCACAGTACGCAAGGCAATTGATGAGCTAGCTGCCCAGAATCTATTGGTTAGACGCCAAGGAAAGGGCACCTTTGTCGCGACTCACCAAGAAGATGATTGGCAGTACCGCTTTTTACGCTTAGCCCCAGACTCAGGGGAAAAGTTCCACCTCATTAGCCAATTTTTAGCCTGTGAGCAAACCAAGGCTACTGATTACGTAGCTAACTTGCTTAAATTAAAGGCAGGTGACCCCGTCATCTATATTGATCGCGTTCAAACGTTTGCAGGCCAACCTGTTGTTTTTGAAGAGATTTGGCTTCCAGGCAGTCGTTTTAAAGGACTAGACCTCAATACCCTTAATGATTGGCATGGTCCGGTTTATGCCCTCTATGAAAGCCAGTATGCCACCCACATGGTGCGGGCAGAAGAAAAAATCAAAGCGGTTTCAGCTGATGAAGGTCTTGCTAATCACCTCCAGGTAATAATCGGTGCCCCCTTGCTCTCAGTAGAGCGGGTTGCGTTCACCTACGGGAATAAACCAGTAGAAATTCGGCACGCAAGATACGACACTTCTGAGCAGCATTACGAGAATCGTTTGAACTGAACTTATCCGTAAAACCCCTTTTTAACCCTTATAAACCCTTAAAAGCCCCCACCAGACCCAAGGTTTCCAATAGAATATGTTGCGACACAACAAAATCAAACTGAACCTCCACCGAAAGATAGAGATTGCCCATGGTTGATGCACAGCAAAACGTAAAAAAAGATAGACCGGTTTATCGAAATATTGGTCTAGCCCAGTTGGTGAAATATCGCCTTCCTTGGGCCGGTAAAGTTTCCATTCTTCACCGTATTAGCGGAGCAGTTTTGTTCCTCTTGTTGCCGTTTATTTTGTACCTCTTTGATCAAAGCCTTGCTTCTGAATTGAGTTACCAAAAATTCCAAGCGTTCACAGGTAATGTCTTAGTAAAAATTATTTGCTTGGGATTGATTTGGTGTTTCTTGCACCACTTCTGCGCTGGCATTCGTTACCTCTTGCTCGATCTCGAGATCGGAGTAGAGAAGTCAGAGTCCAATCGTTCAGCAATCATCGTCTTGGTGATTGGCCTGGCTTTGACTGCGATAGTTGGTCTTAAATTATTCGGCTTGTACTAAGCGTTTCTTCATTAAGGAAATTTCATGCCTATTTATCAAATTGGACCAAAGCGCTTAGTTGTAGGCGCGCATTACGGCCTTAAAGAATGGATTATTCAACGCGTTACTGCGATTGTGATGGTGGTGTTTACCGTTGTACTGCTCGTGGATTATTGCGTTACTGGTAGCGCCACATACGAGGGCTGGTCTGGCCTGTTTAGCAATCAGTTAATGAAGTTGTTAACACTCTTGGCTTTCTTCAGTCTTTTCTATCACGCATGGATTGGCGTGCGCGATATTTGGATGGATTACATCAAGCCTGTCGGCATTCGCTTAACACTCCAAGTGTTAACTGTTTTGTATCTCGTAGCCTGTGCGGCATATGCCGTTCAAATTTTGTGGAAAGTGTAATTCGATGACTGCAATTCAAAAATCATTGCCACGCCGCCGTTTTGATGCGGTGATTGTTGGTGCGGGTGGTTCAGGTATGCGCGCTTCATTGCAGTTAGCAGAAGCTGGCTTGAATGTTGCTGTACTAAGCAAAGTATTCCCAACGCGCTCACACACAGTTGCAGCGCAGGGCGGTATCGGCGCTTCCTTAGGCAACATGAGTGAGGACAACTGGCACTATCACTTTTACGACACCATCAAAGGTTCTGACTGGTTAGGCGACCAGGACGTAATCGAATTCATGTGTCGCGAGGCTCCCAAAGTCGTTTATGAGTTAGAGCACTTTGGTATGCCGTTTGACCGTAACCCTGATGGCACAATTTATCAGCGTCCATTCGGTGGCCACACTGCAAACTATGGTGAGAAGCCAGTACAACGTGCTTGTGCTGCTGCTGACCGTACTGGTCACGCAATGTTGCACACCTTGTATCAACGTAACGTACGCGCGAAGACGAATTTCTTTGTGGAATGGTTGGCACTCGATTTAATTCGTGATGATGAGGGTGATGTAGTTGGTGTAACTGCTCTCGAAATGGAAACTGGCCAGGTATACATCTTGGAAGCCAAGATTGTGATGTTGGCTACTGGTGGTGCGGGCCGTATTTGGGATGCATCTACTAACGCGTTTATTAATACTGGTGACGGTATGGGTCTTGCGGCGCGCGCTGGCATTCCATTGGAAGATATGGAGTTCTGGCAATTCCACCCAACTGGTGTAGCTGGTGCGGGGGTGTTGTTGACAGAAGGTTGCCGCGGTGAAGGCGGTATCTTGCGTAATAAAGATGGTGAGCGTTTCATGGAACGCTATGCACCAACTTTGAAAGATTTGGCTCCACGTGACTTCGTATCACGTTCTATGGACCAAGAAATTAAAGAAGGGCGCGGTTGTGGTCCGAATGGCGATTATGTTGTGCTCGATCTGACACACATCGGTGCCGATACGATCATGAAGCGTTTGCCTTCTGTGTATGAGATTGGTATTAATTTTGCGAACGTTGATGTGACCAAAGAGCCAATTCCTGTTGTGCCAACCATCCACTATCAGATGGGCGGCATTCCAACCAACATCAACGGTCAAGTAGTTGTGCCTGCAAATGGCAAACACAATGAAGTTATCAATGGTTTATATGCTATCGGTGAGTGTTCATGTGTTTCAGTACACGGCGCAAACCGTTTGGGTACAAACTCATTGCTCGACCTCTTGGTATTCGGTCGTGCAGCAGGCAATCACATTGTGAACTTAGATCTTAAGAATCGTGAGTTCAAGCCGTTGCCTAAGAATGCTGGTCAGCAAACGATGGAGCGTATTGCGAAGTTAGATAACTCTTCTTCTGGTGAGTACGCGCAAGATGTTGCTAATGACATTCGTAAGTGCATGCAGAAATATGCTGGTGTGTTCCGCAACCAAGAGTTGATGGACGAAGGTGTTCGTCAAATGGCGAAGTTGACAGAGCGTGCTAAACACTTATGGGTTAAAGATAAGTCTGAGATTTTCAATACCGCGCGTATTGAAGCTTTGGAAGTGGCCAACTTGGTTGAGACTGCAAATGCAACGATGACCTCGGCCGCTGCTCGCAAAGAAAGCCGTGGTGCTCACTCTCATGATGATCACCCACATCGTGATGATGACAACTGGATGAAACACACTCTTTGGTATAGCGAAGGCAATCGTTTGGACTACAAGCCAGTTCAGCTAAAACCATTGACTGTTGATTCAGTTCCTCCAAAAGAACGTACTTTCTAAGCAAGAGAGATAGAAGATGAGCGATACCCGTATATTTGAAATCTACCGTTACGATCCAGATGTCGATGCAGCTCCACGCATGCAGCGCTATGAGTTAGAACTGACTGGTGAGCGTATGTTGTTGGATGCGTTGATTTCTTTGAAGAAACAAGACGAGACAATTTCTTATCGTCGTTCATGCCGTGAGGGCGTGTGCGGTTCAGACGCAATGAACATTAACGGTAAGAATGGTTTGGCTTGCTTGACCAATATGTTGACTTTGCCTAAGGTCATCACTTTACGCCCATTACCTGGTTTGCCAGTAGTGCGCGATTTGATTGTCGACATGACTTTGTTCTTCAAGCAATATTTGTCTATCAAACCTTACTTAGTAAACGACAATCCACCTCCAGAAAAAGAGCGTCTTCAGAGTCCTGAAGAGCGTGAAGAGTTGAATGGCTTGTATGAGTGCATTTTGTGTGCATCTTGCTCAACTTCATGCCCATCTTTCTGGTGGAATCCAGATAAGTTCGTAGGTCCAGCTGGTTTGTTGCAGGCATATCGCTTTATTGCTGATAGCCGCGATGAAGAAACCGCACGTCGCCTGGATAATTTAGAGGATCCGTACCGTTTATTCCGTTGCCACACCATCATGAATTGCGTGGACGTATGTCCTAAGCATTTAAACCCAACGAAGGCGATTGGCAAAATTAAGGAGTTGATGGTTCGTAGGGCGGTATGACCCTCGGAAACGCAGAGTTATATCGTTTAAAGAGTGACGCCCGCAGGGGGTTGCTTGAAAATGATTTAATTCTGCAACGTTTCTTTGCTCGCTACGGCGATCAGTTAAGCGTAGAAGATGGAAAAGTTTTAAGCCAGTTATTGGCCTTAGATGACAACGATTTGATGGATTTATTGATCGCTCGAAAAGATTCTGTGGCTGGATTGGAAAAGGAGATGCAGGCTGACTCCTTTAAAAAGGTATTACAAAGGCTGAGAGAGAAATAATTCAGTCTGTAGTCGCAGTAGTAGTGCAAGCGTGTGATCGAATAGTGAAGTAATCATAATTTTGAATGACTAAGGATTAGAAATGATTGAATCGGACATCAAGGCAAAACTTTCGTTTTCGGATGGCACACCAGATATTGATCTGCCAATTTACAAGGGGACAGTGGGTCCAGATGTAATTGACATCCGCAAGCTTTATGGTCAAACCGGTAAGTTCACTTACGATTCCGGCTTCCTTTCTACTGCGTCATGCAATAGCAAAATTACCTACATCGATGGCGATAAGGGTGAGTTACTCTATCGTGGCTATCCAATTGAGGATTTAGCAGGCAAGTGCGACTTCTTGGAAGTTTGCTACCTCTTGATCAATGGCGAATTGCCAAATGTTAAAGAGAAGAAGGACTTTGAAAATATGGTCATGCACCACACCATGGTTCATGAGCAGATGCAATTCTTCTTACGCGGCTTCCGTCGCGATGCTCATCCAATGTCTGTATTGACTGGCTTAGTTGGTGCAATGGCTGCTTTCTACCATGATGAGATTGACTATAGCGAGCCGTATGCGCGTGAGGTAGCGCAAATTCGTTTGATCGCAAAGATGCCAACTTTGGTAGCGATGGCATACAAATATTCTGTAGGACAACCATTTATCTATCCAGATAATTCTTTGTCTTACACCGCAAACTTTATGCGCATGATGTTCGCAACACCATGTGAAGAGTACAAAGTAAACCCAGTATTGGTTCGCGCATTGGATCGCATCTTCACATTGCATGCAGACCATGAGCAAAACGCTTCCACTTCAACAGTACGCTTGTGCGGTTCTTCAGGCACCAATCCATTCGCCGCGATTTCCGCTGGTATCGCTTGCTTATGGGGTCCTGCACACGGTGGCGCGAATGAAGCTTGCTTGCAAATGTTGAATGAAATTCAAGCAAATGGTGGCGTAGATAAGATTCATGAATTTATCGCGCAAGTAAAAGATAAGAACTCAGGCGTTCGCTTGATGGGCTTTGGTCACCGCGTTTACAAGAACTTCGATCCACGCGCAAAATTGATGCGTGAAACTTGCTACGAAGTATTGAATGAACTTGGCTTGCAAGATGATCCATTGTTTAAGTTGGCAATGACTCTTGAGAAGATTGCCTTGGAAGACGACTACTTTGTAAGCCGCAAGCTTTATCCAAACGTTGACTTCTACTCTGGAATTGTTCAGCGCGCTCTCGGCATTCCAACTGAGATGTTCACCTGTATTTTTGCTTTGGCAAGAACAGTGGGTTGGATTGCTCAGTGGGAAGAGATGATTACGGATCCTGAGTACAAGATTGGACGTCCGCGTCAGCTGTACGTTGGCGAAACTTCACGTAAGGTTCCAGATATTTCTACTCGTAAATAAAGGTTTTAAGGTCTCTCATGTCTCGTACGCTTTATGACAAATTGTGGGATGACCACGTTGTTTACTCTGAAGAAGATGGCACAGCCACGATCTATATCGATCGACAATTGCTGCATGAGGTAACAAGCCCTCAAGCATTTGAAGGTCTTAATTTGGCTGGCCGTCCTGTTTGGCGCATCTCCGCCAACTTGGCTGTCTCTGATCACAATGTGCCAACAACTGATCGGAGTCAAGGAATTACTGATCCTATTTCTAGGTTGCAAGTGGATACCTTGGATCAAAACTGTGACGCATTTGGAATTACCCAGTACAAGATGAACGACACCCGTCAGGGTATTGTTCACGTGATTGGCTCAGAGCAGGGCGCAACTTTGCCAGGCATGACAGTAGTGTGTGGTGATTCGCACACGAGTACACACGGTGCATTTGGCGCCTTGGCATTTGGTATCGGCACGTCTGAAGTGGAGCACGTTCTCGCTACACAAACCTTGCTCATGAAAAAGAGCAAGAACATGTTGGTGCGCGTGGATGGACGCTTGCAACCAGGTGCTACCGCGAAAGATATCGTATTGGCCGTGATTGGCAAGATTGGTACGGCTGGCGGTACGGGTTACACCATTGAGTTTGCAGGTGAGGCTATTCGCAATCTCTCTATGGAAGGTCGAATGACCATCTGCAATATGGCAATTGAAGCAGGCGCTCGTTCTGGCTTGGTTGCTGTAGATGAGACAACGATTGAATACATTCAAGGTCGCCCTTATGCGCCAAAAGGACCTGCTTTATTGCAGGCTTTGCAATATTGGAGAACCTTGCACTCTGATGCAGATGCGAAATTCGATGCGGTTGTTGAGTTGCGTGCAGAAGAGATTGCCCCGCAAGTGACTTGGGGTACGTCACCAGAGATGGTTCTCTCGATTGGCGATCGTGTTCCAGACCCAGAAAAAGAGCGTGATCCTAACAAGCGTTCTGCGATTGAGCGCGCTTTGGAATATATGAACCTCACTCCGAATACACCGTTGAGTAGCATTGCGGTTGATAAGGTGTTTATTGGTTCATGCACCAATAGTCGTATTGAAGATATTCGTGCTGCTGCAAAAGTAGTCGATCGCATTGGTAAAAAAGTTGCAGCTAATGTCAAATTAGCTTTGGTTGTACCTGGCTCTGGCTTGGTAAAAGCCCAAGCAGAGCGCGAAGGTTTGGATCGTATTTTCAAGGCTGCTGGCTTCGAGTGGCGTGAACCTGGTTGTTCTATGTGTTTGGCAATGAATGCCGACCGTCTTGAGCCAGGCGAGCGTTGCGCCTCAACCTCGAATCGTAACTTTGAAGGCCGCCAAGGTAATGGTGGTCGCACTCATTTAGTGAGCCCAGCAATGGCTGCAGCCGCGGCAATTGAAGGCCACTTTGTTGACGTTCGCAAGATTTCTTAAGGGTAATTGCAATGAAATTTTCTCCAGTTTCCTTAATTGCCAGATTAACAATTGTTGGCGTCATTGGATTGGTAATTGCAGCTTGCACTAGCACCTTCGAAGGTATGGGAAAAGATTTGCAGACCATGGGTAATGCCATGGGCGGCTCTGGCGCAAACACAACTCAACAGAATCAATCGCAGACTCAGGGTAAAGATGTTGTTGTTACTCCTGTGAAGTAAGCAGATTTAGATTAAATATTTAGCGAAGTCAGAATCATGGAAAAATTTACGGTATACAAAGGTCTAGTTGCTCCGCTCAATCGTGAGAACGTGGATACCGACGCGATTATTCCGAAACAGTTTTTAAAGTCGATTAAGAAAACTGGCTTTGGCCAAAACTTATTTGATGAGTGGCGTTACCTTGATCATGGTGAGCCTGGTCAGGATTGCAGCAAGCGTCCCGTAAATCCTGATTTTGTTTTAAATCAGCCCCGTTACAAAGGTGCCGGCATTTTGTTGGCACGCAAAAACTTTGGCTGCGGTAGCTCTCGTGAACATGCTCCCTGGGCTTTGGATCAATTTGGATTTAGAGCGGTTATTGCCCCTAGCTTTGCTGACATTTTCTACAACAACTGCTTCAAGAACGGTCTTTTGCCTATCGTTTTGAGCGAGATTCAAGTGGATCATCTCTTTAACGAGACCATGGCTTTTAGCGGATACCAGCTCACAATCGATTTAGAGGCTCAGCAGGTCATTACCCCTGATGGCACCGCACATAGCTTTGAGGTAGCCCCATTCAGAAAGTATTGCCTACTTAACGGTTTGGACGATATTGGCTTAACTCTGCGTCATGCAGATAAAATTAAGGCTTTTGAAGCTGAGCGCATTCTGAAAATGCCTTGGCTGGCAACCCAGTTGCCTTAATTTGTTGATTTAAAGGCCTTTTCATGAAAATTGCAGTTCTCCCGGGCGATGGGATCGGCCCGGAAATCGTTGCTCAAGCCGTCCGCGTTCTCAAAGCGCTGGGCCCAAATTTTGATTTGGAAGAGGCTCCTGTAGGTGGTGCTGCCTACGATGTAGCGGGGCATCCATTGCCACCAGCTACTCTTGAGTTGGCTAAGAAGGCCGATGCGATTTTATTTGGCGCTGTTGGCGATTGGAAATATGACTCCCTCGCACGTGAATTGCGCCCTGAACAAGCGATCTTAGGTTTACGTAAACATCTGGAGTTGTTTGCTAACTTTAGACCTGCGATTTGCTATCCAGAATTGACTGCAGCTTCTAGCCTAAAGCCAGAAATTATTGGCGGTCTCGATATTTTGATTGTGCGAGAGCTCAACGGCGATATTTACTTTGGTCAGCCACGAGGTATTCGTACTTCTGAGTTGCCTTTATTTAAAGGTGCGCGCGAGGGCTTTGACACAATGCACTATAGCGAGCCTGAAGTAGAACGCATTGGACGTGTTGCATTTGAAGCGGCGCAAAAGCGTGGCAAGAAGGTATGCAGTGTTGATAAGGCTAACGTACTTGAGACATCACAGCTATGGCGCGAAGTCATGATTCGGGTATCAAAAGACTATCCAGATGTAGAGCTCTCTCACATGTATGTAGATAACGCTGCAATGCAGTTAGTGAAGGCTCCAAAGGCCTTTGATGTTGTTGTGACTGGCAATCTTTTTGGCGACATATTGTCTGATGAAGCGGCAATGTTGACTGGTTCTATTGGTATGCTGCCTTCAGCATCTTTAGATAAGAACAATAAAGGCTTGTATGAGCCTAGTCATGGTTCCGCTCCTGACATTGCTGGCAAGGGAATTGCAAACCCTTTGGCAACTATTTTGTCGGCAGCAATGATGTTGCGTTACTCATTAGGGATGCCTGCTGAAGCGGATCGTATTGAGAAAGCGGTTCAGAAGGTATTGGCCCAAGGTTTGCGTACTGCAGATATTTACACCGAGGGCACGAAAAAAGTATCAACGGTAGAGATGGGTGATGCAGTTGTAGCAGCGCTTGCGTAAGAAGTAAAAAAGAAGACAGAAATTAAAGAGTAGTCAAATTCACTAAATAGTTGATGATCATGGCAAATACAAAAACACCTTTGGTAGGCTTAGTTGGCTGGCGTGGAATGGTTGGTAGCGTTCTGATGGAACGTATGCTTGCCGAAAAAGATTTCGATCTGATTGAGCCAGTTTTCTTCAGCACCAGTCAAGCTGGCGGCGAAGTCCCTTTGTTAAATGGTCAAAAAGTAACTAAGAGTGAAAGTACTCTACAAGATGCCAATGACATTAAGGCATTAGCTCGTTGCGACATTATTTTGACTTGCCAAGGTGGCGATTACACCAATGAGATTTTTCCAAAGCTGCGCGCTGCAGGCTGGAATGGCCATTGGATTGATGCCGCTAGTGCATTGCGCATGAAGGACGATGCGGTATTGATCTTGGATCCAGTAAATCGCCCTGTAATTGATAAAGCCTTAGCTGCTGGCGGCAAGAACTGGATTGGCAGTAACTGCACAGTGAGCTTGATGATGATGGCGATGGGTGGTCTTGTTAAGGCAGACATGGTTGAGTGGATTAGCGCCATGACTTATCAAGCTGCTTCTGGTGCTGGTGCGCAGAATATGCGTGAGTTGCTTTTACAAATGGGCGCATTGCGTGACAGCGTTGCCGCTGAATTAGCTGATCCTTCTTCATGGATTTTGGATATCGATCGCAAAGTTACTGAGACATTGCGATCGGCTGATTTTCCAAAAAAGAACTTCCGCAATACTGCTTTAGCTGGCAGCTTAATTCCGTGGATAGATGTGCCTGTAGAGAATGGTCAAACTAAAGAAGAGTGGAAGGGTGGCGCTGAGTTCAATAAGATTCTCGGACGTCCTGCATTCCGCACCCCTGGTAGCATTCCTATTGATGGCTTGTGTGTTCGTGTTGGCGCAATGCGTTGCCACTCACAAGGTCTAACTGTAAAGCTGAAGAAAGATATTCCGCTGAAGGAAATCGAAACCATTTTGGCAAATGATAATCAATGGGTAAAGGTTATTCCAAATGACCGGGAAACCACTGAGCGTGACTTGTCGCCAGCGGCCGTTAGTGGAACTTTGAGAGTGCCGATTGGTCGTTTGCATAAATTAGCAATGGGTCCTGAGTACCTTGGCGCCTTCACAGTCGGTGATCAGTTGTTATGGGGTGCCGCTGAACCTTTGCGTCGTATGTTAAGAATCTTACTTGAGTGATAATGCAAGAATGACTCGCTTTACCCGTTCCCTGCTTATCAAATTACTCTGCTTGATTGGGCTGGGGTGGGCTAGTTCGTCTTGGGCTTTCACATTAGGTGCGCCCCAGGTTCAATCATTGGCAGGTGAGCCGCTACGCGTAGAAATTCCAATCCAAATTACTGCTGATGATCAGGCTATATTGCCGAGCTTGACTGTCGATATGCCCAATAAGGCGATGTACGAACAATTGGGTGTATCGCAACGTATTGTTGATTTAAATCCACAGGCGATGATCTATCGCAATCGTCAAGAAGATTTAATGGTCTTGATTGAAACAGTCAATCCTGTTCCCATTATCGATGACCCATTTATTAATGTGTTGCTGAATCTCAGTTGGGAAAATGGCAGCCAATTCAAAACCTATACTTTTTTATTGGCTGACCCTCAGAAGATTTTGGTAAAGCCTGGCCAAACTCTTTCTGAAATTGCGGATAGCATCTTGCCTCAGCTAGATGGGGCAAACTTAAATCAAGCAATGATTGCTTTATTTAAAGCTAATCCTGATGCGTTCGCGAGTGGCAATATTAATGTTCTATCCGCGGGCGCAGAGCTTACGAAGCCAAGCCAATCTGTATTGGGCTCTATAAGTCCCACAGAAGCGAGTCAGATGGTTTCAGAGGCAAATCAAAAATGGCGCTCTGAGAGAGAGTCACAAGGCAAGGTAGAGGTTAAGTCCGATCGAGACGAGGCTCAATTAAGCAAGGATGCGCCCAAAGATGCATTAAAGATTGGCTCAAGTGCCGATAGTAAAGACCTAGAGAAGCAATATGTTGAGCAATTGGTTGCCGAAGAAAAGCAATTAGAGCAAACCAAATCTCGAATAGCGACTTTAGAAAAAAATATTTCTGAATTACAAGGATTGCTTGATCAAGCAAAGGTTGAAGAAAAGCCTGTACAGCAGCATAAATTTACTTTGCCACGCCTGCCTGATTTACCAACTTTATCTAATTTACCCAGCTTACCTGAATTGCCTAACGTGCCAAAGCAGGCAATGTTTGTGCTTGTGGTGCTAGCCGCTTTTGCAGTGGTAGCGTTGGTGGTAATTCTATTGTGGGGCTTGATTCGCTTTGTGCGTAAACCCATGCTAAATAGCATTCAGCATACCCCCACTGAAGATGCTCCATCAGAGTCTTTGGGGGTGCAATCTGGGCCTGAATACAGCATACCAGAGCGTGCCCAAGCAATTTTTTCTGGGCTTAATCTTGATCTTGGTTCTTCCAGTAAAAATGACGCGAGTCAGGTTCAGTCTAGTCCAGAAAACTCAAAGGCCCTTGCGGATGCTTTGCGAGTTAAGTTGAACTTGGCACGTGCATATATCACTATTGAAGATTTTTCTGCTGCAAAAAAGTCTCTAGAAGAGGTATTGAACACGAGTAATGCTGTTGATCCAGCAATTACCATTGAAGCACAGGGCTTATTGTCGGAGCTCTCTCAGCGTCAGTCTTAGGTTTAGCTTATGCGTATTGCGCTTGGCCTTCAGTATGACGGAGCTTCATATGCTGGTTGGCAAATACAGGCAAATCAACTGACCCTACAGGGAGAGCTAGAGAGGGCAATAACGGCATTTATCGGAGAGGTGCCTGGTAAGAAGGCCCCTATCCAGACTATTACCGCAGGAAGAACGGATGCTGGTGTTCATGCCTTAGGTCAAGTAGTTCATTTCGATACTGATGTGAAGCGCGAGATGTATTCTTGGGTGCGAGGGGTCAATTCTTACCTACCAAAGTCGATTGTGGTGAACTGGGCTACCGAAGTTTCAGAAGAATTTAGTGCGCGATTTAGTGCAAGCGAACGAACGTATATCTATGCCCTGCATGCTGGCCCTTGCAGATCTCCGATGATGAATGAGAGGGTGGGCTATGTGATGTTGCCTCCCGGTGCATGGTTTGACGTCGATGCTATGCGCGAAGCTGCGACTTGCCTTATAGGCAAACATGATTTCAGCTCATTTAGGTCGTCTGAGTGTCAAAGTAAAACACCAGTCAAAACAATGTATTCCATTGATATCGTTTCTAAAGAGCCTTGGTTGTATTTTCGAATTCGAGGCAATGCCTTTTTGCACCACATGGTCCGTAATTTGGTGGGCTCATTTTTGATGATTGGCCGTGGAAAAAGAAAGCCGGAGTGGATGACAGAAGTTCTGGCGGCAAAAGACCGCCAAATGGCAGCCCCTACGTTTATGCCAGATGGCCTTTATTTAGCCAAAATTACCTATCCCCCAGAGTTTGCTATTCCGGGCCCTTGGCTGAAAAACTCCTGGCTGCCACCTAGCGTGATCGGGGCTTAAGCCTTATTTAAGCCTTATCATTAACCTATGGGCTTATTGACTTACTCACCTGGCCGTACAAGGGTCAAAATCTGCGGCTTACGCACCGCTGCTGACATAGATGCAGCAGTGACAGCGGGCGTGGATGCAGTCGGTTTCGTGTTTTATCCGCCTAGCGCGCGGGCTGTAACCCCTCATATTGCTGCCCAGCTTATAGCTAGACTTCCCGCTGGAATAGATGCTGTTGGCTTGTTAGTTAACGCAAGTGATGAAGAATATGCCGCTATTCGTGCAGTCGCTCCAATTACCCTTTGGCAGTTTCATGGGGATGAGGCGCCTGAAAGATGCGCCCAAATAGCTCAAAATGAGCCTTGGATGAAGGCTGCCCGCATTGGCAAGCAGTTCGCCTTCGACGATTTTTCCCTACAATATAGGGATGCTGACGCTTTTCTGCTGGATGCTCTTGTCGAGGGCTATGGTGGCGGAGGCGTTCCTTTTGATTGGCAGGGGATTCCACAAACATGGGCAAGCGAAAACGCGCCTCGGGTCGTTTTGAGTGGTGGATTGAACGCGCACAACGTGGGCGAGGCGATTGCTCGTCTTCATCCTTGCGCAGTTGACGTCAGTAGTGGCGTCGAAAGCAGTAAGGGTGTTAAAGATGCCGCGCTCATGACTCAATTTGTTCAAGCTGTGCGCGCGGCGGATGCTAAAACATCTTCCCAGTAAATTGCCGCAAATAAATCAAAAGAGGTAACTATGTACGACAAGCCAGATGCTCGAGGACATTTCGGTCCTTATGGTGGTGTGTTTGTTTCAGAGACATTGATGTATGCATTGGATGAGCTCAAAGAGGCTTATGCAAAGTATCAACATGATCCAGAATTTCTGGAAGAGTTTCATTACGAGTTAAAACACTTCGTTGGACGTCCTTCGCCCATCTATCACGCAAAACGTTGGAGTGAGATGTTGGGTGGCGCGCAAATTTATCTAAAGCGTGAAGACTTAAACCATACAGGCGCCCACAAAATCAACAATGTGATTGGCCAGGCAATGCTGGCAAAGCGTATGGGTAAGCCACGTATTATTGCTGAGACAGGTGCGGGACAGCATGGAGTTGCTACAGCAACGATTTGCGCTCGCTTCGGCTTGGATTGCACGGTATATCAAGGGGCAGTAGACGTAGCTCGTCAAGCTCAGAACGTTTTCCGCATGAAGTTGCTCGGCGCCAAGGTTGTACCTGTTGAATCTGGTACTAAAACCTTGAAAGACGCACTCAATGAAGCTATGCGCGATTGGGTTACTAATGTAGATAACACTTTCTACATTATTGGAACAGTAGCGGGACCTCATCCTTATCCGATGATGGTGCGTGATTTTCAGAGTGTGATTGGTGAAGAGTGCAAAGTACAAATGCCAGAGATGACTGGCAATCAACCTGATTACGTATTGGCTTGTGTTGGTGGTGGCTCTAACGCCATGGGAATCTTCTACCCCTATATTGATTTACCAAATGTCAAATTAATTGGTGTTGAAGCCGCAGGGCATGGCTTGACTAGTGGATTGCATTCTGCCGCTCTATGCGTTGGTAAGCCTGGTGTTCTGCACGGTAATCGCACCTATTTATTGCAAGATCAGAACGGTCAAATTTCAGAGACGCACTCTGTATCTGCTGGCATGGACTATCCAGGTGTTGGTCCTGAGCATGCATGGTTGAAAGACTCAGGACGTGCTGATTATGTTGCCATCACAGATGAAGAAGCGCTTCAGGCTTTCCATGATTGCTGTCGTATTGAAGGCATCATTCCCGCTTTGGAATCCTCGCATGCAATTGCATATGCTTGCAAGCTAGCCAAGACGCTGCCAAAAGATAAAACTATCTTAGTAAACCTTTCTGGTCGAGGTGATAAGGATATGCATACTGTGGCGCAGGCAACAGGCTCTGAGGGTTAATGGCTAAGGCGAACGCACGCAGAAATAAAAAAGAAAAACAAAAATAAAAAAGAAACTTCCTTATGTCGAAAATTACCGCACTGTTTAAAGAGCTAAAAGCCACGGGTAAGAAAGGATTAATTCCTTTTATTACCGCAGGTGATCCGGATCCAAAATTGACTGTCGAGCTCATGCATGCATTAGTACGTGGTGGGTCGAGCGTGATCGAGTTGGGCGTGCCATTTTCAGATCCAATGGCAGATGGGCCTGTGATTCAAAGGTCATCTGAGCGTGCTCTAGAACATGGCGTGTCATTGCACACATGCTTAGAAATGGTCAAAGAGTTTCGCAGGACGGATGCAAAGACCCCAGTGGTGCTGATGGGTTACGCCAATCCGGTTGAGCAAATGGGTTCTGAACGATTTGCGAGCGAGGCAAAAGCAGCTGGTGTGGATGGTGTACTGGTAGTCGACTATCCACCAGAGGAGTGCGTGGATTTTGCGGCGCGCATGCGGACAGCTGGAATTGACCCCATCTTCTTGCTGGCACCAACTTCCTCGCACGATCGCATTAAAGAGGCCGCGAAAATTGCCTCTGGTTACATTTATTACGTATCTATGCGTGGAGTTACCGGTGCATCCCATCTGAATACCCAGGATGTGGCTAGCATCCTCCCTAAAATCCGCGAGGAAACCGATATTCCGATTGCTGTGGGATTTGGTATCAGTGATGCCGCCAGCGCCAAGGCTGTATCTGCTAGCGCCGATGCTGTAGTGATCGGTAGCCGCATTATTCGCCTATTGGAGGATGCGCCCCCAGGTCAGGCGGTACAATCACTGGAAACCTTTATTCGTGAGATTCGCGACGCATTGGATAGCTAAAACTGATGAGCTGGATAGATAAATTACTCCCACCCCAAATTCAACATACCGATCCAGCAAATCGCAAATCGGTTCCGGAAGGTTTGTGGGTTAAGTGTCCCAGTTGTGAAACGGTTTTATACAGCACTGACATTGAGGCAAATCTCTCTGTCTGTCCAAAATGTAGTCACCACATGCGTATTGGTGCACGTCAAAGGTTAGAGAATCTATTTGACGAAAAAGGTCGTTATGAAATCGGTGCTGATATCTATCCAACTGATCCACTGAGATTTAAAGATTCTAAAAAGTATCCCGATCGTATTAAAGAAGCAAATGATGCATCTGGTGAAACAGAGGCCTTGATTGTGATGGGAGGCAAGATTGAAAGTATTCCGGTTGTAGCAGCTTGCTTTGAGTTCCAATATATGGGCGGATCAATGGGCTCCGTGGTTGGCGAGCGCTTTGCTCGTGGGGTTCAAGAGGCTATCAATAAGAAATGTGCATTCATATGCATCACTGCAACGGGTGGCGCTCGCATGCAAGAGAGCTTGCTGTCACTTTTTCAGATGGCAAAAACAAATTCAATGTTGACCTTGCTATCTAAAAAAGGTTTGCCTTACATCAGCGTGCTGACCGACCCTACTATGGGCGGAATTTCAGCTAGCTTTGCATTTATGGGTGATGTCGTTATGGCAGAGCCAAAAGCATTAATTGGTTTTGCTGGCCCACGCGTGATCGAGCAAACTGTTCGCGAAAAATTGCCTGAAGGATTTCAGCGTTCAGAGTTTCTCATGCAAAAGGGTGGGATCGATATGATCGTCGATCGTCGTCAAATGCGTGGCGAGATTGCGCGTTTGTTGGCCTTGTTGCAAAAACTTCCAGAGCCTGCGATTGCGGGTAGCTCAGCCGTTTAAGCGCTTGAGCACTGCACACCAAAACCTAATTCTCTTTAATAGCCTCGAGGCTTGGCTTAGCCACCTTGAAACTGCTCACCCAGTCGGTATCGATATGGGGCTTGAGCGCATTAATCGCGTTAAGGCTGCGCTAGATCTCCATTATGACTGCCCAGTTATTACAGTCGCAGGCACAAATGGTAAAGGCTCTACATGCGCCTATTTGGAAAGCATCTTACTTGCTTCTGGTTATCGTGTTGGTTGTCATACCTCACCTCATCTTCTGACATTTAATGAGCGTGCGCGCATTAATGGCGAAGAAGTGAAAGATGCGCTCTTGCTTGAGAGTTTCACCGCAGTTGAAAATGCACGAGTTAGCTTAATTGATGCCCCAACACTCACATATTTTGAGTTCACGACTTTAGCGATCATGTTTTTGTTCTCAAAGTCAAGCTTAGATGCAGTAGTGCTAGAGGTTGGTATGGGCGGTCGTTTGGATGCCGTCAATATTGTCGACGCTGATTGCGCTATTGTGACTAGTATCGATATTGATCATGCTGACTTCTTGGGTGGTACACGCGAAGCAATTGGCTTGGAAAAAGCGGGAATTTTTCGTCCAGGACATATCGCTGTTTGTGGGGATCCGGTGCCTCCACAATCGTTAATTGAATATGCCGAAAAATTAGGTTGCGATCTTTGGTTGCAGGGTCGAGATTACAACTTCCAGGGTGATAAGCAACAATGGGGCTGGGCAGGGCGAGGAAAACGTTTTAGTGGTTTGGGTTATCCAGCCTTGCGTGGCGCAAATCAAATCCTGAATGCATCAGCAGTAATAGCGGCATTAATGGCGCTGCATCAGCGCTTACCGGTAAGCGCCCAAGATATTCGTAACGGTTTTGCCATGGTGGAACTTCCTGGTCGTTTCCAGGTTTTACCTGGGCAGCCAACGGTTGTGCTGGATGTGGCCCATAACCCTCATGCTGCCGCCACCCTGGGGCAAGGTCTAGATAAGATGGGGTATCACCCATACACCTATGCCATTTTTGGGGCCATGGCGGACAAGGATGTTGAGGGCGTTATTAAACCCCTTCTGAATATCGTGGATTTTTGGTTTTGCACTGACTTACCAACTCCAAGGGCAGCTTCAGCAAAGACCTTGGCCCATAAGCTTGAATCCATGGGGGTGAAGCCTAAAAATGGGGCAGATGGAGGCATCGAAATCTTTGAAAATCCCGCTTTGGCATATCAAAAAGCGCTATCTCAGGCAGGCGAGGGTGATAGAATTGTGACCTTCGGATCCTTCTATACCGTTGCAGGCGTAATGGCTTATCGAAACAACCAGGCGCATTGATCCATGATTCGTTTACCAAGCTTGTTTAAGCGAAAAACTCAGTCTGATGACCTTAAAACGGGG
Organism: Polynucleobacter tropicus; assembly: GCF_013307225.1. Taxonomy (NCBI): domain Bacteria; kingdom Pseudomonadati; phylum Pseudomonadota; class Betaproteobacteria; order Burkholderiales; family Burkholderiaceae; genus Polynucleobacter; species Polynucleobacter tropicus. Next base: position 1,176,584 of record NZ_CP028942.1, on the reverse strand, counting down.
TCTGTGGGGCGTCGCACCACAAAAAGGGTTGAGCCACGTGCATTCCAGCGCGCTTCAGAGTCTGAAGAGCTTATATTTACGGATGATCCAGAGCAACAAAGGGCTCGGCATCGTCTGATTGGTGCAGCTGTTTTGGTATTGATCGCTGTGATTGGTTTGCCCCGCATCTTGGATAGTAAGCCTAAGGCTGTTAACAACGATATTGCCATCAATATTGTTACGAGTTTGCCGGCACCAAGTGTTGATAACAAGCTAGACGTAAAGTCGCAGGAAAGCCCAAAAATAGATACTCCTGTTGCGGTCTCTAAGTCAGCAACCCCCACTCCTGAAGTAAAGGTGGAGCCAAAGACAGAGGTTAAGTCAGCAAATGCGACTAACAAAGCGCCTTCTTTAGGTTTGGCTGATGGCGAAGAGGTGGTTTCTGCAGCTTCAAATGCAAAACCTAAGACTGATGTGAGCCCCAGGAACGCAGATAATTCTTCGGCTAAGAATTCAGTTAAATATGGAATTCCAGTTGGTAGTTTCGCAAACGATGACAGCATTAAAAATGTCGCTGCGAAATTAAAAGAGTTAAAAATCCCTTATTCTGCATCTACAAAAACCCGAGCTGATGGAGCAAAGCTCACTGTGTTTCGCGCTGGCCCTTTTAGTGATAAAGATACTGCCGAGCTTGCGGAAAAGAAAATTAAAGCGACCCTAAACCCCGCTGCCAAAATTATCGAGATTGGTAAGCAGTAATGGAGTACTTATCCACCTTAAAGCTGACATCGGTGGATTACTTCACCCTGGTTGTACTTTTGGTTTCAGCTTTGGTTGGTATTTCTAGAGGCTTATTTAAAGAGGTGCTGGCTTTAGCCTCTTGGTTTGTAGCTGCTTGGGTTGCCTATCACTACAGCAACTACTTATCCACAGAATGGCTATCGACATTTCACCTCGAGGAATTACTGAGTCTTGGATTAAGTTTCTTAATTTTGTTTGTCTTAACTTTAATTGTTTGCGGCTTATTTGGCGGCGTTGTGCAAAAGATTATTTTGTCTGCAGGTTTGAGTCTGACAGATCGCTTCTTAGGTTTGGTATTTGGTCTAGTGCGAGGTGGCTTGATTGTTGTAGTGTTTGCTACATTAGCAGCCTTGACTCCAATCCCCCAAAGCGTAGCCTGGAAAAATGCGATTACCAGGCCAGCTGTTGACATGGCAACGGGTTTAATTAAAGGTTGGCTCCCAAGTGATTGGGCAAAACAACTCAGCGATGCCATGCCAAAAGTTACCCCAACCATTACTCCTAAATTAACAATAGGAATCTAGCGATATGTGCGGCGTAGTCGGAACTGTTTCCCATTCACCAGTAAACCAGCTTCTTTATGATGCCTTGTTGCTTTTGCAACATCGTGGTCAAGATGCTGCCGGTATCGCTACGATGAATGGCAATTCATTTACGATGCACAAAGCCAATGGTTTGGTGCGAGATGTATTTAGAACGCGCAATATGCGCAGCTTGGTAGGTAATGCAGGTATTGGTCAGGTGCGTTACCCAACCGCTGGTTCTGCTAGCAGCGAAGAAGAGGCGCAGCCATTTTATGTAAGTGCCCCATACGGAATTATTTTGGCGCACAACGGCAATCTGACTAATGCAGCAAGTTTGCGTGTTGAGATGGCTTACCGTGACCGTCGTCATATCAATACCAGCTCAGATACCGAGGTATTGCTGAACGTTTTGGCTGATGAGCTTCAAAAAGAAACTAACAGCGCTGCCTTAGATGAGGGCGCAATGTTTAATGCTGTAACTGGTGTTGCTGGTCGCGTAAAGGGTTCTTATGCCGTTGTTTCCTTGATTGCTGGCTATGGACTATTGGCATTCCGTGATCCATTTGGCATCCGTCCTTTATGTATTGGCCGTATCGATACAGCTCAGGGTCCTGAGTGGATGGTAGCTTCAGAGTCAGTTGCTCTTGAGGGCCTTGGCTTCACATTTGTTCGTGATGTCAATCCTGGTGAAGCGATCTATATTGATTTGGATGGCAACTTCTTTGCGCGCCAATGTGTTGCGAATGCTGTTCTCACACCATGTATCTTTGAATATGTTTACATGGCTCGCCCTGATTCCACTATTGATGGGGTAACTGTCTATAACGTGCGCATGCGCATGGGTGATTACTTGGCCGAGAAAATACGCAAAGAGACTAACGTTGATGAGATCGATGTAGTCATGCCAATTCCGGATTCCAGTCGTCCAGCCGCGATGCAAGTAGCGAAAAATTTGGGCGTGGATTATCGCGAAGGGTTCTTCAAGAACCGTTACATTGGTCGTACCTTCATCATGCCGGGTCAGGCTGTTCGTAAAAAATCAGTTCGTCAAAAACTCAATGCGATGCGTGTTGAATTTAAAGATAAGACCATCTTGATTGTTGATGACTCGATTGTGCGCGGTACAACCTCTTTTGAGATCGTGCAAATGGCCCGAGAGTCTGGCGCCAAGAAGGTGATATTTGCTTCAGCTGCTCCACCAGTTCGTTTCCCTAATGTGTACGGTATTGATATGCCAACCCGTAGCGAGTTGGTAGCCTATGGTCGCACAGATGAAGAAATTAACAAGATGATTGGCGCCGATCAGTTGATCTATCAAAGTGTTGAGGATATGAAGCAGGCGGTTCGCGATATCAATCCAAAGATTCAGAACTTCGAAGCTTCATGTTTTGATGGAAATTACATTACTGGCGATATCAATGAGTCGTATTTAGATGCTTTAGAGGCGCAACGCAACTCCTCTGCAGCTAAGGCTGACCGTCAACGTGATTCAAGTGATTTCGCCCGCTCGCAGTTGCACTTGCATTTGGCAACCGAAGACTAAAAAGCCACAGGAATGCGCCTTCTCTGAGGCAAATTCGGAATTCGGTGTCAAAATAGCGCTATGAAGAGTAAAACCACCCGCAAAAAACCTGATTTTTCTAAGCTAGCGCTAGAGACGGTGGCTGTCCGCGCTGGCACTCGTCGTACCTCTGATTTTCAAGAGCACTCTGAAGCAATGTTTTTGACATCAAGCTTCTGCTTTGATAGTGCTGAGTTAGCTGCTGATGGTTTTGCTCATGCGGATCAAGGTTTCATTTATTCGCGCTTTACCAATCCGACTGTCAGTATGTTTCAGGATCGCTTGGCTGCTCTAGAGGGTGGTGAGGCTTGTATTGCGACTGCTTCAGGGATGTCCGCAATTCTAACGATGGCGATGGCGCATCTTCAGGCTGGCGATCATGTGGTTTGTTCTCGCTCTGTATTTGGTGCGACGATTCAATTGTTTACCAATATCCTAGGTCGCTTTGGCATCACCACAACCTACGTAGATTTGACTGATTCCAAAGCATGGCAGGACGCTGTTCAACCTAATACGAAGCTGTTTTACTTAGAGACGCCTTCAAATCCCTTAACGGAAATTGCGGATATCAAAGCAATTTCCAAGATTGCTAAGAAAGCAAAGGCCTTGTTTGCTGTTGATAATTGCTTTTGCACCCCTGCATTGCAAAAGCCATTGGCGTTAGGCGCCGATGTTGTGATCCACTCTGCCACTAAGTACTTAGACGGTCAGGGGAGGGTTGTCGGTGGCGCAATTGTAGGAAGCAATGATTTCGTGATGGGCAAAGTTTTCCCGTATGTTCGAACAGCAGGCCCAACCTTATCTGCATTCAACGCCTGGGTATTTTTAAAAGGCTTAGAGACGCTTGAGCTTCGTATGAAGCAACAAAGCGAGAACGCTCTTGCTTTGGCTCAATGGCTTGAGAAGCAATCTGGCGTTGAACGCGTTTACCATCCAGGTTTGAAATCGCATCCTCAGCATGCTTTGGCAAAGCGCCAACAAAAAGAGGGTGGAGCAATCGTTTCCTTTGTGCTTAAGGGGGGCAAAAAAGCCGCCTTCAAGTTGATCAATCAAACCAAACTTTGTTCTATTACCGCAAACTTGGGTGATACACGCACGACGATTACTCATCCAGCGACCACAACGCATTGCCGCGTGAGTCCAGAGGCACGTAAAGCCGCCGGAATTTCGGATGGTTTGGTCCGTATTGCCGTGGGCTTGGAAAATATCAACGATCTCAAGAATGATCTCGTTGGTGGACTCAAAAAATAAACAAGTACATCAAGATAAGCCTATGGGGTTTTCTGATGCCACACAGTTCTGGAATGAGCGCTTTGATAAAGAGGAGTTCATCTTTGGAAAAGAACCCAACGAATATTTAGTTGAACAAACTAAGAGATATCTAAAGCCTGGTGATAGGGTTTTGTGTATTGCGGATGGCGAAGGACGTAATGGTGTTTGGCTGGCTAAACAGGGGATGCGGGTTGTTGGCTTTGATGCATCAGATATCGCATTAGCAAAGGCGAATCAATTTGCTCAAGACAATCAAGTTGATGTCGAATATACATTCTCCGACACGGATAGCTATGCCTGGCACAGAGATAACTATGATGCAGTAGTCGGAATCTTTATTCAGTTCGCGGATCCCGCCATGCGTGAACGCATTTTCCAAAAAACCTATGAAACCTTAAAGCCTGGTGGAATTTTTATTCTCCAGGGCTATACGCCAAAGCAGTTGGAGTACAAGACTGGTGGCCCATCGCTGATTGAGCACCTTTATACCGAAGAGTTGATTCGTGAGCTAGCTAAAGACTTCAAAATTCTGGAGCTGTGTTCTTATGAAAAAGTCTTATCTGAAGGTGCTAGACATGAAGGAATGTCCGCATTGTTAGGCTTGGTGGCCCAGAAACCAAATCTTTAATTGCTAAAAAGCCTCGGGTCATTGATGGGGCGTAGCGGCATGATATGGATCTTGCCACCATCAATCTCTAGATGACACATTTTGTTGGCTTCTAGGGATAGGCGTTTAACTTCCGCAGCAGATGCCTCCCAGGTAACCATATGATTTCCTTCAATTGTCCGCAATTGAATAACAGCTATCTGTCCAATTGCGCTGATTTGTTCAACCATTACCTCAATAGAAGTGGCGCTTTGAGTCGCGCTTAGGCTTAAGCCGTCAGCAGGAATAACCCAAGCAACAGGTGTATTGGGCGGTATTTTTCCTTTATCGACAACATCAAATACCCGCTGACAACCATTCCATCTAAGTTTGCCAGCGGTAAATACACCCTCGAATTTATTGTTAATGCCAACGAGCTCCGCAACACGAGAATTTCGGGGGCGTTCAAACAAAATTTTGGGTGGTGCAGTTTGCAGGCCAACACCTTGGTCAATCACAGTAATTCGGTCTGCTAAGAGATCGGCCTCTCTTAAGTCATGTGTAACAAGTAGTATCGGAATGTTTAAATCTTTGCGCAGTTGTGCAAGTGTTTTGTATAGACTCTGGCGCGTTGGAGCATCAATCGCAGAGAAAGGCTCATCCAGCAATAAGATCTTTGGTGATCTAGCAAGCGCTCTCGCAAGCGCGACACGTTGCTGTTGTCCACCAGACAATTGATTTGGCATACGCTTTGCAAGCTCGCCAATCCCCATTCGGTCTAACCACTGTTGTGCCAATGCTTTGCGCTCTTCCAATGATGGCACAGAGTTATATAAGGGAATGCAAACATTCTCCAGTGCGGAGAGGTGCGGGAATAGTGCGTATTGCTGAAATAAGAACCCGCATGAACGTTGAGCAGGGCTCAGCGCTGTGGTAATGCCACCAATATCAGAAGCTTCAAACCAGATGTTGCCATCACATTCAATTTTTCCTGTTTGCGCATTGCTTAATCCAGCAATGGTGCGTAACGCCGTTGTTTTGCCACTGCCGGATGGACCTACTAGCGCATGCAGTTCGCCAGGAATGCACTCAATATTGAGCTGCAGTGGATTTGGCGAGACTTGGGAGAGCTTCACTTTCAGCATTAGGCTCTCCATTCTGCGTTACGTGATCGATTTGATTGGCGACCAAAAACGCCATAGGATAGGGCGATAGCTACTAATGAAGTACCCAGCAATATTAACGAAAGTACTCCTGCGCCCGAGGTGTCAAAGCTTTGCACTTTATCGTAGATCGAAATCGAAACTGTTTTTGTTTCGCCTGGAATTGCTCCGCCAACCATGAGGATGACACCAAATTCGCCAAGTGTATGCGCAAATGTTAAGACTGCAGCACTAGTAATACCGCGCCACGCAAGTGGCAATTCAATTAAGCGAAAGATTTGCCATTGAGATAGGCCACTAACTTGAGCCGCCTCACGAATTTCTGGGTGAATCGATTCGAAAGCGCGCTGTATTGGTTGAATGGCAAATGGAAGATTGACGATGAGCGACGCAATCAAAATTCCCGTAAATGAAAATACTAGCGGAATGCCGAAAAAATTTTTCCCACCTAAGCCAATAAGAAGGTAATACCCGAGTACGGTTGGAGGAAGCACTAAAGGGAGAGCAAGGGTTGCCTCAATCCAGGATCTTCCTTTGCGCATCCTCTGAAGGGAGTGAGCTACCCAAACTCCAAAAGGCAGAATAAGGACCAAAGTCCATAAGGCTAGCTTTAGAGATAGGAGGAGGGCATCAATATCAATCACTCTTGAATTGTATTGCCATTCAGTAGGTTCGCTAGCTCACAGCGTACATTTGTAAATCAAGCTGAGTGCCACCAGGAGTGTAAAGATGGAAAAAATTTGCTGAACTCGAGGGCCACTAATTTTTCTTTCGAGGATTTTCCCAATCAAAAGACCTAAAAGAGATCCGCCGCTAAAAGGAATGGCGATTGATAAATCCAGCGTTCCTGATGCGAGAGAAATTGCTGCACCACCAGTTGAGACGATTGCGAGCACACCCAGGGAGGTGGCGACAATGGCTTTCATGGGAAGGTCAGTGAATTTCTTTAGCGAAGGAACAATAATGAATCCGCCACCGACGCCAAGCAGTCCTGATAAAAATCCAGCGCATGCTCCCGCAAACATCAGCGCTCTAGCGCATGGTACTGTCCAAATTAATTTTCCAATGGACATGTCGAGTTGGCATGGAGGCGGCTTAGTCAATACGGATGCTTTGCCTGCAATGATCTGTGTAGCCTGAATAAACATTTTGCTCGACACATAAATCAATACGGCACTAAACATGAGTAGCATTGGCGTGTTGGGTGCACGTTGTGCAACCCACAATCCCAGAGGAGATAGCAGGAGACCAAAGGTGGCCATAAACATAGCCGCCTTGTAGCGCAACACCTTTGTGCACAAGCCAATTAACGCTCCAACCCCAGCTGATAAAGCGATCGCAGTTAATGCAATTGGACCCGCTTGCGAGATTGGCATGTGGAAAGCAAATACAAGTAGGGGCACTGACAGAATGCCTCCACCTGCGCCAGTGAGACCCATGAGGATGCCAATAAGCATCCCAAGGGCAGGGGCTAAAAAAATGTGTTCCATTGATTAGTTTTCAAATGGTCGCGCTAGCCACTCTCTGCCTTTGAGCATTGCATTCCAGTAGAGCCAAGGCAAAACATCCTTTTTCAGAATCCAAGCAAGCTTGGTTGCCTTAAGTGGGTTAATTAACCATGGGAATGTAGGCAATAGTTTTCCACCGTAGCCAAATTCCGCTAAAACAATTTTTCCTCTTTCCACTGTTAACGGACAAGAACCATATCCGTCATATTTGAGTGGCATTGCTTGATGATTTTTATGTGCCAATAGATTCTCTGCAACTACAACAACTTGCTTTCTAGCGGCTGCAGCAGTTTTTGAATTCGGCGATGAGCAGCAGTCACCCAATCCAAAGACATTAGGGTAACGAGTATGTTGCAATGTGGACTGATCGACATCTACCCAGCCATCAGCATTAGCAATAGGGCTGCCAATTAAGCAATCCTGGGGCCCTTGAGGCGGCACTACGTGAAGCATATCGAATGATTTCTCTACCTGAGTGACATTTCCATCGGCATCCTTAACAGCAAAGATCGCTTTCTTGTTAGGGCCGTCAACTGAAATCAGATTGCAATTGAAGTTCAATGTAGCTTGATATTTCTTTACGTATTCCATGAGTGGGGGTACAAAATCTGCCACGCCAAATAATGCAGCTCCCGCATTATTTAATTCCACTTCGATATTTTTGAGTTTGCCTTGTTTTTCCCATTCATGGCATGAGAGATACATTGCCTTTTGTGGGGCGCCAGGGCACTTAATCGGCATTGGAGGTTGAGTGAAGATCGCCTTGCCGGATTTCATTTGCTTCACTAGCTCCCATGTGTAAGGGGAGTAGTCGTAGCTATAGTTTGATGTCACGCCATTCTTGCCAATGGTGTCGACTAAGCCCGGTATTGCTTCCCACTTAATCTTTAGTCCAGTAGCTACAGCTAGATATTTATATCGAATGGGTTCGCCATGTGCGACTCGAACCTCGTTAGTCTCGGGGCTAAAACCAGTGATTTTGTCTTTAATCCAGGTAACCCCTGCTGGGATGATGTCTTTAGTCTTACGTTTGCTATTTTTGACATTGAAGGCGCCCCCTCCGACAAGAGTCCAGGAGGGTTGGTAGTAGTGCTCCTCAGAGGGTTCAATAATGCCAATTTTGAGGGAATTTTCTCTACTTTTTAGACTTGCTGCCAATCCGATGCCAGCGGCGCCGCCCCCGGCAATTAGGATGTCATATTCAGTATTGTGCTGTTTTGTGTTCATCTAATTCGCTTTCAAGTTCAATGGTTATATAGCTCAGCTATCTTAATTACTAAAAGTAATATATTTATAAGGGTTAGTTATTAGTGTATTTTTACCAGCTTTATTAAATAATTTCACCTAGAAATATTACCTAGAAGAGCGAAAGATGAATCCGGTTGTAAAAGGCTTTTTTGATATCGATACCTGGACGGTTACTTATGTTGTCTATGAGAAGCCAAATAGTCCATGCATCATCATTGATAGTGTTCTTGGCTACGACCCTAAATCAGGTCGCACTAACACCAAGATGGCTGATGAAGTTATCCAATTTGTAAAAGAGAACGCACTTAAGGTTGAGTGGATTCTAGAGACGCATGCGCATGCTGATCATGTAACTGCAGCCCCTTATTTGAAATCCAAGCTTGGCGGTCAAACTGCTATTGGTGATCATATCTCTGTAGTTCAAGGGGTATTCAAAGGCATCTTTAATCTGGAGAGCGCATTTCCAACGGATGGATCTCAATTTGATCGATTACTCAAGGATGGGGAGAGGGTAGATTTTGGCGGCCTCAGTCTTAAAGCCATTTTTGTTCCAGGGCATACGCCAGCTTGTATGGCATATCAGATAGGTGATGCCATCTTCGTTGGCGACACCATGTTTATGCCCGACGTGGGAACGGCACGCTGTGATTTCCCTGGTGGGAATGCCAGTGTTTTATATCAATCAATGAAAAAGATTTTGAGTAACCCGCCTGAGACGCGATTATTTATGTGTCACGACTATCCACCAAACAATCGACCTATTCAGTTTGAAACTACGGTTGCTGAAGAGAGGAAGTCCAACATTCATATGCATGATGGAATTTCTGAAGAGCAATTTATTGAAATGCGTACCAAGCGCGACGCTACTTTGGAAATGCCAGTCCTGATATTGCCTGCAATTCAGGTCAATATTCGCGCTGGAGAATTTCCGCCAGCAGAATCAAATGGCATTTCGTATTTGAAGATTCCAGTGAATGCGGTTTAGTCATTCAGATAACTGCAAGAGCTATATCTAATTGTGAGGATAACTATTTAATGGCCGATCAAAAACACAGGGGGCAAATAAAACAAGCCCCTGAGAATTTTCTATCGCAGGATTTAATTGCCGACCTTAATGAAAATGGGATGGATGACGCGCGTCGAGGTTTCTTGCGTAAAGGCTTTATGGCAGCCCTTGGTGGCGCGGTTAGTGTTGGCTCCGCCGCCAATGTATTGGCGGCAGATGGCGATCCAGTGATTTTAGAAAAACAAGAATGGCAGACAACGCTTGGTAAGAATGTGGCAACCATGCCTTATGGAATGCCATCTATTTACGAGGCTAACTTGATACGTCGCGAATCACCTGGCTTAACGAGGGTGTCAGCCGCTTCTGTTGCGTTTACACCTTTGCAAGGTTTGTTTGGAATTATTACTCCCAATGGCTTACATTTTGAACGCCAACATCAGGGCTGGTACAACATTGATCCAGAAAAGCATCGCTTGATGGTGAATGGTTTGGTTAAGCATAATCGAGTGTTCACCATGAATGACTTGATGCGTTTGCCTTCCGTATCCCGCATTCACTTTATTGAGTGTGGTGCTAATACTGGTTTGGAGTGGGGCAATGTTGCTGTACCCACAGTTCAGTACACCCATGGCATGTTGTCATGTTGCGAGTTCACTGGCGTGCCTTTGTCTGTCTTGCTAGAAGAATGTGGTGCGGACCTAAAGAAAGGTAAATATTTATTGGCTGAAGGTGGTGATGGCTCTGGCATGACACGAACCATTAACCTGCCGGATGTATTAAATGAAGCGATTGTTGCTTGGGGTATGAATGGTGAAATGTTGCGCCCTGAAAACGGCTTCCCATTAAGACTCGTTGTGCCTGGGGTGCAGGGTGTCAGCTGGGTAAAGTGGTTGAGACGGCTAGAGGTGGGAGATATGCCATACGCCACTAAAGACGAGGCGGTGCATTACAACGATTTGATGCCCGACGGATTGGCTCGTCAGTACACCTCCATTCAAGAATGTAAATCTGTGATTACGACGCCTTCTGGTGGTCAGCAATTATTGGATAAAGGCTTTTATAACGTTAGCGGTTTGGCATGGTCTGGAAGAGGAAAGATTAAACGTGTTGATGTTTCCTTTGATGGTGGCAATAACTGGAAAATAGCTCGCCTAGAGACCCCAGTTTTGAGTAAAGCCTTAACGCGCTTCAATATTGATTGGGTATGGGATGGCGCGCCAGCGATTTTGCAGTCACGTGCTATTGATGACACCGGTTACGTACAACCAACAATCAAAATGTTGAGAGATGTACGCGGTACAAGATCGATTTATCACAACAATGCGATTCAGTCATGGAAAGTTGGCTCAAACGGGGAGGTCAGCAATGTACAAGTTGGCTAAATTCGCAAGCTCCACTTTATTTTTAGTTACCAGCTATTTAGTTGTTGATATTGCGTGCGCGCAAAATGCAAGTTCACGTTTCCCAGGTATCGGTAGAGATGCAACGTCAGCAGAGGTTGCTGCATGGGATATCGATGTTCGTCCTGATTTCAAAGGCTTACCAAAAGGATCTGGCTCGGTAGACAAAGGTCAAGAGCTGTGGGAATCAAAGTGCTCTGTCTGCCATGGAACCTTTGGCGAATCAAATGAGATCTTTACACCCATTATCGGTGGCACTACAACTGATGACATCAAAACAGGCAGAGTGGCTTCTCTAGCAGACCGTAAGCAACCGCAAAGAACAACCATCATGAAAGTGGCAACGGTTTCTTCTTTGTGGGATTACATCTATCGAGCGATGCCATGGAATGCGCCTCGATCTTTGTCGGCTGACGATACTTATGCATTGGTAGCTTACTTATTAAGTATGGCGGAAGTGGTGCCTGACGATTACGTACTTAGCAACAGCAATATTGCTGAAGTGCAAAAACGTATGCCCAATAGAAACGGTATGCTTCTTAAGCATGGATTATGGAATGCAAAAGGCTCACCAGATACTCACGCTACTGCTTGTATGACAAATTGCGTGCAATTTGTTCAGATTGGTTCTGAGTTGCCGGACTATGCGCGTAATGCTCATGGAAATATCGCAGAACAAAATCGTCAATATGGGCCTTTCCGCGGAGCAGACTCTACAAAGCCTCCATTGGCTAAATTACCAGGGGCTTCTGGAGAGGGCTTAGCTCATGCTGCTGACACTCATGCAACTACCTCAAAGGGGCCTGCGGCATTATTTAAAAGTGAGAACTGCTCCGCTTGTCATGCTTTAAGTACGAAGTTGGTAGGACCATCTATCGCTGATATTGCGGCTAAGTATCAAGGTCAGGGTGGAGCCTTAGATAAGCTAATGGATAAGGTGAAAAATGGTGGCTCAGGTGTTTGGGGGTCTATCCCAATGCCGCCCCAAGCGCAATTGTCAGATGAGGATCGTAAGGCGCTGGTTACCTGGGTGCTTTCTGGTGGGAAATAGGAGGCATTTAAGTGATTACCAGCATGTATTTTTCAAAAGTAGATAATATATTCAAGTCAAAAGATTAATTAAGGAGTATCTATGAATCAACAGCGACGCAGTGTATTGAAGTATTCAGCCGTCTTCGGATTAATGGCCTCAGCTGGCCTCATTAGTGTGGCTCAAGCACAAGAGTGGAATAAAGCTGCTTTTGAGGGCAAAGGCTTGGATGACGTATTCAGAATTTTGGGTGCTGGTAGCCCAGATAAATCAAGTGCAGTTACTTTGAACGCGCCTGATATTGCTGAAAATGGCGCCGTTGTTCCAGTGGGTATCACTACTACATTGAAAGCAGAACAGATGGCCATCCTCGTGGAGAAAAATCCTAGCGCCTTAGCAGCGCAGTTCTTTATTCCTTCTGGCACAGAGTCATTTGTAACTACTCGTATCAAAATGGGACAAACCTCCAATGTGTACGCCTTAGTAAAGGCAGATGGCAAATGGAGTATGGCCGTAAAAGAAGTGAAAGTTACCTTGGGTGGTTGCGGCGGCTAATTCCGAGCAATCTCAATAATCAATTATTAAATACGAATACAAGAGGAAAATATGTCTGATCCAATGCGCGTAAGAGCAGCCGAGAGCGGTGGAATTGTGGATGTAAAAATTTTGATGAAGCACGACATGGAATCAGGTCAGCGTAAAGACGCTTCTGGAAAAGTGATTCCAGCGTGGCACATCACAACAATCAATGTCAAAGCAAACGGCAAAGATGTATTAAATGGCCAGTTTGGTCCAGCTGTCTCTAAGGATCCATTCTTGAACTTTAAATATAAAGGCGCCAAGGGCGACAAGATCGTGGTGAGCTGGGTCGACAATAAGGGTGATAAGCGTACTGATGAGGCAACAGCTTCTTAAGCACTCTTAATTCATTATGGCTTTGAAAGGGAACCAAATGCAGCGTAAATTCACCTTAGGCTTGTCCTCGGGAATATTGACGGCAAGCTTATCAATCTCATCTGCTTTGTTTGCTCAGACGGCGACAGACGAGATTGCAAAATATCGTGAAATGATTGCAGATGGCAACCCTTCAGAGCTTTATGAAGCTGCAGGTGAGGATTTATGGAAAAAGCCTGCAGGACCAAAAAACGCCACTCTAGAGAAATGTGATTTGGGATTAGGGCCTGGTGTTGTTAAAGGCGCGGCTGCTCAGTTGCCACGCTATTTCAAAGATACCAACAGGGTTCAAGATCTTGAATCTCGCTTAATGACTTGTATGCAAAAGCTACAAGGACGCGATCCTCAAGAGATGGTTGATGCGCCATTCCAAAAAGGCCCCAAGAAAGATATGGAGGCTATTGTTGCTTATGTGGTTACCGCGTCAAAGGGTGACAAGATTAAAGTAAGTACCAATCATCCAAAAGAAAAAGAAATGTATGAGCTTGGTAAGCGTGCATTTTATTTCCAGGGTGGTCCGATGGATTTCTCATGTGCATCTTGCCATGGCGAAGATGGAAAACGTATTCGTTTGCAGGATCTGCCTAATTTAACAACCCAAAAAGGAGCGGCATTGGGTTGGGGCTATTGGCCTGCATATCGCGTATCCAGTGGACAGTTTTGGACCATGCAACAACGTTTGAATGATTGCTATCGTCAGCAACGTTTCCCATTCCCAATTTATGGCTCTGATCTAACGATTGCTCTGTCAATGTATATGGCAAAGAATGCCAATGGTGGCACAGTTGAAACACCAGGTTTAAAGCGCTAACGGATAAGAGATAGAGAACATGACTATGAAAAACATCAAATCCCTCTTAGCCCTCGCTACGCTTGTGCTTACAGCCATTACATTTCAAGGTTCAGTTGTGGCTCAGCAAGCGAACGATCCAAAATTCAACAAGATGATGAAGGATGGTTTTAGGGCTGACGGTATTGCTGGCCTGGACCGTATACAACAAGACGAAACTCAAAAGTTTTGCTCTGACCCTGTGTTTGCGAATAGCGATAAAGGTCAGGCAATGCGCGAAAAGATCCAAAAGATCAATATGGATAGTATTAAGCAACCTTCAGATGGTAAATACATTGGAGATTGGAAGAAGGGTGAGGCAATTGCGCAAAGTGGTCGCGGTGCTACTTGGACTGATAAAGCCGATACTCCGATAGGCGGCGGTTGCTATAACTGCCATCAAATCGATAAGAAAGAGATTTCCTACGGCACGATTGGCCCATCGCTCTGGAATTACGGCAAGTTGCGTGGCAATTCTCAAGAGCTGGTTGTGTATACATGGAATCGCATCAATAACTCCAAGGCATATAACGCCTGTAGCAACATGCCAAGATTTGCGCACTTTAAGTTACTTAACGAGCAGCAGATTCAGGATTTGATGGCTTTATTGCTCGATCCCGCCTCACCAGTAAATCAATAAAACAAAAGCAGGCCGTAAGGCCTGTTTTTTATCAGGGGAAATTTATGTCTTTAAGTCGTCGCGATTTCTTGCAAGCTCTGGCTTTTGCTTCAGCCGGCGGAATGAGTTTGCAATCGAATTTTGCAGGTGCGCAAGTTGCGGCTCAAAAATTTTATGATGTACCAAAATTCGGCAACGTTCATCTATTGCACTTTACGGATTGCCATGCTCAATTACTACCAATCTACTTTCGCGAGCCAAATGTCAATCTAGGCATTGGTTCGCAAGAAGGTAAGACACCCCATTTAGTTGGCGAGTATTTTCTAAAGGCGAATGGTATTGCACCAGGCACACGTGATGCTCACGCATTTACCTATTTAGATTTTGTTGCTGCAGCTCAGAACTATGGAAAGATGGGCGGCTTTGCTCATATGGCAACGCTTATTAAGCAATTAAAAGCAGGCCGTCCTGGCGCACAGTTATTAGATGGTGGAGATACTTGGCAGGGATCAGGTACAGCACTTTGGACAAATGGTCAGGACATGGTTGATGCCGCTCTTGCCTTGGGTGTAGATGTCATGACTCCTCATTGGGAGATGACTCTGGGCGAGAAGCGTGTCATGGAAATTGTGAATGGCGACTTTAAAGGCAAGGTTTCATTTATTGCGCAAAACATTAAAACATCTGACTTTGGGGATATGGTATTTAACCCCTATGTGATGAAGAATATGAATGGCGTTCAGGTTGCCATTATTGGTCAAGCATTTCCTTATACTCCTATTGCAAACCCAAGGTATTTCACACCAGACTGGACATTTGGAATTCAAGAAGAAAATCTACAAAAGACTATTGATGAAGTGAAGGCTAAAGGCGCGAAAGTGGTTGTCTTGCTCTCGCACAATGGTATGGATGTGGATCTGAAGATGGCATCTCGAGTTAGTGGCCTGCATGCAATATTAGGTGGTCACACCCATGATGGAGTTCCCGTTCCTGTGCAGGTAAAGAATCGCGGTGGTATGACGCTTGTCACTAACGCCGGATCAAATGGTAAGTTTTTGGGAGTCTTGGATTTTGATGTGAAGGGTGGCAAGCCAGTTGATTTCCGATACAAGCTTTTGCCGGTCTTCTCGAATATGATTCCAGCTGATCCAACGATGTCTAAACTCATTGCCAAGGTAAGGACACCATTTGAAGCTAAGCTTGGAGAAAAGTTGGCTACTACCGATGGGCTTTTATATCGCCGCGGTAACTTTAATGGCAGCTTCGATCAATTAATTCTGGATGGATTAATGACTCAAAAAGATGCAGAGATTGCATTCTCGCCTGGCTTCCGCTGGGGCACTAGTCTACTTCCTGGTCAGGCGATTACGCGTGAGAACTTAATGGATCAAACGGCAATTACTTATCCTTACACCACGGTCACTAATATGTCTGGCGAAACGATTAAGACAATCCTTGAGGATGTAGCGGATAACTTATTTAATCCAGATCCTTATTACCAGCAGGGCGGCGACATGGTTCGCGTTGGTGGGATGCAATACACCATTGATCCTGCGCAAACTGCTGGAAATCGTATTTCTGACATGTGTCTTAACGGTAAATCTATTGAGGCTGGCAAGACCTATAAGGTCGCCGGTTGGGCTCCCGTTAGCGAGGATGCAAAGAATGCGGGTGGCGAAGCAATTTGGGATGTTATTGAGCGTCATCTAAAGGATGTCAAAGTTGTCAAAGCAGTTAAGCTCAATGAGCCTGTGATTAAAGGCGTTGCCAATAATCCTGGTATGGCTCCTATCTAATTTAATGCTAGAGGTAAATATGATTAAAAGAGTTATCCAACTTGCCGTTTGTCTAGCGATTTCATTTGGTTTCATTGCAAGCGCATCTGCGCAAG
Source organism: Polynucleobacter tropicus (assembly GCF_013307225.1). Classification (NCBI taxonomy): domain Bacteria; kingdom Pseudomonadati; phylum Pseudomonadota; class Betaproteobacteria; order Burkholderiales; family Burkholderiaceae; genus Polynucleobacter; species Polynucleobacter tropicus. Next base: position 1,160,213 of record NZ_CP028942.1, on the reverse strand, counting down.
GCTCATCGGGTACTAAGGTTGTCTACCATATTGATGATGCTGAATCACAAGGCATTAAAGGATTGCGCAATATCCGAAACCATTTAGATACCGCTCCGAATACCACCATTATTGTTGTGACACATGCGAATGGTGTTGATATGTTGATGGAGGGTGCAAAGGATAAAAAGAACAATATTGAGTATGCTCCTTTGGTTTCCGCCCTCAAATCTCGCGGTGTCAAATTCGAAGTATGCGAGATTACCTTAAAGAACCGCAATCTGAAGAAAGATCAATTCGTATTGGACGCGGATTTCACGCCCTCAGGCGTAGTGCGGGTTGCGGATCTTCAATATAAAGATGGCTTTGCGTATATCAAGCCCTAAGCACTGAATGAAAGTTTGCATACGCCGTATTCAGCGCTCCCTTGGGATCCTTATCGGGTCCTTTGTTTTTTGTAGTTTAACGATTGCTCAAAATGCGGCAGTTGCAGATGAGGTGTTGGTCAAGCCTATTCAGGTGGCGCCACACACGTATTTTGTTCAAGGTCGCCCAGAAATGGGTAGTAGCAGCAATCAAAACTTTATCTCGAATGCAGGATTTGTTGTTACGCCTGGTGGAGTAGTTGTGGTGGACGCTCTTGGTTCACCGGTGTTGGCTAAAAAGCTAATAGCTGAAATCAGAAAAGTTACTAATCAGAAAATTGTGGCTGTGATTGTGAGCCACTATCATGCCGACCACATCTATGGTTTACAAGAATTCAAAAAGATTGGCGCAACAATTTATGCGCAGGGTGAAGGTAGAAACTATCTCTCATCTGAAACCGCTAAGCAGCGCTTGATTGCCTCAAGAGTGGATTTTGCACCGTGGGTAAATGCAAGCACTAGGCTAATCTCTGCTGATGTTTGGATTGATAAAACTTTTAACTTAAAAGTTGGCGGAGTTGATTTCTTGATTTCTAGAGTGGGTCCAGCACATGCGCCAGAAGATTTGATGGTTTATGTGCCCTCTGAGAAAGTGCTCTTTGCGGGAGATTTAGTCTTTCGTGGGCGAATTCCGTTTGTGGGTAATGCGGATAGCAAAGGTTGGTTATTGGCTTTGGATGAGATTGAAAGGCTCAATCCCAACATTGTAATTCCTGGGCATGGCGCATACTCTACTAAGCCACTCGAGGATATTGCGTTCACTCGCAGTTATCTGAAATATTTGCGGGAATCAATGGCTCCAGCAGCACTAAATCTAGATCCATTTGAAGCGGCATATCAGTCTACGGACTGGTCGGAATATGAAGGAATGCCATTATTTAGGGCCGCTAATCGAATGAATGCCTATAACGTCTACTTATCTATTCAGGCCGAGTAGGGCTTGAGGGCGAGATTAACGACTTGGCTCTAAAATAACCTTTTGCCCTTGTAACTCCAATTTGCAATGAATTTCCCCGCATTTTCTCGACAGGTTTTTGCTTGCGCCATGATTGGCTTCAGCGTGAGCGTTGCTGCGACCGTGAATTACGAGAATGGCAAGGAAATTGATCAACATAAGTGCTACGCTTGCCACGCAAAGAAAACTGGCTTTGGAAATGGGGACATGATTTACACCCGATCTGATAGTAAGGTGAACTCTCTTGCCAAGTTAAAGGTGATGGTTGAGCGTTGCAACACTGAATTGCGTCTCGATTTGTTTCCTGAGGACGAGGCAGATGTTGCTGCTTATTTAAACAAACAGTTCTACAAATTTAAACAATAATTTTTTATCGATTCTTTATGGACGCTGTAGATATTCCTCTTTTGAGTAAAACGGTGCTTTGGGCAACGTTTGCGATCACTTTTGCACTTGGCATGGTGATGCAAAAAACGGGCTTCTGCAGCATGGGTGCCGTATCGGATGTTTTCATCATCTCTAACTGGAATCGTTTGAGGCAATGGTTTTTGGCCATTGGTACAGCCGTTTTGGGGTTTGCATTTTTAGCGCATCTTGGATTGATTGATTCGCTCAAATCAATCTACACGGGCAATAAATTTTTATGGTTGTCGACAGTGGTAGGGAGCATCTTGTTTGGTTTTGGAATGGTGCTTGCTTCTGGTTGCGGTAGCAAAACTCTAGTTCGCATAGGTGGTGGAAATTTAAAGTCTGTCGTTGTATTCATGGTCCTGGGTTTAACAGCTTATATGACATTACGTGGGTTTTTAGGGGTTATTCGCACGAATTCTGTAGACCTTGTATTTGTTAGCTTTGCGACTCCACAAGATTTGCCAAGTTTGCTCGCCGGTCCTTTGGGTGTTGATAGAGCAAATTTGCATTTGGCACTAGGGCTCATAATTGGGTTGGCATTTATTGCCTTTGCTTTGACCGATAAAGCCTTCCGAAATTTTGAAAACCTCTTTGCGGGTATTTCAGTTGGCCTAGCTATCACTGCTGTATGGTGGGTATCTGGTGCGCTGGGGTATGCGGCAGAAGATCCCAATACTCTTGAAGAGGTATTCTTAGTAACTAATTCTGGTCGTATGGAAAGTTTATCTTTTGTAGCTCCATATGCTTACTCATTGGATTGGCTGATGATGTATAGCGATACATCAAAAGTACTTACGGTAGGCATAGTGGCTGTTGTTGGAATGATTTTAGGGTCGGCTGTAGTGGCAATTTCTAGCAAAACCTTTCGATGGGAAACTTTCAGAGATGCGGAAGATACGGCCAATCATTTGGTGGGTGCTGCATTGATGGGCTTTGGCGGTATTACTGCTTTGGGTTGCACTGTTGGTCAGGGCTTGAGTGGTATATCGACCTTGGCTTTGAGTTCTTTATTGGCGTTGCCAGGGTTTATTTTTGGTGGCTATCTGGGGGTTCGTTACCTTCAATTGCGTTTAGCCCCGAATCCTTGCGCGTAATTATTCACAATTATTAATAGGCATTCCATGCGAATTGATTGGCTTTCCTTTACTCCAATTCCTTCCTTATTAGGTGGAGTCCTATTAGGTATTGCGGCAGCTCTTTATGTGTTGCTTCATGGCAGGATTCTGGGTATAAGCGGGATTGTTTCGGGTCTCTTGCATCCAAAGTCAAATGATGTTGTGTGGCGATTGGCCTTAGTCCTTGGATTGTTATCTGCGCCACTTTGGGCGGCCTTACTTTTTGGTATCCACCCGATTGTTCAAATTGATACAGACTGGTATGCAATATTGCTAGCTGGATTGCTTGTGGGTTTTGGTGCGCAGTATGGATCTGGCTGCACCAGCGGGCATGGAATTTGTGGATTATCGAGACTGTCTCCACGCTCATTAGTGGCAACATTTACTTTTATGGGCGCAGGTTTTGTTACTGTATTTGTTGCACGTCATTTGATCGGGGCTTAATATGAAAAAACATTTCAGCCTCTTTAGTCAGTATGCAATTGGCGTACTTTTTGGATTTGGTTTAATCATTTCAGGGATGAGCAATCCGAAAAAGGTATTGGCCTTTTTGGACCTTGCTGGCGCATGGGACCCATCTTTGATTTTTGTGATGTTGGGGGCAATTTTGGTTGGGCTAGCAGGCTTCTATTTGGTGAAAAGACGTAGCGAAGCATTTTTTGGTGGAGCCTTACATATTCCAACTAGACGAGATATATCAAAAGCATTGGTAATTGGCAGCTTTATTTTTGGCGTTGGTTGGGGAATTGCAGGCATTTGTCCTGGGCCCGCGCTGGTGGCGTTGGGCGCAGGTTACTTAAAGGCTTTAGTGTTTGTTGTGGCGATGTTGATTGGTATGCGAGTTTGTGAGCGGTTTTTCACTGCGCATAAACAAGCTCCAAAATAATCAATAGATCCAATAGATCAACTGGATCCAATAGATCAATACTTATTAAAATATTGCTGTTCACTATTCAATGAATTTTTTTAAAAACATATTTAAATCAAGGGATGTCATGAGTCTTCCAATTGCATGCCACAACGATCAGTTTGGTACTTTAGGTCAAATCGAGCCTGCCCATTTGGCTGAAATTGCAAAGCAGGGCTACAAGAGCGTTATCAATAATCGCCCAGACGGAGAAGGTGGCCCAGAACAGCCTAAAAATGCCGATATTCAAGCTGAAGCAGAAAAGTTGGGCTTGAACTATGTGTATCTACCCGTTGTTTCTGGTGCCATTACGCCAGAGCAGGTGATCGAGATGGCGCGTTTGCTAAAAACCTTACCTGGCCCTGTGCTGGCGTTTTGCCGTTCAGGGGCACGCTCGACAAACTTGTATCAACTTGCTTTGCAAGTAAGATAATTCGATTGTTATAGCGACTACTAGATGCGCATTGCCATTCCTGAAGAGCGAAAATTAGTTCATGAAATGGTCGCGCCAATTCGGTGGGGCGACATGGATGCTTATGGCCATGTAAATAACACGATCTACTTTCGCTACATGGAGCAAGCCCGAGTAGAGTGGATTACTTCTTTGGGGTATCAAGTTGCACCAGGCCAAGAATCAATGTTGATGATGAATGGCTTTTGTAATTTCTATAAGCAGCTTTCATATCCCGGCGATTTGATTCTGAAAACATCTATTGGCGCGATTGGGCGCACTAGTATGGATGTTTATACGAGCATGGCCTTGACTACTGAACCTAATGAAGAGGTGGCTATAGGCGGGGCAACTATGGTTTGGGTTGACCTCACCACCAATAAATCAGCACCTTGGCCTGAGCATGTTTTGCAAAAGATTGGCTAAATAGGCGGCATGCAACCAGGCAATCCTCAGATCTTAAGGCTGGATCAATTCCTTGCTGAGTTAGATTCCTTTGATTGCGTTATTGACGTGCGATCACCAGCGGAATTCGCCTTAGATCATATTCCTGGTGCGGTGAACTACCCAGTTCTCGATAATGAAGAGCGGGCACAGATCGGTACTTTATATAAACAAGATTCTCCTTTTGCTGCCAAGAAGTTAGGTGCTGCTTTAGTCTCTCGCAATATTGCCAATCATTTAGAGAAACATTTCCAAGAGTTTCCGCGTACATGGCGTCCTTTAGTTTATTGCTGGCGCGGTGGTGAGCGTAGCGGTGCCTTTACTCACATCCTCAATCGCATTGGTTGGAAAGCCATGCAATTAGAAGGTGGCTACCAAGGCTTTCGTCGCACGGTGATTGATGGTTTGGATGAGGCAGCTAAGCAATTTTCCTTCCAGGTAATTTGCGGTATGACTGGTAGCGGCAAGACTCGGGTGCTGCAAGAGGCGCGTAACTATGGCGCTCAGATATTGGATCTTGAGGCGTTGGCGATTCATCGAGGATCTGTTTTGGGTAATGAGCCTAATATTGAACAGCCATCCCAAAAAGGGTTTGAGACAGCCTTATGGAACGCTCTGCGAGCTCTCGACCCCTCTAGGCCTGTGCTTGTTGAGTCCGAAAGCAAGAAGGTAGGCGGACTTCATGTGCCTGATACCTTAATGGAAAAGATTCGCAGTGGCGCCTGTATTGAGTTGAGGTCAACCCCACACACACGTGTCTCTTGGTTGATACGTGAATACCATCATTTTTTGACTGACACGGACAACTTTAAGGCCAAGTTAGCGCTATTAACAGCTCACTATGGAAAAGTGCAGATAGCCAAATGGAATGAAGCGATTGATGCTGGGCAGTTCCCAAGCTTGGTTGAGGAGCTTTTAATAAAACACTACGATCCATCGTATCAATCTTCTATTGTGCGCAACTTTCCCCAATACAACATTGATCACTTTGTGCAGCTAGAAGATGATAGTGACGAGGCCTTTGCAAAAGCGGCTAAGGCCATCGTCAGCAAGCTAAAACTTAACTAAAAGCTTGAATACCTGTTTGTGCGCGACCCAAGATGAGGGCATGAATATCATGCGTACCTTCGTAGGTGTTGACAACTTCTAGGTTCATCATATGACGTACTACGCCATATTCATCAGAGATACCGTTGCCGCCATGCATATCGCGCGCCATGCGTGCAATATCCAATGATTTGCCGCAGGAGTTGCGTTTCATGATGGAGGTAATCTCAGGCGCTGCAATACCTTCATCTTTCATGCGGCCTAAGCGCAAGCATCCTTGTAGTGCCAAGGCGATCTCCGTTTGCATGTCTGCTAACTTTTTCTGAATCAGCTGATTGGATGCTAGAGGTTTGCCAAATTGCTTGCGATCCATGGTGTATTGACGCGCTGCATGCCAGCACCATTCGGCAGCACCTAATGCGCCCCAAGAGATGCCGTAGCGTGCTGAGTTAAGGCAGGTAAACGGTCCTTTGAGGCCAGTAATTTCAGGGAACTCATTTTCAGCGGGAACGAAGACTTCATCCATCACGATTTCACCGGTGATGGAGGCGCGTAGTCCCATCTTGCCGCTAATCTTCGGAGCGCTCAGGCCTTTCATACCTTTTTCTAGGATGTAGCCACGAATGACGCCTTCATCATTTTTGGCCCACACCACAAATACATCCGCAATCGGAGCGTTGGAGATCCACATTTTTGAGCCAGTCAGTGAGAAACCTCCAGGAACTTTTTTCGCTCTCGTGATCATGCCGCCAGCGTCGGAACCATAGTTCGGTTCAGTTAGGCCAAAGCAGCCAATCCATTCACCACTTGCCAATTTAGGAAGGTATTTTTGTTTTTGTGCTTCACTGCCGAACTCATTGATGGGAACCATTACCAATGAAGATTGAACGCTCATCATAGAGCGATAACCAGAATCAACTCGTTCAATTTCGCGGGCAATTAAGCCGTAAGAGACATAGTTAAGATTGGCTCCGCCGTATTGTTCTGGAATGGTAATGCCTAGTAGGCCTAGTTCACCCATTTCACGGAAGATGGCAGGATCTGTTGTCTCATTGCGATACGCGTCCAAAATACGTGGCATTAAACGACCTTGCGCGTATTCGGCTGCAGCATCTCGCACCATGCGCTCGTCTTCGCTTAGTTGTGTGTCTAGTAGAAGGGGGTCTTCCCAATTAAAGCTCGCTTTACTCATCGTCTTTAGTCATCCTGGTTATTGCTGGTATTTATTTATCCAACCCTCAGCGAGGTTAGCTGAAAGGGGATATTCTTTCTCTATTATCCATTTTTTAGACCCATGGACACGCTAAGAAGACATCACCGCTACTACGACTTGATTCTGACTGCTTTTGTGGTTGTCTTGTTGTGCTCAAACTTTATTGGGGCTGGGAAAGCTGCGGTAGTTAATTTGCCGTATTTTGGTGAATTGCCTTTTGGTGGGGGTATCCTATTTTTCCCAATTTCTTATTTCTTCGGCGATATTTTGACCGAAGTATATGGATATGCTTACGATCGAAGAGCAGTTTGGGCTGGATTTGCAGCATTACTATTTGCTGCAATCATGGCGCAGATTGTAATTGCCTTACCTGTTGCGCCAGGTGAATACATGGCTAATTATCAACATGGCTTAGAAACCGTTTTTGGGAATTCTTGGCGCATCGCATTAGCTTCAATGTTTTCATTCTGGTGTGGCAGTTTTACGAATAGCTTTGTTTTGGCCAAAATGAAAATTTGGACGCAAGGTCGCTATCTTTGGATGCGCACTATAGGCTCTACTGCAGTTGGTGAGTTGGTTGATTCATCATTCTTTTATATGTTGGCTTTCTATGGCATTTGGCCGACTCATGAGGTAATCGCAGTGGCTTTGGCTCAATATGCTCTAAAAACGGGCTGGGAAGTCTTGGCTACACCCTTAACGTATTGGGTTGTAAATTTCCTTAAACGCAAGGAAAACGAAGATTATTACGATATTCATACGAATTTCACGCCATTTCGGGTCAAAGTCTAAGCGGGCGTCACACTTAGCCTTTTGAGGCGCTAAACCGTTAAAATAATGGTCTTTGCCTCAAATGAGGCCGCATTATCAATGCGCATTTGTTCCACTTGATTCATAGAAAGTTAGAGAAACATCCGTGCTGTCCGCATCTAATATCACCATGCAGTTTGGGGCAAAGCCTCTGTTTGAAAATATTTCCGTCAAGTTTGGCGGCGGTAATCGCTATGGCTTGATTGGCGCCAACGGCTGCGGTAAATCCACTTTCATGAAAATTCTCGGAGGCGAGTTAGAGCCCTCAAGCGGAAACGTAAGCTTAGATCCAGGCATCCGCTTGGGTAAATTGCGTCAGGATCAGTTTGCCTACGAAGATGTTCGCGTTCTCGATGTAGTGATGATGGGTCACGAAGAGATGTGGAAAGCCGCCGCTGAGCGCGATGCTATTTATGCGAACCCAGAAGCTAGCGATGAAGATTACATGAAGGCTGCAGAGCTTGAAGGTAAGTATGCAGAGTACGGTGGCTATACAGCTGAAGCAAAAGCAGGTGAGTTGTTATTGGGTATTGGTATTCCGATTGAGCAACACAACGGCCCCATGAGCAATGTTGCACCCGGTTGGAAGCTGCGTGTGTTGCTAGCCCAAGCTTTGTTCTCTGACCCGGACGTCTTGTTGTTGGACGAACCAACCAATAACTTGGATATTCACTCTATTCACTGGTTGGAAGAGATTCTTAATCAATTTAATAGCACCATCATCATAATTTCCCACGATCGACACTTTCTAAATGAAGTGTGTACGCATATGGCTGATATGGATTATGGAACCTTGAAGGTTTATCCAGGGAACTATGACTCTTACATGTTGGCATCTACCCAGGCAAGAGCGCAGCAGTTGGCCTCGAATGCCAAGGCTAAAGAGAAGATTGCTGAATTACAGGCATTCGTTAGTCGCTTCTCCGCAAATGCTTCTAAAGCGCGCCAAGCAACATCGCGTCAACGTCAGTTGGAAAAAATAGAGATCGCTGAAATTAAGCCGTCCTCTCGTCAAAACCCATTTATTCGTTTTGACTATGAGAAAAAGTTACACAACATGGCAGTGGAGTGCAATGCGCTTACTAAGGCTTACGATAGAACCATCTTCAAGAATCTGAAGCTGGGCATTCGTGCAGGCGAGAAGATTGCCATCATCGGACAAAACGGTGCCGGTAAAACCACTTTACTTAAAACTATTCTAAGCAAACGTTTTGATGGTATCGCTGCTGATAGCGGTGATGTGAAGTGGGCTGAGAATGCGAATGTGGGTGTCATGCCTCAGGACAATACAGAGCTCTTCGCCAAAGAAGAAACACTTATGGAGTGGATGAGCAATTGGCGTAATACTGGTGATGATGACCAAGTGGTGCGTGGCACTCTAGGCCGCTTACTGTTCTCGGGCGACGACATTGGCAAGGATGTCAAAGTGTTATCTGGTGGTGAGAAGGGGCGCATGATTTGGGGTAAATTGATGCTCCAAAAGCATAATGTTCTCGCAATGGACGAGCCAACCAATCACATGGATATGGAGTCAATCGAGAGTTTACAAATCGCGCTTGAGAAATTCGAGGGCACCTTAATATTCGTTTCTCATGACCGTGAATTTGTTCAAGCCTTAGCTAACCGTATCTTAGAAGTTAAAATGGATGGCACAGTTGAGGACTACTCTGGTACTTATGAAGAGTACTTGCGCAGTCAAGCCTTAGCTGGTTAATAGAACTAAGTTTAGAGTTCAGTTAAAAATAAGCCCACTATCAAGTGGGCTTATTTTCTTTGAGCTGGCGCTGAAAGCGCATAGCTGTACCGTCTTCGCGGATACGCTTCCACACCGATGCCTTCTCTTCATCAGAAAAAAACACCCAGTTACTTACTTCATTAAGAGTTCGTCCGCATCCCTGGCAAATCTCATCATAAAGAGTAGTGCAAATCCCAATGCAAGGTGAATCAGACTCATCATCTCCGGTTGAGAGGGAGTGTGAGCCGTCTTGTTGGGTGGGGGGATTGCTTTCAGAATTCATTAGAGTACTTTAGACGATTTCAGTGGATTATGCTCAGCAAGCTCGTCCACATAAGCCTCTATACCTTGATGCTCTCTTCCTAAGAAATGCTCAACAGCCTTAGCAAATCTAGGGTCTTTTATGAAATGTGCGGATTGAATCGTAGTTGGCAGGAACCCACGCGCCATCTTATGTTCGCCTTGTGCACCACCCTCAAAGGCTTGAATATTCGCAGCAATGCAAAATTCAATTGCTTGATAGTAGGCAGTTTCAAAATGCAAAAGAGGAACATGCTCAAGCGCACCCCAATAACGACCATATGCTTTCGACATCAACGTGTCTACAACGAGCAATGAGGATGCAATTGGAGCACCATTTCTCTCGGACACAATCAAATGTATATTTTCTGGGAGTCTTTTAGCCCAAAGCTTAAAGAATGCTTCATTGAGGTAGGGTTGTGATTGATGCTCATAATAGGTGTTTGCATAACAAGCGTAGAAAAATTCCCAATCTTGGTCAGTGGATTCTCTCCCAGAGATATGCCTAAATGAAATATTGTGTCTTGCAACAAACTCGCGCTCGCGACGTATATTCTTGCGTCTCTTCATGGTGAGTGAAGATAAAAATTGCTCAAAAGATTGATAGCCCTGGTTATGCCAATGAAACTGAATGGAGTCTCTTAGTAAAAATCCTTGCTCATTCAGTATCTCAAGCTCATCCTTTCGGGGAAATAAGATGTGTGCTGAAGATAGCTCATTGTTTATCACCAAGGATTTCAGTCCCGAAATCAGTTTTGAATAAATTAGCTCTTTATTCATTTCTGGTTTAGATAGCAGGCGTGAGCCCTGAACAGGTGTAAAAGGAATAGCGCAAAGAACTTTGGGGTAATAGTTCATGCCTTGCTGCTCATAAGCCTGCGCCCATGACCAATCAAACACATACTCGCCATAAGAATGTTGCTTTAAATAGAGTGGCATTGCACCGACAATTTCGTTATCCAATTTCAAAACAAGATGGGCGATTTGCCATCCAGTATTGTTGCCAACACAACCTGTCTCTTCAAGCGAGGATAGAAACTCATGCTTTAGGAAAGGACCCGAATCTTCTGCAAGTAGGCCATTCCATTCTGGCGCTGTTACATCAGATATCTTGGAGAGTATTTCGAGATGAAACTGCCCAGACTCTTTCACTGCTAATGTTGAATTAATTCGATTTTGTAGCCATCTGGATCGGTTACAAAGGCGATGATGGTATCTCCGCCGGCTACAGGACCAGCTTCACGAGTCACGCTACCGCCAACTGCTTTAATCTTTTCACAAGCAGCGTAAGCATCGGGTACTCCAATAGCAATGTGACCATAAGCGGTACCTAAGTCATAAGAATGAACACCATGGTTATAAGTCAGCTCAATTTCTGCTTGACCATCTGCATTGCCTTTTCCGAAGCCAACAAATGCTAGAGAGTATTTTTGTTCTGGTCGCTCAGTAGTGCGTAAAAGATTCATGCCCAATACTTTGGTGTAGAAATCAATTGAGCGCTGCAGATCACCAACACGCAACATGGTATGTAAAAGCATCATGACTTACATTGCTCCGTAATTTGGTCCGCCGCCACCTTCAGGTGTAACCCAAACAATATTTTGGCTTGGGTCTTTGATATCGCAGGTTTTGCAGTGCACGCAGTTCTGCGAGTTGATCTGGAGTTTGGGTTGACCGTCTGCCTCAACATACTCATAAACGCCAGCAGGGCAGTAACGTTGCTCTGGACCAGCGTAAGTCTTCAGATTAAGGCTTACTGGAATAGTCGCATCTTTCAGCGTAAGGTGGACTGGCTGGCTCTCGGCATGATTGGTATTGGAGATAAATACGGAAGACAGGCGATCGAAACTGATCTTGCCATCTGGTTTTGGATAGTCGATGGGCTTGTGTTGTGCCGCTGGCTCGAGGCACTCGTGATCAGCGTGCTTAAGGTGCACTGTCCATGGCATATTGCCACCCAATACCTTCTGCTCAAGACCAACCATCAGCGTCCCAAGATAAAGTCCTTTGGACATCCATGCTTTGAAGTTGCGGGCTTGATTGAGTTCGGTATGCAACCAACTATTTTGGAAAGCAGTTGGATACCCTGCGAGCACATCGGATGAGCGATTGTCAGCTAAAGCGGCAACAGCCGCTTCAGCAGCCAGCATGCCCGTCTTAATGGCGGCGTGACTACCTTTGATGCGAGAGGCATTTAAGAAGCCAGCATCGCAACCAATCAGTGCACCACCAGGAAATACTGTTTTAGGCAGGCTATTTAAACCACCAGCAGTTAATGCGCGTGCGCCATAGGCAATACGTTTACCGCCTTCAAAGGTTTCACGAATCTTCGGATGCAATTTATAGCGTTGGAATTCTTCAAAAGGTGAGAGGTAGGGGTTCTTATAGGAGAGGCCAACAACCAATCCCACAGCTACTTTGTTATCGCCTAAGTGATACAGAAAAGATCCACCATAGGTATCACTCTCTAAAGGCCAGCCGGCTGTATGAACCACTAAACCAGGCTTGCTCTTGGATGGCTCTACCTCCCAAAGCTCTTTAATGCCAATGCCGTAGCTTTGTGGATCAGAGTCTTTATCTAACGCGAACTTAGAAATTAATTGTTTGCCAAGGTGACCACGTGCACCTTCGGCAAATAGGGTGTACTTGCCACGTAATTCCATACCAAGCTGGAACTGGTCGGTTGGGTTACCTTCTTTATCTAAGCCCATTGCACCGGTAATGACTCCAGCAACAGCACCTTGTTCGTTATATAAAACTTCTGAAGCAGGAAAGCCTGGGAAAATTTCTACACCTAGCGCTTCAGCCTGTTCTCCCAACCAGCGGGTGACATTGGCGAGGCTGACAATATAGTTACCTTCATTCTGGAAGCATTGCGGCAGCATCCAATTTGGTACTTGATACGAATGGTCTTTTGTTAAAAAGAGAAATTGATCTTTACTAACTTCAGTATGTAGTGGAGCGCCTAATTCTTTCCAGTTCGGAAATAGCTCAGTTAAGGCTTTAGGGTCCATAACAGCGCCAGACAAAGTATGTGCGCCGATTTCAGAGCCTTTTTCTAATACACAGACGCTGATTTCTTTCCCAGATTCATTGGCGAGCTGTTTTGCTCGAATTGCAGTCGATAAACCAGCGGGTCCGCCCCCTACGATTACAAGGTCATAGTCCATGGATTCGCGAGGACCGAACTGTTCTAGTAACTGGGCTGGATTCATGCAAATTCTCCGAGATTTCTTAAAAAATGGGGTATTTCAGCTTAGATAGTTTAGTTCTAAGTGCTCAAAACTAGTTTGGTGCCAAGACTGGCTGGGCTTGGGCGCCTAAAGCATTATGATTACTTTTTTACCATTTTCGGCAATATTAGGACAAAAGTTATGAATAAAACTTACCCATCGGCAGTTGATGCCCTGCGGGATATTTTGAAGGACGGCCAAAAAATTGCCGTTGGTGGTTTTGGTTTATGCGGCATTCCTGAGGCATTGATTCAGGCGGTGAAGGATCTCGGCGCACAAAATCTCACTGCTATTGCAAATAATGCTGGCGTTGATGGCTTTGGCTTGGGCTTGTTATTGAATTCTCGCCAAGTGAAGAAAATGGTTGCCTCTTATGTTGGCGAAAACAAAGAGTTTGAGCGTCAATACTTAGCAGGTGAGTTGGAGTTGGAATTTACGCCACAAGGAACATTGGCAGAAAAATTACGTGCTGGTGGTTGTGGCATTCCTGCGTTCTATACAAAAACGGGTGTAGGTACATTAGTTGCTGAAGGCAAAGAAGAAAAAGAATTCGATGGTGAGAAATACATCATGGAGCGTTCTATCGTTTCAGATATTTCTTTAGTGAAAGCATGGAAAGCAGATAAGTCTGGCAACTTAGTTTATCGCTACACTGCGCGTAACTTCAATCCAGTAGTGGCAATGGCAGGCAAGATCACTGTAGCTGAAGTGGAAGAGATTGTGGAGAACGGTCAATTGCATCCTGATGAGATTCATACTCCAGGCATTTATGTACACCGCTTAGTTATTAATAAAACTCCAGAGAAGCGTATTGAGCAACGTACGCTTTCAGCTTCTTAATTATTGGAAAGAATTAGAGAGATCGATATGCCTTGGAATAGAGATGAAATGGCAGCGCGTGCTGCTAAAGAATTAAAAGACGGTTACTACGTGAACCTCGGTATTGGTATGCCTACATTGGTAGCTAACCATGTGCCAAAAGATATGGAAGTATGGCTTCAGTCAGAGAACGGTTTGTTGGGTATTGGCCCATTCCCAACAGAAGCAACCATTGATGCTGATCTGATTAATGCTGGTAAACAAACTGTTACAACTTTGCCTGGTTCTTCAATTTTTTCTTCCGCTGATTCCTTTGGAATGATTCGTGGTGGAAAAATCAACATCGCTATCTTGGGTGCGATGCAAGTGAGTGAGCATGGCGACTTAGCCAACTGGATGATTCCAGGAAAGATGGTGAAGGGTATGGGCGGTGCAATGGACTTAGTTGCCGGCGTGAAGCATGTGGTTGTTTTGATGGAGCACGTTGCCAAAAAGAAAGATGGCACAGAAGAGCTCAAAATTTTGCCTAAGTGCACATTACCCCTGACAGGTGTAAAGGTCATTAGCAAGATCATCACAGATCTTTGTGTATTGGATATCACTCCAAAAGGTCTGAAGTTGGTTGAGCTAGCTCCTGGCGTTACTAAGGAAGAGGTAATCGCTAAGACGGGTGCCCCTGTTGATACAACGGGTTTCTAACAAGCGTCATCGATTAATGGAATAATGGGTTCACCATGTCGGGATCCCATCATTTCCATTCAAGGTCATCAAAACACCAGAGTCACTCTGGTGTAGATCCTACTCTGCATGCTCATAAGAAGGGTGATGCAAAGCACTCTCATAGCAAAGAAGTCTCCAATCAAAACTTGCTTCTGATTGCATTAATTCTGACTCTTGGCTTTTCAGGGGTTGAGGGTGCCGCAGCTTATTTTGCGAATTCATTAGCTCTGATTTCGGATGCCGGCCATATGGTGACCGATGCAGCTGCATTAGGTCTTGCCTTATTGGCGCAAATCATTTCTCGTCGTCCGCCATCGCCAAAACATTCATTTGGTTTTGGAAGGGCAGAAGCGCTAGCTGCTTTCGTTAATAGTATTGCGATGCTCGGCTTGGTAGCTTGGATTGTGATTGAAGCTATCAGCCGCTTTTATGACCCACATAAAGTAGATGGTCTGACGGTAACCGTAGTTGCCGCGATTGGTCTGCTTATGAATATCGTTGTAGCGTGGGTGCTATCGCGAGATAAGAAAAGCGTTAATACTCGCGCAGCTCTAGTCCACGTCATGGGCGATCTATTAGGATCTATTGCCGCCTTGGTGGCTGGTATTGTGATTCAACTGACAGGTTGGATGCCGATTGATGCGATCTTATCTATTTTGGTTTCCTTATTAATCTTAAAGTCCACCATCTCCATTCTGCATGAGTCATATCACTTCTTAATGGAGGGTGTGCCACTGCACATTGATTACTTGCAAGTGGGTAAGGATTTAAAAAATGTTCCCGGCGTTCTCGCTGTGCATGATTTGCATGTTTGGGAAATGACGCCCAGTTTTCCTGCGCTGATTGGCCATATTGAAATTGCCAATATCCAAGAGTGGCCAGAGATTATGACCAGAATTAATCAGATGCTGCTCGATAAGCACGGAATTGATCATGTCACTTTGCAACCTGAAGAAGTGCAAGTCGTGATTGATTGTGTTGAAGATGGTGATGCTCATGAGTTTCATCAACGCGTTGGCGTGATTCACTCGGGCGATACCTTTTATGTGCAATGCTCTGGTGGAAAAAATTCGCATCGCATGGCTTATCACGCCTGGGGCGATCCCACCAATTCTAAAGTCCTCTTATGTGTGCATGGCTTAACGCGTCGTGGTAGTGACTTTAAGACGCTTGCGCAAGCAATGTGCAAAGACTATTACGTAGTTTGTCCAGATGTGGTTGGTCGTGGTGACTCTGATCGCTTAAGTAATCCCATGCAATATGCTGTTCCTCAGTATGTTGCGGATATGGCGCAACTGGTAAAACAGTTGGGCGTGACCCAGGTTGACTGGTTGGGTACTTCGATGGGTGGCTTGATCGGTATGGTATATGCGGCGATGCCAAATTCACCTATACGCAGAATGTTAATAAATGATGTAGGCCCCAGAATTGAGCCAGAGGCAATTAAACGTTTGGGCTCTTACGTTGGGCAACCTTTTGCATTTGCCAACCGTGCTGATGCATTAAACCGCTTGAATCAAATCTGCGCCACCTTTGGGGAGCACACTCCTGAGGAGTGGGAAATTTATAACGGACCGATGCTGGTGCAACGCGATGGGCAGTGGGTAATGCATTACGACCCTAATATTGCGGTTCCTTTTGCTTCTGTTAATCCCATCATGGCTAAAGCTGGTGAAATTGCCATGTGGCATGCATTCAAGCAAATTCAGATACCGATGTTGATTGTTCGAGGCGCTGACTCTGATCTACTCTCGGCAGCAACTGTCGCTGAGATGTGCAAGGTCAATCCCTATGCTCGCAGTATCGAGATTCCTAATGTAGGGCATGCTCCAGCATTTGTTAAGCCTGAGCAAATAGCACTGGCAAAAGAATTCTTTAGTTAATTTTGCCTATGGCAAATACTCCCAGCAAACCCGCCATTTTTGTAGATGCATGGTACGGCGAGCCATCTCAAGCCCATGCTTTGGGTGTCTCACAAATATTGCAAGGGCTTAATTTGGATCAAGCCACTTTGGTTGCTGCTAACAACATCGCCCGCACTCATAATAAAGAAGCTCTCGTTAAGTTAATCGGCGAGGAGTCTGCAAGGCTATTGATTGGCTATCGCGGACTTCGTCAGGCTCAAGCAAAGTTGGTGCGTGAAGATGGAGGTCTTAGCGTTTCAGGTCAAGAAGAGATGTTGCGCAAGATGCTCTTGGCATTTGGTGATGATCTTCGGGTAGTGCTGATTTATCTCGCTTCACGTCTGCAGACATTACGTTGGGTTGCTAAAGAAAAGATTTCAGTTCCCGCGCCATGGGCGCAAGAGATCTTGGATATCGACGCATCCTTGGCAAATCGTTTGGGCATTTGGCAGATGAAGTGGGAGATGGAGGATCTTGCCTTTAGGGCGCTTTCTCCGGATACCTATCGCGATATCGCCAAGATGCTGGATGCGAAACGCATAGAGCGCCAGGTCTTTATTGAAAAGATTGTCCAGCAGCTACAGGAAGAATTAAACGCTGCGCAAATCGCAGGAGAGGTGTTCGGTAGACCAAAACATATCTACAGTATTTGGAAAAAAATGCAAGGCAAGTCATTGGACTTTGCAAACTTGTATGACGTGCGCGCGTTTCGGGTGTTGGTAGAGGATATAAAAACTTGCTATGCCGTTTTGGGTATTGTGCACAACATCTGGCAGCCAGTACCGCGAGAGTTCGATGATTACATTGCGCGCCCTAAGCCAAATGGATATCAATCGCTTCATACTGTAGTGATGAATGAGGATGGCACTGCATTCGAGATTCAAGTGCGCACTCATGAAATGCACCAACAGGCTGAGTATGGTTTGGCTGCTCATTGGCGCTATAAAGAAGGCGCCTATATTGGTATGGCAACTCCACCAAATCAGACTAAGGCGGCTCAAGGCAATAAACCGCTTATCACTCATCAGCCAGGAACGCATAGTGCAGAAGTCGCTTATGAGCGTCAGATCGCATGGGCAAGACAGCTTATCTCTTGGAAAGAGGATGCGTGGGATCAACTCAAGCATCATGAAATTGATAACCACATATACGTGTTAACGCCATTGGGGAAAGTGATCTCATTAGAGAAGGGATCAACGCCAATTGATTTTGCATATGCGGTTCATACAAATCTAGGTCACCGTTGTCGTGGTGCTCGTGTTGATGGTGCCATGGTGCCCCTAGAGACCGCTCTTAAGAATGGCCAAACCATTGAGATCATCGCCGTAAAAGATGGCGGTCCTTCGCGTGATTGGATTAGTCCTGATAAGCATTACATTGGTTCTCAGCGGGCTCGTCAGCGGGTACGTGCTTGGTTTAATGCTTTAGACGATGTAGATGCCACACCGGCTTCAAAAGCAACCGAAGCAAAAACAGATTCATCAACAGAAGCAAAATCAATTACGCCTGAAATTATTCTTCGCCACAGCAGTCGCAAGTCAGGACAAGGTGGCGATGTTTTAGTGGTGGGCGTAGACTCTTTGTTAACGCAGTTGGCAAGATGTTGCCGCCCCGTGCCTCCAGATGCGATTGCGGGATTTGTTACGCAAGGTAGAGGTGTCTCGATTCATCGTCGCTCATGCAAAACATTTAGGGGTTTATTTGATAGAGCGCCTGAGAGGGTGATTCAAACGGCCTGGACAGCTTCAGCCGTTGATGCGGATGCCAAGGCAGATCAAAAACGTGTCTTTCCGGCGGATTTGCTGGTTTCAGGACTGGATCGCCCTGAACTGATGCGAGAGTTATTTGAAATACTGACTCGCCAGGGAGTGCATGTGATCGATTTGCGGAAATCCGCAAAAAAGGGCTTGGCCCAGATCCTTTTGACTGTAGAAGTCAAAGACTCTGAGGTGCTCAGAGTGGTTCAGAATAGCCTGGAAGAGCTTAAAGGGGTCACGCAAGTACGTCGCCGGTGATAAACTCTAGGGCTGTATAGGCTCGTAGCTCAGCTGGTTAGAGCACCACCTTGACATGGTGGGGGTCGTTGGTTCGAGTCCAATCGAGCCTACCAACGAATAATGACCCAAGATGCGCGGTTGCCCACAAGCTCCCGCGCTTTCTTTTTAGGTCAGTGAAGTGAAACTGGAGTTTAGTTAAGAAGATGGAGTTGTCATGCCAGTAGTTACTCTGCCAGATGGATCAAAACGAGAGTTTGAGGCCCCAGTTCGCGTGGCGGATGTGGCTCAAAGTATCGGTAGTGGTCTAGCAAAAGCCGCCTTGGGCGGAATCGTTGATGGCAAGATGGTGGATACCAGTTTTGTGATCGACAAAGATAGTCAACTCGCCATCATTACTGATAAGAGCCCAGAAGCCTTAGAGATTGTGCGTCACTCAACTGCGCACTTGCTCGCATACGCTGTTAAAGAATTATTTCCAGAGGCGCAGGTAACCATTGGTCCTGTCGTCGAGAATGGTTTTTACTACGACTTCTCATATCACCGTCCATTCACGCCTGATGATTTAGTCGCGTTAGAAAAGAAGATGGTTGAGCTGGCCAAAAAAGATGAGCCAGTAGTTCGTAATGTGTTGCCTCGTGATGAAGCGGTGAAGTTTTTCAAAGATCAGGGCGAGCATTACAAAGCTGAAATTATTGCCAGCATTCCACAGGGTGAGGATGTTTCACTCTATGCAGAAGGTAAGTTCACTGATTTGTGCCGCGGTCCACACGTACCTTCTACTGGTAAGTTAAAGGTATTTAAGCTCATGAAGCTTGCTGGTGCCTACTGGCGCGGCGATAGCAAGAATGAGATGCTTCAGCGTATTTATGGAACTGCTTGGTTACGCAAAGAAGATCAAGACGCTTACTTGCATATGCTCGAAGAGTCTGAAAAACGTGATCATCGCCGCTTAGGTAAGCAATTAGATTTATTCCATTTCCAGGAAGAGGCGCCAGGTTTAATTTTCTGGCATCCAAAAGGTTGGTCGATCTGGCAAGAAGTTGAGCAATACATGCGTCGCGTGTATCAGCAAGAGGGCTACCAAGAAGTAAAAGCCCCACAAATTTTGGATCGCGCGCTATGGGAAAAGTCTGGCCACTGGGAAAACTATAAAGAAAATATGTTTACGACAGAGTCGGAAAATCGTGCTTATGCATTAAAGCCGATGAACTGTCCAGGCCATGTACAAATTTATAACTCTGGTTTGCATAGTTATCGCGAGCTGCCTTTACGTTTTGGTGAGTTTGGTCAGTGCCATCGCAATGAACCATCAGGAGCGCTTCATGGTTTGATGCGTGTACGTGGCTTTACTCAAGATGATGGACACATTTTCTGTACTGAGGATCAAATTCAGTCTGAAGTGGCGGACTTCGATAAAGCGGTACGCGCTGTTTATCAAGATTTTGGCTTTACTGAAGTCGCTGTTAAGTTGGCCTTGCGTCCAGCCAAGCGTGTTGGCGATGATGCGATTTGGGATAAAGCCGAAGAGGCTCTCCGCGGGGCGCTAAAGGCATCTGGGCAGGAGTGGGAAGAACTGCCAGGCGAGGGCGCTTTTTATGGCCCTAAGATTGAATATCACCTCAAAGACTCGATTGGGCGTACTTGGCAGTGCGGCACGATTCAGGTTGATTTCTCAATGCCAGCCCGTTTAGGGGCGGAATATGTGGCAGAAGATAATAGCCGCAAGACTCCAGTAATGCTCCACAGGGCAATTGTGGGCTCTTTGGAGCGTTTTATCGGCATTTTGATCGAAAATCATGCTGGAAACATGCCAGTTTGGCTGGCTCCGACCCAGGCTGTGGTTCTTAATATCTCAGGAAATTCTGCTGCATATGCACAACAAGTCCAGCAAATCCTGAAAAAACAAGGGTTTAGAGTCGAGGCGGATTTGCGGAACGAGAAAATTACGTATAAAATACGCGAGCACGCATTACAGAAGATCCCATTTTTACTCGTTGTAGGGGATAAGGAATCAGAAAGTAATTCGGTGGCCGTTCGTGCCCGTGGCGGAGTGGATTTGGGTGTAATGCCTATTGATGCCTTCGTTGCCCGACTCCAGCAGGATATTTCCCAGAAAGTCGGACCCGAGCCTAGCTAGGGTTAGAACGGTATTTATTGTTTTTTTAAAGGAATTAAGAAGATCGCTACTGAAAAATTGCAACGCATTAATCGGGAAATTACTGCTCCTGAAGTGCGTTTGATTGGAATCGATGGGGAGCCCATCGGTGTAGTTAAGTTGAGTGAAGCCTTGGCTGCAGCAGAAGAGAAAGATACCGATTTGGTTGAAATTGCTCCAACAGCTGTTCCACCTGTAGTCCGCATCATGGACTTTGGCAAATTCAAATACCAAGAAGCCAAGCGTCAGCATGAAGCTAAGCTGAAGCAAAAAGTAATTCAGGTGAAGGAGGTTAAATTCCGCCCTGGTACTGATGATGGTGACTATGGTGTGAAGCTACGCAATCTGATCCGCTTTTTAGAGGATGGCGATAAGACAAAAATTACGTTACGTTTTCGTGGTCGAGAAATGGCTCACCAAGAAATCGGAGCAAGAATGTTGGAACGTTTGAAGTTGGACCTACAAGAGTACGGCCAAGTTGAACAGTTTCCAAAGATGGAGGGTCGTCAGATGGTGATGGTATTGGCCCCCGTTCGCAAGGCTAAGTAACTAGGGATTTAATAAGGCCTGGTTCTTATGTAGGGAGGCGTTCTGAGTGAATAACGAAGGCGCTGGCAGTTAAGAAGTGCTTCTGGGTACAGGAAGAGTAACCGTCGGTTACCACCTATGTTGCACAAGTAGAAGAAGGGGTGCTTTATGCCCAAGATGAAGAGCAAGAGTAGCGCCAAAAAGCGCTTCACGGTTCGCGCAGGCGGATCGATCAAACGAGGTCAGGCTTTCAAACGCCACATCCTCACCAAGAAGACCACAAAGAACAAGCGTCATTTGCGTGGTTCCGCCGAAGTTGCGAAATCTGACATCAAGTCAATTCGCTCCATGCTTCCATACGCTTAACCTCAGACTAGATTAGGAGAATTCAATGCCAAGAGTCAAACGTGGGGTTACAGCAAGAGCCCGTCATAAGAAAATTACCGATGCCGCAACAGGTTACCGCGGTCGTCGTAAAAACGTTTTCCGTATTGCTAAGCAAGCGGTTATGCGTGCTGGTCAATATGCATATCGTGACCGTCGCAACAAGAAACGTGTATTCCGCGCTTTGTGGATTGCCCGTATCAATGCGGCAGTGCGTGAGCACAACATGACCTATAGCGTATTCATGAATGGTATGAAGAAAGCTGCGATTGAGCTCGACCGCAAAGTGCTTTCTGATATGGCCATTGCTGACAAAGCGGCTTTCGCTGCTTTGGTTACTCGGATCAAATCCGTAGTAAACGCTGCAGCTTAATTCTTAGTTTCTAAGCAAACTAAGCTGCAATGGTTTCTCTCGACCAAATTGTCGAGGATGCCAAACGTGATTTCTCTGGAGCTGCCGATTCGGCGGCTCTTGAGGACGCGAAAGCCAGGTATCTCGGTAAATCAGGTGTTCTCACTGAGCGTTTAAAAGCGCTTGGTGCAATGTCGCCTGAGGAGCGCAAGAGTGCTGGCGCCCAAATTAATCAAATCAAAACTCAAGTAGAGACTGCATTACAAGAGCGTCGCCAAGCTTTGGCTGATGCCGTATTGCAACAGCGCCTTGCTGCTGAATCCATTGATGTGTCCTTACCAGGGCGGGGTCAAGCAGTTGGTAGTCTGCATCCAGTGATGCGTACTTGGGAGCGCGTAGAAGAAATCTTCCGCTCCATTGGTTTTGATGTGGCTGATGGTCCTGAAATTGAAACGGATTGGTTTAATTTCACGGCACTCAACAGCCCAGAAAATCATCCTGCTCGTTCAATGCAGGATACCTTTTATATTGATGGCAAAGATTCTCTAGAGAAACCTCTGCTGTTGCGCACGCATACCAGCCCAATTCAGGTTCGTTACGCCAGTGAGCATGTCAAAAAGTATGCCAATGCAGATGTAATGCCGCCGATTAAGGTGATTGCGCCTGGAAGAACATATCGCGTTGATAGTGATGCAACTCACTCACCAATGTTCCATCAGGTAGAAGGTTTGTGGATCGCAGAGAGTGTTTCATTCGCCGATCTCAAAGGCGTCTATACCGATTTCTTGAGAACCTTCTTTGAAACGAACGAGTTGCAAGTACGCTTCCGTCCGTCCTATTTCCCATTTACAGAGCCATCCGCAGAAATCGATATGGCCTTTGGTAGCGGCAAGTTAGCTGGCCGTTGGTTAGAAATTTCTGGAGCGGGGCAGGTTCACCCAAATGTATTGCGTAATATGGGCATCGACCCAGAGCGTTACACAGGATTTGCTTTTGGATCGGGTCTTGAGCGCTTAACCATGTTGCGTTATGGCGTTGATGATCTTCGTCTCTTCTTTGAAAATGATTTGCGTTTCTTAGCGCAGTTCCCTGCTTAAGCGAACAACATACCTCATGCAATTTTCAGAATCTTGGCTTCGTCAGTATGTAAATCCATCGCTTGATAGCGATGCCTTGGGTCATGCGTTAACAATGGCGGGCCTTGAGGTGGAAGAGCAGCACTCTGTTGCTCCAGCATTTAACAAGGTCGTTATCGCGAAAATTCTCTCGGCTGAGCAACATCCTGATGCGGACCGTTTGCGTGTTTGCAAAGTAGATGCTGGCACAGGCCAAGAATTGCAAATTGTTTGTGGCGCACCAAATGCACGTGCTGGTATCAAGATTCCATGTGCCATGGTTGGTGCTGAACTGCCTCCAGCAGAAGCTGGTGGCAAGCCCTTTGTAATTAAGGTGGGCAAGCTCCGTGGCGTTGAGAGTCAAGGAATGTTGTGCTCAGGCCGTGAGCTTGGTTTAGGTGATGATCATGAAGGCATTTTGGAATTACCTGCGGATGCTCCGGTTGGTGAAGATATTCGAAAATACCTCGACTTAGATGACCAAATTTTTGTTATCAAGTTAACCCCAAATAAAGCAGACTGCCTTTCATTGCTTGGAGTGGCTAGAGAAGTATCAGCTATTACTGGTGCGGCCTTATGTGCCCCTAAATGGAATGCGCCTGCAGCTGCAATTGATGAGAAGCGCAAAGTAGCCGTAGAAAACAAAGAGCTTTGCGGTCGCTTTGCTGGACGCGTCATTCGCGGTGTAAATCCTCAAGCAGAAACACCCAATTGGATTGTGAAGCGTTTATCGCGTGCTGGTCAGAGAAGCATTTCTGCTTTAGTGGATTTATCAAACTACGTCATGCTAGAAATGGGTCAGCCAACCCATATATTTGATATCGACAGGCTAGAGGGTGATATCACTGTTCGTTGGGCTAAAACAGGTGAGATACTTGAGCTATTAAATGAGCAAACAGTGACTTTGCAGGGTCCTGATTCAGCCGGAAAACTTCAGGATGCGGGAGTGGTGGCGGATCAAAATGGACCAGTTGCACTTGCTGGCATCATGGGTGGCAATCATTGCGCTGTAAGTGATGACACTAAAAATGTTTATGTAGAGGCAGCTTATTGGCTCCCGTCAGCTATTCAGGGTCGTGCTCGTCGATTTAATTTCAGTACGGATGCGGCGCATCGATTTGAGCGTGGCGTCGATCCACAAAATACCGTCAATTGCCTTGAATATCTTTCTGCATTAATTATCGAAGTTTGTGGCGGCCAAGCAGGTCCTGTCGACGATCAGATTCTGAATGTACCTGAGCGTAAGCCAGTCAAAATGCGCTTGGCTAGAGCGGAAAAAGTGATTGGCATTCCGTTAACAAAAGAAATTGTTGCGGATGTATTTAAACGTCTTGGTTTTGAGTTCAAGCAAGAGGGTGATGCATTTATTGTTATCCCGCCAAGCTATCGCTTTGATATCGAGATTGAAGAAGACTTGATTGAAGAGGTCGCACGCTTGTACGGCTTTGAAAATATCCCTGATCAGCCTCCCGTTGCCTCACTCAAGATGAGTGCCCAGGATGAGGCGAAACGCGGCATACATTTGCTGCGTCAACGTTTAGCGTTGCAAGGCTACCAAGAGGCTGTGAATTTTGGATTCACTGACCTAGAGAGCGAACAGCGATTAACGGGTGCTACCGATAAGGATGTGATTGCAGTTCTAAATCCAATCGCCAATCAGTATGGGGTCATGCGCAGCACCTTATGGGGTGGTTTGTTGTCAAACCTTAAATCAAACTTAAACCGTGGGGCCGGGCGTGTTCGTTTATTTGAAACGGGACGCGTATTTAAGCGAGATTGTAGTATTCAAGAGGCGGCGGGTAAGGTTGCTGGTTTTTCACAACCGCAAAAAGTAGGCGGTATTGCTTATGGTGCATTTGTACCGGAACAATGGGCTGCTGCCACAAGAGCAGTAGATTTCTTTGATGTCAAAGGCGATCTCGAGCGAGTTCTTGATCCTTTGCGCATCGTGACTGAAGCTGCAAAACATCCCGCATTACATCCTGGCCGCAGCGCAAAAGTTTTCTTGACTGGACTTAAGAGTCGTATTGATATTGGTTGGATTGGTGAATTGCATCCAGGTCTACAACAGGCTTATGAATTGCCACAAGCCCCAGTATTATTTGAATTAAATCTAGAGCCAATTAGTGAGTTAGGTTTGCCTGTCCCTCAAGAATTAAGTAAGTTTCCTGCAGTGCAACGTGATTTGGCCTTGGTAGTGAAGCAGGGTGTATCCGCTCAATCCCTGTTGGATGCAATGGCGGCTAGCAAACAAAATTTTGTATGTGCCATTGAGCTGTTTGATGAATTTAAGCCAAAAGCAGGATCTAGCAATATGGCCGATGATGAAAAAAGCTTGGCATTCCGAGTAACCCTGTTAAATCCTGCGGAAACTTTGCAAGATGCTCAAATTGATGCTGTAATGAGCGCTTTGCTAGGTGCCGTTGAGAAAAAATGTGCGGCTCGTCTGCGCTAGGTTTACTATTACGAAACACCTAATAAAAATACAGAGATACTTCAGAAAAGAATCCGACGATGAGTGAATTAAATTCTAGCGATACCGTAACGAAAAATGAGCTTTCTGAAGCGCTCTTTGATCAAGTTGGTCTCAATAAGCGTGAAGCCAAGGATATGATCGATGCTTTTTTTGATCGTATTGGCCAATCACTTGAGTCCGGTACGGAAGTGAAGATTTCTGGTTTCGGAAATTTTCAGTTGCGCAATAAATCGGCTCGTCCTGGCCGAAATCCAAAGACAGGGCAGATGATTCCAATAGCTGCTAGACGTGTGGTGACATTTCATGCAAGTCAAAAGCTCAAAGATGTAGTGGAGTCACATGCTCGAGAAAACCGAGTTTGATGCTAGCTCGGCGCTACCGAGCTCTCAACTTCCCCCCATACCATCAAAGCGATATTTCACAATTGGTGAAGTAGCCGATCTTTGTGGCGTTCGCTCGCATGTCTTGCGATATTGGGAGCAAGAGTTTTCTCAGTTAAGTCCGCAAAAGCGTCGTGGTAACCGCCGTTACTATCAGCATCACGAAGTGGTTTT
Organism: Polynucleobacter tropicus; assembly: GCF_013307225.1. Classification (NCBI taxonomy): domain Bacteria; kingdom Pseudomonadati; phylum Pseudomonadota; class Betaproteobacteria; order Burkholderiales; family Burkholderiaceae; genus Polynucleobacter; species Polynucleobacter tropicus. The sequence continues at coordinate 1,134,184 of NZ_CP028942.1, read as the reverse complement.
GATTCGTAAAATTCGCGCCTTGCTTTATGAAGAGGGTTTTACGATTTCTGGCGCTAGAAATCGTCTTGAAGAAGCTCGCGGAGAGCTTCGTTTGCGCGATGAATTGCTTGCGGTCTTGCAAATTCTATCCAAGTAGTTGCTGATACAATTTCGTCTTTCGTCGGGGCGTAGCGCAGCCTGGTAGCGTACTTGCATGGGGTGCAAGTGGTCGGAGGTTCAAATCCTCTCGCCCCGACCATCAAATAAATTGCGTTAACCCAGTGAGTATGACTACATCTAACACTAAGACCTCATCCAATCAACGAACCAATTATTTTGGATTGGATATTCCGTTTTTGCATTATTTGGGAGTGATCCCGGAATTTGCGGAAAATGGAATGGCACGAATCAGTTACGTGGCGCAAGCAGAACACACCAATAGTTTCCATGTGGCTCACGGGGGTTTGGTTATGACTTTGTTGGATTTCGCCATGGGCGCAGCAGCCCGAACTGCCTCAAATCATCAGTTGGGTGCCATCACTATCGATATGACAACCAGTTTCCTGCGTCCAAGTCTTGGCAAGATCACGGTGGAGGGTAGGCTTCTGAAGGCGGGAAAGTCGATTAACTATTGTGAAGCGGTAGCTTTAAATGAGGCGGGGGAGATTACCGCCAAGGCAAGTGGCACCTTTGTTTTAAGGCGTTAATTTATTCTTTTATAGTTTAATTAATAATATTATTTATCATCATTATGTTTATTTGATTATTATTGATAAACATAAACCCATGATAAATATAGGTTAATGCCTCATTTTTCTTAATATTTACCCATATTCTTTTTTCTATATATAATATTTACTTGAAATACCGTATTTCAAGATTAATGCGTATTTCTATAACTTATTATCTGGAGAAACCCATAAATGTCTTCGTACAAAGAACTATTGGCTCAGCGCGAGCAATTAGATAAGCAGATTAAAGAGGCGATTGCCCGTGAAAAAGCGGATGGAATTGCTAAGGCTAAGCTCATTATTGAGCAGTATGGCTTGTCAGCTTCAGACCTATTTAGTCGTAAGGCGGGTGGCAAAAGCGCAGGTGGTAAGGTGGCTCCAAAATATCGTAACCCCTCAACCGGTGAAACCTGGACCGGTCGTGGCAAGGCTCCTAAATGGATAGAGGGTAGAGATCGTAGCAATTACCTTATCTAACTTGTTGATTTAATTCAGTTATTCAAAAAGGCCACATCTGTGGCCTTTTTTATTGGACTCCTTAAAAGCACTTCCTCGATAGGGCCTCCAAAAAGAGGGGTTCGAGCAATTCATGTCGGTTATCAGGGTTAAGTGCCGCATCCATTTCTGGGTCAGTGGCTGGGTAGCCAATAATTAATGGATTAAGCTCAATTAAGCCATTTTCCAACTCTTCTTTGAGTTCCTCCGGAACGCTAGATCGAGTCCCAGCGTTTTCATCAGCTAGGGTGACCACTCCTGGATGCAGCTTAATAAAACCTTCATCTACCAGTATAGGAATGCGCTGTGTGTCCTTGTTTTTGCTCAAATAATGTATCAAATGAACTTGCTCTACAGGAGGAATCAGTGCATCTAGAAAGATTAGATCGGGTGCAATGGATACCGCCTTCATTAGGCCTTCTAGGCTGTCTACTGCAACCTCCATTTCGACTTTGAGTTGCCAGTCTTGAATAGCCTCCAAAAGCGCCACGCTATTTTCAGTTCGGCGAAAGATTCCCATGGCAACGCAATGTTGGGTGCTTTTCTGGCGCATAGCCCGTTTGCGCCTTTGTAATTGCTGCTCCAAGGAGCTTGCCAATATGCGCCTATGTCCGCCGCGGGTCTTCCAGGCGATTAATTCACCTAATTCAACCATTTTTTGTACGGTTCCCAGTGAAACTTGCAATACTTTGGCGCTTTGTCTAGTGCTTAGATATTCCATTTCTGGCGTAATTGCTTTCATATTCTCCCTTGATTTCATTAATTCATTTGAAGATTTAGAGAATAAAAACGAATTTCGTTGGAATCTGTCCGTATATATTGAAAGAGCGGTAGGAAATTTCTTATTCAGTTTCTCTTTATAGGGATATACCCCCAAATCCCATGAAATCAGGGAAAGCCCTTTATATACGTATGGTCACTCGTGTTAAATTACTGTCGTAGTACCAGTATTTGCACAGAGCAATTCGTGAAGCGGTACAGCCGTGTAACGGATGGTTATAACCACAGTTTTTATTCGGGAAACCCGATGAAAGGTGAGCATCATGATGCAGGACCAAAGAGATAATTCCTATCTCTTCGGCGGAAACGCCCCCTACGTAGAAGAACTCTACGAATCTTACTTGCACGATCCCGCTTCTGTAGCGGATCACTGGCGAGACTATTTTGATAACGTGAAACAAGTTCCAGCAGTCGATGGTTCATCGCGAACCGATATTGCTCACGGACCTATTGTTGCCTCATTTGCTGAGCGCGCTAAACAAGGTCCGATTAGAACGATTTCGGATTCTGCTGATTCCGAGTTGGGACGTAAACGCGTTGCGGTTCAGCAATTAATTGCGGCGTATCGAAACGTCGGTAATCGCTGGGCCAATATTGATCCATTGAAGCGGACAGAGCGCCAGGATATTCCTGAGTTAGATCCCGCTTTCTATGGCTTTACTGATGGCGATATGGATATCGTCTTCAATACAAGCAATACATTCTTTGGTAAGTCAGAAATGTCCTTGCGCGATTTGCTGCAAGCATTGCGCGAGACTTACTGCGGCACGATTGGCGCCGAGTTCATGTTTATTGCCGATCAAAAAATTAAGAAGTGGTGGCAAGAGAAGTTGGAATCAATTCGTTCCACTGCGCGCTTTAATGTAGAAGAGAAGCGTCAAATCTTGGATCGCCTTACAGCAGCCGAGGGCCTAGAGCGTTATCTCCAAGCTAAATATGTTGGTCAAAAGCGCTTCTCTCTAGAGGGTGGCGAAAGCTTTATCGCCTGTATGGACGAGTTAATTCGTGATTCTGGTAGTAAGGGTGTGCAAGAGATTGTGATTGGCATGGCTCACCGTGGTCGTCTTAACGTTTTGGTGAACACCTTGGGCAAGATGCCTAAAGATTTGTTTGCTGAGTTCGAGCACAAAGGTCCTGAGACATTGCCTGCTGGTGACGTGAAGTATCACCAAGGTTTCTCGAGCGATATTTCTACTCCGGGCGGCCCAGTTCATTTGTCGCTAGCATTTAATCCATCTCACCTTGAGATCGTTAACCCAGTAGTTGAAGGTTCAGCACGTGCCCGTATGGAGCGTCGTGGTGATATGTTGGGTGAGCAGGTGATGCCAGTTCTGGTGCACGGTGATGCTGCGATTGCGGGTCAGGGTGTAATGCAAGAAACTTTGGCAATGTCCGAGGTTCGTGGTTATTCTACTGGTGGCACGGTTCACATCGTGATTAATAACCAGATTGGATTCACTACATCTGATCCACGCGATTTGCGTTCTAGTTTGTACTGTACAGACATCATGAAGATTGTTGATGCCCCTGTATTGCACGTAAATGGTGATGATCCAGAGGCTGTAGTGCTGGCAACCAAGTTGGCTGTTGAGTTCCGCACCAAGTTTCATAAAGATGTAGCAATCGACATCATTTGTTTCCGTAAGTTGGGTCACAACGAGCAAGATACGCCCGCAATGACACAGCCTTTGATGTACAAAATTATTGCCGCACACCCTGGTACACGTAAGCTATACGCAGACAAGTTAGAGGCTCAGGGTGTATTGCCTGCTGGTACTGGCGATTTGATGGTCAAAGAGTACCGCGCCGCCATGGATGAAGGTAAGCAGACATCTGATCCAGTTCTCAGTAACTTCAAAGGTAAGTTTGCTGTGGATTGGGCGCCATTCCTCGGTAAGAAATGGACGGACGAAGCTGATACTGCTATCCCTTTAACAGAATGGAAGCGCTTATCTGAGAAGATTTCGACTGTTCCAGAAAACTTTAAAGCCCATCCATTAGTCGCGAAGGTTTATAACGATCGTGCGGCAATGGGTCGTGGTGAAATTAATGTTGACTGGGGTATGGGTGAGCACATGGCTTTTGCCTCGCTTGTTGCTAGCGGCTATCCAGTTCGCTTGTCTGGTGAGGATAGCGGTCGTGGCACATTTACCCACCGTCATGCAGTTCTTCATGATCAAAATCGTGAGAAATGGGATACCGGTACCTATGTAGCCTTGCAGCATGTAACTAAAGACCAGGCACCATTTGTGGTGATTGACTCCATTCTTTCTGAAGAGGCGGTTCTTGGTTTTGAATACGGTTATGCAGCGGCAGAGCCAAATACCTTAACCATTTGGGAAGCTCAGTTCGGTGACTTTGCAAACGGTGCGCAGGTTGTGATTGACCAGTTCATCGCTTCAGGCGAAGTGAAGTGGGGTCGTGCAAACGGCTTGGTCATGATGTTGCCGCATGGTTACGAAGGTCAAGGTCCAGAGCACTCATCTGCACGTTTAGAGCGCTTTATGCAGTTATGTGCCGATACTAATATGCAGGTTATTCAGCCGACAACCGCATCACAAATTTTCCATGTGCTGCGTCGTCAAATGATTCGTCAGTTCCGCAAGCCACTGATTTTGTTTACACCAAAATCCTTATTGCGTAATAAAGATGCTGCGTCTCCACTCTCTGAATTTACGAAGGGTGGTTTCCAGACGGTAATCGGCGAGCGTGATGAAACAATCGACGCCAAACAAGTAACTCGTTTAGTCGCTTGTTCTGGCAAGGTGTATTACGACTTAGTTAAACAGCGCGCTGAAAAGAAAGCGACTGATGTTGCGATTATTCGTGTTGAACAGTTGTATCCATTCCCGCACAAGGCTTTGGCTTCCGAGTTGAAGAAGTATCCAAAGTTGGAAGAGGTTGTTTGGTGTCAGGATGAGCCACAAAACCAAGGCGCGTGGTTCTTTGTACAACACAACATTTTGGAAAACATGTCTGATGGTATGAAGTTGGCATATGCGGGACGTCCTGCATCTGCTTCTCCTGCTTGTGGATATGCCCATTTGCACCAAGAGCAGCAGAAGTCTCTTCTCAACGCGGCATTTGCCAAATTAAAGGGTTATGTGATTACCAAATAATCAATCGCAAACCAATACTCATATACATACAGATAAACAGGATTAATCATGGCTATTTTCGAAGTTAAAGTTCCACAACTCTCCGAGTCAGTTGCTGAAGCAACATTGTTGCAATGGAAAAAGAAGGTCGGTGACGCAGTCGGTCAAGATGAAATTTTGATCGAAATCGAAACAGATAAAGTTGTTCTCGAAGTGCCTGCACCGTCAGCTGGCGTATTGACAGAAATCGTAGTTGCTGATGGTGGCACAGTTGTAGCTGATCAGTTGATTGCAAAGATTGATAGCACCGCTGTTGCATCAGCTGCCCCAGCCGCTGCAGCAGCAGCCCCAGCTGCGGCACCTGCAAAAGCAGCTGCTCCCGCTAAGGCTACTGGCGCAGTCGCTTCTCCTTCAGCAGCAAAAATTCTTGCTGAAAAGAATGTGGATGCAGGTCAGGTTGCTGGTTCAGGTCGTGATGGTCGTATCACTAAGGGCGATGCGTTAAATGCTTCTGCTGGCGGCGCTAAATCCGCTGCATTGCCAAGTGCACCAATCCCAACAGGTGATCGTCCTGAAGAGCGTGTGCCAATGAGCCGCTTGCGTGCTCGTATTGCAGAGCGTTTGCTCGAGTCACAAGCAAACAATGCGATTTTGACTACATTCAATGAAGTCAATATGGGCCCAGTAATTGCATTACGTAATAAATACAAAGATCAATTTGAAAAGACTCATGGCGTAAAACTCGGCTTCATGTCTTTCTTCGTTAAAGCAGCTACACATGCACTGAAGAAATTCCCATTACTGAATGCGTCTGTTGATGGTAACGACATCGTTTACCACGGCTACTTTGATATTGGTATCGCTGTTAGCTCACCACGCGGCTTAGTAGTGCCAATCTTGCGTGATGTTGATCAAATGAACTTGGCTGATATCGAGAAGAAGATTGCTGAATTTGGTGTGAAAGCACGCGAAGGTAAGTTATCGATTGAAGAGTTGACTGGCGGTACATTCTCCATCTCTAACGGTGGTGTGTTCGGCTCTATGCTCTCTACCCCAATTATTAATCCTCCACAGTCTGCAATCTTGGGTATCCATGCGACTAAGGATCGTGCAGTAGTTGAAAATGGACAAGTAGTTGTTCGTCCAATTAACTATCTCGCTTTGTCTTATGACCACCGCATCATTGATGGTCGCGAGGCAGTACTTGGCTTGGTTGCTATGAAGGATGCGTTAGAAGATCCTTCACGTCTCCTCCTTGATTTGTAAGAAGGGGGAATCATGAGTCAAGCTTTTGATGTACTAGTAATCGGCGGTGGCCCTGGTGGCTACATCGCTGCTATTCGTGCGGCGCAATTAGGCTTCAAGGTTGCCTGTGCTGAATCCAATGCCTATGATGATCCAAAGGGTGAGCCACGCTTAGGTGGTACCTGCTTGAATGTCGGCTGTATTCCCTCTAAGGCTTTATTAGCCTCATCTGAAGAGTTCGAGAAGATTGGTCATCACGCTGCAGACCATGGCATCAAGGTTGGCTCTGTCAGCATTGATTCTAAAAAGATGGTTCAACGCAAAGATGACATCGTCACCAAAATGACTGGTGGCATTCAATTCTTGTTCCGCAAAAACAAAATTACTTTGTTAAAGGGTCATGCTTCATTTGAAGGTAAGGGCGCTGACGGATATCAAGTCAAGATTGATGGGAAAGATAAAGAAACAGTTACTGCAAAAAACGTCATTATTGCGACTGGTTCTAAAGCGCGTCATTTACCAGGCTTGCCAGTAGATAACGTATTAATTTGCGACAACGAAGGTGCATTGAAGTTTGAATCAGTACCTAAGAAATTGGGTGTAATTGGTGCAGGCGTTATTGGGCTTGAGCTCGGCTCCGTTTGGCGTCGTCTTGGCTCTGAAGTCACTGTGCTCGAAGCATTGCCTTCATTCTTGGCTGCTTGCGATGTCAGCATTGCTAAAGAAGCTCAAAAGCTTTTCACTAAGCAGGGCTTGAACATCAACATGGGCGTAAAGATTGGTGATGTGAAAGCGGACAAAAAAGGTGTGGTAGTTAATTACACCGACAGCGCTGGTAAAGCTGCCAAATTGGAATGTGATCGCTTAATCGTTTCAGTTGGTCGCGTACCAAATACCGACAAATTGGGCCTGGATAAGATTGGTCTCAAAGTAGATGAGCGCGGCTTTATTCCAATTGATGACCATACTTGCGCAACAACTGCGGCCGGCGTATATGCCGTAGGTGACGTAGTTCGCGGACCAATGTTGGCTCACAAAGCGGAAGACGAGGGTGTCTTGGCTGCTGAGGTGATTGCTGGTCAGAAACCACATATTGATTACAACTGCATTCCTTGGGTAATCTATACCGATCCAGAAATCGCTTGGGTTGGTAAAACAGAACAGGCCCTTAAAGAAGCTGGTATTGCCTATAAGGCTGGTCAGTTCCCATTTATGGCTAACGGTCGTGCTTTGGGTATGGGTCGCTCCGATGGTTTTGTCAAAGTATTGGCTGATGCGAAAACCGATGAAATTCTTGGTGTTCACATCATTGGACCAAATGCCTCAGACTTAATTGCTGAAGCAGCGGTTGCAATGGAGTTCAAGGCGGCAGCTGAAGATATTGCACGCATCTGTCATCCACATCCAAGCTTGTCGGAGGTGGTACGCGAAGCAGCATTGGCGACAGATCAACGCGCACTAAATATGTAATTGAAAACCATTGAGTTTTACCAGCAGGAGTTAAAAGCGCGCGGGTATCAAAGTGATCCCGCGCAGCTTCGTGCTGTTGAGCGTTTGCAAAAATGCGAAGATGAATGGATTGCCTATAAGGAAATCCGTAGCAACAATCTCAAAAAGAAATTATTTAAACCAACTCTCCCAAGAGGCTTATACCTTTGGGGTGGAGTAGGGCGTGGCAAGTCTTTCTTAATGGACTGTTTTTATGCTGCCTCTCCCTTGGAAAAAAAGATTCGTATTCATTTCCATGAATTTATGCGAGAAGTGCACCGTGAATTACATGAACTCTCGGGTTTATCGGATCCTTTAGATGAGCTTTCTAAGCGTATCGCCAAACGGTACCGTTTGATTTGCTTTGATGAGTTCCATATTAATGACATTGCTGATGCGATGATTCTGTATCGCTTACTCAATGCATTATTTGCTGATCGCGTGCAGTTTGTGATGACCTCTAATTACAGACCCGATCAACTTTATCCTAACGGCTTACATCGCGATCGCTTGATTCCGGCAATTAAGTTGCTTGAAGAAAAACTGGATGTTCTGAATGTGGATGCTGGAAATGATTATCGCCAGGTTCAGATGGCGCAAGTGGAGGCCTATCTCACTCCTGTGAATGCTGAAACCCAAGCTACTTTAGGGCAGATGTTCCAAACACTGATTGGTAATCAAAAAGAGGTGCGCAATCCCGTCTTACATATTGAGTCTCGTGAACTGCGACCATTGCATATGGTGGATGGTGTCGTGTGGTTCGATTTCCAGACCCTATGTTGTGGCCCGCGTTCTCAGAATGATTATTTAGAAATCGCCAATCAATTTCATACGGTCATCTTGTCTGGGGTTCCATATATGCCTCCCAAAATGACCAATGAAGCACGTCGATTTATCTGGTTAATTGACGTTTTGTATGACCATAAAATCAAGTTGATCATATCTGCTGAGGTGCCTGCAACGGATTTGTATACAGAAGGCCAAATCACCGCTGAATTCTCCAGAACGGTCTCCCGCCTGATTGAGATGCAGTCCCGAGACTATCTGGATGCGCCGCGCCGTGTCATCGATACCAGCTTGACCTAAAATGAGGGTATGAGCAGTTTTTCTACCCTAAATGCCGACCTCCATTGCCACTCTGTGGTTTCTGATGGCACTCTAACGCCCGAGGCTTTGGCTGAGCGCGCTAAGGCTAATGGCGTCGACTTATGGGCGCTTACGGATCATGATGAGCTGGGTGGTCAGCAGCGTGCTCGTGAAGCTGCAAAATCACTCAATATTGATTACGTATCTGGCGTAGAAATTTCAGTTACTTGGGCAGGGCAAACCATTCACATCGTGGGTCTTGGTATTGATGCGAATCATTTAGGGATTGTTGAGGGCTTGCGTCGCACTCGTGGTGGACGTGGTGACCGCGCAAAGTTGATGGCTGAACAGTTATTAAAAGCGGGTATACCAGGCGCCTATGAGGGGGCTCTGCATTTTGCGGGTAATCCTGAACTCATCTCTAGAACGCACTTTGCAAGATATTTGGTGGAGCAGGGCGCCTGTCGCGATACGGAAGAAGTGTTTAAAAAATATTTGGTTGAGAATAAGCCGGGATTTGTTCCGCATCAGTGGGCAACTTTGGATGATGCGGTGGCTTGGATTAAGGCCGCCGGTGGTGTGGCGGTTATCGCCCACCCCGGAAGATATAACCTAAGTGCTCTGCAGATGAGTGAGCTTTATGAGCACTTTAAGGAAATCGGCGGACTTGGTATCGAAGTCATTACAGGCAGTCATACCCCAGGCCAATACACCATTTATGGAAAGATTGCGCAAAAGTACGGCTTTTTAGCCTCTCGCGGATCTGATTTTCATGATCCAGGTGAAAGTCACATTGACCTGGGTACTTTGCCACATTTGCCGGATCATCTGACCCCTGTTTGGTCGGTATTCCATTAATTTATTTCACACTAACGATAAAGAAAAACAATGTTTGCTGAACGCGTTCTCTCTGGCATGCGACCTACGGGTAATTTGCACCTTGGGCATTACCACGGAGTATTAAAAAACTGGGTTAGGTTGCAATCTGAATACCCATGTTTTTTCTTTGTCGCTGATTGGCACGCATTAACTACGCATTACGAATCTCCAGAAGTTATCGAGCAATCCGTCTGGGATATGGTGATTGATTGGTTGGCGGCGGGCGTAGATCCAAACCAAGCCACCTTGTTTATTCAGAGCAAAGTGCCTGAGCACGCAGAGTTATTTTTGCTGCTCTCGATGGGCACGCCTTTGGGTTGGTTAGAACGTGTTCCGACCTACAAGGATCAAATTGAGAAGCTTAAGGAAAAAGACCTGCAGACCTATGGATTTTTGGGTTACCCCTTGCTGCAGGCGGCAGATATTTTGATTTATCGTGCACAACATGTTCCAGTGGGCGAGGATCAAGTTCCGCACGTTGAGATGACTCGTGAAGTTGCGCGTCGCTTTAACTACCTCTATGGCCGCGAGCCTGGCTTTGAGGAGAAGGCGCTCGAGGCCGCTAAGAAACTCGGTAGCAAACGCGCCAAAATGTACTTAGAGTTGCGAGTTGCGTTTCAAGAGCGTGGTGATGAAGAGGCATTGGAACAAGCAAAAGCATTGCTACAGGAATCGCAAAGTTTATCGATGGCAGATCGCGAACGACTTTTTGGTTTCTTGGAAGGCGCACGCAAAATTATTCTTCCCGAGCCACAGGCCCTTTTGACAACAGCGTCTCGTATGCCGGGTATAGATGGTCAAAAAATGTCCAAGTCGTATGGCAATACGATTAGTGTTCGTGAGCAACCAGAGGATGTAATCAAAAAGATTCGGACGATGCCAACTGATCCTGCGCGTGTTCGTAGAACTGACGCGGGTGATCCTGCTCGTTGCCCGGTGTGGCAGTTGCACACGGTTTATTCCAATGAAGAAATTAAGCAGTGGGTTGATAAGGGGTGTAAGTCTGCGGGCATTGGTTGCTTGGAATGCAAGCAACCCGTTATCGATGCGATTCTGGCAGAACAGCAGCCGATGTTTGAGCGCGCACAAAAATATTTAGACGACCCAAGCTTGCTCAGATCGATCATTGCTGATGGTTGCGATAAAGCACGTAAGGTTGCTCAAGAAACCATGAGGGAAGTTCGAGAAGCCATGGGTCTGGCTTACGACTAATGAGGAATTGTGACGATTACTCATGTAGCTGTAGAAAGCGCTTCACCTTGGGTGAGGCGTTTTGCTTCTCAGATTCCAAAAACGGGCACCGTTTTAGATCTCGCTTGTGGAGGAGGGCGCCACTCATTTCTGTTGGCAGAGATGGGCCACTCAGTATTGGCCGTTGACCAAGATATCGGTGAGATTGAAAAAGCTGTCAACCCCCTCATATGCCCAAAAGCACTCAATTTGGAGGAGAATGCTTGGCCACTGAGAAATGACAGATTTAGCGGCATTGTGGTGACCAATTACCTCTATAGACCCCACTTGGATCGGTTGCCGGAAATGTTAGAGAAGAATGGGGTTTTGATCTATGAAACCTTTGCTCAAGGAAATGAGCAATTTGGAAAGCCGTCTAACCCTAATTTCCTGCTAAAAACTGGGGAGTTACTAGAGTTAGCTCGATGCCATGGCCTTAAAGTCCTCGCCTACGAGGATATTTACCAGGGCGAGCCTAAACCAGCCATGATTCAACGCCTTTGCGCTGTAAAAGAAGGGTAAAAAGCGCGCATTCCGTTACAATTTCAAGGTTAAGACAGCTAAGAATCGGTATACATTCGGTGACAAATACAGCTCAATCCAAAGGTAGTAAAAAGACCATTTCTGGCAGCATGCCTGCCATCGTGACGCCAATGTTTGAAGATGGCAGTCTCGACTTTGATGGCCTTAAGTCATTATTGGATTGGCATGTAGCAGAGGGCTCTGACGGCATTGTGATTGTCGGCACAAGTGGTGAATCTCCCACGGTTTCTGTTGAAGAGCATTGTGAGTTGATTCGTGTAACCGTAGATCATGTTGCAGGTCGTATTCCAGTGATAGCTGGTACGGGTGGCAATTCTACTGCTGAGGCAATTGAGCTTACTAAATTTGCTAAGAAGGTTGGCGCTGATGCGAGCCTTCAAGTGGTGCCGTATTACAACAAGCCGACACAAGAGGGCATGTATGCCCACTTCAAAAAAATTGCGGAATCTGTTGAATTGCCAGTTATTTTGTACAACGTTCCTGGCCGCACCGTTGCGGATTTGGCTGGCGATACTGTTGTTCGTTTGGCTGGTGTACCAGGCATCATTGGTATCAAGGATGCAACTGGTAGTTTGGAGCGCGGGACACTATTAATTGAAGCCCTCAAGCACGCTGGCCACAGTGATTTTTCTGTATTTTCAGGGGATGACCTCACTGCAGCCATGCTCATGTTAATGGGTGGCAAAGGAAATATTTCAGTTACCGCAAACGTTGCACCTCGTTTGATGCATGAACTATGCGTTGCAGCAATGTCCGATGATGTGAGGCGCACTCGTGAGATTCAGTATCAACTCATTGCCGTTCATAAAGCTATGTTCACTGAAGCAAACCCAATTCCGGTGAAGTGGGCTCTTCATGAGATGGGCAAGATTACTGCAGGCATTCGCTTGCCTTTAACCCCCTTAAGTAACGCATTAAGAGAGCCTTTGAAGGCAGCACTAAAACAGGCCAATTTACTATGAAGAATGTATTTTCCTTGTCCCGCCTATTGACTTCAATCCTGGCATTGCTAGCTTTGGTTTTGGTCTTGAGTTCGTGTAAATCGGTTACCACTAACGATACTGTTGACTACAAGAGTTCAGGCGCAGTTCGCGGACCTAATTTATCCTATCCGCCAGACTTGATTACCGCTCAAGCGGATCGTCGCTATATCGTTCAGGATGGCACTGCTACGATGTCTGAATACAATGCGGCAGTAAAGAAATCTGCTCAGATGCGTAGCAACGTGATGACTGGCATTCCAGGTATGCGCATTGCCAAAGATGGTGAGCGTCGTTGGTTGGTGGTTGAAAAGCCAGCTAGCGAACTGTATCCACAAGTAAAAGATTTTTGGCAAGAAAATGGATTCTTATTGGTAGTTGATTCCCCATCCACAGGGATTATGGAAACTGATTGGGCGGAGAACCGCGCCAAGATTGCACAAGACTGGATTAGATCCACAATTGGTGGCGCTCTTGATTCAATTTATGACACCGGTGAGCGTGATAAGTATAAGACTCGTTTAGAGGTGACTAAACCTGGCGAGACTGAGATTTATATAACTCAGCGTGGCGCTATTGAGAAGTGTGTGACTGACGCCACAACGACTGCTTGTAATTCAACAATTTGGACATCAAGACCTAACGACCCCGAATTAGAAGCGGCTTTTTTAGCCCGTCTGATGGAGCGTTTAGGAATGACACAAGAGCAAGCCAAGGCAATGGTTTCAGCTCCCTTGGGATCAAAGATGCCTAAAGCTAAGTTGATTCAAGATGGCAATAACAAGAGTTATATAGAGTTAAGCAATAGCTTTGAGCGATCTTGGCGTGACGTTGGTCTAGCCTTGGATCGATCGAACTTTACGGTAGAAGATCGTAATCGATCTGAAGGTATTTACTTTGTTCGCTACGTTAATGCTAAGGATGTTGGCGATTCAAAAGGTTTCTTCGCCAACCTTTTTAGTAGTAAAGACGACTCAAAATTACAGGCTAAGAAATATCAGGTTGTAGTTAAGAGCACTGGTGAAAATTCAGCGAATGTTTATGTTCAGGATGCTGATGGGAAGCCTGAAAATACCCCTGCGGGAATTCAGTTGCTAACGATCTTGACCGATCAGCTAACCAAATAATTTGGATAATAAAAAAAGCCGCTCTAGAGCGGCTTTTTATTTAAGAAGAAGATTACTTCTTAGCGTCAGCAGCTGGAGCGGCAGCAGGAGCAGCATCCTTAGCAGCATCAGCAGCAGGAGCAGCAGCAGGAGCTTCGGCAGCAGGAGCAGCAGGAGCTTCAGCAGGCTTTGCTTCTTCTTTTTTACCGCAAGCGGCTAAAGCGATAGCTAACATGGCAGCTAATAGTAGTGACTTCTTCATTTGTAATTTCCTCTTAAAAAATTAGACATCAATTATCGATAATTGTTGTTGGATAAACCAAGGGCAATTCCCTAGGTAATTTCCTGCATATATTATATCTACCTCTTCGTTTGAATGTCGAAAATTAGCCACCCAGCAAGATAGGCCTCATAAAGGCTTGATTCTTGGACCTTCCGTAGACTGGAAATCTGCAAATATTTGTTTGCAGAAAGGGTGTTCCAGGCCGCGATAATCATGGCGGTTTGGTTTTTGCTTACCTCCTCACCGTTGCAGAAAACCTTTTTCCCAAGGCTTAGGATCCGAGTCTGAGGGCTTGGTCTTAGCTGCCTTTGGGCTAGATTTTTTAGAAAGGCATTTGGATTTAGGGGCTTAATGGGGCTATCAAAAAATGCCTGCTGTTTTGGCTCTGATAAATAGGCTGCAACCCCCGGCAGAAATGCATCTATTTGGTGCAGCTTAAGTTTTTGTATCTGAGAAGACAATTGCTTTATAAGTTCTTTGGGGAGTTGCTCAGCATTCTCAGTTGCTGCCTGCTTGGGGTCTGTAAATTTTTCTTCCAATTCTGGAGCATCCTCGAGGGATTCGGCAAGGCGCCAAAGGCCTTCTTGCAATAACTCTTTGAAGCTAGGAGAACGAAACCCAACAGACCAAGTTTGGCAGCCTGCATCTAATGCAATTCCGTCATGGGCAATGTGAGGGGGTAGATAGAGCATGTCGCCTGGCTCCAGAATCCACTCCTGTTCGCAGTTAAAGTTCTGCAAAATTTTTAGTGGTAATTTTGGATTGAGGTTTAAATCCTTTTGCTGAGAGATGCGCCATTGTCTGCGTCCAGACATCTGAATTAAGAACACATCATACGAATCAAAATGTGGCCCAACGCCACCGCCAATACCAGCAATGCTAATCATGAGGTCATCAAGGCGCGCATCAGGGATAAAACGAAACCAGGAAAGAATATTTGCTGCCGCAGGATGATGCGTCTCCATTCCTTGTAAGAGTAGAGTCCAGTCGGACTTCTTTAAGCTCGGAACAACTTTCTTTTGAAATGGCCCATGCTGAAAGCGCCATGGTTGAGATTGGATTAATCGACTCTCAACATCGTCGTAGCCTGACAGCTCAACCAACTCTTCATAAGAAATAGGACTCACTAAAGGAGGGTCACCGTTTTGAGAGGCAAGAGAGAATGCGGGAATTGCACCCCTAACTAATAGCGGTTTCTTTTGCCAGTAGTCCTTCATAAAGCGCTTAGGGTTAATTCCGCCAAATAAGGCCCACGGCTCGCTAATAGGCAGGTTTTTAGGGGCTAGAGGTGGCTGATAGGGCTTGCTCAAGTAAAATGAACTCATAAGTTAAGGGCGAAAAGACTGACTGGAAAAGTCAGTGTAAAGCAGCAGTAAATCATTAAAAATAAATGTACGACAATTTGCGCATGAAGATTCAAAAAAATACGATCGTATCCCTACGTTATAAGCTCACCGATGCACAAAACAATGTGATTGAAGAGCCAGATTCCCCAATGATCTATCTGCATGGGGGTTATGAGGGCACTTTTCCAAAAATTGAGGCGTTGGTCGATGGGCAAGATATTGGCTACGAAGCCACGATTCAGTTAGAGCCTAATGAGGCTTTTGGTGAGTATGACCCAGAGTTGCTCAAGATTGAGCCGCGCGCACGTTTCCCTGAGCCGCTAGAAGTAGGAATGCAGTTTGAAGGAGTTCCAGATGCTGATTCTGAGTCTGATGATGCCGCTCAAGTTGCAAGCGCAGAAGAGGAAGACGATGCCGATGCGGAACCTTTGATTTATACCGTTACCGATGTTGCGGATAATCAAGTGGTGTTGGATGGCAATCATCCATTGGCTGGAATGGCTCTACGTTTTTGGGTTCAGGTCGAAGACGTTCGGGCTGCCACAGAAGATGAAATTGAAAACCGACATCCAGAGGGTGGCGAGAACTTCACATTTGGCATGCCTAATGATGCTGAAGATGATGATGAGGAAGAGTTTTTAGAGAAGGCTCTTGGCTTGCAGGGTCACACCTCAAGAACGCTTCACTAATTATTCTTTAAGCCATTCTTTTATGGCGCCAAGATCCCGTTTTGTATCAGTATTGGAGCCAACATCAGTGGGCGTATTGCTGATCTTAGCTAATGCCTTTTCTAGTTGAGCGATCTTCGCCTCTTGTTCAATTGTTGCATCAATTAAGCCTTTGAGGGCCATAGATACAGGGTCATCCACGTTTGGTGTAACACCATAAGCGGAAAAATATTCTTTGGTTTTGCTATCAGCGCTTTGCGGCAAATCTGGATGCAGAATGCGCGCGGGAATACCAACTGCAGTTGCACCAGCTGGAATTTCTTTAAGAACAACTGCATTGGAACCAATACGTGCACCATCTCCAACTGTAAAACCACCAAGGACTTTAGCGCCAGCACTAACAACGACACCTTTGCCTAAGGTAGGGTGACGCTTTGCGCCTTTATAAAGAGATGTGCCACCTAAGGTGACGCCTTGATAAATTGTGCAGTCATCACCAATTTCAGTAGTCTCGCCAATCACGATTCCCAGGCCATGATCTAAAAATACGCGACGACCAATCCTTGCGCCAGGATGGATTTCAATGCCAGTAATTAGTCTGGAGAACATTGATAGAAATCGCGCAATCCACTTTAAGCCAAGATTCCAAAAAAAATGTGAGACACGATGCAACCACACGGCATGCAAACCTGGGTAGCAAGTAATCACCTCAAGGCGGTTTCTTGCTGCCGGATCCCGAACAATGATGGAGTCGACTTGGTCGAAGATTGAATTAAACATAGCTTGATTTTAACGGGGCTAGATTATTTTCTCAGGAGCATCTGTTTTGCTATGCCTCGTAAAAGATCGATTTCCTCTTTTCGTAGTCTACTGCGCGCAAATAGGGCTTCCAGCCTAGGCATTAATTTTTTTGGATTGGCTGGATCGAGGTAGCCAATAGCTTCAAGACCCTCCCGCCAATGCTCTAGCATCGCAGTGATAGCGGCTGGGTCAGCCAAATCTATTCCAGGGTCGCGATTTTTAGATGCATCGCTAATACCTATGCTTTGAAGTGATTGCCTGAGGGTATATGCGCAAACCATCAGGGCTTGTGCAAGATTTAGAGAGGGGTAGTTGGGGTTGGCATCAAGCCATACCCGATGGGTGCAAAAGGATAGGTGGTGATTTTCTAGTCCAGTTCTTTCTGGACCAAATACCAGAGCGGTTTTTCCTTGATTTTGAGTATTTTCAGATATCAAACTGAGCGCAGATTGCCAGTCAATTGCGGGTGGCCCAAATTCCCGATCTCTGCTAGTTAGGCCCAATACTAAGGAGTATCCCTGCACGGATTGCCCAAGTGATGAATGTTCAATGGCTGAGTCGAGAAGATCAGCAGCGCCGCTGGCGAGGGCAATAGCTTCTGGCTCTTTGGAGGTTTCCTGGATTTTTGGGTTAATTAAATGCAAGTCCTGAAAACCCATTGTTTTCATGGCTCTGGCAGCCGACCCAACATTACCTGGGTGGCTGGTTTCCACCAGTATCCATCGTAGTAAATGGGCTGAATCAATGTTCATGGTTTAGGTATTAGGGGGTAAATGAGGTAAATCGTTTAGAATCATAGTATTAGCTTTGTATTGTCATGCACTTTCGGCAATATTTCAGCCCTGTTCTTATTTAATTTGTCCATCCATACTATGCATCCCATGTTAAATGTGGCCGTCAAGGCCGCCCGTCGCGCAGGAACCGTTATCAATCGTGCATCTCTAAATTTAGAGAGACTGCAGGTGGATCGCAAGCAGCACAATGATTTTGTGACTGAGGTGGACAAAGCTGCCGAAGCAGCCATCATCGAGACCTTAAGTGAGGCTTATCCAACACATGGTTTCTTGGCCGAAGAAACAGGCGAACAAAACATCAATGCCGAAAACGTTTGGATCATTGATCCATTGGATGGCACAACCAATTTCATACACGGATTTCCACAATACGCAGTTTCTATTGCATTGTCGGTGAATGGCGTCACTCAGCAAGCGGTTGTGTATGACCCAAATCGTGATGAATTATTTACCGCTACGCGTGGTGCAGGCGCTTATCTTGATCGCCGTCGTCTACGAGTTGCCACGCAAGATCGACTGAGTAATTCATTGATCGGTACTGGTTTTCCTTATCGCGAAGATCAAGACTTGGAAAAGTACTTAAAAATATTTGCCGAGATGTCTCGTCAATGTGCTGGCTTGCGTCGACCAGGCGCAGCCTCATTGGACTTGGCTTATGTTGCGGCGGGTCGTTACGATGGTTTCTTTGAGAGCGATCTGAAACCTTGGGATATGGCTGCAGGTGCTTTGCTGGTGACTGAAGCAGGCGGTTTGATCGGCAACTATCGTGGAGAAGAGGGCTTTCTCAAGAGTGGTGAAGTCATGGCCGCCAATCCACGAATTTATGCGCAAATGGTGCAGTGCCTCTCTAAATACTCTGCCTGCTAAGCTTTAACTTCCAGGTTTTTACTACTAGGATTTAATTAAATCAATCGTGCGCACGCCTTGCGCATTGATTAGTAGGGCGCTTGCTCGTGGAGCGGTCGCTTCAGGGTGATCTAGGTCCCAATCAGACAGAACCCAGCGTTGCCAAGATTGACCTCCTAAAGATTCTTGATGATGTGATGGCCTATGTGTATGACCGTGAATTAACTTGTCACCAGAATGTTCACGCAGGATTGCTGCACAAGCCTCTTTGGTGACATCGGTCTTGATTTGATTCTGCTGATAGGATGACTGCGCGCCACGTGCGTAGTTAGCATGACTATTCATGCGCAATTGGTTGGCAATCGAACGTCTCCAGGTGATTGGTAAAGCGAGGAATAATTTTTGTAGCCAAGGCTTTCTAACCCAGCCACGAAATATTTGATAGCCGATGTCAGCGGTGCATAGCGCGTCACCATGGGCAAGAAGGTATTTGTTACCAGCAATTTCCACAAGCGAAGGATCGGCGAGTAAAGTCATGCCGGTTTTTTTCAGGAATGCAGAGCCCAATAGAAAATCCCGGTTGCCATGGATATAGTAGGTCTTCACCTTGTTTGATAGATTTGCAAGAGCCTGTTTTACTTCGTGCTGAAAGGGCGAGTGACTTGCCGCATCATCGCCGACCCAATACTCAAAGAGGTCACCTAATATAAAGACAGCCTCCGCTTGGGAGGCATCTTTTTCGCAGAAATCAAAAAAACGTTGCGCCGTCAAAGGCATTGACGGCGTCAGATGAAGATCTGAAATGAGCAGTGCGCTCGCGTGTTGAGGGATCATTCCTCGAGAACGGTAGCTTTCTCAATGATTACATCTTCGGCTGGAACGTCTTGATGAAAGCCAGCGCTGCCAGTTTTCACCTTGCGAATGGCGTCAACTACATCCATGCCATCGCTTACCTTGCCAAATACTGCATAGCCCCAGCCTTGAGCATTCGGGGCGGTATGGTTCAAGAAATCATTGTTATTGACGTTGATAAAGAATTGCGCTGTCGCAGAGTGGGGATCACTAGTGCGAGCCATTGCAATCGTGCCACGTTCATTTTTAAGACCGTTGTCGGCTTCATTTTCAATTTCAGCGCCCGTTGGTTTTTGTTTCATGCCAGGAGCCATGCCGCCACCTTGAATCATGAAGTTATCAATTACGCGATGGAAGATTGTTCCATCGTAGTGACCGCTTTTTACATACTGCAAAAAATTGGCAACGCTTTTTGGTGCCTTAGCAGAATCGAGGGAGAGGGTGATATCACCCTTATTGGTTTTTAGTAGTACCTTCGCCATTGCTTGATTTACCTTCTAATGTGTTGATGGAAAAATTTGATACGGGATTAACAGCGTTGTTGGCACCTTTGGATTGCGGCTTCAATAGGTTCAATAAGAATTTGGCGCGATTGGAATAAAGGCGCTGATTTAGCTGGGTATTGGCTGCTGCGTCTTCATAGGCTTTTGCGCCAAGGCGAACATAGACCTCACCTAAGTTCGCAGCAGCAAGGCTATAGCTAGGTCTGAGCTTAAGCGCTAACTCTAGATAGTCGCGTGCCTCGATCCATTTGCCTTGGTTGGCGGCAATTGCGGCGAGATTGTTGTAGGGTTCTGGCAGCTCTGGAAATTGTTGGGTAATTTCAATTAAGGTTTTCTTGGCGCCATCGAGGTCTCGTAATTCAATTTGTAGGCGTGCTTTTACATATCGAAGCTGAACATTGCGGGGAGTCTTTTTCAGTCGATCATTAATTGCGTCGATTGCATCTTGGTATTTGCGCGCTTTGACGAGTTTTTCAATATCCGATGGCACAGCATTTTTGGTAACTGGATCTGGTTCAATAATCAGAAATGACAAAAAGGGCACACCCACTGTTTCTGATAACTCTGGGTTTAATGGATCGTAAGGAGCATCAGTGGAAAGGCGTGGAGGATCTCCTGGACCATAGCCACCTAGGTAGGGTTGTGTTTGTGCCTCTGGAGACTTTGCCTCTTGTTTGTTGAGTGCCGCAATTTGGGCATCTGCAAGCTGCTGTGCTGGAGTGCTGCAGCCAATAAGAGCCACTATGGCGGAAAAAATGACTAAAGCCTTGAAAGGGCTGGAAAACTGTATTTTTTGGGACTCAAACATAGGGCTAACGGTGGAAAACTGGCTCATTCGATATACTCAGCGCTCAGTCTAACAAATAAGCACCGTCTCACCCCTCCTTTATAGCCCTATGCTGCAAATCTATAACACCCTTAACCGTTCTAAGCAGGTTTTTAAGCCCATCGAGCCGGGTAAGGTGAAGATGTATGTCTGCGGCATGACAGTCTATGACTTTTGTCATATTGGCCATGCTAGGGTCATGATCGTCTTTGACATGGTAGTTCGCTGGTTAAGGGCAAGCGGGTATGAAGTGCTTTATGTTCGCAATATCACGGACATCGACGACAAAATTATTAATCGTGCATTAGAGAATGGTGAGCCAATTTCAGCTTTAACCAATCGCTTCATTGATGCTATGCATGCTGATTCAGATGAATTGGGTTTAATGCATCCCGATGAAGAGCCACGTGCAACTGACTACATTAAGCAAATGCAGGGAATGATTGGCAAGCTTATTGAAAATGAGCTCGCTTATAAGGCTGAGGACGGTGATGTGAACTTTGCGGTTCGTTTACTACCTCGTTATGGCCAACTATCTGGCAAGACTTTGGATGAATTAAATGCGGGCGAGCGAGTAGCGGTTGGTGGTGGTAAGCGCGATCCACTCGACTTTGTTTTGTGGAAGAGCGCTAAGCCTGAAGAGCCAGCTGATACCCGCTGGGCCTCTCCTTGGGGAGAAGGTAGGCCAGGCTGGCACATTGAGTGCTCAGCAATGTCATGCGACCTGCTAGGCGAGCACTTTGACATTCATGGCGGCGGTGCCGACTTGCAGTTTCCTCATCATGAAAATGAGATTGCTCAAAGCGAGGGTGCTTTGTATGGTCAGAATCGCAAAGAGGGCGATGCTCCATTTGTAAATTATTGGATGCACAACGGTCATATTCGCGTAAATGAAGAAAAGATGTCTAAATCATTGGGCAATTTCTTTTTGATTCGAGATGTACTAAAAAGCTTTGACCCAGAGGTATTAAGATTTTTCATGCTCAAAGCGCATTACCGTAGTCCAATTAATTACAGTGATGCGCAATTAGAAGAGGCGCGTTCTGGCTTAGTGCGTTTGTATACTGCGCTTGCTCAAGAACCCGCAGCCAGTAATTTCTCGTTGGATGCTAAGAGTCCTTGGGTTCAGCGCTTTACTGAGGCCATGAATGATGATTTCAATACGCCAGAGGCTATAGCTGTTCTGTTTGAACTGGCAAGCGAAGTCAACCGTGCTCAAGGTCAAAATAAAGCGACTCTGGCTGCTACCCTCAAGACCCTTGGAGGCATGCTCAATTTCTTGCAAAGAGATCCAACCACATTCTTGCAAATGGGATCGAAGAATGAGGATGGATTACAAACGCAGGATATTGAAGAGCAGATCTCCGCACGTGCTGCTGCTAAACAAGCGAAAGATTTTGCTAAAGCGGATCTCATTAGAAAAACCTTGCTAGAGCAAGGTATTGTTTTGGAAGATAAGCCAGGCGGCATTACAGAATGGCGTAGAGCGTAGTGTCGAACGTAAAAGAAAAAGTAGCATCGGTTGATGGGGCCCCAGAATACTGGGAGCAAGCTTGTCGTGATTTGATGAAACAAGATCGCATCATGAAAAAAATCATTCCAAAGTATGGTTCTGGTTTTTTGGTGACACGAGGCGATGCTTTCACAACTCTTGCAAGGGCAATTGTGGGTCAGCAAATTTCTGTAGCGGCAGCCCAAGCAGTGTGGGATCGAGTTCTTGTTGCCAGCAAGAAAAAAATGAATCCCAAAAATATCCTAGCCTTATCGGTTGAAGAATTACGCGCCGCAGGATTATCTGGGCGCAAGGTTGAATACATTCGGGATTTAGCTGATCACTTTGATTCTGGACGTCTTCATGCCAATCAATGGAAAAACATGGATGACGAGAGCGTTATTCAAGAATTGAGCGCTATTCGGGGTATTGGGCGCTGGACTGCGGAAATGTTCCTCATTTTTAACCTGATTCGCCCCAATATCCTTCCTTTGGATGATGTAGGGCTAATTAAGGCCATTTCCCTTAATTACTTCAGTGGCGAGCCTGTAAGCCGCCATGAGGCCAGGGAAGTGGCTGCCAATTGGGCCCCATGGCGTACGGTTGCTACCTGGTATATGTGGAGAAGTATCGACCCCATTCCGGTTGAATATTAAAATCAGACTATGAAAACGACTTTCCTGGATTTTGAGCAGCAAATCGCCGAATTAGAGTCAAAGATTGAAGAGCTGCGTTTTGTGCAAGATGAATCATCGGTGGATATATCCGATGAGATCAAAACGCTTTCTGAAAAGAGTCTGCAGCTCACTAAAGATGTTTATGCCAATTTAACTCCATGGCAAGTCTCTCAGGTTGCACGACATCCGCAAAGACCATATACATTAGATTACGTAGGCGCATTATTCACAGATTTCCATGAATTACATGGCGATCGCACTTTTGCAGATGATCAATCCATCATCGGTGGCCTAGCGCGTTTTGATAATCAACCTTGCGTGGTGATCGGTCATCAAAAAGGTCGAGATACAAAAGAACGCGCATTACGCAACTTTGGTATGAGTCGCCCTGAGGGTTATCGCAAGGCAATGCGCTTGATGCGTCTCGCGGAAAAATTTGACATTCCAGTATTTACATTTGTTGATACACCAGGCGCTTTTCCTGGAATTGATGCGGAAGAGCGCAATCAATCCGAAGCAATTGGACGTAACCTCTATGTACAGGCCGAACTAGAAGTTCCAATCATTGCCACCATCATTGGTGAGGGTGGTTCTGGTGGTGCTCTGGCGATTGCGATGGGTGATGTGGTCTTGATGCTGCAAAACTCTACCTATTCTGTGATTTCCCCTGAGGGCTGTGCTTCGATTTTGTGGAAGACTGCAGATAAAGCCTCGGAGGCAGCTGAGCAATTGGGCTTAACCGCTCAACGCTTAAAAGCGCTTGGTTTGATTGATAAGATTGTTGCCGAGCCTATTGGCGGCGCACATCGTGATTACGATGTGATGATGGGCAATATGCGTAAGGCGCTTGCTGAATCTCTTAAAACTTTTGATGGAATGAAAACCGATGCTTTACTTGAGCGTCGCCATGAGCGTTTAATGAGTTATGGCAAGTTCAAGGAAGTTGCAGCCAAGTCCTAAATCACCAAAACGAATTGCGGTTGCTCTTAGTGGCGGCCTCGATTCCGTGGTGTTGCTTGATACGGTTTGCAGATCGCAAGCCAAGAGCAAAAATCCCGCCCTAGAAATCTACGCTTTTCATATTCATCATGGCTTGCAGAAGCCAGCAGATGATTGGCTGCTTTTCTGTGAAAAGCTTGCGAAAAAATATCAAATTCAATTCGATTTTCGATTGCTGCATCTTGGAGATCAAAAGAGTGGTGGCAATATTGAAGGTCGAGCTCGCAAGGCGCGGTATGAAGCTTTGGCTGAGCTTTGTGAGCAATATGGAATCGGTGATTTGCTCTTGGCGCACCATCAAAACGATCAAGCGGAGACCGTTCTCTTGCAACTACTGCGAGGATCGGGTGTCGCTGGACTATCTGGAATGCCAAGTACCCGCGATCTGAAGGCGCCAAATAAGCAAATTACTTTATGGCGACCGCTACTTAATCAAAGTCGCGCTGAATTAGAGTCTTACGCGAAAGAGCATAAGCTCAAGTGGGTAGAGGATCCAAGCAATCAGGATGACGTATTTAAACGCAATGCCATTCGTAAACAAGTTATTCCTCGATTAGAAAAACTTCAACCAGAGGCAGCTGCAAATCTTGCGAGAAGCGCCGCCTTGATCGGTGAGTCTCAGGTCTTATTGGATCGCTTAGCTCAAATTGATGGCAAGAATATTTACGAAGAAGAGGCTATTGCTATAAAGCCATTAAAGACTCTGGCAAAGCTTGATTCACCAGCTGCAAATAATGTATTGCGTTATTGGCTAAAAACCAAAGGACTTGCTATGCCTTCACAAGAGAGACTTGGTGCTTGGTGGCATGATCTTGAGGTGGTAAAGTCAGATGCGCAGTTGGAGTGGATGCATGACGGGCAAACTATTCGGCTTTGGCGAGGACAGTTGCAGGTAGCCGAAAATCAAACAGGGCAATGGGTGTTTAAATCCATTCCTAGTAAGAGTAAAAAACCAGGATTAAGTGCCGTTTGGATAAAGGCGGCTCAAAAGGATGGACTAATCTCCACTAAGGCGAGATCAGGCGCTGAAAAATTGCAGGTCAAGGCAAATGCACCGCGCAGAACCCTCAAAAATCTATTTCAAGAGAATGATGTTCCCCCATGGCAGCGCCAAGCGCCATTGCTATATGTTGATGAAGTGCTAATTGCGGTCGCCGGGGTAGGGGTGAGCTACCCATATTTGGTTCATTCAGGGTCTAGGGTTTGGCCAGAGTGGCAGCAGACGGCAAACTAGGGTGTAAAACCCTGTAAAATATAGCCTTTTTAGACTATCAGGAATTACATTCCTGCTTAACAAACGGCAAACAGTTTTTATGGCTCTTATTGTTCATAAGTATGGTGGCACCTCGATGGGTTCAGTTGAGCGCATCGCGAACGTTGCAAAGCGTGTTGCTAAATGGATGCGCGCTGGCCATCAAGTGGTGGTTGTGCCATCTGCTATGTCAGGCGAAACCAATCGCTTGCTAGGGTTGGCAAAAGAAATCAACCCAAATCCAAGCCCTCGTGAGCTTGATCAAATTGCCTCTACAGGCGAACAAGTCAGTTCTGGTCTATTGGCATTGGCATTAATGAAAGAGGGTATTGATGCGGTTAGTTATGCCGGTTGGCAAGTAACCGTTTATACGGACTCATCTTTTACTAAAGCGCGTATTAAAAGCATTGATAGCAAAAAGATTTTGAATGATCTGAATGCTGGTCGCGCAGTTGTTGTTACTGGTTTCCAAGGTGTGGATCCGGAAGGGAATATCACCACATTAGGTCGTGGCGGCTCTGATACATCTGCAGTGGCTATGGCTGCTGCGTTAAAGGCGGATGAGTGCCTTATCTACACAGACGTAGATGGTGTGTATACAACTGACCCACGCGTTTGCGAAGATGCGCGTCGCCTAGATAAAATTACCTTTGAAGAGATGCTTGAGATGGCAAGCTTAGGATCAAAGGTATTGCAAATTCGCTCTGTTGAGTTTGCTGGTAAGTACAAAGTTAAAACCCGTGTTCTGTCATCACTGACAGATCCATTGATGCCCTTAGACCAAGAGATGAAGTCGGGCACCTTGATTACATTTGAAGAGGATAGCACTATGGAAGCCGCCGTTATTTCCGGAATCGCCTTTGCACGCGATGAAGCGAAGATTACCGTACTCGGAGTTCCTGATCGCCCAGGTATTGCATATCAAATCCTAGGTCCAATCGCCGATGCGAATATTGATGTCGACATCATTATTCAGAATCAATCAGTTGAAGGTAAAACTGATTTCACATTTACTGTGCCACGCGGTGATTATCAAAAAGCCTTGGACATTCTTAAGGGAACTGTGCAGGCGCATATTGAAGCGAAAGAGATTTCAGGTGATCCTAAAGTTTCTAAGGTATCTGTTGTTGGTGTTGGTATGCGTTCGCATGTTGGAATCGCAAGCAAAATGTTCCGCACCTTGTCAGAAGAGGGCATCAATATCCTCATGATCTCCACTAGTGAAATTAAGATTTCTGTCGTGATTGATGAGAAATATATGGAATTGGCAGTACGTGCCTTGCACAAGGCGTTTGAGTTGGATCAGAAGTAAACCCCTTAAAAGGTCAATAAAACCCCTCAGAAGCGGTTATCCGTTAAACTGTGGGGCGCAGTAAAAAGTACGGAGACGTGGCCGAGCTGGTCGAAGGCACTCCCCTGCTAAGGGAGCATCGGGGCTAAAACTCTGATCGGAGGTTCGAATCCTCTCGTCTCCGCCAGTACTTTTCAAATAAACCCAGTAAATCTAATGATTTTCTGGGTTTTTTGTTGTCTACAGAAATGTCATAAGTTATTGAAAATAAACAAAAAAATAGAAATTATTAAATTATTTGTTGCTTAGCAGCAAATAAATGTTGCAATACAGCAAAAAGTTTGGAACAATGGTGCATCGCAACAAAAAACGTAACCACATTCTTAAAGGATTAACCATGTTCCAGAATCAATTAAACGATCAAATCGCTCAAGCTCAAGCTAAAGCTGTTGAGAATGCAAAACATTTGGCACAAGTAGCAGTTGAAAGTGCTCAAGAGTTGGCAGAAATCAACCAAGCTGCTGCTAAAGATGCCTTGGCTGCCGCACAAGATGCTAGCTCACAGTTGTTGGCTATCAAAGATCCACAGCAATTGTCTAAATTGGCTCAACCAGAAGCTGCTCAAGAAGCTGCTAAGTATGCTGCTGCATACCAAGCTAAAGTTAACAAAGTTGTTCGCAACGGTAACAAAGAAGTTGCTCAAGTTGTTGATGCTTCTATCGATGATGCACGTGCTGACTTAGTTAAGTTTGTTAAAGAAGCAACCAAAACTGCTCCTGCTGGTTCTGAGGCATTTGTATCTGCATTCAAAACTGCATTCGAAGCTTCTATTCAACAATTCGACCAAGTTCGTGCAACTGCAACTGATGCATTTGCTACTTTCGAAAAGAATGTTGATGCTGCATTGGCTAACTTTCAAGGTCAATACGCTGTAGCTAAGCCAGCCGCTAAAAGCCGTAAAGCTGCTTAATTAGTATTTTGCTTTAAAAAGAAAAACCGCCTTCGGGCGGTTTTTTGTTGCTTCCGAGAAATCAAATAAGGGCTAGGAGCCTTTGCTATCAAGGTTTAGTAAGCCACTCCATCCACGGCCTTCAAGTATCCTTGAATGTATTGCGGTGGAATGTACACAACTGTTGTAACCCCAGCTTTAGAGCCAACTTTGAGCTCAAAACCATTTTTCATGTTTTGTTTCAAGAATGCATCAGTCACTTTGATGGAAAGTAATTCTTTAAACATGCAACCCCTGGATTCACAAAGTCCAGCTTCCTTAGAGACTACTTTAAAGTTGCTTGCTGGACCATTAATGAGGCTTGCAGAGTTGTAGTCACGAACTTGATTGAAGTAGGTGAGGTGTACTTGAAGCTCATAGGTCTTCATGCCTTGCTGAGTTTCAGCGGTGCGTAGGTTAAACATTTCATAGGTATTGGCTTCATCCATCGTATTGATGGATGGGCCTAGATATGTTTTGCCGCCCGTTGCGGGATTTGGGGTGACGGTAGTGGATTGATACACATCATTAACTTCCCATGAGCTGATCTTTTTATCGTTATTGGCGCAAGCGCTTAGACCCAGAGCGATTGAAGTGAGTAAAACAAGTTGTGCAAGACGGTACATATTTATAGCTCCTTAGTTCCCCAAATCATACTATTGCCGTGACCCCAATGGCTTTCTTGGTCATTTGCCTAGCTACTTTTTTACTGCATTCATTAAAACAACCGCGTTTATTAGGGTTTGTCATGATGAAATTACTACACTTCACAACTTCACAAGTTGTGAAGTTGTGATATAGTCTTGGAACTGGGGGATGAAATGAAAAGACAAACACCGAAAACACATCAGGCTTTGGAGTGGGTAGGGAAGGGCATGAGCGCAGCTCAGGCCGCTAGAAAGATGGAGATTTCAGAATCCAGTGTGTATGCAGCCCTCAGAAAAACGAGGGCGAAAGATATGGGTTGCTGTCCAACATGTGGTCACAAAATAAGGAACTGAGATGAAAAAAACTTTATTAGCAGGTGTAACAATTTCACTTGCAGCATTTGCATACGCAAGCACATCGTCTGATTCATCTGCGCTAGTTAGTCAACAGTGCAAGATTTCCGCTGAGGCCGTATCTACATTAAAGGGCTTGCAGTATGGAAACACATCCATTCGTAAGGATGTAGCAGGCTTGATTGATCGCCACCTTAAGACGCCAGAAAATAAAGAGATGGCTTATAAGAAGTTGAACTTGATGGTGGATGATAAGTCTAGTAACGCAGCGACACTCGAGTCTAAGTACTGCTCATAAGCATAATTAAGAAGTTATATGACTCAGGTAGCAGAATGCTCTGAGTGTGGAAATGCTCGCGCCTTGTTTGGCAGTTGCCCTCATTGTGGATCATCCGCATCCCCAATTTTGGCTGTAGATGTAGTTGAATTAAATATTAAACATGGTAATCCAAGCGTTGAGGATGCGTTAAATATTCTTGCGGTAAAGATTCGCGAACTGCAAGAGCTTGGAATTAAGGCAATCATATTGATTCACGGATACGGCTCATCGGGTGAGGGCGGACATATTAAGCGAGCCATTCATGAGGCGCTTGAGCTAAATTATTACGCAGATCGAATAGACGAGTATTTTTACGGAGAAAATGTGCCGTATGGAAGTCCTGCCTATCATGAGTTAATGAAGAAGCGACCCAGCCTTAAGCGGTATTTGAGACATTTCAAGGCTTCTAATGCCGGAATAACTGTGTTGCTACTGGGGTCTGGCTACAGAAATGCTTAGAATAGATGTGAATAGAGGAATAATCATGACAGCAAAAAAAGCAGAGCAAGCAGATCAACTCGTCGATGAATTCAAATCCCTGGTTGCGGATGCAGAGGCTTTAATTAAGGCAACCCAAGATCATCCAAGCGAAACCATTGGTAACTTGCGTAACAAGGCGTTGGAAACTATTTCGGGCGCAAAAGAAAAGATTTCTAGCTTAGAAAGTGATTTGGCCGATAAGGCAAAAGTTGTGGCTGCGGGGGCGGATGATTTCGTACATCGCAATCCTTGGGAGGCGATTGGGGTGGCCGCCGGATTGGGTCTATTAATTGGTTTGTTTATTCGTCGACGCTAGGCATTTATGTCCCAAGAAAACTTATTATCCTCAATAAAAAATCTGGCGGCGACTGGTGCATCGATTGCGCAAACACGCTTAGAACTACTCTCGGTTGATGTGCAAATTGCCAGAAGTAAATTTTTGCAATCTCTAGTCATGATCGTATCGGCATTATTTTTTTTGTTCTTTGGGCTGGTAATGCTTGCGCTGTTGATCGTGATCTATAGCTGGGAGTCGGATCGCATCTTGGCGCTTAGTATATTGACGGGTGCTTTCATCTCAATCGGTGTTATTTTGGCTGTATTTGTTATCCAGTCTTTGCGCACCATGCCGAAACTTTTTGAGGCATCTATTGCTGAGTTAGCAAAAGATGCCGAAGAATTAAACCGCTAATCTATGAATCAAAAGCTAAAAGGCCTATTGCTAAGGCGTTCTGAGTTGCAAATGCTGTCTCAGAAAGAGCGACTTGAATTTTCAAAGCATTTTGAGCCCTGGGAAAAGCCCTTATCATGGGCTGATAAGGGTATTGATGCATTTCATTTTGTTAAAGACAATCCCTTGCTATGGACTAGCGCTTTCGCAGCTTTAGCGCATTACAAGCCTAAATTGGCCAGCAAGGTTTTGGCTCTTGGCTGGGGTGCTATAAAAGTGTTGAAGGGTGCTAAAAAGTTAGCTTAGGTTTCAGTTGAACTAACTACTCGCACTTACCGCATCTACTACAGGTATTTGAAAATAGCATGAGTAATTCAAAACCTTGGATTAAAAATTATCCCCCTGGTGTCGATCCAGAAATTGCTCCGCTTACATATTCATCTTTAGCGGAATTCTTTGAAACGGCATTTGACCGGTTTGGCAGTCGCAAAGCTGCTGAATCAATGGGTAAATCTTTTACTTACCGGCAGATAGATCATTTATCAAAAGACTTTGCATCTTATTTGCAGAGCTTGAACTTAGAGAAGGGTGCACGTATTGCCCTGATGTATCCAAATGTCATCGAATATCTAATTGCGATGATTGGCGTGTTGCGGGCTGGTTACGTAGTAGTAAATATCAATCCTTTATATACAGCACGCGAGCTAGAGGCGCAGCTACTCGATAGTGGGGCAACCGTACTAGTCTTAATGGAAAATTTTGCTCACACCTATGAGCAAATTGCGACTAAGACCTCCGTAAGTAAAGTAATCGTGAGTAGTCCCGGTGAATTAATGGGTCTTAAAGGTTACGTCATTAATTGGGTCGCGCGTAATGTCAAACGGCTTGTCCCAAAATGGAATATCGACCATATTGGCTTTAAACAGGCACTCGAAATTGGGCAAAAAAGATCATTTGATCAGCCTGCTATTGAATTATATGACATTGCCTTTTTGCAATACACCGGTGGAACTACTGGTATTTCTAAGGGCGCAGTATTGCTTCATAGAAATATCCTGTCAAATGTGGCGCAAATTGAAATGTGGTTGAATCCAGGGCTCAAGAAGGCGGATCAGCAATTACAATTTTTATGTGCGCTGCCGATGACGCATATCTTTGCATTAACTGCTTGCGCATTTCTTGGGATGGCAAAAGGTGCCATGCTTATTTTGGTAGCCAATCCTCGAGATATTGATGGATTCATAAATTTGCTTATCAAGCATCCCAAAATCAATATCTTTCCTGGTGTGAATACTTTGTTTCATGCGCTGATTCACCGACCAGAGTTCAAAAAAGTGAAATTTACTAATTTACTGGTAACGATCGGCGGTGGCATGGCTGTTCATCGTAAGACTGCTGATCATTGGCAGGCTATAACAGGGTGCCCAATTGCTCAAGGGTATGGTTTATCAGAAACCTCGCCGGTTGTTTGTGTAAATAGTCCGCTAGAAACTCATTTCACGGGACATATTGGCCCTCCGATGCCTAGTACGGACGTAGTTATCTTGGATGATGATGAAGTTCAGTTGCCCGATGGTACTCCAGGAGAGATCTGTATCAAAGGGCCTCAGGTGATGGCTGGCTATTGGAATAAGCCTGAAGAGACGGCGCACTGTATGACGGCTGATGGATACTTTAAATCTGGTGACATTGGTCTCATTACCGAAAGCGGACATATCCAGATCGTGGATCGCAAGAAGGACATGATTGTTGTCGCTGGATTCAAAGTGTTCCCAAATGATGTTGAAGATGTCTTAGCGCAAATGCCTGGTGTGCGAGAGTGTGCAGTAATTGGCGTCCCGCATCGCAAGCTAGGCGAGATTGTTAAAGCATATGTCGTCAAGTCTGATCATCATTTGACGGAGGCAGATGTCTTGCAATATTGCAAAGATACGCTTACGAGTTACAAGAGACCCAGGAAGGTAGTGTTTGCACACGAACTTCCTAAGTCCAATGTAGGAAAGATATTGCGTCGAGAACTCCGAAATCTCTAATCCGCTTTAATCATCTCTTGGGTGTCTTGCCAATGATTTTTGGTGCCCGCAGGAAATCAAAATCAACACCTTTATCTGCTTGGGTAACGGTATCAAGGAATAATTTCTTGTAGCCGCGTTCAGCCGTTGGCTCGACCGCTGGATTTTCCTTAGCACGCTTCGCTAGTTCTTCATCGCTAATCAGTAAGCTAATTTCACGATTTTTAACGGAGAGGCGAATGCGATCACCATTGCGTACATAGGCAAGAGGGCCACCGATTGCGGATTCTGGAGTAACGTGCAAAACAATAGTTCCAAATGCAGTGCCACTCATACGACCGTCAGAAATACGCACGATATCTTTAATACCAGCACGAGCTAGTTTTAAAGGAATGGGGATGTATCCCGCTTCAGGCATACCAGGGGCACCCTTAGGGCCAATGTTTTTGAGCACCAATATATCTTCTGCTGTGACATCTAAATCTGGGCTATCGATACGATTTGCTAAGTCCTCTGCGTTCTCAAATACCACGGCACGACCCTCATGTTCCATGAGTTTCTCATTAGCGGCTGATTGCTTAATGATTGCACCACCAGGAGCTAGATTGCCATGGAGGACTGCAATACTGCCTCTTGGATAAATGGGGTGATTAAATTTACGAACGACATCTTGTTTAAAACTAGGTGGACCTGCATCGATCTCTTCACCCAAGGTTCTGCCTGTAACGGTCATTGCATTGAGCTTGAGAAGTGGCTTGAGTTCACGCAGCAAAGTACTCATGCCGCCTGCATCATGGAAGTTCTCCATATAATGATCGCCTGATGGTTTGAGATCCAGTAGTACTGGGGTTTCATCTCCCATTTTATCTAGAGCATCAAGATCAATCTCTAGGCCCATGCGTCCAGCAATCGCTGCTAAGTGAACAATGCCATTGGTTGATCCGCCGATTGCTAATAGAACACGCATAGCATTCTCAAAGGCATCCGCTGTCAGAATCTTGTCGATGGTTAAACCATCTTTGGCCATTTGCACGGCTCTAGCCCCTGTCTCTTCCGCAATGCGAATACGATCGGCTGTCACTGCTGGTGGCGATGCTCCGCCGGGTACGGTCATACCAAGCGCTTCAGAAATACAAGCCATCGTACTTGCTGTACCCATTACAGAGCAAGTGCCAACGCTGGCTACCAGCTGATCATTTACTTCATCTTTTTCGACTTCATCAATCTCACCGGCTCTAAACTTGCCCCAATATCGACGGCAGTCTGTACAAGCCCCCACACGTTCACTGCGGTGAGAGCCAGTCAACATAGAGCCGGTAATGAGTTGAATGGCGGGTAATCCAGCAGACGCTGCGCCCATCATTTGCGCTGGCACAGTCTTATCGCAACCCCCAATCATGACAACTGCATCCATGGGTTGTGCGCGCAACATCTCTTCAGTGTCCATTGACATCAAGTTACGTAGGTACATTGATGTAGGTGATGAGAAGCTTTCATGAATGGAGATCGTTGGAAAGTCCATCGGCAATCCACCAGCCAACATAACGCCACGTTTCACCGCTTCAATGAGTTGCGGCATATTGCCGTGACAAGGGTTGTAAGAGCTACCAGTATTAATAATGCCAATGACCGGTCGATCTAACGCGCTATTTGTATAGCCAGCACCTTTAATAAATGCCTTGCGCAGAAATAAGGAGAAGCCTTTATCCCCATAGCTGGTTAAGCCTTTACGTAGACCGCTTTCTGGAGTGGATTTAGGGTCCTTTGGTTTTGAGGTCATATTTGTCTCGGTATAAGTCTAATAATTATGTTTTGTTCAATTGTAGCGATACCAGTATTAATCTATCTATGGGGTTCCACCCCAGCGGTATTGCCAAGAAATACCTACTGCGTTGTAGCTAGTGTCGGTACGTGAGTAGACTCCTTTGCTACCGCTTAGACGAATAGAGTTGCTTTTATCTATTGGGTAAGACAAGGTGCTACCAAAACGCCAGTTCTCTTGACTACCACTTGCAGGCAAGCCATTGACATAGGTTTGACCGCCCGTGAAATATGTTGCATCAGCAGAGATCCATGCCGCATTAGGAAAATAGTAAATTACATGGGTCTCGCCTGAGTAGATTGGATTTTGCGAGAGAGTATTGTTGCCCATGAAATTATTATTGCTTGTATAGATGGTTGCCATACCCGCAAGCTCTAATCGCCATGGACCAACTGCTTGAGAGAGTCCCGCTGCAGGCTGAATGAGCGATCGATTGGCCCCCACATTAATCATCTGATTGCTGTTGTATTGCCCCCAGGGAATAGATGCGGCAATACTGGCGCCAATAATTAAATCTTGTCGGTAGTTTGCGAACTCACTGTTGGTAAGCGCAGGAGCACCATATAAGTTGACCGATGCTTTGATGAGTGGGTCAGATAGACCCTCTGCAGAAGCATTAATTGTTTGTGCGCCCACTTGGCCAGTGCCAGTCAGCTCAGCATAGGGCAGAACCAAAGTGAGTCGTCCTGATTGGCCTACTGCATCAATTACATGGGTAAGACTTAATGCTTGAGTATTAAGGGTGTATGAACCACTTTTTGCTTGAGCGAGACCACCAGTGAGAAAGTTCATGCCTATAGGCGCATTGGAGTACGCGCGCGCTTCAATTTCTTGACCATGCGCATTAATCGAAGTGAACGCCAGTAATACAAGCCCAACTTGAAAAATTAGAGACTGAAATGATGACCAGAATCGGGTCATCACATCTAATTTAGTTATCGCTTGAATTTTTTGATCCAAAAAATAAACTCAGGATGTGGTCTTGACCCATGATGAGTTGCATGCCAGCAAGCATGAGGTATGGCCAAATGATGAGCCAGTAAACGATAGAAAGAGCAGCCAATCTTAAAGGGTTGGATTGACCAAATGATTCCAAAGATTCTAGGAAATGCTTTCCATGAATGACGCCATCAATACCCGCCTCAAGATAATTCAGTCCCAAAACAATAACAATGTAGATCAGAGACTCAACAAAAAGTGATTTAACGATGCCATGAGTTTTATCGACCTTAATCGGGTAAATTGCTTGTCCAATTAACAAAAACTTTGCGGTAATCCCTGCCTTAATCAAGGCAAAGCCAAACATGCTTAGTGGAATAGGGCGCTCATCAAGCAAAGTTGCCGCTAAGAATGCGAGAGCGCAGAACCATGTGCCCAAATAAAGAGTTAAGGCAAGCGCCTTTTTGGCCTCATCAATTAGTTTTTCTTTAAAGGTGGATTTTGCTGGGTTGGCGTTTGAGGCAGTATTCATGGGGGGGTTAATAAATCAAAATTAAGCGTTGCAGCAAGTTTCGCCATTTGAACAAGAGGAGGCGGTCTCAATTGGCGCTGGCTCGTTCGTGTAGCGCGCGATATATGCCTTGTTGCCTTTAAGGGCTAATTTGATCCATACAAAGTGGCCAGATCCTGGCGCAACGGATATAGGTTCGCCATTCATATTCCACATCTGATCCAGGGCAAGATCTTGATTTCCGTTGGGCTCAATGATTTCTAATTTGTCACCAATTGAGAAACGATTTTTGACATCTACCTTCACACGCCCATTCTTGTGGTCGACATCCAGTGT
The DNA here is from genome assembly GCF_013307225.1 of Polynucleobacter tropicus. NCBI lineage: Bacteria > Pseudomonadati > Pseudomonadota > Betaproteobacteria > Burkholderiales > Burkholderiaceae > Polynucleobacter > Polynucleobacter tropicus. Next base: position 1,098,836 of record NZ_CP028942.1, on the reverse strand, counting down.
CTCGCCAACATATAGACTTCTTCCTGACAAGGAGTGGCCACGCATATAAAGCTGATACTCCTTATCGTGATGACGTTCATAAAAGCCATCGGTATAGCCACGATTAGCAAGGCCTTCTAAGTTACCTAGCAGGTTTGTATCAAATGGTTTTCCAGCTACAGCATCATTAATTGCGGAGCGATAAGCCTGGCAAGTACGAGCTACATAGTATGGTGATTTTGTGCGGCCTTCAATCTTGAACGAGTCGACACCCATTTTGGTGAGTCGCTCAATATGTTCAATGGCGCGCAAATCCTTAGAGTTCATGATGTAAGTGCCATGCTCATCTTCTTCCATTGGCATTAAATCATCAGGTCGTCTTGATTCCTGAAGTAAGACGACATCACCACTTTGGTTTTGTTGACCAGGTTTCACTTTATAGTCCCAGCGGCAAGCATTCGTGCATGCTCCTTGATTGGAGTCACGATGAGACATATAGCCCGAGAGGAGGCAGCGTCCAGAGTAGGCAATGCACAACGCGCCATGAACAAAAACTTCTAATTCCATTTCGGGGCAATCTTGGCGAACTTCTTCAATCTCATCAAACGACAGTTCTCGAGACAGAATGACGCGGCTAATGCCAACAGAACGCCAAAATTTAGCGGAAGCGCCATTCACGGTATTTGCTTGTACTGATAAATGAATCGGCATATCTGGCCATGCTTCTCTAGCCATCATGATGAGGCCGGGGTCAGACATAATCAATGCATCAGGTTTCAGTGCCACGACGGGAGTCATGTCACGAATATAGGTGCGAGTCTTTGCTCCATGTGGTAATAGATTTGAAACCAGGTAAAACTTTTTGCCTAAATCGTGTGCGGTATCGATGCCTTGTTTTAAGACCTCAATTTTTCCAAAGTCATTATTTCTGACGCGCAATGAATAGCGTGGCTGTCCGGCATAAATTGCATCTGCTCCAAAATCAAAAGCAGTTTGGAGCATTTGTAGGCTGCCCGCTGGGGCAAGGAGTTCAGGCGTTTTTGTCATGACGCCATTTTAATGCTTGATTCAGGTGTTTGCCTGGCTTAAAACCCCCCTAAATACCCTCTGGAGGCCAATAGACAGGGCTTTTGTGGGCTCTTGGATCAGTTGTTTGGCTACTCGTCAACAATGGTGTTGCGCAAGACGCCAATAGACTCAATCTCAATTTCGCAAATATCACCAGCCTTCATAAAGACAGGGGGATTTCGAGCGTAGCCTACGCCAGCAGGTGTTCCAGTGATAACAACATCACCTGGCTCTAAGGTCATACATTCAGAGATCAGCACAATCGTTTCCGCAATGCCCCATAGAAAATCCTTGGTGTTTGCGTTCTGCATCACCTGACCATTGAGTCGCGATTGGATATTTAGACCGTGACATCCAGTAGGTAGCTCATCTGGTGTCACTAACCAAGGACCAAATGCGCCAGTTTGATCAAAGTTTTTGCCGATAGTCCATTGTGTGGTCTTGCGTTGATAATCACGAATACTGCCGTCATTAAAAATGCTATACCCAGCAACGCATTCCAATGCATTATCTAAGGTGAGATGACGCGCTTTTTTGCCCACTACAAAAGCGAGCTCTGCCTCGAAGTCCAGCTTGTCGGAAACGCGAGGCTTGACGATGGGTCCAAGATGCGAAGTGAGTGAGCTAGGTCCACGCATAAAAAAGCTAGGGTATTCCGGTCTAGCATTGCCACCTTCTTTAGCATGATCCGCGTAGTTCAGGCCCATGCAAACAATTTTCCCGGGCTTATCTATAGGGGCCTTAAAAGAGACAGAGCTTGTCTTGCCGCGAACTGCATTAGGATTGTTCATGGCAGCATTAGCTCGATGCAATAAGCTTTCATCCTGAATGATTGATTGCAAGCTACTAGGTATCTGGGCATCGGTAGCGCATAAGTCTACAAACTCATCTGCAGCGCCTTTAATGAGCGCACCTACGCTTTCATTGCCATCTGATCCCTGATAAGCGAACAGTCTCATGTGATTGTCTCCAGTTAAATTAGTTTGTTTTGTAGTCGTTTTGTAAAGTATATGTCAGGCAATGCTCTGAATTCTCGGTAGGGTCCATAAAGTGTGATAACTTTCAATAAACACACCATAGACTTCGGTAAAAAGTCATAAAAAGAAGGCATAAAAGCATGGAGACATCGAGTAAGCCGCTAAACGGCGGCCAAATTCTGGCTAACGCTTTGGTGAGGCAGGGCGTAGAAGTAGCGTTTGGCGTTCCTGGCGAAAGCTTTCTGCCTTTATTAAATGGTTTGGTAGACCACCCCAAATTTCAATTTATTACCTGTCGTCAAGAAGGTGGCGCAGCCTATATGGCTGAAGCCTATGGCAAATTAACGGGAAAACCTGGGGTCTTAATGGTCACCCGTGGGCCTGGCGCATCAAACGCAATAGTTGGGGTGCATACCGCTTATCAGGATTCCACTCCAATGGTTTTGTTGATCGGCCAAGTGGGAACGGACATGGTCGAACGTGAGGCGTTTCAAGAGATTGACTATCGTCGTATGTATTCTGAATGTGCAAAGTGGGTTGGAAGTATTGACCGTGTTGATCGCATCGATGAGTTTGTTTCTCATGCTTTTCATGTAGCGCAAGCTGGTCGCAAGGGTCCTGTTGTTCTAGCGTTGCCAGAAGATGTTCTCTACATGAATGGAGACGAGCACCCAGTTGCGCCTGCTCATGTTGTACAGCCAGGCTTGGATATAAAAGCTTTTGATCAGGCGATGAAAGTATTCGCGGGCTCTAGACGCCCCATGATCATTGCCGGAGGTGGAAACTGGAATCGCGCTGCATGCGATAGCTTGAGCGTTTGGGCAAATCGTGAAGGTATTCCTGTTGCCACAAGTTTTCGATCCCAAGATCTTCTTGATAATCTTGATCCTATTTTTGCGGGTGATCTAGGGATCGGAGCCAATCCAGTCTTGGTAAAACGCGTTCAAGATGCTGATGTTCTATTGGTTATTGGCGAGCGTCTTGGTGAGATAACGACCGCAGGCTATAGCGTATTTAGTGTGCCTAAAGCAAAAAATACCTTGATACATGTTCATTCAGGCTCAGAAGAATTGGGGCGTGTCTATCGACCTGACTTCGCGCTTAATTGCAGCCCAGAAAATTTTTGTGCTGCCTTAGGTGGAGTGAAGATGGGTGGCAATCACACTTCTAATGATGCGAAGGCGGCGCATACCGAGTATTTGACTTTCTCCAGCCCCGTAACTGTGCCGGGCGATATGCAATTGGCGCAGATTATGAGTTCCTTACCAAAATCTATTCCACGCGATTCTATTTTGACCAATGGCGCAGGAAATTTTGCAACATGGGTTCATCGTTTCTATCCATACGGCCCATTTAAGACCCAATTGGCTCCAGCAAATGGCTCGATGGGCTATGGCTTGCCAGCAGCAATTGCAGCAAAGATTGTTCATCCTGAGAGAGTAGCAATTGCAGTCTGTGGTGATGGGGATTTCATGATGAACTGCCAGGAACTCGCTACGGCAGTTAGATATGATGCGTTTCCAATTGTTTTCGTGGTCAACAACAGCATGCTGGGGACTATTCGCATGCATCAAGAGCGAGAATTCAAGTCACGAATTATCGCCACTGGATTAACAAACCCAGATTTTGTGAAGTTTGCAGATAGCTTTGGTATTCCTGGCTTCAGAGTCAGCAAAACAGAAGAGTTTGCCCCCGTTTTTGCTAAAGCTCTTGAAAGTAAAAAAGGTGCTCTTATAGAGTTGATTCTAGATCAAGAGGTGATATCACCTAGCAAGTTACTATCCCAGTTGGGCAAATAAAAAGAGGGCGACAAGCCCTCTTTTTTATATACCTATGTATAGCAATTATCCTTCATTGCATAGAAAGACTATTAGTCAACCTTTGCGCCAGAGTCTCTGACAACCTTAGTCCATTTGGTGATTTCATTTTTAATAAAAGTTGAAAACTGTGCTGGTGTATTGCCCACTGGTTGTGCGCCCATAGCAAGATATTTCTCCCTCACAGATGGGCTATTAATTGCCGCCATTAAAGTGGTGCTGTCTTTGTTCAGAATATCTGCTGGCATATTAGCCGGCCCAACTATGCCAAACCAAGAGGTAGCCTCATAGCCAGGCAGATTGGCTGCCTCAGCAATTGTTGGTAAATCTGGGAATGCAGGCGAGCGTTTTGCGCTGGTGACTGCTAAAGCCTTCAAACGACCTGCGCGAATGTAATTAATGCATGAAGGCAGATTATCAAACATGATATCTACATTGCCCGCTAATAAATCTGTTACGGCTGGAGGGCTACCTTTATAGGGCAAATGCACCATGTAGGTTTTGGTCATTGTCTTGAATAGTTCTCCCGCCATATGGATGGAAGTGCCATTGCCGCTTGAAGCCATATTGATTTTTCCGGGATGGGCTTTTGCATAAGCAATTAAGTCATTCACGGAATTGATATTGTTCTTGGCAGCAAATTCAGGATTAAGAACCAGAACATTTGGTAACTCTGCTACTAAAGAAATGGGTGTGAAATCCTTGATAGGATCAAAGGGCATCTTGCCGCCACCTTGTGTGTAGAGCGGTAAGTTGATTCCGTGCGTGCCAACTGAAGCCATCAGCCATGTGTAACCATCGGGAGCTGATTTGGCAACAATCTCTGCGCCGATATTTCCGCCGGCCCCAGGTTTGTTATCAATAACAACATTCCATTTAAAAGAATTTAATAGTTCGTTTTGTAGTGGTCTTGCGATGTTGTCAGTAGCGCCGCCAGCAGGAAATGGAACAACATAGCGAATTGGTTTGTTTGGGTAATCAGATTGCGCAAAACTAGATTGAGCATTTGCTAGAAACAGCACCGCAAAAATAGTGAAAACCTTGCCTGACAGACTAAGAGCTTTAGATAAGCCGCTTCGCATCATTGTTATCTCCTGTTATTAGCTTCATTCTGGTGATGATTTTTAATAGCTTCGTAAAGCATAACAGACCCATAGCAAATTATTGGCTGTAGCATTTTGATAAATAGGGGGCTAGAAAACGAAAAACCCCCAGATTTCTCTAGGGGTTTAAGGTATTTGGCTCCTCGACCTGGGCTCGAACCAGGGACCTACGGATTAACAGTCCGGCGCTCTACCGACTGAGCTATCGAGGAATAAGCCGATATTATAGCAAGATGGAAACACTTCTTCCCACTTCTGTTCGGATCCCCAAAGTACTGACCATTGCTGGCTCTGACAGCGGTGGTGGGGCTGGTCTACAGGCGGACCTCAAGGTAATTACTGCCTTGGGTGGCTATGGGATGTCTGTGATTACTGCTATTACCGCACAAAATACACTTGGAGTTACACGCATTCAGGATGTCGATTTGGATGTGGTGGAAGCTCAGATGGACGCTGTTTTCTCGGATATTGGCGTTGATATTGTCAAGATTGGTATGTTAGCCAGTCCAGAAATCGTTCAAACAGTGGCTAGAACTTTGCTTAAATACGGGATCAAGAAGGTTGTTCTAGATCCTGTGTTACGAGCTACCTCTGGTGCTAGCTTGGGTGGCGATGACACTGCGCAAGCCATCATTACGGAATTATTTCCATTGGCTTTATTGGTCACGCCAAATATGGATGAGGCATCTTTAATGTTGGGGCGGGATGTTACTGGCCCAGATGATTTCAAATTGGCTGCACAAGAGTTATTAGATTTGGGGCCACAAGCTGTGCTTATCAAGGGCGGACATCTTGATGGCGCCCATACTCAAATTACGGATTACTTAATGTGGCGCACCTTCGAAGATGGCCTAGAGGTTATCCAGTCTAAAGAGTTCAAGCACTATCGAGTTAACACTGCTAACACTCATGGAACGGGCTGCTCACTTGCCTCAGCGATTGCCACTTATCTTGCAGCAGAGCATGATCTGTCTCATGCCGTAGCTAAAGCAATTGCCTATGTTGAGGCTGGTTTAGAGGCAGGGCGTTTTCTTAGTATTGGGGAAGGGCCGGGACCCTTGTGGCATATGCACGACTTCTATCCAACCGCTTTATTGGACGAGAGAGAAAAAAGATAATCTATCAGTAGCGTAATCGCTGATAGATTAGGCGCGCATCAAATCTTGCAAATGCTTTACTGCTGCCTTGGGGTCTTTTGCTTGTGTAATAGCGCGCACCACTGCAATAGATCCAACGCCACTCTTAGCAACCGCATGAATGCTGTCTTGATCGATGCCGCCAATCGCCACTAAAGGGTAATGGCTCATTAGTTTTGCATATTGATATAGCCTTCCTAATCCTTGAGGTGCGGTAGGCATTTTCTTGAGATTCGTTGGAAAGACTGCACCCATGGCGATATAGCTTGGACAAAAGCGATCGGCATAAACCATTTCAGCATAGCCATGAGTGCTAAGGCCCAATCTCAGTCCAGCAGCTCTGATTTGCTCGAGATCAGCACCTTCTATATCTTCTTGTCCGAGGTGAACACCATAAGCCTCTGCATCAATGGCTTCTTCCCAATAATCATTAATAAATAGCAAAGTCTTACTACCCTCAGTAGCTTTAACCGCTTCCTTAATCTGCTTTCTGATTTTGAATCGATCTTCAGATTTAAAACGCAATTGAACAGTAGGTATTTCTGCTTCCACCATGCGCTTTACCCAATCGGCATCTGGCATTACGCCATAGAGGCCTAAACGTTTAGGGCATTCTTTAAATGCCTTGGGATTCATATTGCGAGTCCATGGCAGTAGATCAAAGTGCTCTGGTCTGCTAGGCCATTTAAATGGGTTAAATCCACCATCTTGGATCGTCATGCGTGACCAAGCTTTACCAATGGTTCGCGCATCAGATTCAATAAAGCCCATTTCAATTGCCGCAAGCGCTCCAGCAAGTTCGTAATGATCTGTGGCAAATTCATTATCAATTCTGGGTGGCGGTGAGCTGATTGAATATTGTGGAATCGGCAGACATAAATCATCGTTGCGATGCGCTGAAATGATTTGATCGGCGAGATCTCTTACTAGGCTCATATCAATTCCCTTAATCTTTTAGCTTTGATGCCAAAAGGGTGTGCCAACAAGAGGGGTGCTGGCCTGTGCGGATGTTTGTGGTTTCATAGCACCAGATAGGTAGGCGCTGCGCCCAGCGTCTGTGGCCATAGCAAAGGCTTTTGCCATCGCTACCGGATCTTCAGAAAGTGCCACTGCCGTATTCAGTAGAACAGCATCAAATCCCCACTCCATTACCGTGCATGCGTGCGATGGCAAACCAAGGCCAGCATCAACTATGAGGGGAACTTTGATTCGATCGCGCAAGAGCTTCATTGCGAAGGGGTTTAGTGGGCCTTGTCCTGTACCAATAGGAGCGGCCCAAGGCATGATCGCTTGACATCCAGCATCTACAAGGCGTTGGCACAGAATTAGGTCTTCAGTGCAGTAAGGCAATACCTTGAAGCCGTCTTTAATTAAGGTCTCAGCAGTTTGTACTAAACGCAAAGTATCTGGTTGCAAAGTGTAGTCATCACCGATGAGCTCCAACTTAATCCAGTTGGTTTCAAAAACTTCTCGTGCCATCTGGGCGGTTGTGATGACCTCTTGAGGACTATGACAACCAGCAGTATTTGGTAATACTGGAACCGCCATCTTCTTAAGTAATTCCCAAAACCCACTATGCGCTTCTGTAGTGCTAGTGCCTTGGCGGCGCAAGCTAACCGTAATCATCGCAGGATTGGCGGCTTTTACTGCGTTTTCAAGAACCAATGGCGATGGATAGCGTGAGGTACCCAGTAGCAGGCGACTAGCGAAGCTCTCGCCATATAAGACTAGGGCATCGGCACTATTGAGTTGGTTGGGTAATGGTGCTGTCATAGATATTTAGCCTCCAGTAACTGGGGCAATCACTTCAATTTGATCGTTTTCATTCAATGCATGTAGTGCGTATTGAGATTTGGGCACAAAATTCAAGTTCACTGCGACTGCAAAAGGGGGCTTTGCATTAATAAGCTTGAGAGCATCTGCAATCATGCTGTGCGAAGGCAGATCGTATTCCACTTGGTTGACGATTATGCGCATACACTTGCCTCATGGCTGATATTGCTAATGCGTAAACCTAGCTCCAATGCAGTATTGCTTTGACCGTTCTCTAGTATTTCCATGGTTGCATCTAGCACCGCAGGAGAAATCATGAAGCCATGACGATAGAGGCCATTGATCATCATCAAATTAGATAGCCCTTTTTCTCTATTAATCAATATTTCAGGAAGATTGTTTTTGAGAGTTGGGCGGCATTGGGTTGCCATCTCTAGGATACGAGCTTCCGCAAATCCACTGTGTACTGTGTACACGGCGCTAAGTAATTCCATGGCTGAGCGAACGCTCATCTGTGATAAGTCTTCGGATTCAATTTCCGTAGCACCAACCACATATACATCATCTTCTTTAGGGGCAATATAGATAGGGTAGCGAGGATGTATTAGGCGAGTAGGCCTACTTAGCTTCACTTCTGGGGCATGCAAGCGGATAACCTCACCACGCACGCCGCGCAGAGTATTTTCATTGGAAGACCAGGCATCTTTTGCCCCATTACCGCGACAATCAATGACGCATTGATATGCAGAGTCATTTCGTAATGTATCTGGATTGACTTCGGTATTCCAATGGCATTGCACGCCAAATATGTTTAGCTCAACCAGTAAGGCATCTAACAGCTGTCGGTTATCCAATTGACCCTCATTAGGAAGGTATAGGCCTTGAGTAAATCGATCGGCAACGCCAGGTTCAAGGTTGCGTAATTGCTGTTCGTTCAATCGCTTAGGCGGATTGAGTTGACTATTGTGCAGACAATTTTTATCCAGATGATTGGTAAAGCGTTCTGCATCAGCGGCATCTTGCCGATGCCAGAGGATTAATGTGCCATCTTGCTGGAAAAATACAGGCGAAGAGAGCTCTTCGATCAATGTCTTCCAATGAGGAAGGCTATAGATACCCATCTGTATAACCGAATCTTCCGTAATTGCGGATTCTGCAAGAGGGGCTAGCATCGCGGCTGCCACTCTTGCTGCAGAATTGTTTGCGCTAGCATCGCCACGGTCAAATAAGTCAACCTTAGCCCCACGTTTTGCCAATGCGAATGCCAGCAGCCGACCCATCAGGCCAGCGCCAACAATGGCAAAGTGTTTATGTGCGAAGGAAGTGCCGCTCATTTACAGATGCTTACTGATAAATTTCACTACCGCGCTTACGGAACTCCGCAGACATTTCTTCCATGCCCTTATTAGGATCATTGACTTGCGCAATCGGAATCACCTTGGCATCTGCGTTGAGTGTTGCTGCGTAATCTCGAACTTCTTGCGTAATTTTCATTGAGCAGAACTTTGGGCCACACATTGAGCAGAAGTGTGCAATTTTTGCTCCTTCAGCCGGCAAAGTTGCATCATGGTATTCACGTGCACGTTCTGGGTCTAGGCCTAAATTAAATTGGTCTTCCCAGCGGAACTCAAAGCGCGCCTTAGAAAGGGCGTTATCGCGAACTTGAGCGCCCGGTAAGCCTTTTGCAAGATCCGCACCATGGGCCGCAATCTTGTAAGTGATGATGCCTTCACGCACATCTTCTTTGTCTGGGAGACCTAGATGCTCTTTAGGTGTGACATAGCAAAGCATCGCTGTGCCATACCAACCAATTTGCGCAGCGCCAATGCCGCTGGTGATGTGGTCATAGCCTGGGGCAATGTCGGTAATCAATGGTCCAAGAGTGTAGAAAGGAGCCTCTAAGCAATGCTTGAGCTCTTCAGTCATATTCTCTTCAATGCGTTGCATTGGAACGTGTCCAGGACCTTCAATCATGACTTGGACATCATGCTTCCAAGCTTTGGCAGTTAATTCACCGAGGGTATGGAGTTCACCAAACTGCGCAGCATCGTTTGAGTCGGCAATGCAGCCAGGGCGCAAACCATCACCCAAACTGAAGGAGACATCGTAAGCCTTCATGATTTCGCATATCTCGTCGAACTTGGTGTAGAGGAAGTTCTCTTTGTGATGGGCTAAGCACCATTTAGCCATGATGGAGCCACCACGTGACACGATGCCAGTAATGCGATCTGCGGTTAATGGTACATAGCGAAGCAATACGCCAGCGTGGATCGTGAAATAGTCAACGCCTTGTTCTGCTTGCTCAACCAAGGTGTCACGGAACATTTCCCAGGTGAGATCTTCAGCGATGCCACCGGTCTTATCTAGCGCTTGATAGATTGGAACTGTGCCAATAGGAACTGGTGAGTTACGAATAATCCATTCGCGCGTTTCATGAATGTGTTTTCCAGTAGAAAGATCCATGATGGTGTCTGCACCCCAACGAATAGACCAAACCATTTTCTCAACTTCTTCATTAATGGAAGAAGTGACTGCTGAGTTGCCGAGGTTGCCATTGATCTTCACGCGGAAATTTCTGCCAATAATCATTGGCTCTAATTCTGGGTGATTGATGTTTGCTGGAATAATCGCACGACCCGCAGCAATCTCCGAGCGCACAAATTCACCGGTAACCATCTCTGGGAGATTTGCCCCATAGGATTTACCAGGGTGTTGTTTGAGTAATTGCTTATAGGCTGGATCTTTACGTAATTGCTCTAGACCCATGGATTCACGAAGTGCAACGTATTCCATTTCGGGAGTGACGATCCCTTTGCGAGCGTAATGCATCTGACTAACGTTATGTCCAGATTTAGCAACGCGTGGGGCACTGATGTGTGCAAATCGCAAGCTTTGAGTTGCGGCATCATTTGCGCGGGCTACACCGTACTCAGAGCTTGGTCCAGATAACTGCTCAGTATCGTTTCGCTCAGCAATCCAAGCATCACGCAATCTTGGCAAACCTTTTTCTAGATTGATCACAATATCAGGATCGCTATAAGGGCCTGAAGTGTCATAAACCGGAACGGGGGGATTTGGAATCAGTTGCTCACCAGCACGGGTTGGCAATTGCTCAATCATGCGTATCGGCGCTTTGATATCTGCACGTGATCCCTGTAGGTAGGTTTTAGTTGATGCGGGATACGCAAATTTTTGACCGAAGTCACGTTCCAAGCTTTTGAGGCTCGGAATTTCATGTTTGTTTGATTTTTGATTGCCTGAGCTCATGTCCATCTCCTTGCTGTTTTAGATGGACGAAACCGGGTGTGTCGGTCTGATGTAACTCCCCACGCCAGCATTACCTGGATCGGGTTTTAGGGTCTCTCTCAGCGCCTCAGAGCAAAATCTGCTTTTAAGGGCACCCCTGTTTCATCCTTAGACTAGATTTAACCACGAAAAGGTGGCTGCGCTCATGACGCGCGTCAATTGCCTGTATCGAGGCTGCCAGACTTACTTATTGCGTCGCAAAATGAAGTCTGCCGTGACAAAGGCGGCATCGCTGGTGAACTCATCGGCCAAAATACGGGCAGCGGCTTCAGGGTAAGAAACCTCAATAAAGCCGCTAACTTCACCGTCATGGTTGGTTGGAATAAAGTGCTTAGGAAGTTCTAGGTCGTAAATGAACAGTTGTTCATCATGAAAGCCTCGTTCATTAGCGATACGACGCATATGAATTCTTCCAATAGGCTCGATGTCATCAGAAATTTGTTCTGGAACGCCAGCTTCCTCCCATAGCTCGCGACGCGCATTGACCCAGGGAGTTTCATCTGCACTAATTCCGCCGGCGGCGAGGTTATCTAATTTGCCTGGATCTGTTGGCTTGTTTTCACTTCTGCGTCCCAACCAAATAGTGTCAGCTTTTGTGTAACCGTTGATGTGCGTAGCCATGCTGCGAAAGCCAAATGTACGAAATGCAGCTCGCTCTAAGCGAAAGTATTTGTGGCCATTCTGATCAACCCATGCAAATTCTTCATTACGCCATCCAGGAATAAAACCACCTTGGCGCATGTGATTCGCTAAGAGGCTTAGCGTTGCTGATAATTCTTTTGGTCGCCCCAATTGAATGGATAGGCGATCATGTGACATTCTAGCTAAAGGTATGGATTGTTTTTTAAATAATTCCTGCAGGTGCGGAATGAAATCAGGATTGAGGTGCCCAATCAGTAGACCTTCTTGATTGTCCCGAGAAAAATAAATAGGCATGAAATCCGCAGGAACTGGTCTTGCGGTATTTTGAAGCATCTCCTCAAGGGCTGCGATGGTGCTGGTGGACAGGGCTGACATGCGGCTTAGTGTAAGGGAGCTTCACAAAATAAAGTGGGTTTTTAAGGCTGTATTACCACAAATAATATTAGAAGTTATCAATATCTTTAATAAAGATATTTAATTTTGCTACAAGAAACTTCTGCACACAAATTAAGCAAGTTAGGTCACTCTATACAAATCCTCGACTTACGAAAACTTTTATGGATTTATCCACATAGCCTGTGGATAAGTTCTGACAATTTTGTGGTCCCGCCGACAGGAATCGAACCTGTATCCCACGCTTAGGAGGCATGTGCACTATCCATTGTGCTACGGCGAGATGCATGCTTGTAAAAAAGTATGCTAGGGAATGAAGTTGAGATGCTAACCGATAAAAGTGATCTTCATTGGCTATTACCAGCCACAAAGTGCCCAAACTTGATTGGTGATCGACATCATCATTTCAGGGGCATAGTAAGCAGAAAATACCATCAACAATATAAAGATTGCAAAACCATACGCAATGATTTTCCAAAAGGAGGCATTGCGATTTGACGTCTTATGCATTTGCAACTCGATGAATAGCGCGCTCTTTAACGGGCAGGTTAACCAAGAACGCAAATACTCCTAATCCAATTGCGAGTTGCCAAACGATGACATAGGATCCAGTGCGATCGAATAAATAGCCGCCTAAGAATGCCCCGCAGAAGCTGCCAAGTTGGTGCGAGAAAAATACCAAACCAGAAAGCATGGTGAGGTACTTCACCCCAAAAATCTGCGCCACGATGCCATTGGTTAGCGGAATGGTAGATAGCCACAAAAATCCCATAATTGCGGCAAACACATATGTGGTCATGGGGCTCAGCGGTAACAATAAGAACCCGGCAATAGCAATCGAGCGGCCTAAATAAATACTTGATAGTAAATAACGCTTAGGAAGTCGTTGCCCTAGGATGCCAGCGCTATAGGTGCCAAAGATATTAAATAGGCCAATGAGGGCTAGGGCAGTTGTCGCCACCGCAGGTGCACCAACTGCTGGATAAATGGATGAGAGATCTTTAAGGTAGGGGGCAAGGTGAACAGCAATAAACACCACCTGAAAGCCACAAACAAAATACCCTAAGGTAAGCAAACGAAAACTAGGATTACCAATTGCTTCTTTAAGCGCTTCTTTGATGGTTTGTTCGCCATGGCTATTTTGATGCGCAAAATTTTTCTCACGCAATAAAAAAGCAGTGGGAATCATTAAGCTAGCCATCAATGCCAATATCAGTAGAGCGTCTTGGGCACCAAATGCGCTTAATAGACCTTGCTCAGCAGGAATCATTAAGAATTGTCCAAAGGATCCAGCAGCTGCAGCGATACCCATTGCCCAAACACGTTTATCTGCGGGGACATTTCGACCTAAGATGCCATAGACCACGCTGTAGGTGGTAGCAGTTTGTGCGAGGCCAATTAATAATCCACCTGCGATAGTGAAATTAAGCGCATCTGTCGAAATCGCCATGCCAACTAAGCCTAAGGCGTAAAGTGCTCCACCGAGAACCATGATTTTGAAGGCGCCAAATCGATCAGCCAGTGCGCCTGTAACCGGCTGAACTGCGCCCCAGATCAGATTTTGCAGTGCAATCGTCAATGCAAAGGTTTCTCGACCCCAGCCATTGGCCATGGTGATTGGCAGGTTAAATAAGCCAAAGCCATGACGTATGCCCATAGACATCGTCACCATAAATCCTCCGAAGATGAGGACTTGAGTCATGGTTAGTGATGTTTTAGGACTTGCGCTCATTAAATAATTCCCCTTTCTTTTAATTGAGCAATCGAAGCATCATCTAGTTGAAGGCGCTCATGTAAAACTTCATTGGTATGTTGCCCAAGAGTGGGTGGCGCCATCCGAACTTCTACTGGTGTTTTAGAAAGCTTCATAGGACTTGCTACGAGTTTCATACTTCCAACTGTTGGGTGCGGAACATCAATCTGTACTTTTCTAGCAATGACCTGTTCGTTTTCAAAGACTTCTTTGAAATTATTGATGGGGCCGCAGGGTACATTTGCCGCTTCTAAAAGCGCAATCCACTCCCCCTTTGTTTTCTTGCGTGTCATTGCTTCAAGCAAGGGTACGAGTTGTTTGCGACGTAAAACTCGATCAGGGTTGGTGAGATATAGGGGGTTATCTGCTAAATGGGCTTCACCACCAGCGGTCACAAAGTGGCGAAACTGACCATCATTGCCAGCGCCAACAATCATCCAGCCATCCGAGGTTGGAAAAGTTTGATAAGGAACAATAATGGGGGAGGCATTGCCCCAGCGACGCGGGATCTCACCAGATGTAAGGTAGGCGCTAGAGACATTAGCCATGACAGCAACTTGTGTATCAAGCAAGGACATATCAATGTATTGACCTTCGCCGGTTTGGTCGCGATGCACTACAGCAGCCAATATTGCAGTAGTGGCGTACATGCCAGTAAAAATATCAGCAATCGCTACACCAGATTTTTGTGGGCTAGCACCTTCAACATCTTCTGCTTCGCCAGTCACGCTCATAAAGCCACCCATGCCTTGAATAATGAAGTCATATCCAGGGCGATGAGCATAAGGACCTGTTTGCCCAAATCCAGTAATAGAGCAATAGATCAAGTCAGGCTTGATCTTTGCAAGACTTTCATAATCTAAGCCGTATTTCGCGAGATCGCCAACTTTGTAGTTTTCAATCACTACATCTGATTCGGCGGCCAATTGACGAATGATGTCTTGGCCCTCTTGTTTGCTGATATCAACGGTAATCGAACGCTTGTTGCGATTGATGCAAATAAAATAGGCAGATTCTTCTGTATCTCGGCCTTTTGGGTCTTTGGCAAAGGGAGGGCCCCAGTGCCGAGTGTCGTCCCCAGCCCCAGGACGCTCCACTTTGATGACATCTGCACCCAGATCAGCAAGATTCTGGGCGCACCAAGGACCTGCAAGCACGCGGCTGAGGTCTAAAACGCGAATATGACTTAAGGCTCCCATGCCTAATTTTGGCATGGATAGCAGGGGAATATCAGAAAAGTCCGACCCCTTCCCAGACATGGCTACAATTTTGGCGCATGGCTACCCGTAAAATTTCCGAATACAGCGAATCGTCGATTCAGGTCCTCAAAGGACTGGAGCCAGTCCGTCAGCGGCCTGGAATGTACACCCGAACCGATAACCCCCTACACATCATTCAAGAGGTTTTGGATAACGCTTCTGATGAAGCCTTAGGTGGTTATGGCAAGCAAATTATTGTGACTATGCACACCGATGGCAGTGTGAGCGTCGAGGATGATGGTCGCGGAATTCCGGTGGGAATGCATCCTACTGAAAAATTACCAGTAGTTGAAATCGTATTTACTCAGTTGCATGCCGGCGGTAAATTTGAAAAAGGTACAGGCGGTGCCTATGCATTCTCAGGTGGCTTGCATGGTGTTGGCGTTTCTGTAACAAATGCATTATCAAAACGCCTTGAAGTCACAGTATGGCGTGATGGTCAAGTTTCCACTCTCACTTTTGCTGATGGCAAAGTGATTGAAAAACTTAAATCCAAGCCCGCTTCAAAAGATGACAAGTCTCACGGTACGCGTGTGCGTGCTTGGCCCGATGGAAAATACTTTGATAGCGCTGCGATACCAATGGCTGAGTTGGTGCGTTTACTGAGATCCAAAGCAGTCCTATTGCCTGGTGTTAAGGTCACCCTTATCCAAGAAAAGTCAGGTGAAAGCCAATCATGGCAATACGCACAAGGCTTGCGCGGCTATCTTAATGAAGCGATGGCTCAAGCCGGTCATGGACCTGAGGTTATTCCACCATTTGAAGGCGAGCAATATGCGACAGGCGCTGGCGATGATGATTCTTTCGCCGAAGGTGAGGGCGCTGCTTGGGTGGTCTGCTGGACCGAAGATGGCGCACCAGTGCGCGAGAGTTATGTGAACTTAATTCCCACGCCTGCAGGAGGTACTCATGAAAGTGGCCTGCGCGAAGGATTGTTCAATGCGGTAAAAGGTTTTATTGAAATGCATGCATTGCAACCGAAGGGCGTGAAGCTGATGCCTGAGGATGTATTTGCACGCGCCTCATTTATTTTGTCTGCCAAAGTATTAGATCCACAATTTCAAGGTCAGATTAAAGAGCGTCTAAATTCTCGTGATGCGGTCCGCTTGGTTTCAGGCTATGCTAAATCCGCACTAGAGCTTTGGCTAAACCAGCATGTTGACTATGGTCGCAAACTAGCAGACCTGGTTATTAAGCAAGCTCAAGCTCGTACTCGTGCAGGCCAAAAGGTAGAGAAGAAAAAGTCCTCTGGCGTAGCGGTTTTGCCTGGCAAGCTAACGGATTGCGAGAGTGAGGATATTGCTCAAAATGAAATCTTCCTGGTAGAGGGTGATTCTGCGGGCGGTTCTGCCAAGATGGGTCGCAATAAGGAATATCAGGCGATCTTGCCTTTGCGCGGCAAGGTATTAAATACTTGGGAAGCAGAGCGCGATCGTTTATTTGCTAATAATGAAGTCCACGATATCGCAGTTGCTATTGGAGTAGATCCTCATGGCCCTAATGATGATCCTGATCTATCCAATCTACGTTATGGGAAGATTTGCATCTTGTCTGATGCGGACGTAGATGGCGCGCATATTCAGGTATTGCTACTGACATTGTTTTATAAGCACTTCCCCAAGTTAATCGATTTAGGTCATGTGCACATTTCTAGACCGCCATTGTTTAGGGTTGATGCACCTGCAAGAGGTAAGAAGCCGGCGCAAAAAATTTATGCCTTAGATGCCAACGAACTTCAAGCAATTGAAGATAAATTGCGTAAAGAAGGGGTTAAGGAAACAGCATGGCAAATCTCTCGCTTTAAAGGATTGGGCGAGATGAGTGCCGAGCAATTATGGGATACCACATTGAATCCCGATACACGTCGTTTACTGCCAGTAACTCTAGGTTCCTGGACGGAAGACGAAACATTTAAAACCATGGATATGTTGATGGGTAAATCAGAGTCTGGTGCGCGTCGCGATTGGCTTGAAGAGCGCGGCAATGAAGTTGAGGCGGATATTTAATGGCTACTAAGAAAACACCAGGTAACAATAAAGCCGCTGAGCAGGCCGATTTATTTTCAAATGCTATTGAAGAGATGGATATTGTTGAGGTTGATGAAGCGCCACAAAAATCCAACGTAGCTGCAACATCATCTAGCGGCAATTCTAACGGGCCTAAAGATCCACATGATCCAAAAACGATGGATTTAAATGAGGATAACAAGGATAGTTTGACGCTAGCTGTTTATGCCGAACGAGCTTATCTAGATTACGCCATTAGCGTTGTAAAAGGGCGTGCATTACCAGAAGTCGCAGACGGTCAAAAACCTGTTCAGCGACGCATCTTGTTTTCAATGAACGAGATGGGTCTTCGTGCTGATGCTAAGCCTGTCAAGAGTGCACGCGTTGTTGGTGATGTATTGGGTAAGTTCCACCCACATGGTGACCAATCTGCTTATGACGCATTAGTGCGTTTGGCACAAAGTTTTTCTCTGCGCTATCCATTAATTGATGGTCAGGGTAACTTCGGTTCTCGTGATGGTGATGGTGCTGCGGCGATGCGTTATACCGAAGCGCGTTTAACCAAGATTGCCGGCTTACTATTAAGTGAAATCGACGAAGGTACGGTTGATTTTGCGCCCAACTATGACGGTTCATTCCAAGAGCCAAAATTATTACCAGCCCGTTTACCATTCGTATTGCTCAACGGCGCATCTGGTATTGCAGTAGGTATGGCAACCGAGATTCCGTCCCACAATTTGCGTGAGGTAGCTTCAGCCGCGATTGCCTTGATGAAGTCCCCCAAGCTATCTACTACCGAATTGTTGGAGATCATGCCTGGTCCAGACTATCCAGGTGGCGGTCAAATTATTTCTTCGTCTGCGGAGATTGCGCAGATTTATGAAACAGGTCGCGGCAGCCTTAAAGTACGTGCTCGTTGGTCTATCGAGGAGTTAGCTCGTGGCCAGTGGCAAATTGTGGTCAACGAATTGCCACCATCAACATCTTCACAACGTGTATTGCAAGAGATTGAAGAGATTACCAATCCAAAAGTGAAGGTTGGTAAAAAGACCTTAACTCCTGAGCAGAACAATCTGAAGTCCACCATCTTGAATGTTTTAGATGGTGTTCGTGATGAATCTAGTAAAGATGCTCCAGTTCGTTTGGTGTTTGAGCCTAAGAGCAAAAACATCGATGTAAATGAGTTCGTTAACCTCTTGTTGGCGCACACCTCGCTTGAATCCAATGCGCCAATGAACTTGGTGATGATTGGCAACGACGGTCGTCCACGCCAAAAAGGCTTAAAAGAAATTATTTCTGAGTGGATTGAGTTCAGAGTCGTTACAGTGACTCGCCGAACCCAGTTCCGTCTCGGCAAAGTAAAAGACCGGATGCATATCTTGGAAGGGCGCTTAATTGTTCTTCTGAATATTGATAAGGTTATTAAGATCATTCGCAATAGCGATGAGCCTAAAGCCGACTTAATCAAAGAATTCAAGCTTACTGATCGTCAAGCGGAAGATATTTTGGATATCCGTTTGCGTCAATTGGCTCGCTTAGAAGGCATCAAGATTGAGCAAGAACTCAAAGAGCTCAAATCAGAGCGTGATGACTTAGAAGGATTGCTGCAAAGCGACACTGTTTTACGTAAACGCATCATTAAAGAAATCGAAGCTGATATCAAGGACTTCGGCGATGATCGTCGTACGTTGATTCAGGAAGATAAGCGTGCTGTTGCCGAGACTAAGGTGATTGATGAGCCAGTTACTGTCATCGTTTCACAAAAAGGTTGGGTGCGCGTTCGCCAAGGTCATGAGCATGACGCAACACAGTTCAGTTTCAAGGCTGGTGACGCTCTCTACGAGACTTTTGAAGTGCGTACTGTAGATGTGATTCAAGGCTTTGGTAGCGATGGACGGGTATATACGGTGCCGGTCAGCGAATTGCCCGGCGCTCGTGGCGACGGCTCACCATTAACCAGTTTCGTAAATCTGGCCGCCGGTTCTCAGATGGTTGCGTATTACGCTGGCCAACCTGATGACTTGGTCTTGTTATCCACAAAAGCAGGTTATGGATTCTTGGCCAATGTGGCTGATATGAGTACGCGCAATAAGGCAGGCAAATCATTTATTAGTATTGACGCTAAAGTAGCTGGCGATGCGCCACTTGGTGCCGCTAAGGTTGAGGTGGGCATGAAGCAGGTTGCTTGTTTATCAGCCGCCTCGAAGTTGCTAGTGTTTCCATTGGATGAATTAAAGCGCTTGCCTACTGGTGGCAAGGGAGTAATCCTGATGGGTCTTGATGACAAAGAGTTCATGTCATCTGCAATCGCAGTGGGGCCAAATGGAGCAACTTATTCTGGCGCGGGACGTGCAGGCAAGCCTACTGAGTTAAGTTTGGATGCGAAAACTCTGAAGTCTTTTGCTGGCAACCGTGCTCGTAAAGGACACTTTGTTGAGCCGCGCCTGAAAGACGGCAAGCTGAAAGCAAACTAAAGTTAACCAAACGAACTACCTAAAAAATTACTCTTTTTTAGGTAACCTCGCTCCATATTTGACGGCAATCACTTCCGCCAGAATAGAAACGGCAATCTCTGGTGGAGTAAGGGCTCCAATCGACAGGCCTACAGGCCCATATAGCTTTTCAACTTCTTCTTTGCTGACATCAAACTCAAGCAAGCGCTCTTTGCGCTTCTGGGTATTCTTTTTGCTACCTAAGGCACCTACATAGAACGCGGAAGACTTGAGGGCCTCCATCAATGCCATGTCATCAAGTTTAGGGTCATGGGTCAGCGCTACTACGGCAGTGTGAGGATCCACGCCAATCTCAAGCAGGACATCATCGGGCATACCTTGAATAAAGGTGATATCAGGGCGATTTAAGCCTTCGGCATATTCTTCTCGCGGATCAATCACTATTACTTCAAAGTCAGAGGCAATAGCAAAATCTGCCGTGTATTGAGAGAGCTGACCGGCACCAATAATGACCATGCGCCAACGCGGTCCATAAGTGGTGCGCATCTCTTTATCGTTACAAGCAAATTCATCATTACGCGTGCCTGGCTCTAAAGTAGATTCGCCAGTTGCAATATTTACTGACCGTTTGGTGATTTGATGGGAGCTAATGCTTGCTAATAATTGCTCCAAAATCGTAAGCTCAGGTTTAGGCTCTACTAATAGACGAAGCGTGCCGCCACAAGGTAGGCCAAAACGTGACGCTTCTTCTTGACTAACTCCATACACCACCATTTCAGGGGTATCGCGGGTCAAAATTTCAGTTTGTACGCGGCTAATCAGATCATCTTCAACGCAACCGCCAGATACTGAGCCGGCAACTTGCCCATCGCTGCGGATGGCCAGCCAAGAACCAACAGGTCGTGGGGCCGATCCCCAGGTCTGAACAACTGTGGCTATTGCGACAGAATGACCTGCTTGAAGCCAGTTCACTGCGGATTTGAGTACGCTTAGATCGGTGCTATTCATGCGGTATCTTTGTTTATGAGTTCTTATTTATTATCACCCTAATGACTTCATTGCGTAAACCTTCTAATCTGCGTCTGGCGATTGTCTTATTGGCTGCCGGCGAGGGGAGCCGTATGGGCTCTGTTCCAAAGGCACTTTTGCAAAAGGACGGCAAAACTTTGTTGGAGAGGTTTTGTACTACCGTTAAAGGCCTTCATCCAGTTGAGTTTGTTGTTATTACCGGATTTCATGCGACACCAATAGAGCAGGAGCTTAATAGATTGGCTAAGTTGATGGATCTATCCATCACCATCATGCATAACCAAAATGCGTCTACTGGCCAAGCTTCATCTGTAAGACTTGCTCTTGAATCCTTGAAAAATGAATTTGATGTAGTGGCAATGTGCTTAAGTGATCAACCCCAGATTGGTGAAGATGAGTTGATTGCCTTACTGAATCAGTTTGTAGATCGTGAGCCCAATCAAGACGTAGTGATGCCGATCGTGAGTGGTCAGCGCGGCAATCCAGTGCTATTTTCTAGGAAGGCGGTAGAGGAGATGCTGCAAATTCCAGGAATGGTTTGTAGATCGTTTACGGATAAGAATCCAAATCGAGTCAAAATATTTAATTCTGATAATGACGCATATGTTCTGGATGTCGATACAGACGCAGACATCCAGAGGCTAGGTATTACGCGAGATTAGTTGTCTAGCTTAGATCTCGGCGATCAACTCAATCTCAACACAGGCTCCCAGTGGAATTTGCGCAACCCCAAATGCGCTACGAGCATGTTTGCCAGCATCACCAAAAACCTCAAAGAGCAATTCAGAGCAACCGTTTACAACCAGGTGTTGTTCAGTATATTCATTGGTAGAGTTCACTAGACCCATTACTTTCACGATGCGCTTAACCTTGTCGAGTGAGCCAAGATGATTTTGTAGGGTAGAAATAAGGTCAATCGCAATCGATCTCGCAGCTGCTTTGCCTGTTTCTGTATCCATGTCTTTGCCGAGTTTTCCAACCCACGGTTTGCCATCACGTTTGGCGATATGCCCCGATAGAAATACTGTATTACCGGAAGTGGCGGCCATTACATATGCTGCTGCTGGTGGCCCCGGTGGAGGCAAATCAATCCCAAGGGTTTTTAATCGATCATTGATAGTACTCATGGTTTTCTCTGTTGGTGTTAATTGAATTAAACAAAATCTTACTGGTAATTTATTTGGATAGCTGACGCATTGCTGCTTCTAAGCCATTTAAGGTAACTGGGTACATGCGATCTTTCATGAGATTTTTCATGATGTCGATAGATTGACGATATTCCCAGATGGATTCAGGTTCAGGATTGAGCCAAGCAAAATGTGGAAAGTGACCTAAGAGGCGATTAATCCAAACTGCGCCAGCTTCTTTGTTGTTGTATTCAACTGATCCGTTTGGGCTCAGGATCTCATAAGGAGACATAGTGGCATCGCCCACAAAAATCAGTTTGTAGTCAGGTCCGTATTTATTAATAATGTCCTGAGTGGCTGTCACTTGGTCTCTACGGCGTCGATTGCTTTGCCAGAGATTCTCATATACGCAGTTATGAAAGTAATAATGCTCTAGATGTTTAAACTCCGCCTTTGCTGCGGAAAATAATTCACCAATACGCTGAATATGATCATCCATGGATCCACCAACATCCATGAGTAACAATACTTTGACCTGGTTGTGGCGTTCTGGCCGCATTTGAATATCCAACATGCCAGCGTTGGCCGCGGTTGAGCGTATGGTTTTATCAAGGTCGAGTTCTAGTGCTGAACCCTGGCGAGCAAAGCGACGTAAGCGCCTTAGCGCCACTTTGATGTTTCTAGTGCCAAGGGCTAAGTTGCTGTCGTAATCTTTAAACTCACGAGCCTCCCAAACTTTGATGGCGGTACGATTGCCTGCGCTCTCACCACCAATACGGATTCCTTCTGGGTGGTAGCCGCTATGACCAAAAGGCGATGAGCCGCCAGCACCAATCCATTTATTGCCACCCCCATGCCATTCCTTTTGTTCTTTGAGTAGTTCTTCAAGGCGTTTTTTGAGCGCCTCAGGGCCGCCTAGTTTCTGTAACGCCGCTTTTTCCTCTTCGGATAAAACGCGCTGCAATTTTTTCTCTAGCCAGTCGACCGGAATATCAGGTGATAGGGCAATGATTTGCTCCACACCCTTAAAGTAGTTGCCAAAAACTTGATCAAAGCGATCAAAGTATTGTTCATCTTTGATAAGTGTCATGCGTGAAAGTTGGTAGAACTCATCAATAGATGGGGCAATCACATCTGACTTTAGCGCTTCTAATAAAGTTAAAAACTCTCTCACGGAAACAGGCACTTTGGCCTCTTTCAAATTGAGAAAGAACGAAATCAGCATTGCTTAACTCTAGTTTTTGACGAACCTGTTAACGATGATTGCGATTCATCATCACCAGGCGCTCAAAAAGATGAATATCTTGTTCATTCTTGAGTAAGACGCCATGCAGAGGTGGCACCACAATTTTTTCGTCTTGGGAGTACAGGGCCTCCGGAGGAATATCTTCCGCGAGCAAAAGCTTTAACCAGTCAATTAACTCAGAGGTGGACGGTTTCTTCTTTAGTCCAGGTAGTGCGCGGATTTGATAGAAGGCTTTGAGGGCGGCTTCTAGGAGATCCTGCTTGATATTAGGGTGGTGGACATCCACGATGCTTTGCATCGTATTGGCGTCTGGAAAGCTGATGTAATGAAAGAAGCAACGACGTAAGAAAGCATCTGGCAATTCTTTTTCATTATTGGAGGTGATGATGACAAGAGGGCGGTGCTTCGCTTTAATGAGTTCACGAGTTTCATATACGTAGAACTCCATACGATCGATTTCTCGCAAGAGATCATTTGGAAACTCAATATCCGCTTTATCAATTTCATCAATTAGTAAAACTGTTGGCTGATCAGCTTCAAAGGCTTGCCATAAGACACCCTTCACAATGTAGTTGCGAATATCTTTTACTTTTTCATCGCCCAGCTGAGAGTCACGCAAACGACTAACCGCGTCGTATTCGTAAAGCCCTTGTTGCGCCTTGGTGGTGGATTTAATGTGCCATTGCAATAGTGGCATATTGAGAGCTGCTGCCACTTCTTCCGCCAACATTGTTTTGCCAGTTCCCGGCTCCCCTTTAATGAGGAGAGGGCGTTGTAGTGCTATTGCAGCATTTACAGCCAACTTCAGGTCATCGGTTGCCACGTATTGCTTGCTGCCATCAAAGCGCTTTGAGGACTGAGGGTTGCTACTCTTGTGTGCTGAGGTCATTTCGGCCAATCAAAATCTGTTCTGTAGGGTGTTCCAGTATAGGTAAATGGCGTTCAATTTTCAGTATTTCTACTGATTTTTGATGCTGAAAGGGCAAAAGAACGCCCCAAATGCGGGTTAAAGAGCCTACTCTCCGCTATACTCTCCCCAGTTGATTTAAATCAAACTCATTAATACTGATTTCTATGAAAAAACTCTCAATTCTTTCTAAATTGCTCGTCTGTGCTGGTCTGGCGTTTGCTGGATTTGCGGCTCAAGCTGATGAAGTTAAAGGTAACGCCAGTGCTGGCAACGGCAAGGTATGGCTTTGTATAGGTTGCCACTCAATTCCTGACTATCGTGCTGACTACCCATTGGTATACAGAGTTCCAATGCTGGGCGGTCAAAACGCTGCTTATATTGCTACCGCTTTATCTGAGTACAAGAAGGGCGAGAGAAAGCATCCAACAATGCGCTCCATTGCAGCTAACTTGTCTGACCAAGACATGGCTGATATTGGCGAGTACTATGCTGCGCAAACTGCCAGCTCACCGAATAACCCATTGAAGTAATAGAGGCGTTTATGAAATTTGCACTAATTACAGCAGCATTGCTATCTAGTATTGGTTTGGTAAATGTGGCAAATGCTGCAAGCGTTGACAAAGGCCAAGCTTTGGTAGAGAAGGCAAATTGTGCTTCTTGCCACGGTGCTGGCTTGAATGCTCCAATCTTGCCTGCGTATCCTAAGTTGGCTGGTCAGTATCCAGACTACATCTATTACGCATTAAAGGCTTACAAAGTAGGCAATGGCAATGCGCAGTATGGTCGTAACAACGCAGTGATGGGTTCGCAGGTTCAGTCTTTCTCAGATGCTGATCTACATGACATTGCTGCTTATGTAGCATCATTGCCAGGGAACTTTGTTATCAAGAAGTAAGATTTCTGATAACTGCATTTAAAAGGGCTTAGATCATTTTCTAAGCCTTTTTTGTTTCAAGCTTCCTGAATTATCTGAGTGCCTCTAATCCGCGCTCCATATGTTTTCTCATCGCCACTTCAGCGCCCGCCTGATCACGCTTGAGTAATGCTTTGAGTATCTCTCGATGCTCAAGCAGGGAATTTTGCAGCCTGCCAGTACTGGTTAGTGAGTCCCGGCGATGGAGTTTGAGAACTTTTCTTAAGTCTGCAATGACGCCATTCATCCAGCGATTGCCAGCGATTTCTTGAATGAGTTCATGAAACTTGCCGTTGATTTCAAAGAATTGCTCTATATCTCGGTCTGCCGCAGCTTTTTCTAGACGGTGATGCCAGTAGTCGAGTTGATTAAGTTCTTCTTCTGTGGCCTTAATGGCTGTTTGTTTAGCTGCTTCACCTTCAAGCAAGGAGAGGATGGTAAAGATCTGCTCGAGATCATTTCTGGCAATTTCCGTCACATAGGCACCGCGACGCATTTTGATCGTCACCAGACCTTCAGAAGCGAGAACCTTGATCGCTTCACGCATGGGGGTGCGACTAATCCCGAATTGATCCGCCAGACTTTGTTCATCCAGCCAACTGCCCGGAGCCAACTGTTTGGCAAAAATCTGCTCCCGAAGTCGATCTGCGACGTCTTCATATAAGGGTCTATTATTCAGTTTTGTATTCATAATTATGAATACATGATATCTAGACAAATATCAAATAGTCAAGCAGAATTAGAGAATCTTATATGCAATGCAACAAAAAACTAGGGAGTGTTTTGTGAGTTCAGAAAAGAAAAATCCATCTAGCAAAGAATGGCCATCATTTCCAGATGTCAATTTAGATTCTTGGAATAAAGCAGCGCAAAAGTCTGCACCTAATGGTGATGTTAATCAGCTTGGCTGGAAAACTCCCGATGGAATTCATCTAAAAGCGCTTTACACATCAGCGGATGCCAAAGATCTTCATTACACAGATACATTGCCAGGTTTTGAACCATTTATACGTGGCCCCCAAGCAACGATGTATTCGGTACGTCCTTGGACGATTCGTCAGTACGCTGGCTTTTCAACTGCTGAAGAATCGAATGCTTTTTATCGCAAGGCTTTAGAAGCTGGCGGACAAGGTGTTTCAGTTGCATTCGATTTGGCAACACACCGTGGTTACGATTCAGATCATCCCCGTGTAACAGGTGACGTTGGTAAGGCTGGTGTTGCCATAGACTCTGTTGAGGATATGAAAATTTTGTTTGATGGCATCCCGCTAGACAAGGTTTCTGTGTCAATGACCATGAACGGCGCGGTCTTGCCGGTATTGGCTGGATACATTGTTGCTGGTGAAGAGCAGGGCGTAAAGCAAGAGCAATTATCTGGAACGATTCAGAACGATATTCTGAAAGAGTTTATGGTGCGTAATACCTATATTTACCCACCAGAGCCTTCAATGCGCATCATCGGTGACATTATTGAGTACACCGCAAAAAATATGCCTAAGTTCAACTCGATTTCTATTTCGGGTTATCACATGCAAGAAGCGGGTGCTAATCAAGTATTGGAGCTGGCGTTTACATTGGCCGACGGTAAAGAATATGTCAAAACCGCCTTAGCAAAAGGATTGGATGTTGACGGATTTGCTGGTCGACTTTCATTCTTCTTCGCGATTGGTATGAACTTTTACCTTGAAGTGGCTAAATTGCGCGCGGCACGTTTATTGTGGTGGCGCATCATGAAGTCTTTTGAGCCAAAGAATCCAAAATCATTAATGTTGCGCACTCACTGTCAGACATCTGGTTGGTCTTTGACGGAGCAAGACCCATATAACAACGTCGTGAGAACGACTGTTGAAGCGATGGCTGCAGTATTTGGCGGTACACAGTCTTTGCATACCAATTCTTTGGATGAAGCAATTGCTTTGCCTTCAGAATTCTCAAGTCGCATTGCTCGAAACACACAGCTCATTTTGCAGGAAGAAACGCATATTACTAGCGTGATTGATCCATGGGCAGGCTCTTACATGATGGAGAATTTGACCCAAGAGATGGCCGATAAGGCCTGGGAGATCATCCAGGAAGTAGACGCTATGGGTGGCATGACCAAGGCGGTTGAGAGTGGTTGGGCCAAACTCAAGATTGAGGCCGCTGCCGCTGAAAAACAAGCGAAGATCGATTCAGGTTCCGATGTAATCGTGGGTGTAAATAAATACAAGCTGGCTAAAGAAGATCTTGTTGATGTCTTAATGATTGACAACGACAAGGTTCGTGATGGACAGGTTGCTCGTCTCAAGGATATTAAGGCGAAGCGCGACAGCAAAAAAGTAGAGGCTGCATTGGAGGCATTAACTAAGGCCGCCGAAGAAGGCTCAGGAAATTTACTGGAGTTATCTGTTAATGCAATTCGTTTGCGCGCAACAGTTGGCGAAGTGTCTGATGCATTGGAAAAAGTTTACGGGCGCCATCGCGCCGATACTCAAAAGGTGACCGGAGTGTATGCAGCTGCCTATGACTCAGCCGAGGGCTGGGCAAAATTACAAACAGAAATCGCTGATTTCGCGAAAGAGTTTGGACGTCGTCCACGTGTGATGATTGCTAAGCTTGGTCAAGACGGTCATGATCGTGGCGCAAAGGTTGTTGCAACCGCTTATGCCGATCTTGGTTTTGATGTGGATATCGGACCTTTGTTCCAAACTCCTGAAGAGTGTGCGCGTCAGGCAATTGAGAATGACGTTCATGCATTGGGTGTTTCAACCTTGGCAGCTGGTCATAAGACTCTGGTCCCAGCCATCATTGCCGAACTGAAGAAACAAGGCGCTGATGACATCATCGTCTTCGTTGGTGGCGTAATTCCAAGACAAGATTATGAGTTCCTGTATGAGGCAGGTGTTAAAGGCATCTATGGTCCAGGAACACCAATTCCAGCCTCAGCCAAGGATGTGCTTGAGCAAATTCGTAAATCTGTAAAACCTGCTTAATACGATCTGGGCGAGATAGGCAAGATGCTCGAGGCAGTTGATCAGGTTTTGGTGAATGATCTCACCAGCGCTCCGTCGCTAAAGCAGCGTAGGGCGTTGGCGAAAGTTATTA
The DNA here is from genome assembly GCF_013307225.1 of Polynucleobacter tropicus. Lineage (NCBI taxonomy): Bacteria > Pseudomonadati > Pseudomonadota > Betaproteobacteria > Burkholderiales > Burkholderiaceae > Polynucleobacter > Polynucleobacter tropicus. The sequence goes on along the minus strand of NZ_CP028942.1, from coordinate 1,070,862 downwards.
CATTGCTTGAGTCGACTCGTCTTGATCATCGCAAGCGCGCCGATGATGTTCTGAATGCCTTGTTACCTAAAACAGGGAAGTCATTTCGTTTGGGTATCTCTGGTGTTCCTGGTGTTGGCAAGTCCACCTTAATTGAATCTCTTGGTCTATATTTGATTGAGAAAGGTCATCGGGTTGCAGTTCTCGCAATCGATCCTTCTTCAAGCTTATCTGGCGGATCTATTTTGGGTGACAAAACCCGAATGGAGCGCCTCTCTGTTTTGGAGAATGCGTTTATTCGACCCAGTCCATCATCCCTTACCTTAGGTGGGGTTGCCGAAAAGACTCGCGAAGCCATGTTAGTTGCTGAAGCTGCTGGTTTTGATGTGGTGATTGTCGAGACTGTGGGTGTAGGTCAAAGCGAAATAGCGGTTGCAGGCATGACAGATATGTTTTTGCTGCTGCAGTTACCTAATGCTGGGGATGATTTGCAGGCCATCAAGAAGGGTGTGATGGAAATCGCCGACTTGATTGTCATAAATAAAGTAGATATCGATCCAGATGCTGCAATGCGTGCGCAGCTCTTTATTACCAGCTCATTGAGATTGCTGGGTTTTCAAGGCAATCCAGATCATGCCTCACATGATGTCAATTATTGGCATCCCACGGTAATGACTTTGAGTGCTCTTGAGGGTAGAGGCGTCCCAGAGTTATGGGAAAAGATTTCTCGCTTTGAAAAGCTGCAAAAGGCTAATGGTAAGTTTGACTCACGTCGTAAGCAACAAGCTGGGACTTGGATGTGGGACCGTATTGATGCGGGCTTAAAGAACGCATTTCGTAGTAATGAGGCGGTGCAAGCGCTTCTACCAAATTTGGTTGCAGAAGTTAATCAAGGAACCATGGCGCCTTCAGTTGCAGCAAGACGCTTATTGGAGTCCATGGGTCATGAATTTTTCTAAGGAGTAGGCAATGAAGGAAATCATTCAACAACTAGAGGCGAAGCGCGAGCTGGCACGCTTAGGCGGTGGGCAAAAGCGTATTCAGGCTCAGCACTCAAAGGGTAAGTTAACAGCCCGTGAGCGTATTGAGCTATTGCTTGATGCAGGCACATTCGAGGAATGGGACATGTTTGTTGAGCACCGTTGCCACGACTTTGGAATGGGTGATCAAACCGTACCAGGTGATGGCGTAGTCACTGGTTACGGAATGATTAACGGCCGTCTCGTATTCGTGTTCTCACAGGATTTCACAGTTTTAGGAGGCTCACTATCCGAAGCGCATGCAGAGAAGATTTGCAAGATCATGGATCAAGCGATGAAGGTAGGTGCTCCGGTTATTGGTTTGAATGACTCTGGCGGCGCTCGAATTCAAGAGGGCGTTGCTTCTCTTGGCGGCTATGCTGAAATTTTCCAGCGTAACGTAACGGCCTCAGGCGTGATTCCTCAAATCTCTTTGATCATGGGGCCGTCTGCTGGCGGTGCCGTCTATTCACCAGCGCTTACTGACTTCATCTTCATGGTGAAAGATAGTTCTTACATGTTCGTAACTGGCCCAGAGGTGGTTAAAACAGTTACGCATGAAGATGTCACTGCCGAGGAATTAGGTGGAGCTGTAACGCACTCAACAGTATCTGGTGTTTGCGATTTGGCTTTTGATAACGATGTAGATGCCATCATGATGCTACGTCGTTTCTTCAATTACCTGCCTTTATCAAATCGTGAGAAGCCACCACTCATTAAGGGTGCGAATCGTACTGAAGAGCCAGATTTCTCCTTAGATACTTTGGTTCCATCTAATCCGAATCAACCTTATGACATGAAAGAGTTGATCGAGAAGATTGTTGATGATGGTGAATTCTTTGAGTTGCAACCAGATTACGCAAAGAACATCGTTATTGGTTTTGCACGCATGGAAGGCCGCTCAATCGGCATCGTAGCCAATCAGCCACTAGTATTGGCGGGTTGTTTGGATATTAAGGCATCCATTAAAGCGGCGCGTTTTGTGCGCTTTTGTGATGCTTTCAACATTCCTGTGGTGACATTGGTTGACGTCCCTGGATTTATGCCGGGAACAGCCCAAGAGTACGGTGGCATTATCAAGCATGGTGCGAAATTACTCTACGCATACGCAGACTGCACAGTGCCAAAAGTCACGCTCATTACTCGCAAGGCTTATGGCGGTGCATATGACGTGATGGCCTCTAAGCATTTGCGCGGTGACGTGAACTTTGCTTGGCCTTCTGCTGAGATTGCAGTGATGGGTCCTAAGGGTGCTGTAGAAATCATTTTCCGTGAAGAGAAATCTGATCCAGAAAAGATCGCTGCTCGTGAAGCGGAATACAAGGCTAAGTTTGCAAACCCCTTTGTAGCAGGCCGTCGTGGATATATTGATGATGTCATCCTTCCACACGAAACCCGCAAGCGTATTGCTCGCTCTTTAGCAATGCTAAAAGACAAAGATTTGAAGAATCCTGCGCGTAAACACGGCAATATTCCTCTGTAAAGGCGCTGATAAAAATGACTACAAAAATGTTTAAGAAAATTTTGATTGCTAACCGCGGTGAGATTGCTTGCCGTGTGATGAAGACCGCTAAAAAGATGGGGATTAAAACTGTCGCCGTGTATTCAGAGGCAGACAAGGAGGCCCGACATGTACAGCTGGCTGATGAGGCTGTTTGTATTGGACCTGCACCATCGAGAGAGTCTTATCTTGTAATGGATCGGATTATCCAAGCTTGTAAAGATACTGGTGCAGAAGCGGTGCATCCAGGCTATGGATTCCTTTCTGAGAACGAGCAGTTTGCTAAGCGCTGCGAAGAAGAAGGCATTGTCTTTATTGGCCCTAAACACCAATCTATTGCAGCCATGGGTGACAAGATCGCCTCCAAGAAGCTTGCTCAAGAAGCCAGGGTCAATACGATTCCTGGTTACAACGATGCTATTGATACCAACGAAGAGGCTGTCAAGATTGCTCAAGACATTGGTTATCCAGTCATGATTAAAGCGTCAGCAGGCGGCGGCGGCAAAGGCTTGCGCGTTGCGTTTAACGACAAAGAGGCGGCTGAAGGCTTTGCAGCATGTAAAACAGAGGCTATGAATAGCTTTGGAGATGATCGCATCTTTATTGAGAAGTTTGTTGAAGGTCCAAGACATATTGAGATTCAGATCTTGGGAGATTCTCATGGCAATGTGGTTTACCTCAATGAGCGTGATTGCTCCATTCAACGTCGTCACCAAAAGGTGATTGAAGAGGCTCCATCTCCATTTATTGATCCAGCTACTCGTAAAGCAATGGGTGAGCAAGCGGTCGCCCTAGCTAAAGCGGTGAACTACCAGTCAGCAGGAACGGTAGAGTTTGTCGTCGGCAAGGACAAGTCTTTCTACTTCTTGGAAATGAATACCCGTTTGCAGGTAGAGCATCCAGTTACAGAGAGCATCACTGGTCTTGATCTTGTAGAGCAGATGATTCGTGTTGCTGCAGGCGAAAAGTTGGCATTTAAGCAAGAGGATGTGAAGCTAGACGGTTGGTCAATGGAGTGTCGAATTAACGCAGATGATCCATTCCGCAACTTCTTGCCTTCTACAGGACGTCTTGTGAAGTATCGTCCACCAGAGTCCGTAAATGGCGTTCGTGTTGATACTGGCGTATACGAGGGTGGCGAGATTCCGATGTATTACGACTCCATGATTGCCAAATTGATTGTGCACGGCAAGGATCGTACGGAAGCCATCGAGAAGATGCGTTCCGCATTGAATGATTTTGTGATTCGCGGCATTCATTCCAACATTCCATTCCAAGCGGCGCTATTGCAACACCCAAGGTTTGTGAATGGCGATTTCACAACAGGCTTTATTGCTGAAGAATATCCAGAAGGCTTTAAGAAGGATTCAGTGCAACCTGCTGACCCTAAACGTTTAGCCGCTTTGGCAGCCTTCATGCGCTATCGCTATCTTGAGCATATTAAGATGATTGATGGTCAGTTGGCTGGCCATGAAATGGTTATTGCTAAGAAATTTGTTGTGGTAACTGGCAAAAAAACTGGCTCTATGAATGATCCGTATGAAGTTCCAATTCGGGTTGAGCTTAAAGACGGTGTTTATTCAGTCTATATTGAAGAAAAAGATGGTGTTAGCCGTTATGACATCGTCAGCGATTGGCGTCCAGGTCAAATATGTCTTAATGCAACAATCAATGGCACGCAGAAAATCACCGCTCAAGTAGAACGCAAGGGTGTGAAGTTCTGCCTCATTCTGGATGGCGCACACTATGAGTGTATGGTTCTCAGTCCATTGGGTGCAGAGCTTCAGCGTCGTATGCCAGTGAAGCTTCCACCCGATACATCTAAGCTTGTTATGTCACCGATGCCAGGTTTGCTAACTAAAGTTGCGGTTAAGGTTGGGGAAGCTGTAACTGCAGGTCAGAAACTAGCCTCAATTGAAGCAATGAAGATGGAGAATACGATTTCGGCAATGCAAGATGGCGTTGTTGCGGAGATCTGTGCCAAAGAGGGTGAGAGCTTGGCAGTTGATCAATTAATTATTCGTTTTGAATAAGAGGGGTTCCGTTTAAATGACAGCTAAGCCTTTTAAGATTCTCGGAATTCAGCAGATAGCGATTGGTGGCGAGAATAAAGATCGCCTCAAGAAGCTATGGGTCGATTTATTCGGTTTTGAATATAAGAGCACTTTTGTATCTGAACGTGAAAACGTTGATGAAGATATTTGTTCAATTGGCTCTGGAGTACATGAGATCGAGGTTGATCTCATGCAACCTCTGGATATAAATAAAAAGCCAGCAGTGCATCAAACGCCGCTAAATCACATTGGTTTGTGGGTTGATGATTTGCCAAAAGCTGTTGAGTGGTTATCCGCAAATGGTCTGCGCTTTGCGCCAGGTGGAATTCGCAGGGGCGCTGGCGGCCACGACATCACCTTTGTCCATCCTAAAGGTAATGACGAGTTTCCGATTGGCGGAGAAGGGGTCCTAATTGAGTTGGTTCAAGCTCCTCCAGAAGTAATTGCTGGATTAAGTTCATAATTTGGGTTTTAGCCAACGCAATAAGAGTTCAATTTGAAACGCATCTTGGCCATCGACACCTCATCGGCTTGGTGTTCGGTGGCTTTATCTTTAGGTGAGGTAGAGCCTGCATTTAGACATCAGCCAGTCGCCGCTGGTGCTAGTCAGCTACTTTTGCCATGGATCGAAGAGATGCTGCAAGCTTCAAAGCTTGCTATGGCCGATTTGGATGCTATAGCGATTGGTATTGGCCCAGGAGCATTTACAGGCGTGCGATTAGGGGTTGCTGCTGCTCAAGGTCTAGCGCTAGCCGCAAATCTACCAGTGATTCCGATTGCAAGCTTAGATGCAATTGCAATGGAATTGTTATCTAATCAAAGCTTCCATAAAATACAGCCCAGTCAGTTTGTAGTTGCGGTTGACGCACGCATGGACGAAATTTACTGGGCTAAATATCAATATGCATCATCAGATAACGAGCCCCAGAGGCTGGGCGATATTCATTTGAGTAGTCCTGAAGCGATTGACTTGGAAGGCGCGCGGTATTTAGCTGGTAGCGCAATTAATGCTTATGGCAATCGCTTATTTACCCACCATCAACTGCCTGTTAATTGCTTAGATGCAAATATTGGTGTTTCTGCACTTGGGATTTTGGGCTGTGCAATGCCTGCATTGGTTAGCGGCAAGCAAATACCGGTTCAAGAGCTGGAGCCGCTTTATGTACGTAATAAAGTGGCTTTAACTACTGAAGAGCGCGATCAGATCTTTAAAAAGGGCACCCAGCAATGACAAGCCCAAAAGAAGTTGCCGAGCTTTCTTTTATGCCCATGCAGCCGGCAGACCTTGATGCCGTATTGGCAATCGAATCTGTTTCTCATATTCATCCATGGACCCGAGGAAACTTTTCCGATTCTCTGGCGGCAGCACATTGGGCTTATTGCATCAGACCAAGCCTTGCTGAGAACGATGTATCTCCAGGTACATTTACGGATTCTCAGGCTTTATGGGCATACTGCATTTTGTATCCCGCAGTTGATGAGCTCCATCTCTTGAATATCACGGTCTCACCGAAATTAAGAAAGCTAGGCTTGGGTGCTCGCATGATGGAGGCAATCGAGGGAGTTGCAGCTCAGCAAAAAATGCCTCGAATCATATTGGAAGTGCGTCCCACAAATGAGCCTGCTTTTGCCTTGTATAAAAAATTGGGGTATGAGCAGATAGGTATACGAAAAGGTTACTATCCAGCCAGCCCTGAGACGGGTATTCGGGAGGATGCAATTGTCATGGCAAAATCCATTAAGCTAGAGTCATGAGCAATTTGCACGCAAGCTATTTGAAAGAAATGGGCATTACCGAATGGGTCTCAAGAGAGCAGGGGTCTACTGTACCTTCAATTCCTGCGATCAAGTCCGCAGAAGATAGTGCGGTCTCACAGGCTGCAGAATCCTCAGTTCGGGCACATTGGTGGTTCTTTGGAGCAAAGCCTCAGGGTGATACGCAGTTGCTCTTTCAGAATCTCATTCGAGTTTTAGGTTTATCTTCTCAAGAGTGGTCTTGGAAGCTTCCGAGCGATGACTTATCTAAGCTCACAATGCCGGAGGATGGTGCGCCAGTGGTGGCGCTTGCTTTTGGCGGACCAGCCGTACAGAAAGTCACAGGTGAGTGTGATCCTTTGTCCCAGTTGCGTGAAACTATATTGGCCTTGAGTACTGGAAATGATGATGAGATTCCAGTGGTCGCCTCTCAAGACCTTGCGCAAGTGGTTGGAAAGCCAAAGGAGAAGGCTTTGCTTTGGCAAGATTTGTTATTGGCTAAATCAGTTCTGCAAAATATTTAGTGCCTCGTAGCTATACAAGGCATAATTTTTTAGTGCTTATGTTCACCAATCAAATGCATTGAGTCGTATTCTGCTTGGTTACGAGCATGACGCTTGATTACGAGCCACATGATGCCGCTGACCGCAAGTCCAAAGCCAATAATGACGGCCTGAACAGGCACATCTAACCATATCAACAAAGAATACATGGCGAGCATTGCTAGTACAGAAATATTTTCATTGAAATTTTGTACTGCAATTGAATGACCTGCCGACATGAGAACGTGGCCGCGATGTTGCAGTAAGGCGTTCATTGGCACCACAAAGTAACCTGCAAGCCAACCAACTAAGATCAACAATGCATACGCAGGTAATAAATTCAGTGTGACCTGTAATTTGCCAATTGTCATGAGCGTGGTATTGGGTAATAAATCAGAGTTGTAAATTGCCATTACGCAGACGACCAAACCCATGACAATGCCGTAGGGTAATACATTAAGAGAGCTACGGAGTGGTACGCGCCAAGCTGCCCACACAGCACCACCTGCCACGCCTACGGCTGAGATAGCCTGCAATATCGCGCCTTGCGAAAGGTTCATATGAAGGGCAACTTGCGCCCATTTGATAACAATGAACTGCAGGGTTGCTCCAGCGCCCCAAAACAATGTTGTCACTGCTAGGGAGATTTGTCCTAGGCGATCGTTCCAGAGCGTTTTGAAGCAAATTGAAAAATCCTTGATGAGTGCGATGGGATTTGTCTTTTGAGATACATAGCGTGCGCCAGTATCTGGAATCTTAAGATTAATAAGTGCTGCTACTACATAAATCATCATGATGATGAGAATGGCTGATTCTGCAGGAGTATCGATGCTTGTATCAAAGCTGGGCATATCAAGCGCAAGTAAGCTTTGTGACACAGTGCTGCTGATTAAAATACCACCTAATACAGTCCCCAAAATGATCGACCCAACAGTAAGTCCTTCTATCCAGCCATTTGCCGCCACGAGTTTTTCAGGGGGGAGGAGTTCAGTCAGAATTCCGTATTTGGCTGGGGAGTAGGCTGCAGCACCTAAACCAACAACTGCATATGACAGCAAAGGGTGCCCACCAAAAAGCATGGCAACACAGCCAATGAATTTAATGGTGTTCGTAATGAACATTACATTACCTTTTGGGCGGGAATCTGCAAATGCACCCACAAATGCAGCAAGCAGGACATACGACAATACGAAGAATAATTTGAGTAAAGGGGTCATCCAGGCCGGAGCGCTAAGCTGGGCCAGAAGGGCAATTGCTGCGATGAGCAGGGCGTTATCAGCAAGCGACGAAAAAAATTGCGCCGCCATAATGATGTAAAAACTACGGTTCATTCGTACAATCTAGTCATTAATACAATTAAAACATGAAAGGAGGGGTAAATATGGGTGCTTCAGCTAATGGCTTGATTAATAGACCAATTTTGGCATCTATTGACACCCAGGCCTTTGCACACAATTTAAACCGAGTTCGTGAACTTGCTCCTGAGTCCAAGATTTGGGCGGTGATTAAGGCGCGTTCATATGGTCATTCCTTTGATGCTGCCCTAAAGGGGCTTGGTTCCACAGATGGTTTTGCGCTTCTGGATATTCAAGATGCTGTTTGGCTTAGAGAGCATGGATGGCAGGGGCGGATTTTGCTCTTAGAGGGACTTTTTCATGAAAATGAATTGGCTCTCGCACAAGAACTGAATTGCGATTTAGTGGTTCATTGTGATGCTCAAGTAGGATGGTTAGAGCGATATGCCGATAAAGTCCACAAGCCTATTAATGTTTTTTTGAAGATGAATACAGGCATGAACCGCTTGGGATTTACGCCCGATAACTACAGAACAGTATTTCACCAACTACATGCTGCTGGCTACCATATGCATCACATGACCCATTTTGCTAACGCAGATCAGGTCAATCAAGAGCCAACAGTTGGCAGTCAGCTTGAATTATTCGATCAAACTATACAAGGCCTTGAGGGCTCAACCTCTTTGGCAAACTCAGCCGCGATCTTGTGGCACCGCAACGCGCTAGGTGACTGGGTTCGCCCTGGAATCATGCTCTATGGCGCTTCTCCAACTGGTTTATATGCTGATATAGAGCACGCCCATTTGAAGCCAGTAATGCAGCTTCGTAGTGAAGTTATTGATATTCAAAATTTACGCAAGGGTGATCGCATTGGTTATGGCGGACGTTTCTGTGCACCCGAAGATATGCGTATCGGAATTATTGCCTGTGGCTATGCCGATGGTTATCCACGACATGCAAAAGACGGCACCCCCGTATGGGTAGGAAATTCAGCCGAATCTAGCGACGGTGTGATTTGCCCACTCGTAGGGCGTGTATCTATGGATATGTTAACTATCGACTTGAGAAATGCGCCTCACTCTAATATTGGCAGCTTAGTCGAGTTATGGGGAAGCAAAGTTCCAGTAGATGAGGTTGCAAGAATGAGTGGCACGATCGGTTACGAGTTACTTTGTGCTGTAGCGCCAAGAGTGCCAGTAGCAATTAAATAGTTAGGCATTTACTAGGACGAGCTAAATCATGAGTTGAAATAAAAAATCCTCTTTGTAGAGGATTTTTTGTGCAGCTTATAAATTCATGATGCGGAATTATTTATTCCAGATTTGCCACCAGCGACGCTCTTTTTGAACCCGTTGACCAGTTTCCATCATCTGGCTATCGGGGAAGTTCAATTTGAATACGCGCAACGTGTCATTGCTGAGCTGGGTGAGCCCCAATTTTTCATAAGACTTGGTGAGAATATATAGGGCCTCTTCAACTGCTGGCGCCCGATCGTAGTCTTTAATAACCAGTTGGGCTCTATTGGCAGCGGCTAGATAGGCGCCGCGCTGGTAGTAGAAGCGGGCGACTATGACATCAGCCTCGGCTAGTGAGTTCACGATGTAACGCATGCGATCTAATGAGTCGGGTGCATATTTACTGTTTGGGAAACGCTCAACAACAGTTTTAAAAGACTCAAATGCTTCTTTGGCTGCTTTAGGGTCGCGCTCGCTTAAATCTTGGCCGGTAAATTTGCCAAGCCAGCCCAAGTCATCATTAAAAGTAATTAATCCTTTAAGGTAGTAAGCGTAGTCCAAAGTTGGACTACCTTGATGCAACTTAATAAAGCGATCAATTGCAACTAGAGCCTGCGTTTGTTCTTGGGCCTTCCAATAGCAGTAGGCTGCATTAATTTGCGCTTGCTGAGAATACGGGCCAAATGGGAAGCGTGCCTCGAGTTTGTCAAAGTACTTTCCGCACTTTGCATAATCAGCATCATTGAGCTTATCCGTTGCTTCTGAATACAACTTGGACTCTGACCAAATATCGGTGTCATCTTTTTGACCATCACTACCAGCACAACCCCCCAAAAGGAATAAGCTGCAGACAACTGCGATTAGTAGCGCAACAGAAACCAAGCTGAATTGAGGGCTTTGCTTTTGTGACGCAAAAGATCCAGCAAGCCTTAAACTGGCGTCTGATATTGCTTCGGACATAACTGAAAGGCTCTTTAAGCGTGGCATTGCCGCAAACTCCTGATTCGAATCCCATTGATTATATCGATGAAGAGGATTTCATCTCCCTGGAAATGCCTCTGGAGATGGCTGGCGAACGTCTGGATAAGGCGCTGGCGGTATCTTTGCCGGATTATTCCCGTAATCGTCTAAAAACTTGGGTTGAGGCGGGCGCTGTCATGGTGGATGGCAAGGTAACAAAGGCTCGCTATTTATTGCGGGGTGGAGAGAGTATTAAGCTATTTCCGCAGGAGATGCCGGAGCAACATGCTTTCAGCCCGCAAGATATTCCTCTGGATGTGGTTTATGAGGACGACTCAATTATTGTGATTAATAAGCCGCCTGGTTTGGTTGTGCACCCTGCAGCTGGTAATTGGTCAGGGACATTGTTAAATGGCTTACTTTTTAAATACCCAGAGCTAAAGTCATTACCGCGCGCAGGGATTGTCCATCGCTTGGATAAAGATACTTCTGGATTGATGGTGGTAGCTCGCACATCTCAGGCTCAGACTGCATTAGTTCGTCAATTACAAGATCGAACAGTAGGGCGTCGATATTTAGCATGGGTTTGGGGTGATACCCCAGCTCAAGGTAAGGTGCTTGCATCGGTAGGACGTGATCAGCGTGATCGCCTCAAGATGTCCGCGGGTAGTCCACAAGGCAAGCCAGCAGCAACTTTATATCGCAGGCTTGTTAAGGGGAGGTTTCAGGATCATCCAGTTTCTTTGGTGGAATGTCGTCTTGAAACTGGGCGTACACATCAAATTCGTGTGCACTTAGAGTCATTGGGGTTTCCCTTATTGGGTGATCCTGTCTATCGCAAGAAAACACCCGGGGTTTCCCAGTCCTTGCCTTTTGCTCGACAAGCACTGCATGCGTTTGCGCTTAGTTTGCAACACCCTCAGACTCATGAGCTTGTAAGTTGGTTTAAGGCGCCCCCACCGGATTTAATGGATTTGCTACCGAATCTTGGTATGTCTAATGAAGATTTGCCGCAAGAGCAGAGCGTATTAGCCGCAATTCATCAAGGGCAAGCGCCGAATGAATAACTCGGTACCTGCACTCAAGCTCCTAAAACCCGAATGGCCAGCACCGCCACGAGTAAAGGCAGCAGTTACCACTAGAGAGGGCGGCATTAGTCAGGGGTCATATCACTCTCTCAATTTAGGCGATCATGTTGGCGATGATCCAAAGTGTGTTCTTGCAAATAGAGTGTTGTTAGGTAAGTTATTGCCAAATGAACCTATTTGGTTGAAGCAAGTTCATGGCGTGAAGGTAAGCACTCCAGATGCTCGACTTGATGAAGCGGACGCGGTTGTGACGAATAAGCCTAATGAAGTTTTAGCAATTATGACCGCCGACTGTTTACCCGTTTTATTTACCAGTGAATCCGGTGATGTTATTGGTGCGGCGCATGCGGGGTGGCGAGGCTTGTGCAATGGCGTACTTGAAAATACTGTGAAAGAGATGCAAGCGTTATCTGGAGCCAGCTCTGCCAAAAATATGCTGGCTTGGTTCGGCCCCGCTATAGGCCCTACAGCTTTTGAGGTTGGTACCGATGTGCTTGAGGCTTACCAAGATGCCAAAATTTCATTTCCTAATCAATCGTTTGTAGCTGTACCAAACAAACCTGGCAAATATTTAGCCAATTTATATCTATTAGCACGCAGTCGTCTCGAGTCAATTGGCCTTAATCAAATTTATGGCGGTCACTATTGCACCGTAAATCAAGAGGAGCAATTTTTTTCTTATCGTCGCGATGGGGTGACTGGTAGATTTGCGAGCCTCATTTGGATATCTCAATCCAAGTAGTTTGCTAACTAGTCTAGTTACCTGGTTGCGTTGCATTCATTCCATCATGTACTGAGGGTTATTACTAGATAAACCCTGTTTCTAGGGTTATTGCGTATAACTCTATTGCACTTACGGGTGGAGAATGCTCTAAACCATTAGAAGAGAAGACTATGTTTGCAGGTATGAATACAGGTGCGACGCCATCTTTGGCGCCGCACCATATGGCATTAATCCCCCAAGATCGCTTAGCAGAAATTCAAAAGGAATATTTTGCGGAATTAGCGCACATTGCCACCAATCCTGAGGCGATTGAAGTAGAGGACCGTCGCTTTGCTGGCAAAGCATGGCATTCCTCTTGGAGCAAAGTAATTGCCGCCACATATCTTCTGAATTCAAAGCATTTAATGTCGCTGGCCAAAGCGGTTGAAACGGATGAGAAAACGCGTCAGAAGATTTTGTTCACTACCGAGCAAATGATCGATGCGCTATCGCCATCCAATTTCATTGCCACTAATCCAGAGGTGCTCGAGAACATTATTAGCACCCAAGGGCAATCCATTCAAAAGGGTATCGTCAATTTGCTTGGCGATATGAAAAAGGGCAAAGTCTCTATTACTGATGAGAGTGCTTTTGAGGTTGGTAAGAATATCGCCACCACTGAGGGCTTTGTTGTCTTTCGAAATGAATTATTTGAGTTGATTCAATACAGCCCATTAACAGAGACAGTATTTGAGCGTCCTTATTTAATGGTTCCGCCATGCATCAATAAGTACTACATCCTTGATTTACAGCCCGACAACTCAGTAGTTCGCCATATGGTTGCTCAGGGTCATACGGTTTTCTTGGTATCTTGGAAAAACCCAGATGCCTCGATGGCAGAAGTGAGTTGGGATGATTACGTAGGCAAGGGCGTTATCAAAGCAATCGACGTTGTTCAAGAAATCAGTGAGTCTAAGCAAATTAATATCTTGGGCTTCTGCGTTGGGGGCACCCTAACGACTTCCGCTTTGGCTGTTTTGGCGGCTAAGGATCAACATCCAGCAGCAAGCTTAACTTTGTTTACGACATTGTTAGACTTCACCAATACCGGTATTTTGGATGTCTTTATTGATGAAGCCATGGTGGAGTTGCGTGAAAACACCATCGGTGGAAAGGCAGGTAATTACGGAATGATGTCAGGCCTAGATCTAGGCAATACATTTTCCTTCCTGCGACCCAATGATTTAGTTTGGAACTACGTTGTTGAGAATTACCTAAAAGGAAATTCTCCGCCTCCATTTGATTTGCTCTATTGGAATGGCGACTCTACAAACCTGCCAGGCAATATGTATTGCTGGTATCTACGTCACACTTATTTGCAAAATGATTTGGTTAAGCCCGGCAAGGTCACCATCTGCGGTGAAAAAATCGATCTAGGCAAAATCAAATGCCCCGCCTATTTATATGCCTCGCAGGAAGATCATATCGTGCCGTGGCAATCAGCCTATGAATCTACTCATATTCTTAAAGGTAAAAACTGCTTCGTCTTGGGTGCATCAGGGCACATTGCCGGAGTGATCAATCCTCCTGCAAAGAATAAGCGTTTTTACTTTGAGAACAACACAATCGCCCCAACAGCTGAAGAGTGGTTTGAGGGTGCAAAAAAAATTCCTGGTAGTTGGTGGCCCAATTACACAGAATGGCTTGAAAAGCATGCCGGTAAGCGCAAGCCTGCAAGCAACGCCTATGGCAATCAAAAGCATAAAAAGAAAGAGGCTGCACCAGGCCTTTACGTCAAAGAAAAAATTTCTAAATAGAGAATTCATCAAACACATTTAACGAAGGTTTTTTAAAGGGGAAAGTAATGTCTCAAAAAGTCGCATATGTAACTGGCGGTATGGGTGGTATTGGTACCGCTATTTGCCAACGTTTAGCTAAAGATGGTTTCAAGGTAATCGCAGGTTGCGGACCTAATTCACCACGTAAAGATCGCTGGCTTGCTGAGCAGAAGGCGCTTGGCTATGACTTCGTCGCCTCTGAAGGTAATGTATCTGACTGGGATAGCACGGTAGCTGCTTTCGATAAGGTCAAGGCTGAAGTAGGCCGTGTGGATGTATTGGTTAATAACGCTGGTATTACCCGTGACAGCGTATTCCGCAAGATGACCCCTGATGCATGGAAGGCTGTTATTGATACCAATCTTAATTCCTTGTTTAATGTTACTAAGCAAGTGATTGATGGCATGGTTGATAACAACTGGGGTCGCATCATCAATATTTCCTCTGTGAATGGTCAGAAAGGCCAGTTTGGTCAATGTAACTACTCCACTGCTAAAGCAGGTTTACATGGATTTACCATGGCTTTGGCTCAGGAAGTAGCAACTAAGGGCGTTACTGTGAATACAGTGTCTCCTGGCTATATCGGCACTGATATGGTTAAAGCTATTCGTGAGGATGTCTTGGAGAAGATTGTTTCTGGCATTCCAGTTAAGCGTTTAGGCACGCCTGATGAGATCGCGTCTATTTGCTGCTGGATCGCCTCGGATGATGGTGGCTATGCGACTGGCGCCGATTTCTCTCTGAACGGCGGTATCCATACAGGCTAATTTTGCCAAAAAAGCGGTATTGGATGAGCGCAACTCGGCTTGTTTACCTTTTGTTCAAACTAAGGCTAAACTATGCCGATGTTGCGTTGCAGTAATCAGTAAGGAAAATAATGGCTACCCGTTCCAAAAAAGCCGGTGAAGATCGGTTGATTAAGAAGTACCCCAACCGTCGTCTCTATGACACCCAAACAAGCACTTATGTCACCTTGGCTGACATCAAGGGTTTGGTAATGACCAACGAAAGTTTTAAGGTTGTCGATGCCAAAACTGATGAAGATTTAACGCGTAATATTCTGTTGCAAATTATTTTGGAAGAAGAGGCTGGTGGCGCACCAGTGTTTTCTACCCAGATGCTTTCTCAAATCATTCGCTTCTATGGAAATTCCATGCAAGGTCTGATGGGAAATTATTTAGAGAAGACCATGCAGTCTTTTGTGGATATCCATAACAAATTAGGCGACCAGACTAAGGGTCTTGGCGCGGGCAGCACTCCAGAAGCTTGGGCGCAAATGCTCAACTTGCAGAATCCTCTAATGCAAAACCTCATGGGTAACTACATGGAGCAAAGCAAGGATTTGTTTGTCAAGATGCAAGAGCAAATGCAGGGTTCACAGAATATGTTTGGCAGTTTCCCATTCGCACAACAGCCTAATAAATCTGAAAAAGAATAGTTGTGGCTGGAAAAATTGGTTTTGTATCCTTGGGTTGCCCCAAGGCATTAGTTGATTCCGAACTTATTCTGACGCAATTAAGCGCAGAAGGTTATGAAACCGCGAAAGACTATTCTGGCGCGGACCTCGTAGTAGTCAATACCTGTGGCTTCATTGATTCCGCTGTAGAGGAAAGCCTCTCAGCTATCGGTGAGGCTTTAGCTGAAAACGGCAAGGTAATTGTCACTGGCTGCCTTGGCGCCAGAAAGAATGCGGATGGCAGTGATCTCATTCAAAGCATTCATCCTAAGGTTCTAGCAGTTACCGGCCCACATGCTACCGATGAAGTAATGCAGGCCATTCATTTGCATTTACCTAAGCCGCACGATCCATTTACGGATCTTGTTCCGCCAGCTGGCGTCAAGCTTACCCCCAAACACTACGCTTATCTCAAAATTTCTGAGGGATGCAATCATCGTTGCACCTTTTGCATTATTCCTAACTTGCGTGGAGATTTGGTATCTCGCCCGATTGGCGAGGTATTGCTAGAGGCAAAGCGTTTATTTGAATCGGGCGTAAAAGAGTTGCTTGTTGTATCTCAGGATACGAGTGCTTATGGCGTGGACATTCAATATCGCACTGGTTTTTGGGATGGCAAGCCGGTCAAAACCAAAATGTTTGATTTGGTGAATGCCTTAAATCAAATTGCGCGCGAATATCAGGCATGGGTGAGGTTGCATTATGTCTATCCCTATCCTCATGTTGATGATGTATTGCCCCTGATGGCTGAATTTTCTGAGCATGGATATGGCGTATTACCTTATTTAGATATCCCATTGCAGCATGCCCATCCAGCCGTACTCAAACGTATGAAGCGACCAGCAAGCGGCGAGAAAAATCTTGACCGAATCTTGGCATGGCGCAAGGCTTGTCCTGATTTGGTTATTCGCAGTACTTTTATTGCTGGTTTCCCTGGTGAGACAGAGGAAGAGTTTCAGTATTTGCTCGATTTCTTGGATGAAGCACAAATTGATCGTGCTGGATGCTTTGCATATTCGCCTGTAGAAGGTGCATTAGCAAACCAACTAGATAATCCGGTTCCTGATGCCATCCGGGTGGAGCGTAGGACGCGATTCATGGCTAAGGCGGAAGACATCTCTATACAGCGACTAGCCAAAAAGGTGGGTAAGCGTATTCAGGTGCTAATTGATCGAATTGACGAATCTGGCGGTATTGGCCGAACCATAGGTGATGCCCCTGAAATTGATGGTCTGGTGAGGGTTTTACCACCCAGCAAGCCTTCAAAACGCTACCGGACTGGCGAAATCATCCGCGCGACAGTGATTAGCTCCCAAGGGCATGACCTAATAGCCGAAACTTGACGAATGTAATAAAACTATTGTTTTGGCAGTTTTAGTACTAATTTGACCCAATCAATGGGTTTATTCACCGTAAGGGGATTGTTATGAGTCGTGATGTCGTTGTCTTAAGTGCAGTACGTTCCGCAATTGGTAGCTTTAACGGTTCACTCAGCAGCTTTGAGCCATCTGAACTTGGCGGAATTGTCATGAAAGAGGCGGTAGCGCGCTCTGGTGTAGATCCCGCAAAAATTAATTATGTAACTGTCGGTAACACCATTCCAACGGATAGTCGTTACGCTTATGTTGCTCGCGTTGCTTCGATTCAAGCTGGCTTACCAATGGAATCTGTTGCAATGGCCTTGAACCGTTTGTGTAGCTCTGGTTTGCAAGCGATCGTGACAACAGCTCAGCAAATTATGTTGGGTGACTGTGACTACGGTGTTGGCGGTGGCGTTGAGGTAATGTCTCGCGGTATGTATGGTTCACCAGCGATGCGTAGTGGTGCGCGCATGGGTGACACTAAGATGCTCGATTTGATGGTGTCTGTGTTGACCGATCCGTTTGGTGTTGGCCATATGGGTGTTACTGCAGAAAATCTTGTTGAGAAATGGAAATTAACTCGCGAAGAGCAAGATGCTCTAGCTGTTGAATCTCATCGTCGTGCTGCGAATGCTATTAAAGAAGGTCGCTTTAAGTCTCAGATCGTTCCAATCACGATTAAGACTCGTAAGGGCGATGTTGTATTTGATACAGACGAGCATTGCAAGCCTGACACCACAATGGAAACGCTCGGCAAAATGAAAGCCGTGTTTAAAAAAGAAGGTGGTTCAGTTACTGCTGGTAACGCTTCGGGCATTAATGATGGCGCTGCATTCTTTGTATTGGCTGATGCTGAGACAGCGAAGAAAGCTGGCCATAAGCCAATCGCTCGCTTGGTTTCTTATGCGGTTGCCGGTGTTCCAAATCACATCATGGGTGAAGGCCCAATTCCTGCTACCAAGCTTGCGCTTGAGCGCGCTGGTTTGAAGCTTGATCAAATGGACGTGATTGAATCTAACGAAGCGTTTGCCGCGCAGGCGCTCGCAGTGACTAGGGGCCTGGGTTTAGATCCAGCCAAGACCAATGTGAATGGTGGCGCGATTGCTTTGGGGCACCCAATTGGTTGCTCAGGTGCGGCGATTGCTACCAAAGCAATTCATGAGTTACAACGTGTTCAAGGTAAATACGCTTTGGTAACAATGTGTATTGGTGGTGGTCAAGGTATCGCAACTATTTTTGAACGCATGTAATTAGTTAGCTAATTAATAGCAGAGCAGCATCCAAGCCGACGTGGTCAAAAGCCGCGTCGGCTTTTTCTTTGACTACTGGCTTCGCTTGATAAGCCACGCTAATCCCTGAGCCATTCATCATGATGAGGTCATTTGCGCCATCGCCCATTGTGATCGCATTGGCTCTGGTGCAACCCAATCTTTGGCAGGCATCATCGAGGTGAGCAGATTTGGCTAGCCCATCAACAATATCGCCCAAAACTCTGCCAGTAAGTTTCCCGTCAATAATTTCTAGGGTATTTGCTTGAGTTTGCTTAAAGCCTAGTCTCTCCCGCAGCTTCTCCGTGAAGAAAGTAAAGCCTCCTGATACTAGGAGCGTGTAGAGACCTCGTTGCTGTGCGCCAGCAAGCAATTCAACTGCGCCAGGGTTGGGTTGTAAACGTTCGCGATACACAGCCTCAAGAGCGTCCGCATGGATGCCTTCCAATAAAGCCACGCGCCTTCTGAGACTCTCCTTAAAGTCTTTAATCTCGCCGCGCATCGTAGCTTCAGTAATTTCTGCGACAGCAGATTTTTTTCCTGTGAAATCCGCGATCTCATCAATGCACTCAATATTGATTAAGGTGGAATCCATATCCATGGCTAGGATTTTTATATCCCTAGGGGCTAAATCTGGATTCAAAAAGCAAAGATCGGTCTTATATTGAGAGCAGAGTGTGCGCAACTTCTCTCGCTGTATTACATCAAGATGTAGACTGCATGCCCAACGCTCAGAGTGGTAGGGACCATTGGCAATTTGCCCACTAAGCGTATGCAAGGTGGCGCCAAATTGAGTGGCGTGGTCCTTTAATTCAAATATAAGTTTCTCTGAGATGGGTTCGCGTGAGAGTGCTACAAGGGTTTGATGTTCTGCCATAGCTAAATAATAGATGAGTGGAACGTCTTCTAGCTTACTTTTGCAGCACTTAAGACCGCTGAATCATTCAGGCGGCGAAGAACCTGCCGGATGGCTTCAAGACGTTGCTCCAATTTCTCAAAGTCGCGTTCTTTCTGAGGGGTAATTTTGAGCTTATCTTGACCATTCAACTGAATATGCTTTGATGACTGAATGAGCTGAATGATCTTCAAGGAGTCTATTGGGGGATTGGGGATAAATTGAATCTGGATTGAGAGGGGGCTCGCATCAATTTTCTTGATGCCAAAACCTTGCATTTCTAAACGTAGACGATGAGTCTCATAGAAAGACTTCGCTTGATCTGGCAGATCACCAAAGCGGTCAACGAGCTCTTCGCGCAAACCCATTAACTCAGAGAAATCATTGCAATTGGCAAAACGCTTGTACAAAGATAGTCGCTCGTGTACATCAGGACAATAATCGTCAGGCAGAAGGGGTGGTACACCCAAGTTCACATCGGTTGTAGCCTGCAGTGGTGAAAGTAGATCGGGCTCTTTCCCACTACGCAAGGATTTCACTGCGCGATTAAGCATTTCCGTATAGAGCTGAAATCCAATTTCATGAATTTCCCCTGATTGTTTATCGCCCAGCACTTCACCAGCGCCTCGAATCTCAAGGTCATGCATCGCCAAATAGAAGCCAGAACCCAGCTCCTCCATTGCTTGAATTGCGTTCAAACGTAACTGAGCCTGTTTGCTTAATGCCTCAGGATCTGGAACGAGTAAATAAGCATAAGCTTGGTGGTGGGATCGACCAACGCGACCGCGTAATTGATGCAGCTGCGCTAAGCCAAACTTATCAGCGCGATGCATGATGATAGTGTTAGCTGTTGGAACATCAATACCAGTTTCAATGATAGTTGTACAAAGCAATATGTTTGTGCGCTGCGTAACAAACTCACGCATGACAGCCTCTAGCTCTCGTTCGTGCATTTGTCCATGTGCCACGCTGATCCGGGCTTCTGGAATGAGCTCTTGCAAAGCATGCTTCCGATTTTCAATCGTCTCAACTTCGTTATGCAGGAAATAGACTTGTCCGCCGCGCTTAATTTCACGAAGCACTGCCTCGCGGATAACGCCATCGCCTTCACGTCGTACAAAAGTTTTGATAGCCAATCGCTTTTGTGGAGCTGTTGCGATGATGGAGAACTCACGCAAGCCTTCCATAGCCATTCCCAAGGTTCTTGGAATGGGTGTTGCCGTAAGAGTGAGGATATCTACCTCTGCACGTAGAGCTTTTAAAGCATCCTTTTGTCGCACTCCAAAGCGATGCTCTTCATCGACAATAACAAGGCCTAAATTTGCAAATTGCGTTTCTTTGGAGAGCAATTTATGTGTGCCAATAATGATGTCTGCTTCACCTTTGGCAATCGCCTCTAGCGCAGCATTAATCTCCTTAGTGGTTTTAAAGCGGGACAACTCAACAATTCTGACAGGCCAGTCGGCAAATCGATCTTTCCATGTTGCTACATGTTGTTCGGCAAGTAGAGTAGTTGGAGCAAGGATGGCTACTTGTTTGCCACCCATGACGGCTACAAAGCTGGCGCGCAATGCAACTTCTGTTTTTCCAAAACCTACATCTCCACATACCAAGCGATCCATTGGGGTTCCACTGGTCATGTCGCCTATAACGGCAGCAATCGCATTGGCTTGATCAGGCGTCTCTTCAAAGCCAAAACTTTCTGCAAAGGCCGCATAGTCATGCGCTGAGAATTCAAAAGCATGGCCCTTACGAATTGCGCGTGCTGCATAAAGTCCGAGTAGCTCAGCGGCAGTATCCCGAATTTGTTGTGCAGCCTTGCGTTTTGCCTTATCCCATTGGCCTGAGCCAAGCTGATGTAAAGGTGCTGAATCTGGGTCTGAACCAGCGTAGCGGGTGACCATTTGCAATTGTTGAACAGGCACATACAGTGTGGCATCGCCCGCATATTGCAGATGCAAGAACTCCTCAAATATTGGCGCCTCTTTCGGTGCTGCGAGATTTAGCAAGACTAAGCCTTGATATCGTCCTATACCGTGCTCAGAGTGAACAACTGGGTCTCCAATTTTTAGCTCAGATAAATCCTTAAACAACATGTCGGGATCGGTGTTTTCTGCGCCTTTGCCCTTGCGTCTCTGTCTCGCTGTAGAGGTAAATAATTCAGCCTCAGTTAAAACGAGTAGGTTTTCTGAGGTCCAGAGAAAACCATTAAAAAGTGGCGCAGTTACTAGACCAAAGAGCGATTCGCTCTTAACAAATTCAGCGATGCTATCGAACCCTTCAGGGTGTAATGGGTACAGCGCCTTACCATCTTGCCCCGCGACACCATTGCTTTCATCTAAAAGTTGCCGAATGGATTCTTTTCGACCTGCGCTATCACTACAAATCAGAACGCGTAATTTTTCTTGGGAGACAATATTGCGCAAGCGCGATATTGGATCTGCATCACGTCTGTGAACCGCAACATCGGGTACAGCCTTGAAAGTGCTGGTGTCATGATTGGTGATGACTTCATTCTCTAACGCTAGGCGTGCATAAGGCTTTGCATTTGTAAAGAATTCGTCGACATCTAAAAATAATTGATTAGGCGGGAGAATCGGACGATCAAGATCGTGCTTCAGAAACTCATAGCGTGACTGAGTATCTTTCCAAAAGTTTCTTATTGATTGTTCTACATCGCCAATATTCACCAGCCATACAGGGTCCCCAGATCTGGGGAAGTAGTCAAACAAAGACGATTGTTCGTCAAAAAAGAGGGGTAAATAAGATTCAATACCCGCACTAGGAATCCCGAGGTTTGCATCTTTATAAATTGAGCAACGGGTTGGATCACCTTCAAATACTTCTCTCCAGCGACCCCTAAAGGCTGTGCGCGCTTCGTCATTGAAAGGAAACTCATGCCCAGGAAGAATGCGGACTTCTTTAACGGGGTAAAGGCTACGTTGCGTGTCTGGATCAAATGCTCTGATTTGCTCGATTTCATCTCCAAACAAATCCAGTCGATAGGGAAGGCTTGACCCCATAGGATATAAATCAATAAGGCCACCACGAATGCTGAACTCACCAGGTCGCATGACTGCGCTAACAGGGTCATAACCAGCTTGCTGCAATTGCAGTTTTAGTGCGGCTTCATTGAGCTTATCGTTTTGTCTGAAAAAGAAAGTATGGCCAGATAGAAATTGCGGTGGACCTAAACGTTGCAATACTGTGGTCACTGGTACCAGGACAATGTCGCAACTACCATTCAGAAGTTCATACAAGGTAGCCAAACGCTCGGATACCAAATCCTGGTGTGGTGAAAAATGATCATAGGGCAGGATTTCCCAATCAGGTAATAGGCGTACCTTTAGCTGAGGGGCAAATGCAGGGATCTCTTCAGCCAGTCTTTGTGCCTCTTGAGCTTGCGCGCAAAAAACGACCATGACAGAGAAATCGTTGCGATAGCGTATTGCTGATTGGGCTAGTAGGGCGGCATCCGCTGAGCCAATCAGCCCCGAAAAGGTAAAGCGCTGCCCAGCCCGAGGAGCGGGTACGGGGGGTGCTAGATTTAATGCATCAGACATCTGCGCTCATTATAGAATCAGGTATGAGCTATGGAAACCATGTTCCCAATCAATCTAAACGCTGTCACGCGGTATTGCCAACTGCGGGTACCGGCTCTCGATTGGGCGGGGAGTTACCAAAGCAATTCCAGCAGTTGGCTGGTAAGCCAATGCTTGCATATGCACTAAATGCTTTTGCTCAAGCGCCTCAGATTGAATCTATTTGGGTTGGTGTCTCACCAGGTTTTATAGACCATCCAATCCTGAAAGAATTTTCCAATTTAGATAAGCCCGTTCATTTCTTGCCAACAGGTGGACCCACTAGACAGGAAACCGTTCGAAATACGTTGGCAGTCTTAATGAGTTCAGGAATTGGTGCGGACGATTGGGTGCTTGTTCATGACGCTGCTAGACCAGGAGTTACGCCCACTTTGATCGATAGGTTGATTCAGGCTGTTCAGAACTCTAGTTCGGGGGGCTTACTCGCTATACCTCTAGCAGACACCTTGAAGCAGGCTGATCTCAATTCAGTTGTCGCTGGAAATCTTCCGCATTCTGTTAAAACCATTCCCCGCGACCACCTTTGGCAAGCTCAGACCCCGCAAATGTTTGGTTTAAAAAAGCTACACACTGCATTGGAAGAGGCAATTAGACAAGAATCCGATGTAACAGATGAAGCAAGTGCTATGGAGCTAGCAGGTGAAAAACCTTTGTTGATTGAAGGTGCAACTCGTAATTTTAAAGTGACCCATCCAGCAGATTGGGAGCTCATGCAACTCTTACTGGGCTAAGCTATTTAGTATGACTCAATCAAACATTCATATCCCTCAATTTCGAATTGGCCAAGGCTACGACGTACATGCATTAGTTTCAGATCGCAAGTTAATCTTAGGAGGCGTTCACATTCCTTATGAAAAAGGTTTGCTAGGTCATTCCGATGCAGATGCTTTATTGCATGCTTTAACGGATGCTTTATTGGGGGCTGCAGGCCTTAATGACATTGGCCAGCTATTTCCAGATGATGATCCTCAATTTAAAGACATGGATAGCCGAATCCTATTAAGAGCTGCGTTGCAGAAGGTTCAGGCGGCTGGATACCATGTGGGTAACGTAGATGCCACCATCATTTGCCAGAAACCTAAATTGGCAGGATATTTGCCTGAAATGGTTCGAAATATCGCCTCTGATTTAGCTGTAACCCCCAGCCATATCAACCTCAAAGCCAAAACCAATGAATCCCTGGGTCATTTAGGGCGTGGAGAGGGGATTGCAGTGCATGCAGTCGCTTTGCTCTATAAGGCCTAAAACAGGCTCTAAAACCCTAAACATTGTAGAATTACGGTCTTTAGAGTGAAGTTTGAGCTTGGTAGTGTTTGCGGAATTCGCGAGGATGGCGAAATTGGTAGACGCACCAGGTTTAGGTCCTGACGCCAGAAATGGTGTGGGGGTTCGAGTCCCCCTCCTCGCACCACAAGATTACTACTTGGCTTGGACTTCATATTTCCAGATCTTCAATTAAGAGACGAGAATGGCTGTGCAGATAGAAAATTTAGGTTCCTTAGACCGCAAAATGACTTTGGAGTTTGCTCGCGCTGATTTAGCGAAAGCACGCGAAGCGCGTTTGGCTAAAGTGGGTAAGACCATGAAAATGGCTGGCTTTCGTCCAGGTAAAGTTCCTAAGAACATGGTGGAAAAACAGTACGGCATGCAAGTTGATTTTGAACTTCAATTTGACAAAGCATCCGAACTCTTTTTTGAGCACAGCAAAAAAGAAGGTATTGCTTTAGCTGGTCAGCCACGTCTTGAGCCAAAAAGCGAATTAGATGCAGACACCATTGTGTTTGATGCATTCTTTGAGGTTTTGCCAGAAGTGAAGATTGGTGACTTCAGCAAAGCGGAAGTGACTAAGTACACAACTGATATTGGTGATGCTGAAATTGATCGAGCATTAGATGTATTGCGCAAACAGCAGGTTCACTATCATCCACGTGGAGAGGCTGGCCCTCATGGCGATGGCGGCGCTAATACTGCTGCTCAAAACGGCGACCAAGTAGTGATTGATTTTGTTGGCAAGATCGATGGCGTTGAGTTTGCTGGCGGGAAGGCGGAGAATTTTGAATATGTTTTAGGTGAAGGTCGCATGCTTCCTGAGTTTGAAGCGGCTACTTTGGGTTTAAAAGCTGGCGAGAGCAAGTCATTTCCACTTAGCTTCCCGGCTGACTACCACGGCAAAGATGTTGCAGGCAAAACAGCTGAGTTCACTATTACCGTTAAATCGGTTAACTGGGCTCACTTGCCAGCGGTTGACGATGCATTCGCGCTTTCATTAGGTGTGACTGAAGGTGGCGTTGCAAAGATGCGCGAAGAAGTAAAACAGAATTTAGATCGCGAAGTAAAACGTCGCATCACTTCTTTATTGAAGAATGATGTAATGGATAAGCTCAACGAATTATGCGAGTTAGATGCACCAAAATCTTTGGTGTCTTCCGAGCAAGAGCGTTTGGTAGAAGGCGCTCGCCAAGATCTTATGCAGCGTGGCGTTCCAAATGCAAAAGATGCGCCAATCCCACCAGAGATTTTTGCTGAACAAGCCCTAAAACGCGTTCGTCTCGGATTAATCTTGGGTGATTTGGTAAAGCAAAACAATTTGGCTGCTACAGCGGACCAAATTAAGGCTGAAATCGACGAGCAGGCTGCTACTTATGAAGATCCAAAAGAAGTGGTGCGTTGGTTCTACAGCAACCCAAGCCGCCTAAAAGATATCGAAAATTTAGTGCTTGAGGACAATGTTATTAAGCATTTCACATCACTTGCCAAGGTAAATGAAAAAGCAATTAGCTTCGAAGAATTAAGCAAGCTAAACTAATTCAATTATTTAAAAGGGGTCCTAAATGAGTCAGAACCATTTACAAGCTGAAAATCTAGAGCCAAAAGGTCTGGGCTTGGTTCCGATGGTCATCGAAACCTCTGGTCGTGGTGAGCGTGCTTACGATATATATTCGCGCCTTTTGCGTGAGCGTGTCGTGTTCTTGGTTGGCGAGGTGAATGATCAAACTGCCAACCTCGTTATTGCGCAGTTATTGTTCCTGGAAAGTGAAAATCCAGACAAAGATATTTCCTTGTACATTAACTCTCCTGGCGGATCCGTTTCTGCAGGCTTGGCAATTTACGACACCATGCAATTCATCAAACCACACGTAAGCACTTTATGTATGGGTATGGCTGCAAGCATGGGCGCATTCTTATTGTGCGCAGGCGAAAAGGGTAAGCGTTTTGCACTACCAAATTCTCGCGTAATGATTCACCAGCCATTGGGCGGTGCTCGTGGTCAGGCCTCTGATATTGAGATTCAAGCCCGTGAGATTTTGTATTTGCGTGAGCGCTTGAATAAGATTTTGTCTGATCGCACTGGTCAGTCGATTGAAACAATTGCTAAAGACACTGATCGCGATAACTTCATGTCTGCCGAGCAAGCTCGTGAGTATGGCTTGATCGATACAGTTATCGAAAAGCGTCCATAAAATTTTCTTTTAATTACTCTTTGGGTAAATAGATTGAGCGATACAACAACAAATTCAGGTGATAAGCTTTTGTATTGCTCTTTCTGTGGCAAGAGTCAGCATGAAGTAAAGAAGCTGATTGCTGGTCCCTCGGTATTTATCTGTGATGAGTGCATTGATCTTTGCACCGATATTATTCAAGAAGAGATTGCTAAGCTTCCGAAAGAAGAGGGCGATGATTCTTTACCTACGCCACATCAAATTCGTGAAAACTTGGATCAGTATGTGATTGGTCAAGATCAGGCGAAAAAGACATTGGCTGTTGCCGTATATAACCATTACAAGCGTTTGCAGTATCTGCCAAAACCTAAAAAAGAGAAATTGGATAAGGATGGCAAGCCTGTAGAAGCAAGCGATAAAAAAGAGTCAAAAGCACCCGCAAAAGCCATTGTTGATGGCGTTGAGTTGGCAAAGAGCAATATCTTGTTAATTGGACCAACGGGTTCTGGCAAGACCTTGCTTGCCCAAACATTGGCTCGCATGCTCGATGTTCCGTTTGTGATGGCTGACGCTACCACCTTAACCGAAGCTGGTTACGTTGGTGAGGATGTTGAGAACATCATCCAAAAATTATTACAAGCCTGTGATTATAACGTAGAGAAAGCACAGCGCGGAATTGTATACATCGATGAGATCGATAAGATTTCACGCAAATCTGATAACCCTTCTATCACTCGCGATGTATCTGGTGAGGGTGTTCAGCAAGCCTTGCTGAAATTGGTCGAAGGCACGATGGCATCTGTGCCGCCACAGGGTGGACGTAAGCACCCTAATCAAGATTTCTTGCAAGTTGACACTACCAATATCCTTTTCATTTGCGGCGGCGCATTTGACGGCTTGGAAAAAGTCATTCAGCAAC
The DNA here is from genome assembly GCF_013307225.1 of Polynucleobacter tropicus. Classification (NCBI taxonomy): domain Bacteria; kingdom Pseudomonadati; phylum Pseudomonadota; class Betaproteobacteria; order Burkholderiales; family Burkholderiaceae; genus Polynucleobacter; species Polynucleobacter tropicus. The sequence goes on along the minus strand of NZ_CP028942.1, from coordinate 1,043,952 downwards.
GTACTGCGAAGACTGGTATTGGATTTAATGCAACCGTTCCTGGCAAAGATGATCGTGGTGTAAGTGATTTGCTGCTTGAAGTGGAACCAGAAGATTTAATTAAGTTCGGCTTAATTCCCGAATTGATCGGTCGTTTGCCAGTAGTGGCTACTTTGGCCCAATTAGATGAATCAGCCTTAATTGCTATTCTGACTGAGCCTAAAAATGCTCTGGTGAAGCAATATCAAGCGCTTTTGACAATGGAGGGCTCAGAGCTCGAAGTGCGTCGTGAAGCCCTATCTGCGATCGCCAAGAAGGCAATTGCCCGTAAAACTGGTGCACGCGGCCTTAGATCTATCCTGGAAGGCTCTTTAATGGATGTGATGTATGACTTGCCATCTTTGAAGAACGTTCAAAAGGTTGTCATTGACGAATCTTGTATTGCTGAAGGTGGCAAACCACTTTTGGTCTATAAGCAGGATCTTGAACAAGCCGATTTAAGCAAAAAAGCTTAAATTCTTAGGGTTTTCGCTATTTTTTGGGTATTTTTGCCCATTTTTTGCACTTTTTTCACTTGAATTTCTCAAAATGCCACCCATATAGGTAGTATGCTACTCAAGAATAATGTCTCTATTTAGTGGTTGAGCATCAACAAATCACTAGAAAAGACGCTTGAGGATTAATTACTTGGAGGAATTGCCTTTATGCCTGGCCACTTATTACTACCCTCTGAACCGATTCAATTGCCATTACTTCCATTAAGGGATGTGGTGGTGTTTCCTCATATGGTGATTCCACTCTTTGTGGGACGCCCAAAATCCATCAAGGCTCTCGAAGCTGCAATGGAAACCGGTAAAAACGTCCTTTTGGTTGCCCAGAAAACTGCTGCCAAGGATGAGCCTGGAATCGAAGACCTCTACGAAGTTGGATGCATTGCCAATATTTTGCAGATGCTCAAGTTGCCTGACGGTACCGTAAAGGTGCTTGTTGAGGGTGTGCAACGTGCAGAAGTTAGTCAAATTGAAGATAGTCTTGGCTATTTCAATTGTGAGGCTACGCCTACTGCAATCAATGCAATAGATGCGCATGAAACAGAAGCATTACGCCGTGCCATCATGGCGCAGTTTGATCAATACGTGAAGCTCAACAAGAAAGTTCCCCAAGAGATTCTGTCATCCTTGGGTGGTATTGATGATCCAAGCCGTTTGGCAGATACCATTTGCGCGCATTTGCCAGTCAAGCTAGAGCAAAAGCAACGCTTGCTTGAGATGACTGATGTCGTTCAGCGCCTCGAAAGTCTCTTGGCTGATCTTGAGAGTGAAATCGACATTCTGCAAGTGGAAAAACGTATCCGTGGTCGCGTCAAGCGTCAGATGGAAAAGAGCCAGCGTGAGTACTATTTGAATGAGCAAGTTAAAGCAATTCAGAAAGAGCTCGGCGAGGGCGAGGAGGGCGCTGATCTTGAAGAGCTCGAGAAGCGCATCAAGGCCGCTCGTATGCCTAAAGAGGCTTTAAAAAAGGCTGAGTCCGAACTGAAGAAGTTGAAGTTGATGTCACCAATGTCTGCTGAGGCAACCGTGATTCGTAACTTCATTGATACGCTCGTAAATCTGCCTTGGAAGAAGAAGACCAAAATTAACAATGATCTTTCCAATGCCGAGAAAGTATTAGATGAGGATCACTATGGCTTGGATAAGGTCAAAGAGCGTATCTTAGAGTACCTCGCAGTTCAGCAACGTGTTGATCGTGTAAAAGCACCGATTCTTTGTCTGGTCGGTCCTCCTGGTGTAGGTAAAACCTCATTAGGTCAATCCATCGCACGCGCTACCAATCGCAAGTTTGTGCGCATGGCTTTGGGTGGTGTGCGTGACGAATCTGAGATTCGAGGTCACCGTCGAACCTACATCGGCTCAATGCCTGGCAAGATTCTGACTAGCTTGACTAAAGTCGGTGTACGCAATCCCTTATTCCTATTGGATGAAGTGGATAAGATGGGTATGGATTTTCGTGGAGATCCTGCAAGCGCTTTACTGGAAGTTTTGGATCCTGAGCAAAATCACACTTTCCAAGATCACTATGTAGAAGTGGATTTCGATCTATCTGATGTGATGTTTGTAGCAACCTCAAACTCTTTGAATATTCCTGGCCCTTTGCTTGATCGCTTAGAGATCATTCGTTTGGCTGGCTACACGGAAGATGAAAAGACTAGCATCGCTGTTAACTATTTAATTCCAAAGCAAATCAAAAACAATGGTTTGAAAAAGGATGAACTCAAGATTGAAGAAAGCGCTGTGCGTAATATGATTCGCTATTACACGCGCGAAGCTGGCGTTCGTTCTTTAGAAAGAGAAATTAGCAAGATCTGCCGCAAGGTAGTGAAGCTGCTGCTTTTGAAGAAAGAGGCTGCTCCAGTGGTAGTTAATGCTGAAAATCTAGAGAAGTTCTTATCAGTACGCATGTTTGACTTTGGCTTGGCAGGCAAAGAGAATCAAGTTGGGCAGGTAACAGGCCTTGCATGGACTGAGGTTGGTGGCGATCTTCTTACCATCGAAGCCGCTGTGATGCCGGGTAAAGGCGTTATCACTAGAACAGGTTCTATTGGTGACGTTATGAAGGAATCCGTAGAGGCTGCCCGTACAGTTGTTCGTTCACGAGCAAGACGTCTTGGAATCGAAGATGAATCCTTTGAGAAAAAAGATATTCACATTCACTTCCCGGATGGTGCAACTCCTAAGGATGGTCCTTCAGCAGGTATCGCAATTACTACAGCCTTGGTATCCGTCTTTACAGGTATTCCGATTCGATCTGACGTAGCCATGACCGGCGAAATCACATTGCGTGGTGAAGTACTTCCAATTGGTGGCTTGAAAGAGAAGCTATTGGCTGCGCACCGTGGAGGTATTAAGCTTGCCTTGATTCCAGAAGAAAACGTCAAGGATTTGATTGATATTCCCGATAATGTCAAGAATGCAATTGAGATTGTTCCTGTGCGTTGGATTGATAAGGTATTGGAGCTGGCTTTAGAGCGCATGCCTGAGGCTCTCCCAGAGCTCACGCCAGAAGAGCTTGCCAAAAAGGCTGCAGAGGCAAGTAAGGCTTCTGAAGCTGCTGCGTCGAGTAAGGTGCTAAAGCACTAGCTGCTTATTTGTTTGGACTCAACCGCTAAATTCGGCTATTGAACTAGCTAGATTTGGCGGTTTTTATCAAGAATTCCGCGCTTAGGTTACAATCTCACCTGTAATGTTTTGGGGCGCTTAGCTCAGTTGGTAGAGCGTCTGCCTTACACGCAGAATGTCGGGAGTTCGAGCCTCTCAGCGCCCACCAAATATTTACTTTCAAAGCCTGTTCTTGGCTTTATCCTCTGAATCCCCATAGCCTAGTAAACTCTTAAAGTTACACGCTTTATTGCTTAACTTTATTAGCCAGAATATTCATGTTTGATACCGTTCGTAAGCACCAAAAAATACTTCAATTGGTTTTGATGCTGTTTATCGTCCCATCATTTGTGATGTTTGGGATTTCCAGCTATTCCAGCTTTATGGATAAAGAAACTGACTTAGTGAAGGTCAGTGGAAAGCCAATTACCGCTCAAGAAGTGGATAGCGCGGCTAAGCGTCAAGCGGAAAGAGTTGGCGGTAATTTGCAAATTGCGCAAAGCTTGCAATTTCGTCAAGCAATATTAAATGAGTTGCTACAACAACGTATTCTTGGATTCGCTGTAAAAAATTTACGTTTGCAAGTTGGCAAAGAGGCGCTGATTAAAAGTTTGCAGGGTATTCCACAAATCCGCGCTTTGTATCGTCAAGATGGTAGCTTTGATGATGCGCGTTTTAAACAGTTACTTGCTAGCAATGGCCTAAACGAAGAGCAGTTCTACGCAAGTCAAGCGTTTGATTTGAAGATTAATCAATTGGTTAACTCTGTGGCTCGTACTGAGATCGGCACTCCGAAATTATCCGAAGTGATTTCTACGCTCTATGAAACCGAGCGACAGGTGCAATCCTTATCCTTTGACGCAAAAGATTTTTTAAGCAAGGTAAGTCCATCACAAGAAGAACTTCAGGGCTTCTATAACGCGAATAGCAAGTTGTTTGAAAGTCCTGAGTATGTTGATGTGGAATACATTGTTCTCAAGGCTGACCCCAGGGAAGATGCCAAAGTATTTAGCGAGAAGGCTGATCAATTCGCCAATATGACTTACGATCAGTCCGATAGCTTGAAACCGGCTGCTGATAAGCTGAAGTTGACTGTTCAAAGCCAAAAGGGGATGACTCGTTCCGGCCCAACCGGCGTATCCAGGGATCACCCTTTAGCAAACCCCAAAGTAGTTCAGTCCCTTTTTAGTGATGAGGCGTTAAAAAATAAACGAAACACTGAGGCCGTTCAAACTGCACCAGGAGTTTTTGTTTCTGCTCGCGTTGTTACGTTCCATCCAGCTCAAATCCTTCCTTACAAAGATGTTGCAGCTGAAGTGAAGCGACGGGTAAGTCGGCGCGCCGCTGAAAAGCTTGCAGTATCTGCGGCCGCTGGGAAATTTTCAGCATTGGAAAAAGATCCTAAAAATGCCTCTGGTTTTGCAGCACCTGTGTGGATATCTCGTAACAAGCCCACTAATTTGGTTGGTCCAGCTTTGGATGATGTGATGTCGATTAACCCAGATAAGTTCCCGGCCGTAGTTTCAGTAAGTAATCCTGGGGTTGGCGCAACACTGTACCGTGTTGATCAAGTTCGTCAGCCTGCTGGGGTGGATGCTAAGGTTCATAAGGCTCAGGCTCAGCAAATACAGGCACTTGCAGCACAGTCTGAGTTTGCAGGCTTTATGTCTTACTGGCGTGATGCTGCTAGCGTAAAAGTCATTAACCCTCTTAAACCACTAGCCAGCGGGTCTGGCAGTTAATTTTTAAGCTATCTCTTTGGAACTAGTATTGATTGATATGGGGCCATAGCGCCCCATACGTTTTTGAAGAGTATCGATTGGGCTGCAACATTCGGGTGAATGTTATCCGCCTGAAATAGGTCTTGATGCTGAGCTACCCCTTCTAAAAAAAATGGCACTAGTTGAATTACTTCTTGAGAAGCAAGCATCGGATAAAGATCTTTAAATTGTTTGGTGTATTGCTGCCCATAGTTCGGTGGTATCTGCATTCCAAATAGCAGCACCTTTGCCCCCGACTTTTTTGACAACCGAATTATTTTTTGTAGATTGTCTTTGGTTTGCTCGATTGTTAAGCCGCGCAATGCATCATTTGCGCCTAATTCCAAAAACACAATTTCAGGTTTTTTAGACTCCAAGAGGGTGGGGAGCCTTGTAAGTCCGCCAGAGCTTGTTTCCCCGCTGATGCTGGCATTAAATACAGACCAGTTGCTTCCTTGTTTCTGCAATTCTTGATCTAGCAGTGTTACCCAGCCACTACCGCGAGGCAGTCCGTATTCAGCGGAAAGGCTATCTCCTAAGACTAGGATGACGGGATTTGCGCACACCCAAGAACTGAATGTAAATAACAGGCAAAATAGGCCAGTTAATGTACATTTTTCAACTAGTTTAGCTATACGTTTTTGAAGCATATATGACTATTTCTGCAAAGGCCCTTATTGCCAATCACCTTGATAAAGAGGTTTCATCGAGTGATGGCGTTTTGACTATTTTGCACGACATTGACTTTGCTATTGATCATGGCGAGAGCGTCGCTATTACTGGGGCATCAGGTTCTGGTAAGAGCACTTTGCTCGGCCTAATGGCTGGATTGGATCTTCCTAGTTCCGGATACGTTTCCTTAATGGGGCAAAACCTAGGCGAACTAGATGAGGATGGAAGGGCAAGATTACGTGGTGAGCATATAGGGTTTGTGTTTCAGTCGTTTCAGTTACTCTCCCATTTGACGGCTCTTGAAAATGTTGCCTTGCCAGCTCAAATGCAAGGCCACCCAAATGCGCTCAGAGAAGCTAAAGCTTGCCTAGAGAAGGTTGGTCTTCAAGATCGCCTGAATCATTTCCCAAAAACCCTTTCTGGAGGTGAGCAGCAGCGAGTAGCGCTGGCGCGAGCCTTTATTACCAAACCCAAAATCCTCTTTGCGGATGAGCCTACGGGAAGTCTGGATGAGGCTAGCGGTAAACGGGTTATTGATCTACTTTTTGACCTAAATCTGGCCAACCAATCCACCTTGATATTGGTTACCCATGACCCAGCCTTGGCTGGTAGGTGTCAACGCCAAATCCACCTCCGGGGCGGTCGTTTGACGTAGGTAAAACCTTATAATCTAGGGATGTCCTTTTTCCATTTTTTGCCCGGCGCAACCGCGCTTTCCGCCTTCCGCCAACAACGCCTTTTGGCCGCCTTGAATTCCCAGGGTGTAGAGCTTGAATCAATTGAGGCGCAATTTTTGCATTTCATCTGGTCTGAAGAGAAGGTTGGTCAAGATAAAGAGCAAGTTCTTCAGAATCTTTTAACTTACGGCCAGCCTTTTGTTTCTCAGTTATCCAATGGGAAGTCATGGTTTGGAAAAGGTTCGGGCGATATTCAAGGTGCAATTGCTATTCCTCGTTTTGGCACCGTTTCACCTTGGGCTAGTAAGGCAACTGATATTGCTAAGCAATGTGGATTAGATGTTTTGAGAATTGAGCGCGGTGTTCAGTTTTCGTGGAAATCAAAAAAGCCTTTGAACCCTGAACAACACCAGCTTGTCTTAGCTGCAATTCACGATCGAATGACGGAGTCGGTAATTGATTCTGTTGAATCTGCCAATCAGCTATATCAAACGCTTAACGATCGTCCATTAGTGCGCATTCCAGTGTTAAGTGAGGGCAGATCGGCCCTAGACAAAGCAAATCAAGAACTAGGCTTGGCCTTATCAGATGATGAAATCACCTACCTTGCGGACAATTTTGTAAAACTCAATCGCAATCCTAGCGATGTAGAGTTAATGATGTTTGCGCAGGCTAATAGCGAACACTGCCGCCATAAGATATTCAATTCAAGCTGGACGATTGATGGTGAAGAGCAAGATAAATCATTGTTTGCCATGATTCGTAATACTCATCAACTTCAGCCTGAAGGTACGATTGTTGCGTATTCAGATAACTCAGCGATTATGGTTGGATGCGAAGCAGAAACTTGGACTCCACAAGGTAATGAACATCGCTATGTAAAAGATACTCGTCTAGTTCACACCTTGATGAAGGTGGAGACACATAATCACCCAACTGCAATTGCTCCTTTTCCTGGCGCATCAACCGGTGCGGGTGGCGAGATTCGTGATGAAGGCGCCACTGGTATTGGCGGTCGCCCTAAAGCTGGATTGACTGGCTTTTCGGTTTCAAATCTCAATATCCCTGGAACCAATCTTCCGTGGGAAGAAGAGCAATATGGAAAACCTGAACGTATTGCAACACCTCTGCAAATAATGACTGAGGGGCCGCTGGGCGGAGCTGCTTTTAACAATGAGTTTGGTAGACCAATTCTTGGCGGCTATTTCCGAGTATTCGAGCAAACACTTGGTGGCTTACGCCGTGGTTACCATAAGCCCATCATGATTGCTGGTGGTATCGGCAGCATTGATTCGATTCATACGCATAAGAAAGAAATTCAGTCTGGCCATTTATTGATTCAGCTGGGTGGGCCTGGAATGCGCATTGGTATGGGTGGTGCAACTGGTAGCTCTGTAGCTACTGGTACGAATACTGCGGATTTGGACTTCGATTCAGTGCAACGCGGTAATCCAGAAATGGAGCGTCGTGCTCAAGAAGTGATTAACGCTTGCCGTGCCTTAGGTGATCAAAATCCTATTGTGTCCATTCATGACGTTGGCGCTGGTGGTTTATCAAATGCCTTCCCTGAGTTGGCTGATGGCGCAGGACTAGGCGCTCAATTTAAGTTGCGCAGCGTGCCGCTTGAGGAAAGCGGTATGAGTCCTGCCGAGATTTGGTGTAACGAGTCTCAAGAGCGTTATGTATTGGCTATTGAGGCCAAAGATCTAGATCTATTTAAATCTTTCTGTGAGCGTGAGCGTTGCCCGTTCGCAGTAGTGGGGGAAGCAACTCAAGAACGTCAATTGCGATTGCTTGACTCGAAGCAGCCTGCGGGATCAGACGATGCCTTGCCAATTGACATGCCAATGGAAGTTTTGTTGGGCAAGCCGCCACGCATGCATCGTGATGTGAAACGTGAGCACCAGTCTTTTGCAGAGTTGAATGTAACGGACGTAGATTTGGCCCAGTCTATTGCCTGGGTACTGCAACAACCAACTGTTGCTAGCAAATCATTCCTCATTACGATTGGTGATCGAACAGTTGGCGGTTTAAATGCACGTGATCAGTTTGTTGGTCCGTGGCAAGTTCCAGTGGCAGATTGCGCTGTCACTATGATGGATTACAAAGGATATCGCGGTGAAGCGATGTCCATGGGTGAGCGTACTCCGGTTGCGGTAATTGATGCGCCTGCAGCCGCTCGTATGGCTGTTGGCGAGGCTATAACCAATTTATTAGCTGCTGACATTAATCAACTTGAGGATGTAAAGCTTTCAGCAAACTGGATGGCAGCTTGCGGTTCACCTGGTGAAGATGCCAAGCTTTATGATTCTGTTAAAGCGGTTGGTATGGAGATTTGTCCAGCTCTAGGAATCTCAATTCCTGTGGGCAAAGATTCTTTATCAATGGCCACCGAGTGGAAAGAGGGTGATCAAGCTAAGAAGGTAGTTGCTCCCGTTTCTTTAATTATTTCTGCTTTTGCTTCAGTACACGACGTTCGTAAAACTGCAACGCCATTACTTAAGCTTAATAATTCAGATGGATCGCCTCTCGAAACTGAATTGATTTTGATTGACTTGGGTCGCGGTAAAAATCGCATGGCGGGTAGCATCTTGTCACAGGTTTTAAACCAGTCAAGCAAGACTGCTCCAGACCTTGATCATCCAGAGGATCTCAAGAATCTTGCTGCCGCAATTATTGAGCTTCGCAAAGACAATCAATTGCTTGCTTACCATGATCGTTCTGATGGTGGTTTGCTAGCGTGCGTGGCTGAGATGGCTTTTGCGTCTCATACAGGTATCTCAATAAACGTCGACATGATTGCGGTAGATGCTGGTCAAGAACCCGATCATGGTGATGCCAAGAATTGGGCGCAACAAGTTTCTGGCCGTCGTCATGAGCAAACGATGCGCGCATTATTTAATGAAGAGCTTGGTGCAGTAATCCAGGTTCGCAGAGACGATCGTGATGCTGTATTTGCTACATTGCGTAAGCTTGGTCTAAGTGCGTTTAGTCATGTTATTGGTAAGCCTAATACAAATGGCCGTATTGAAATCTGGCGTGATGCAAAGAGTGTATTTGCTGAACCTCGTGAAGTATTGCAAAAGATGTGGACTAACACGAGTTATCAAATTGCTCGCCTGCGCGACAATCCAGACTGCGCCGATTCAGAGTTTGCGCTTTTAGATAACCTAGCTGACCCTGGCATGTCGCCTAAATTGACGTTTGATATTGCTGACGATGTATCTGCGCCGTATATCAATAAAAACGCTAGACCTAAAGTGGCTATTTTGCGTGAGCAAGGGGTGAACTCACATGTTGAAATGTCTTATGCCGTTAACTGGGCCGGTTTTGATTGCTACGACGTACATATGTCGGATCTCTTAAGCGGCAGAGCCAGGCTAGATGATTTCAGGGGATTAATAGCCTGTGGTGGATTTAGCTATGGAGACGTTCTTGGGGCGGGTGAAGGATGGGCAAAGACTATTTTGTTTAATCAGCAGTTGCGTAATCAATTTGAGTCATTCTTCAATCGCCAGGATAGTTTTGCTTTAGGCGTTTGCAATGGTTGCCAGATGATGAGTAACCTTGCGGGAATTATTCCCGGGGCTGAAGCATGGCCTAAATTTACGCGCAATCAATCAGAGCAGTACGAAGCGCGTTTAGTGATGGCTGAGATATTGGCTTCTCCATCGATCTTTACGCAAGGCATGGAAGGAAGTCAGCTTCCAATTGCTATTGCTCATGGCGAGGGGTTTGCTAATTTCAGTCAGCAAGGAAATTTGGAGAAAATTCAAAGCCAGGGCTTATCCGCTCTCCGCTTTGTGGATCATGCTGGTAAGCCAACCGAGTTATACCCAATGAATCCAAATGGGTCACCTGGCGGCTTAACTGGGGTTACCACCCCTGATGGTCGTTTCACGGTCATGATGCCTCATCCAGAGCGTGTTTTCCGAGCCGCACAAATGAGTTGGTGTCCACCTGAGTGGCTTGATACCCCAGATGGCGCAAGCCCATGGTTGCGTTTATTCCGTAACGCACGCGTTTGGGCTAAATAAACTTGTTAGCAATGGAGTCAGTAACTTTCTCCGAAAGCGGGGGAATTCGGTATCTACATTTTGGTACCGACATGATTCAGGGTGCGATGCGCATTCGTGATCCTGACGAAATTTATCTGGAGTACAACCAGCAGATGATGGCTTGGCTGCTGTTTCTTGAAACAAAGCCGGGAATGAGGGTTGCTCAATTGGGTCTTGGCACAGGCGCCTTGACTAAGTTTCAGCATCGTCATTGCCCCGCGGTTAAAACAACAGTGGTGGAATTAAATCCCGCAGTAATTGTGTCTGCTCGCTCCATGTTTTCTACCCCAGATGATGATCGTAGGTTAGAAACCCTGCAAACTGACGCTAAAGCATTTGTCAAATCAAGTCGATATAAGAATCACTTTGATGCCGTACAAGTAGATTTGTATGATGCTATTTGTGATGGGCCGGCTGCTAGCTCACTTGAATTCTACAAGGGCTGCTTTGAAATTCTCAAGAGCCCAGGTGTAATGACGGTGAATTTGTTTTCACGTCATAAAAGCTTTGATATCAATCTTAAGAACATCTGCGAAGCTTTCGATAACCGTGTTTTGTTATTTCCAGAATCACATGATTGCAATGTTGTGGCAATGGCGTTCAAGGGCCCCAGGTTGGAAGTGGAGTGGAAAGATGTTGCAAAACGTGCCAAGATAATTATGGATAAGACTGGGCTGCCAACAAATACATGGGCATCAAGCCTAAGTCGTGCCAATGCTCGCCAAGAGAACAAGTTAAGTATTTAGGTTTGATTTCGATAATTTCGTGTAAATAAAAAGGCGATCAATAGATCGCCTTTTTATTGTTAAGCCGACTTACCGGCTAATTTCCGTTATACCGTGACAGTATCGGCCACTTCGCTAAATGATTTGATCTTGTCAAAGTTCATGTAGCGATACACTTCAGCGGATTTCGCATTCAGAGACTCTACTTGATCAAGATATTCTTTTGGAGTTGGTAGACGTCCCAAGAGTGCGGCAACAGATGCCAACTCAGCAGAAGCCAAGAACACGCGTGTATCAATACCAAGACGATTTGGGAAGTTACGTGTCGATGTTGAAACCGCAGTAGACCCTTTGCGGATTTGCGCTTGGTTACCCATGCATAGTGAGCAACCTGGCGTTTCCATGCGAGCACCAGTACGACCCAAAATGCCATAGTAGCCTTCTTCAGTCAGAACCATTTGATCCATCTTAGTAGGAGGCGCAATCCACAAGCGTGTTGGAATGTCTGATTTGCCTTCAAGAACTTTACCGGCAGCACGGAAGTGGCCAATATTAGTCATGCATGAACCGATAAATACTTCATCGATTTTCTCGCCAGCAACTTCAGAGAGGAACTTCACATCATCTGGATCATTAGGGCAGGCTAGGATTGGCTCTTTGATATCGTTCATATCGATTTCAATGATCTCAGCATAGTCTGCATTCGCATCGGCTTTGAGTAATTCTGGCTTAGCAATCCAGGCTTCCATCGCCTTAATGCGGCGACCTAAAGTGCGCTTATCTTCGTAGCCATTAGCAATCATCCACTTCATTAAGGTGATATTGGATTGCATGTATTCGATGATGGGTTCTTTGTTCAATTGAACTGCGCAACCGCCGGCAGAACGCTCCGCTGATGCATCAGATAGCTCAAAAGCTTGTTCAACTTTAAGATCTGGTAAGCCTTCGATTTCCAAAATACGACCAGAGAAAATGTTCTTCTTGCCTTGTTTTTCAACAGTCAGCAAACCTTTCTTGATCGCATACAGAGGAATCGCATTTACCAAGTCACGCAATGTGATGCCTGGCTGCATTTTTCCTTTAAAGCGAACCAATACAGATTCAGGCATATCAAGTGGCATTACGCCAGTAGCTGCAGCAAACGCAACCAAGCCTGAACCAGCTGGGAAGGAGATACCAATTGGGAAGCGAGTATGGCTATCGCCACCAGTTCCGCAAGTATCTGGAAGCAATAAGCGATTGAGCCAGCTGTGGATCACGCCATCACCTGGACGCAATGCAACGCCACCGCGATTAGTCATAAAAGCAGGCAACTCATGGTGAGTGCGAATATCAACTGGTTTTGGATATGCAGAGGTGTGACAGAAAGATTGCATGACCAAATCTGCAGAGAATCCCAAACAAGCTAAATCTTTTAACTCATCGCGAGTCATTGGACCAGTTGTGTCTTGTGAACCCACAGTCGTCATGTGTGGCTCGCAGTAGGTTCCTGGGCGTACGCCTTGACCTTCTGGCAGACCACATGCGCGTCCAACCATTTTTTGCGCCAAGCTGAAACCTTTTTTGTTATCAGGAGGGCTTACTGGCACGCGGAATTCTGTAGAGGCGGGCAAGCCTAATGCTGCGCGAGCTTTTGCTGTCAATCCACGCCCAACGATTAATGGAATACGGCCACCGGCGCGTACTTCATCAAAAATTACCGGGGACTTGAGTGAGAAAGTGGCAATTTCTTTTCCGTCTTTGAAAGCTTTGCCTTCATATGGGCGCAATTCAATAACGTCACCCATATTCATTTGAGATACATCCAATTCGATTGGCAATGCACCAGCATCTTCCATCGTGTTGAAGAAGATTGGAGCAATCTTAGTGCCTAGACAAACGCCACCAAAACGCTTGTTAGGTACAAATGGGATATCTTCGCCAGTCCACCACAAAACTGAGTTGGTTGCTGATTTACGGGATGAGCCAGTTCCAACTACGTCACCAACGTAAGCAATCAAATTACCTTTCTTTTGCAAGGCTTCGATCTGCTTCATCGGACCGCGAACACCAGCCTCATCAGGCTCTATGCCAGGACGTGGGTTCTTGAGCATTACAGTTGCATGCAATGGAATGTCTGGACGACTCCATGCATCAGGAGCTGGAGATAGATCGTCTGTGTTGGTCTCGCCTGTAACTTTAAATACAGTCAACTTCATGCTTTCTGGAACAGCAGGGCGACTTGTAAACCATTCAGCATCAGCCCAGCTTTGCAAAACAGCCTTGGCATTTGCATTACCTTTTTCAGCTAGTTCCTGAACGTCATGGAAGTAATCAAACATCAACAAAGTTTTCTTTAGGGCTGCAGCGGCAGCGGAGCCACACTCAGCATCCGAAAGAAGTTCAACCAATGGCTTGATGTTGTAGCCACCAAGCATAGTGCCTAGTAATTCAGTTGCCTTCACGCGAGAGATAAGTGGGGATTTTTCTGAGCCTTTGGCTACTGCATCCAAAAATTCAGCTTTTACCTTCGCCGCTTCATCAACACCAGCTGGAACTCGGTTTGTGATTAACTCAACCAACTCGGCTTCTTTGCCGGCTGGTGGGTTCTTGAGTAACTTCACTAATTCCGCTACTTGATCCTTGGTAAGCGGGAGAGCGGGAATGCCAAGAGCGGCACGTTCAGCAACTTGGGCGTTATAGGCGTCTAACATGGTGGTTCCTATGCGGTAAAAGTGATAAAAGACAGGCCAAAAGGGTATTTTTACCCGATTGAGCCCATTATAGTTACTAATTTAAGTCTTATATAAGAGTTTAAACCCTAAGGGTTTTAGAAGGTAGTCCTAGACTACATTTTCTTCTTTTAAAGCCCAAACCAAGGCTACTACCCAGCCAATAAGCGACCAGCCCAAAAATAGGTTTAGGACAAAAATTGCCCCTGTATTTGCTCGTTTGCGGTTAAAGGCTATTGCAAAAGGCAAGAAATAAAAGAGCGAGAGTAGGGTGATAAGAACGGCAAATAGCAGGCGCATACGTCCTATTTCTCTCGGATCCAGGTTTGGGTTCTGCCAAGCAAAGGGATGCCAATATAAGCCCTTAAATCCAATTTAGCCCCTTGGTCCTTTAATTTCATTTCGGCCTTATATATTTCACCATCATCTGGGTCCAGAATTTGTCCGCCAGAATAGCTTTCCCCTATTTTTTTAAGGCCGGAAAGGATCTCCATGCCCAATATGGGCTTGCCTTTTCGGGAATCCGTGCACTTTTCGCAAGTGGAGGGGCCTGATGTATCCAGTAATTTGGTAATTGACCCAGAAAAAACACCATTTTTTTCGATAATCTGCACTAGGGCGGCGGGCTGATTTGTCTCATCATCGAAGGTTTTCCAGAGGCCCGTAATTGAGTCTGAGGTTTGAGCGGAGGCCACGCCCCCCAAGCCTAGGATGGTGGCGAAAACAAGTTTGAATATCGTTTTTTTGATCATTTACAAGCATATTACCCCGTTTCAAATCGGCTATTTACCCTCGGCTATCGTTATAATTACTTTTTCCAACAGAGCTTAAGCGATGACCAAATACGTTTTTGTCACTGGTGGTGTGGTTTCTTCTTTAGGGAAAGGAATTGCAGCTGCCTCGCTTGCCGCGATTCTCGAATCCCGCGGCCTGAAAGTCACCCTCCTAAAATTAGACCCATATATCAACGTTGACCCGGGCACTATGAGCCCGCTGCAGCATGGTGAGGTTTTTGTTACCGAAGATGGCGCAGAAACTGATTTAGATTTGGGTCACTATGAGCGCTTTGTTTCCGCAAAGATGCGCAAGAGCAATAACTTCACCACCGGACAGATTTACGAGTCTGTTATTAGCAAAGAGCGTCGTGGTGAATATTTAGGAAAAACGGTTCAAGTTATTCCACACATTACTAATGAGATTCAGGCATTTATAGAGCGTGGTGCCAAGGCAAGCCATGACGGTAAGGCTGACGTTGCTATTTGCGAGATTGGTGGAACGGTAGGTGATATTGAATCTCTTCCATTCCTAGAGGCTGCAAGACAGATGAGCATTCGTCTGCCAAAACACAGTTGCGCTTTTGTTCACTTAACACTCGTCCCTTATATTAATAGCGCTGGCGAGCTGAAGACAAAGCCAACCCAGCATTCTGTTCAGAAGTTAAGAGAAATTGGCATCATGCCAACCGTACTTCTATGTCGCGCGGATCGCCCAATACCAGACGATGAGCGTGCAAAAATTTCTCTCTTCTCAAATGTAAGGGAAGAGGCTGTGATCTCCGTTTGGGATGTCGACACGATCTACAAGATTCCTGAAATGCTGCACTCTCAGGGAATGGATGATCTTATCTGCCGCGAGTTGGAGCTCAATGCTAAACCTGCTGATCTCTCAGTATGGGCAAACTTGGTGTATGAACTTGCTAATCCGAAACACGAAGTGACGATTGGTATGGTTGGTAAGTATGTAGAGCTGACTGAATCATATAAGTCACTTATCGAGGCCCTGCGCCATGCTGGCATCCATACGCATACACGTGTAAACATTAACTATATAGATTCTGAGCAGATTGAAAAAGATGGAGTAGGGTGTCTTAAGGAGTTAGATGCGATTCTGGTTCCTGGAGGTTTCGGTAAGCGTGGAACGGAAGGCAAGATTGCCGCGATTCGTTATGCACGTGAAAACAATGTTCCTTACTTGGGTATTTGCTTGGGAATGCAACTTGCTGTTATCGAGTTTGCTCGTCATGTGGCTAATATCGCGAAAGCAAATAGTACCGAGTTTGATGCTGATACGGATAGCCCTGTGGTTGCCCTGATTACCGAATGGCTTGACCGTGAAGGCCGTGTTGAAAAACGCACGAATGATTCAGACTTAGGTGGAACAATGCGTCTTGGTTCGCAGCGTTGCCCGATCAAGCCGAATACACTTGCCCATCGCATTTATGGTGCTGAAGTAAATGAGCGTCATCGTCATCGCTATGAAGTAAACAATGTGTACGTGCCAAAGCTAGAGCAAGCAGGCCTGGTAATCTCAGCCAGAACACCAAATGAATCATTACCTGAAATGATGGAGTTGCCCGAGTCTATGCATCCGTGGTTCTTTGGCGTTCAGTTTCACCCAGAGTTCACTTCGACGCCACGCGATGGACACCCATTGTTCTCAGCGTTCATTAAGGCCGCACTTGTCCATCAAGATGCTGCGCTGAAACAGGTTGCCTAAAATGAACGCCTTCAAGCTTTGTGGCTACAACATTGGTTTAGACCAACGTTTTTTTCTGATTGCTGGTACATGCGTTATCGAGTCAGAGCAGTCAGCTATTGATGTAGCAGGGCAGTTAAAGGAAATTACATCCTCACTCAACATTCCTTTTATTTATAAATCATCTTTTGATAAAGCCAATAGATCATCGGGCAATTCATATCGTGGTTTGGGGATGGATAAGGGCCTGGAGATTCTAGCTAAAGTTAAAAAGCAGATTGGTGTTCCTGTTTTAACTGATGTTCATGACATTGCAGAGATTGCACCAGCCGCCCAGGTTGTAGATGTTTTGCAAACCCCTGCATTTCTTTGTAGGCAAACAGACTTTATTCGCGCCTGCGCTCAGAGTGGTAAGCCGGTTAACTTTAAAAAAGGCCAATTTCTTTCTCCACAAGAAATGCTCAATGTGATCGAGAAGGCAAGGGTTGCTGCAGCCGAGAAAAATCTTCCCGATCAATTTATGGTTTGCGAGCGTGGTGCATCTTTTGGCTACAACAATCTTGTCTCAGATATGCGCAGTCTTGCGATATTGCGAGAGTCTAAGGCGCCTGTAGTCTTTGATGCCACTCATTCTGTCCAGCTTCCTGGAGGTCAAGGAAGTTCCAGCGGTGGTCAGCGAGAATTTGTTCCTGTATTGGCGCGTGCAGCCGTTGCTGTTGGCGTTAGTGGATTGTTTATGGAAACACATCCAGATCCTGCTAAAGCGCTATCAGACGGACCTAATGCTGTACCGCTTAATCGCATGAAAGAATTACTTGAGTCTTTGCTTGCAATTGATAACGTTGTGAAATCAAGTAATGCTTTTTTAGAAGATAGCTTTAAGTAACTTTAAGTAATTAAGTTAATTAGATACCCAATTTCATATTGTTTTAAGGAGAAGGTGCATGAGCGCCATTGTTGACATCATCGGTAGAGAAGTTCTGGATTCACGCGGCAACCCAACAGTAGAGTGTGATGTTTTGCTTGAGTCGGGTGTAATGGGTCGTGCAGCAGTGCCATCTGGTGCATCTACTGGATCACGCGAAGCAATTGAATTACGTGATGGCGACAAATCTCGCTACCTGGGCAAGGGAGTGCTAAAAGCAGTTCAAAACATCAATGTCGAAATCGCTGAAACTATCCTTGGTTTGGATGCGAGCGAGCAGGCTTTTTTAGATAAGACTCTGATTGACTTAGATGGCACTCACAATAAGGCACGCTTAGGTGCGAATGCAACATTGGCAGTATCCATGGCGGTAGCAAGAGCGGCAGCAGAAGAAGCTGGATTACCTTTATATCGTTATTTTGGCGGCTCTGGCGGCATGCAATTACCAGTTCCAATGATGAATATTGTGAATGGTGGCGCTCACGCCAATAACAGTTTAGATATCCAAGAATTTATGGTGATGCCGGTAGGCGCAGAAAGCTTCCGCGATGCTCTTCGTTGTGGCGCTGAGATTTTCCATGAGCTCAAAAAGATTATCGGCTCACAAGGTATGCCAACAACTGTTGGTGATGAGGGCGGCTTTGCACCAAACTTCAAGAGCAATCATGAGTGCCTGCAAACGATTATGAAAGCCATTGAAGGCGCCGGATATCAAGCAGGTGAGGATGTGTTGTTGGCTCTAGATTGCGCAGCAAGTGAGTTTTATAAAGATGGCAAATATCATTTGTCTGGCGAAGGCTTACAACTGAGCTCTGGTGAGTTTTCAGACTATCTCGGCAATTTGGCTGATCAGTTCCCAATCGTATCCATTGAAGATGGCATGCATGAAAGCGACTGGGATGGTTGGGCTGACATTACAAAGAAGCTTGGTAAGAAGATTCAGTTGGTTGGTGACGATCTTTTTGTTACCAATACGCGTATCTTGAAAGAAGGTATTGAGAAGGGTATTGCTAATTCGATTTTGATCAAAATCAATCAGATCGGCACATTAACCGAGACTTTTGCAGCAATTGAAATGGCAAAACGTGCGAACTACACTGCTGTGATTTCACATCGCTCGGGCGAAACTGAAGACAGCACGATTGCAGATATTGCAGTTGGTACAAATGCTGGTCAAATTAAGACTGGTTCTCTGTCTCGTTCTGATCGTATCGCCAAATACAATCAATTGCTCCGTATTGAAGAAGATTTAGGTGATGTGGCGACCTATCCAGGTAAGTCGGTTTTTTATAACCTGAGCCGTTAATACATTAGTTATTTATGCGCATTGTCATCTACTCCATGCTGGTATTGCTTATCGCAATCCAGTTCCCGCTATGGCTGGGTAAGGGTGGGTGGCTAAAGGTGCATGAAATGGAGAAGCAAGTAGAGCTACAAGAGGCTAAAAACAGCCTCTTGGCTCTTCGCAATGCCAAGCTCTCTGGTGATGTAAAAGACTTAAAAGATGGAACTCGCGCGATTGAAGAGCGTGCGCGTGTAGAGCATGGCCTCATCAAAGAAGGTGAGTTCTTTGTGCAAATCTTACCAGCAGATAAATCAAGCTCTGCACCCGCTACAAAGCAGTAACCTGAATTAAGCTACTTAGCTGACTTAATGACCCTTCGACGGGGGTCTTGTAGCATCGCTTAATAAATCAGTTTTAAAGACTTGCAGGCAATCAACTGCATCAAAGCGGTATGGTTTTGCACAAAAATCACAAATCGTTTCAACGGATCCAAGTTCTTCCAGGATGCCCTGAACTTCCTCTTCCCCAAGCATTCTAAGTACATCAGCCACTTTATTGCGTGAGCAAGTACAGGAAAAACGAATAGAGCGCACTGGGAAGCTCCGCACCCCATATTCCATAGACTCTTCCAGGAAAAGCCTTCTCAAGGTTGTTTGTGGGGGTAGCGTCAGCAATTCTTCGTTAGTAATGGTCTCGCCAAGCGTCTGAATGCGAGACCAGCCTTCCGCAGCAACCTGCGGGTCAAGGTGCGCATGGCCTCCAGAGTCAGGTAGTCGTTGCAAAAGCAGGCCGCCAACACTTTTATCGTCCGAACTTAGCCAGATACGTGTATCCAACTGCTCAGAATTCTGCATATACAAAGCTATCGCCTCAGCAGCGTTTGCAACTGGTCTAAGCTCATCGCCGAAATATTCTTGAAGGGCAACAATTCCTTGATAAGGCGCTTGTCCAGGTTCTCGATCTGCAGGGTCGAGGGTGATGACTAATCTTCCGGTATTGCTGGCGTCTAATAATTCGCCTAGGGTGGCTTTATCGTCAATTTCTGAAGACTCAACTGAAAGCTTAACAGTTGCACGCATACTGAGATCAGACTTGCACTCAACCACTAAAAGCTGAATAGGGCCTTTGCTTTGGGCCTGAATAATTAAAGTGCCATCAAATTTAAGGCTGGCGCTAAGCAGAGTGGCGGCGCCAACAAAGTCGCCAAGTATTTTCCGGACCGCTGGAGGGTCATTGCGACGCTCCAAAACAGCCTGCCAGGCTGAGCCTATGGAAACTATTTCACCGCGAACGGGTGCGCCATCACAAATAAATACAAGTAACTCATTCATGGGTGAAAGTATCCACTTTTTTTGAAAATACTGCCCATTTGGCCGACCTGAGATAATAGAGTCTATGCATATTCGTACACGCTTTGCCCCTAGTCCCACGGGCTTTATACATTTGGGAAACTTGCGCAGCGCGCTATATCCGTGGGCATTTGCTCGTCACAATAAGGGCGATTTCATTCTGCGCATCGAAGACACCGACCTAGAGCGATCTACTCAAGAGGCTGTTGATGTAATTATTGAGGGAATGGCATGGCTTGGTATGGATATCGATGAGGGTCCTATTTACCAAATGCAGCGCATTGATCGGTATCGAGAAGTAATCAAGCAAATGCTGGATGCTGGTTTAGCTTATCCCTGCTATATGAGTGAAGGGGAATTAAATCATCTTCGCGATCAGCAAATGGCAAATAAAGAAAAGCCACGCTATAACGGCTTATGGAGACCTGAATCAGGTAAAACTTTACCGCCAATACCTGAGGGTGTGTTGCCGGTAATTCGCTTTAAAAATCCCATTGGCGGATCGGTTATCTGGAATGACGCTGTTAAAGGTCAGATTGAAATCTCAAATGACGAATTAGATGATCTCATCATCGCAAGACCTGATGGAACGCCTACCTATAACTTTTGCGTCGTGGTTGATGATCTCGATATGAAGATCACTCATGTGATCAGAGGTGACGATCATGTGAACAATACCCCTAGGCAAATCAACATCATGAAGGCTTTAGGCGGTACACCCCCAATCTATGCGCATTTGCCAACAGTACTAAATGATGCCGGCGAAAAGATGAGCAAACGCAATGGTGCAATGAGCGTTCGAGACTATCAAAAGGCAGGGTATTTGCCGGAAGCCATCTTGAATTACCTTGCTAGATTAGGTTGGTCTCATGGAGATGCTGAGGTCTTTACAAAAGAGCAATTTGTAAATTGGTTTGATTTAGAGAGTCTCGGACGTTCTCCGGCTCAACACAATCCAGAAAAATTGCTTTGGTTAAATCACCAATATATTCAAAATGCAGATGCAGCTAAGTTAGCGGAAGCAACTAAACCATTCGCTCATGAATTAGGAATTGATACTGAACACGGACCAGATTTTGTTCAAGTGGTTGGATTATTAAAAGACAGGGCAAATACCTTAATTGAAATTGCCGAGGGCTCAAGACTTTTTTATCTACCTGCGCCACAACTCACTGCGGAGCAAATCGCTGCAAATATTCCTGAAGCGGTCGTTCCTGCTTTAAAAGATTTGATTGAGGCAATTAAAGCTGCTGAGCCAAATAAGGAGTCTTATAGCGCAGCATTTAAACAAGTTTTAGCTAAGCATCAATTAAAAATGCCTGCGCTTGCTATGCCTGTTCGCTATGGATTATTTGCCACCACCCAAACCCCAGCCATTGATGCTGTATTGGTTGTATTGGGTAAGGATGAGGTGATAAATCGGCTTTCCAGACTGGCCTAGCCTGTAATTTGCGCAGTTGCACAAAAATAGGCTAAAATCTTGGATTGTTTTGATTGTCTTGTAGTTTTATTGCGAGATTTCGGGGGTATAGCTCAGCTGGGAGAGCGCTTGCATGGCATGCAAGAGGTCAGCGGTTCGATCCCGCTTATCTCCACCAAGATTTCAAAATAGAAGACGTACAAAGTAGTCTTGGTCCCCATCGTCTAGAGGCCTAGGACATCACCCTTTCACGGTGAGTACGGGGGTTCGAATCCCCCTGGGGACGCCAAACTTTTTTGGCTATTGCAGTTGTAGTGTTGAAGTTATTTGGAGCGGTAGTTCAGTTGGTTAGAATATCTGCCTGTCACGCAGAGGGTCGCGGGTTCGAGTCCCGTCCGTTCCGCCAAGTCAATAGGTATTACAAGGGTTTGCTGTTAAACAACACCCTTGTTACCAAAAGCGTTACCAAAAAACCACCTTCGGGTGGTTTTTTGTTACCCCATTCCATTAAAGTGAAATTGCTTATCTGAAATTCTTGGTTCTCATAGTCCCGAGCAAGGCCTAGCATTTACTTATTGCGAAATGGAGGATTTATGAGTTTATTAAAAGGGAATCTAGCGTCGATTGAGGCAGTTATCTCACTTATTCTGGGCGCATCGTTAATAGCCTTGGCAACTCATTTTTTTGCCAGAAAGGATATTTTTGGGTATCTATTTCACGAATCGGCAACCATTGGTTATCTATTAATTGCTGAATTGGCCTTGAGCGTACTTGCAGCATTATTGTTGGTCTATAGGCATGTCTCCTATCTTGAAGGAGGTGCCTTAGTAGATCAACCGCCTTACTAATCAATATCCGCGTCAATATTTGGATTTAATGACTCTTGTATATGACTTTTAGTCAGCTTTGGCGAGCATAATTCAATAAAGTCATAGGCAAAGCCCCTCAAGAAATACCCCTTACGAATGGCAATTTTGGTTGTGTTCGTTGAAAAGAGGTGCTCGCTATCAAGAAGGGTCAGGTTTGTGTCCCGCTCTGGCTGGTAGGCCATTGAAGCAATAATCCCAACTCCTAGGCCAAGCTCAACATAAGTTTTAATTACGTCGGCATCTAACGCGGACATTACTATGTCTGGAGATATGCCGGATTTGGTAAATGCATCATCAATGGATTGTCGGCCTGTAAAGCCTTCGTGATAGGTGACTAATGGGTATTCCTCAAGGTCGCCAAGAGAAACTCTTTTGCTTTTTGTGAGGGGGTGCTCATTAGGTGCGACTAATGCGTGATGCCAGCTGTAATATGGAAAGGTAACCAGATCCGGCACCGCGTCCAAAGATTCAGTAGCAATTCCGAAATCGGCTTTACCCTCAATGAGCATTTGAACGATTTCTGTTGGGCTCCCTTGATGGAGGGCAAGGTGTACATTAGGATATTTCTTCTTAAATGCACTTACTACATGCGGTAGAGCATACCTAGCTTGTGTATGGGTTGTTGCAATGGTTAGTTGCCCTTTATCGCTCGAGCTAAACTGCTTACCAAGCTGCTTGATGTTCTTGGTTTCAAGCAAGATACGTTCAGCCATGGCTAGCAGCTCTTTTCCTGGTTCAGTAAGGCCCAAGAGTCTCCGGCCTTTTCTAACAAAGAGCTCGACTCCTAACTCATCTTCCAAGTCAAGAATGTGCTTGCTGACACCAGATTGAGAGGTAAAAAGCGCATTCGCAACTTCTGTGAGGTTAAAGTTTTTTCGTACAGTTTCGCGAATGATCCGCAGTTGTTGGAAATTCATAATTTAGATTAAGTGATGGTTAACTTTTTTCGAAGATACGTAATTGTGATGGAATAATGCGAACACGCTGCCCTTCAGTAAAGCCTCGCTTATCGAGTTCTGTGCGTGGGATTTCTACTTCATAGAACTGAGGCGTTTCTTTTGAATCTGGCGAATTTGAAGCGGTTAATTCAACCTTGGCATTTAGTCCAAACGAAAGAATGCGATCGATTGTGGCCAAGACACCAGTACCATTTTCAATTTCTTCGGTAATTTCAAGTTCATGAGGTCTTGCAAAGGCTATTACCGAAGCTCCATCTGAAATGGTATTCGTTTGATCGTGTTGTAAGCGATTCTTTCCCACATGGATATTGTCGCCTTCAACACGACCGTGAAAAAGGTTTACATTTCCAAGAAAGCCATAAACAAAAGGAGTTGCTGGATGTGCATACACCTCATCTGGTGCACCTATTTGTTCAATATTGCCTTGATTCATTAGAACAACCCTGTCTGCTACCTCTAAGGCCTCTTCTTGATCATGGGTGACAAAAATTGAGGTAATGTTGAGCTCATCATGAAGCTTGCGTAGCCAACGACGTAATTCTTTGCGAACTTTAGCATCAAGAGCGCCAAAGGGCTCATCCAGTAAAAGCACTTTTGGCTCTACAGCAAGGGCTCTTGCCAGCGCAATACGTTGTCTTTGTCCTCCAGATAGCTGGGCAGGAAAACGATCATGTAGCCAATCAAGCTGAACGAGATTTAACAATTCATGTACTTTATGGGCTATCTCTTCTTTGCTAGGGCGCTCTTTTCGATTCTTAACTTGCAAACCAAATGCAACGTTGTCAAATACGGTCATGTGCTTAAAGAGGGCATAGTGTTGAAATACAAAGCCAACCTGACGATCTCTGACTGAAGTTGTGGCGGTATCTACGCCATCAAGAATAATATTGCCACTATCAGATGTTTCTAGGCCTGCAATAATTCTTAATAGAGTTGTTTTGCCGCAGCCAGAAGGCCCCAATAAAGCAACAAGTTCACCGGATGGAAAATCTAAAGAAACATTATTGAGGGCAACAAAATTGCCAAATGACTTATTAATATTTTTTACTTCAATGCTCATAAAGGTCCTTCAATTGCAGGTGCTGCATTAGTTTCAGATTTCAGTCGCCATTCAATATATGTTTTGGCGGCCAAGGTCAACAACGCCAACAAGGCCAATAATGAGGCGACTGCGAATGCGGCTACATAGTTGTATTCGTTGTAGAGAATTTCTACTTGCAGGGGGATTGTGTTCGTATACCCGCGAATGTGGCCGGAAACCACAGACACGGCGCCAAACTCACCCATGGCGCGGGCATTACACAAGATGACCCCATATAAGAGTCCCCATTTAATATTCGGAAGGGTGACATGCCAGAATGTCTGCCAGCCGCTAGCACCAAGCACAGTAGCTGCCTCTTCTTCTTCGCGGCCCTGAGATTCCATTAGTGGGATTAGCTCTCTGGCTACGAATGGGAATGTCACAAAAATGGTCGCAAGAACAATGCCGGGGACTGCAAAGATAATTTTGATATTTTGGCCTGAAAGCCAATTTCCAAGCCACCCTTGTGCGCCAAATACCAGGACGAAAATAAGACCGGCAATGACGGGTGATACTGAAAAAGGTAGGTCAATAAGCGTGATGAGAACGTGTTTTCCTCGAAAATCAAACTTGGCAATTGCCCAGGAGGCGGCAACTCCAAAAATTAAATTTAAAGGTACAGCTATGCCGGCAGCTAAAAGGGTTAGCTTAATTGCAGACCATGTATCAGGTTCGCTAATTGCCTGAATATAAAAGAGCAAGCCTTTGTGAAGGGCTTCAGTGAAAACAGAAATTAATGGGAGCAACAAAAAAATCCCAAAAAAGCTCAGTGATAGAGATAAAACAATGGTTTTAACAAGCCATGAATCTTTAGTGGCTGAGCTAAGTTCAAAGCGCGTGATTGAGCTCATTAACGGGATCTCCCAGTGCGCTTAGCGGTCCAGGATTGCAGTCCATTAATGGCAAATAGTAGTAACAGTGAGATTAATAGCATTACGGATGCGATAGCAGTAGCGCCCGCATAGTCATACTGTTCTAGTTTGGTAATAATCATTAACGGAGTAATTTCAGAAACCATGGGGATATTTCCCGCGATGAAGATGACTGAGCCGTATTCACCTACCGCTCTTGCGAATGCCAACGCAAATCCTGTGAGTAGGGCGGGAGTTAATATGGGGAAAACAACTCGTTTAAATGTTTGCCAGCGACTAGCCCCTAGGCTTGCAGCTGCCTCTTCTAGCTCTAATTCAATTTCCTCGAGAATGGGTTGAACCGTGCGAACAACAAAAGGTAGGCCTATAAAGATCAGCGCTATCAATACACCCCATGGTGTAAATGCGATCTTGATGCCAAGAGGTTCAATACTGCTACCAATCCAACCATTTTTTGAATAAAGGGCTGCCAAGGCAATCCCAGTTACCGCAGTCGGTAATGCGAATGGTAAATCTATTAATGCATCGATGAGGTTCTTGCCTATAAATGTATAGCGTACAAGTGACCAAGCAAGTAGTAGCCCAAAGAAGGTGTTAATTAGACCGGCTAAGAGCGCCATTCCAAAGCTTAGTCGGTATGATGCAAGCACTCGTGGAGCGGTAACCGCATCAAAGAAAGCCGGCAATGTCATACTGGTCGATTTGATGATGACGGCCGACAGGGGAATTAAGACGATTAGTGATAGATACACAATGGTGTATCCAAGGGACAGGCCAAACCCAGGGAAGATTGAAGTTTTCTTTGCGCTAAACATCTATAGAGTCTAGGGATACCCTTTAAAAAAAGGAAACAAGAAAACCTTATTTGCTTATATGAAAAATGAATATGAGTAGAGCAGATGTGAAAAAGCCCAGAAGATCTGGGCTTTAATGGGTTCCTATAGCGGTTTACTTGGTGACAATTTCATCAAACACTCCGCCATCATTAAAGTGGATCTTTTGGGCTTTTTGCCAGCCGCCAAAGACTTGATCGATTGTGACCAATTTCACTTTTGCAAATTGGTTTGAATACTTAGCCGCGATCTTGGGATCTCTAGGTCGGTAGTAGTTCTGAGCGGCAATTTCCTGACCCTCTGGTGTGTATAGGTTTTGCAAGTAGGCTGTAGCCACCTTACGGGTTCCTTTTTTATCGACAACCTTATCAACGACAGCTACTGGCGGCTCTGCCAAGATAGAGATTGATGGGGTCACAATTTCAAACTTTTCAGGCCCCAACTCTTTCACAGCAAGATAGGCCTCATTTTCCCAGGCGATCAATACGTCGCCAATGCCACGTTCGGTGAAGGTCGTGGTTGATCCGCGTGCGCCAGAATCTAGAACTTTAACGTTGCGGTATAGGTTTTTAACAAACTCCTTAGCCTTCGCATCATTACCACCTGGTTGTTTTAGTGCATAAGCCCATGCCGCCAGATAGTTCCAGCGTGCGCCGCCAGATGTCTTAGGATTTGGTGTAATTACCTCGACACCAGGTTTAACTAGGTCGTTCCAGTCCTTAATGCCCTTGGGGTTACCCTTACGCACCAAAAAGACAATGGTGGAGGTATATGGCGAGGAATTGTCTTTAAATTTTTTCTGCCAATCCTTAGCAACCAAACCCTTTTCGGCCAAGATATCGATGTCATAAGCAAGTGCAAGCGTAACCACATCAGCATCTAAGCCATCTAGCACGGCTCTTGCCTGTTTTCCGGAGCCGCCATGCGATTGCTTGATTGATATTTCTTGTCCCGTGGATTTTTTCCAGTCACTAGAAAACACCTTGTCATAGTCTTGGTAAAGCTCGCGGGTTGGATCATATGACACATTGAGAATGCTTTGCTGTGCAAAAGCGCCTGTAATTAATCCCGTACCCAGCGCCAGTCCGACAAGGGTTTTAGATATATTTGCCAATTTCATGTTAATTCCTTTCTGTCAATGAAAAGAATTTATGACCCAAATTCAATTTTGTGAAACAAGAAAAAATGGATTGCTTAGTGAAAAAATGAATTTAGGACTTAAAAGATGCCCAAATACTTTCTGGTCTCAAACCGAAGCTTTGCAATTTGACCAGTTTTACCTGACAAACGTCTTTTCTTCATTGGACTAAGTGGCTTAGCGGCTAGCTTTGATTGCGTAAGTTGAAAATTCTCAAATAACGTTAAGCCAGCATGCCATGGGCCAAATCCTGATGCTGTGTTGATGTGGCCTGCAGAAGGAAGATTGATAAATTCCGAGTGCCATATGTTGCTCCAGAGCTGAACTTTGCTAGCTTGCATCCAGGGATCATTATCGCTGGCGATTACAAGGGTTGGAAATGGCAGTCGGTGAGTAGGGATTAATGATCGAATACTCTCAGATCCAGTTAGCTCAGACTCTTCCTTAATGCCGCCAAGTGTGAACCTCTCTGGATCTGCTGGGGCCACCAACATGGCGCCCGCGATATTTTGATAGCGGTCAATTCCCGCAAGAATTGCTGCTAAACATCCAAAGCTGTGAGCAACAATCCAGACCTTGCCGTTGCATTTATCAATTGCATTCCTGATGTTTTCTGCCCAATGAGCAAGAATCGGTTCATCCCAGTTTTGATGAACGCGATGGGTATTTTCAATCTTTGATTGAAACCAGCTCTGCCAGTGCGCTGATTCGCTACCCTGAAATCCAGGAATGATGAGGGTGGTTAAGGCCTGAGTGCTGGTCATGCACGAACTTTATTTGATAGTTGCGGATTATCAAAATAAGAAAAATTCATATTCTTATGAAGCATAGCTTATCAATTTTTATTGGTTTTAATGCCAGATATTTGGCTCTAGAGTGGCTCAATACTAATTTGAGTGGCCTTAATAATGCTAGAAGCTGAATTTACCTATAACTTGCCTGGAGTGGTGCAATCCCTGCGTGAATCTAGAGAGAAAACTCACAAAATACGGCATCTTGGAAAGGTGAGGGAATTGCCTGATCGCCAGTCTATAGAGGCAATCTTGGAGGGCTTATTTGCTGCGTTATTTCCAACTCATTATGGCCGCGCTGATTTAACCGATGAAAGCATTGATTACTTTGTTGGTAACGTTTTAAGTGTTGCTCTAAATTCGTTGACTGAGCAGATTCGGCGAGGTCTTTATTTTTCTGCGGGTAATGACCTTACAAGAGAAGTGACATTTAATGAATTATCAGAATCATTAACGGCTCGATTTGCAAGTGAGCTTCCTGCTATTCGCGCACTAATTGTGAGCGATATACGCGCAGCTATGAGTGGCGATCCCGCCGCTACTAGCGTCTCTGAAATTCTTTTGTGTTATCCGGGCGTGAGTGCGGCCATCCATTATCGAATTGCTCACTCCTTGTATCAGCTGGGCGCGCCGCTATTGGCACGATTTATTTCTGAGATAGCACATTCTCGCACTGGTGTTGATATTCATCCTGGTGCAATGATTGGTGAAGGATTTTTTATCGACCATGGTACGGGCGTAGTGATTGGTCAAACGGCAATATTAGGAAAGAACATTCGTTTATACCAAGCTGTCACTTTAGGGGCAAAACGATTTCCGGAGGATGGTGATGGCAACCTCATTAAGGGTGCAGATCGACATCCAATTTTGGAAGATGACGTCGTGATTTATGCGGGGGCCACGGTTCTTGGGCGCATCACAATTGGCGCTCGATCCACGATAGGCGGCAATGTTTGGCTCACTAAAAACGTTCCTCCCGATAGCAATATTTCTCAAGCCCAATCCCTGGGACATTAATTGTCAATATGTTTTTTATTAACCATTGAAGGAGTAGTCATGGCAGAAGTAATTCAAAGTCCAACAGCATTAGGTGATGTAGCAGCGCGGCAATTAGCAAACGCCACCAAAACCATTCCACAGTTAGCCACGATTTCTCCTCGTTGGTTGACGCAATTGCTTGGCTGGGTTCCTGTTGAAGCGGGCATTTATCGCCTGAATAAAGTCAAAAATGCATCCGATGTATTAACGGATTGTTCTGGACGTGGCGATGAGCGCGTTTTACCTCAGACTTTTGTTGACTATGACTCTAATCCGCGCGAATACTTTCTTAGTGCTGTGAATACCGTATTAGACGTTCATACTCGTATTTCCGATTTATATAGCAGTCCTTATAACCAAATTAGCGAACAATTGCGTTTGACTATTGAAACGGTCAAAGAGCGTCAAGAGGGTGAGTTAATTAATAATGCTGAATATGGGTTGTTGGCAAATGTAGCGCCAGAACAGCGCATTAAAACGCGCACTGGCGCACCTACCCCTGACGATCTGGATGAGTTGTTGACCAAAGTCTGGAAAGAGCCTGGATTCTTTTTGGCTCATCCTAAGACGATTGCGGCTTTTGGTCGTGAATGTACGCGTCGTGGTGTGCCTCCTCCAACTACTGGATTATTTGGCAGCCAGTTCCTTACTTGGCGCGGGGTTCCATTAATTCCATCTGACAAGGTAAAGATTCAAGATGGGAAGTCTTCAATCTTATTAATTCGCTCTGGCGAGAAGAAGCAGGGTGTAGTTGGCTTGTATCAGCCTAATTTGCCAGGGGAGCAAAGTCCAGGTCTATCTGTGCGCTTTATGGGAATTAATAACAAGGCAATTGCTTCTTATTTGGTTTCTCTGTACTGCTCTTTGGCGGTGTTAACTGATGATGCGCTTGCAGTATTAGATGGCGTTGAGATTGGCAAATATCATGAGTACAAGTAATCCCGCGCAGGTAGGGTTACTTGACCCTAAGATTTTGGCAGAGTTGGCAAATCAAAATTACTCGGATTATCAAGGGCCGACGAATCAGTTTGGTGATCCCCGCGATAATTTACCAAGTGGACTGGCTAGCTATTCTTTGCAACCAGCAACGGGATTGGATCTGTCGGATCTAGCCCGGCTAGCTTTGGGTGGCTTGCAGCAGCAAGCCGGCCATGATGCGCTTGCTAAGAATCCAAGCTCATTATCTTTGGGGCGTAGTTTTGGTACTGAGCAATTTATACCAAGTACCCTTCTATATGGGCTGACTAATCCTAGTCATGATCAATTAATAAATCATACATTTCCCGATCACATTCCCGTATCCAAAATTCAGCAGACAAGCCTTGATCCTTTGTTAGTCCGCAAAGATTTTCCAATACTCTCTGAGCGGGTAAATGGTCGCCAACTAATTTGGTTTGATAATGCCGCAACCACACAAAAGCCAAAGTCTGTGATTGATCGTATTAGCTATTTTTATGAGCATGAAAATTCGAATATTCATCGTGCTGCCCATGAATTAGCTGCAAGGGCTACGGATGCTTATGAGGGTGCTCGAGAGAAAGTACGCGCCTTTCTAAATGCAAGGTCAGTAAATGAAATTGTATTTGTTAGGGGTACTACAGAGGCAATTAATTTAGTCTCTCAAAGCTGGGGGCGACAAAATCTTAAAGAAGGCGATGAGATTATTCTAAGCAACTTAGAGCATCATGCCAATATCGTTCCATGGCAATTACTTGCTAAAGAAAAGGGCTTGAGAATTCGCATCATTCCTGTAGATGATGATGGCCAGTTACTTTTGGATGAATATCAAAAGTTATTTAATAGTCGCACAAAGCTTGTCAGTTTTACGCACGTCTCTAATGCCTTGGGTACGATAACACCGGCTAAAAAAGTTATTGAGATCGCTCGTGCTGCTGGTGTTAAGGTTTTATTGGATGGGGCTCAGTCTATATCCCATATGAAAGTGGATTTGCAAGATTTGAACCCCGATTGGTTTGTATTTTCTGGTCACAAGATCTTTGGCCCAACTGGTGTTGGTGTCTTGTATGGGAAGGAGGATCTCCTTAATGCAACTCAGCCGTGGCAGGGCGGTGGCAATATGATTAAAGACGTTACTTTTGAGCATACGCAATTTCATGATGCGCCAGGGCGATTTGAGGCTGGAACTGGGAATATTGCGGACGCGGTTGGGCTTGGTGCGGCATTAGATTATGTGAGCTCAATTGGTATTGATCTCATTGAACAATACGAGCATCAGCTATTGCTTTATGCAACGCGTCTTTTAAAGGATGTGCCGGGAGTGAGATTAATTGGTACGGCAAAAGAAAAAGCGAGCGTTTTATCCTTTGTGATTCCTGGTATTAAAACGGAAGATATTGGCGCCGCATTAAATAAGGAAGGGATTGCCGTACGCTCAGGCCATCATTGTGCTCAGCCCATCTTGCGACGTATGGGGGTAGAAACCACTGTACGTCCATCGTTAGCGTTTTACAATACCTGCCAAGAGGTAGATGCATTAATTTCGGCCCTATATAAGTTGCCGCGCAACCGTTATTAGAATTTTAATTAGGAATACTCATGACTTACTTTACTGATAACTCACAAACGATTGGTCGCACACCTTTAGTTCGCCTTAATCGTGTTACTGATGGCGCTAAAGCAACTGTGCTTGCCAAAATTGAAGGTCGTAATCCGGCTTATTCAGTTAAATGTCGTATTGGCGTAGCTATGATCAATGATGCCCAAGAAAAAGGCCTTTTGGGGCCTGGCAAAGAAATCGTCGAGCCAACTAGCGGTAATACAGGTATTGCATTAGCTTTTGTGGCTGCTGCACGCGGCATTCCATTGACGCTGACAATGCCAGAAACAATGAGTCTCGAGCGTCGTAAGTTGTTGACTGCTTTAGGAGCCAAGATTGTTTTGACTGAGGGTCCGAAGGGAATGAATGGGGCAGTTGCCAAGGCAAAAGAAATTGCAGATTCTGATTCTAAATACGTGTTGCTCCAACAATTTAGTAATCCATCCAATCCAGCCATTCATGAAAAAACTACCGGCCCAGAAATCTGGGAAGATACCGACGGCAAGATCGATGTATTTGTAGCTGGTGTTGGTACGGGCGGCACAATTTCAGGGGTAGGTCGTTATATCAAAAACGAGAAGAAAAAGAATATTGAAGTCGTCGCAGTGGAGCCAACTACAAGTCCGGTGATTACTCAGAAACTCAATGGTGAGGAAATCAAACCAGCTCCGCATAAGATTCAGGGTATTGGCGCTGGCTTTATTCCAGATAACCTCGATTTATCAGTAGTAGACA
Organism: Polynucleobacter tropicus; assembly: GCF_013307225.1. Lineage (NCBI taxonomy): Bacteria > Pseudomonadati > Pseudomonadota > Betaproteobacteria > Burkholderiales > Burkholderiaceae > Polynucleobacter > Polynucleobacter tropicus. Next base: position 1,011,888 of record NZ_CP028942.1, on the reverse strand, counting down.
AAGTTGAGCAAGTTAGCAACGAAGAAGCCATCGAATTTGCTCGTCGCATTGCCAAAGAAGAGGGTATTTTGGTGGGCATCTCTTGTGGTGCCGCTGCTGCCGTTGCTGTACGTTTGGCTAAAAAGCCAGAGTATGCCGGCAAGACAATCGTAGTTGTGCTGCCAGATGCTGCTGAGCGCTACCTGAGCTCTGCGTTGTTTGAAGGTGTCTTCGACGAGAAGGGATTGCCTTCATAATTTATTGCGGAGAAAATCTCCGCTATCAGGCTCCACGCCGTAGGCCTTCCAGGTATATAGCTTGAGAGTTACCAAAGAAATTACCAATGGATAGGATTGAAGCGTTCCGTATCCATGGTAACTTTAGGAAGCATTTAAGCTATGCATGTACCCCGGGGGTCTTTTAAAACCGATACACCCAATTTGACCGATTAGGCATGACACCCATAATGGTACCTAAGGTGTCAAGCCCATCCAACTCAGTCAAACAACCCTAAATGTTCGGCAATTCTTTCCGTTGATTCCTTGGTAAGAAATGCTTTTGGTTGAGGGGCGTTCAATTCTGATCCCAATGACTTTGCTTGATTAAGCATCCACTGAACGTGCCTGGCTATTTGGACTCTATAAGCCGCGGTAATGTTAATTTCCGAAATAGTGGTTCTTAATCGATTTCCAAGTAAGTGAAAGTCGTATGCCAAACGAGTTAATTCAACATTTGTGGTCAATTTATTGCGTTTTTTGCTTCGTTTCTGAGTCATTTTTTTCTACCTCTAATTTTTTTTAAATATTTACAGTACAAGTCCGATGTATTTTTGAGAACATTGCTGGGCTAGCGCTGTGCCTGTTTGTTAATAAGTGGCGCAGAGGGTCAAAAATCAGCTAAAAACCGTTCCTAACCCTTCGCGCGCGCGTAGCCTAAGTCATCAAATCTGGGAAATTGACATAAGCCACCTCTGGTTCAAATTTCATGAGCTCCTGAGCAAGCCTTGTTGCTGCCAACATTCCGCTATTGAAGCCATGACTCCAGTCCCCAGTGCGCGCCGACCTGAGGTCTGCTGTTTCGTTGGGATACTGTTGCTCAACTCTGTCGATGGCATCTTGTAGTCGAGGGAAGGTTGCAATTTGCTCAGGTGACTTTCTTGCGTACCAAACTAGCGATTCATACTTCTTCTCCAATTGCTTTAATTCTTCGAGGGTTTGTTTTTTAGTTACAGCCATTTTGTTAATTCCTTTTCATTAAATTGAGATTTGTTGGTGTCGATGGTGTCGAAATAAAGGTTGTCTCCTAAAAGTGCCTCATGAGAAAAATACTTAGAAGACTTTTGGGAATTGGGCATTAAATCGTCACTATCGTCACCGCCAGAGTCATTGGTTATTCAAAGTCAAACTGTTTCCAGCGCTTTTGTGCAGCCTCTGTTAGTGATAGGCCAACATAAAAGCGTTTTGTGTCACCTTGCGCCTTTATTCGTTTTGTATCGACCCCACGGCTGCCTAGTTGGCGTGTAAAGGACTTTTGGCTGGCTGGGTGAGTGCCATTACTTCGAGCCCATACTTGATAGCTTCCAAAAACCGACTTTTGACTCTCCATCTTTCCGGCACCAACCTCGCAACAGTCCTCTAAAAACTCACCCAGCATGTCAGACTCCTCTTGATAAACACGACTTGCATCTTCAATATGTTTTGGAGGACTTAGACGTTCCTTTTGCCAAAGCTGGCAGCCATCAATCAACCAAGCCAAGATTCCTTCCTTTTCGTCTAGGAGTTTTTGCTCTAACTTAAAGTCAGTTTTATCTTCTGGAACTTGGTATTCAAATGGAACTAGCCTCATACGACGCCATGCACCGTTGCTACTGTCGGTAATGATGGGTTTGTAGTTGCCTCGAAGCCAAATCTTGAACTGTGGCCAAAACTCAAAATATTCGGCATACATAAAGCGTGCCGTGATCCTTTCAGTAGACACCAGGGCTTTGAGTTTTTGATCATCCAAGCGTTGGTTTTCCCGCGTCTCGTTAGCCATCACCATGCGCGCTCCAACCAATCTAGCAACATCATTCGTGGCAGCAGAGTCCTTCATGGCCAATAGGTCAAAGTTCGCCGTTTGAACGTAATCGCCCATGATCTTCACGATGACGTTCGCCATGACCGATTTGCCGTTCTTTCCATGGCCGTAGCAAAAGTGAAGCAACTCCTCAGAAACATCGCCTGTTAACGAGTAGCCCAGAGCTTTTTGGATGTACTGAATGACATCTTGGTCGCCCAGAAATATTTCGTCGAGGAACTTAAGCCAAAGAGGGCAGGTTGCAGCAGGGTTGTAATCCGCATGAACTTGCCTACTAATGAGTAGCTTAGGATTTGCGGGTAGTAATTGCATCCGCTTGAGATCAACGACACCATTGGCAACGCCAAGTAGCATGGGTTTGCTATCAAGCTCACTAATGGAGGCAATGCTCATACCAGGCTCGCTAGTTGCAAGCTCAATCATGGCGATAATGCGTCCATTACTACGGATGGTTTTGGCATGAGACTGCCAAGCTTTGGAAACAGCCCCTGTTGGGTCTAGCTTGAACAGCTCGCCCGCCTTATCCATAATTTTTTCAGCTACCAACTTTGCTGCACCCATCTGCTCATCTTTTTGGCACCATTCCCAACGCTTGCCATTAAAGCGGAGCCATTTACGATTGGAGTGACAAAACAGAAATTCACCTTCAAACATGGCTCTAAAATGCCGAGCGTTATCTAGGTCTCCCATGATGTGCCCTTGATTTTCAGTAATCTGTTGGCGCACTAAATGCAATAGCCAGCGAAAAGTTTTGTTTAATCGCTGGGGATTAAGGGTGGTGCTTTTCCATAGGGCATCTACTTCATCGGCGTTATACATTTCCGGAATACGAGCGCTGTACTCATGGAATAGCTCAAGCCCTTCGTCGCTGCCTTGGGTTTGATGATGTAGGGCAAAGCAAACGTCTCTCCAGTTGTCCCTATCCTCAAAATCTTTTAGCCTAGGTAATACTTCTGAGCGAATCCGATCTACATCCCACCCTGCAACTGGTAGGTTGTGATCAAACGGGATCTCCTGGTGAATGAATGTGCTCTCACTTTCGGATCCAGTAAGCAAAGAGCGCCACTTATGAACCATGGAGAAATCTTGATCCAGACCCATGGTGTAGCTGGCATCATCAATGGCGTCCCCAGTAACCATGACATAGGAGCCGCCACATAGGACATCAATGCCTGATCCATCACCAAACTTACCTCGTTTGGTGCCTAAAGACCATCCATTCTGCTTAACAAAGATATGCAAGCCTGTGCCGCTGACTGATTTTTCAACGAAGCCGTGAAGACTAGTCAGAATATCCTTGGCAAAGGGTTTTAAAGCCTCTCCATCGAACGCCTTATCTAAATCAACGCACAAGTAGTCGGTATCGTTTAAAACGAATCCAACACCATGAAAACGTCTTTCACTGGGTTCGCGGTCAAGCTCTTCATTTAGTTGGGCTTTAACAATTTCAAAAGATGAGCGATTCTTTTGTGCGCCCCAGGCCAGCTCAGTTACACCACTAGCCGACAAACGCACGGGCACCTTATCAAATCGACCATCTTTCTTTGGTCTTAACTGCACTAATACCCAGTTATCAATGACTTTGAATTCTTGTGGAATCTGATCTAAGTTCATGCTGCCTCCTTCAGTGAAGTTGGACTGCAAAAACTATCGATCCAGGCATCCACATCAGATTCTTTCCAGACGCTGATAGCAGGGGATAGCTTGATTGGCTTTGGGAATTGACCCCTGGCGACTTTTAACCAGAGGGTACTTTTAGCGAGGGTTGTTTTGTTAGCTACGTCGCTAATGCGTAGCAGTTTGATACTTGTTTGCATCTGCCTGATCTCCTATTAAGTTATTGGCAGATGTCAGTTTCTTGCTCACGTGGTGTTTTTACCGGTTATCACTGAAGTGTTCCTTCTTTAGTCTTGAAACTTCTCTCTTGCTGAATTTTGCTGAGAGTCCAGTTGCTTTTTCAAAGTAGTTTCTAACGGTTTTGATGGCCCATTCCTCTCCTCCAGAGTCAGAAATTTCGGGAGCTGGTGGAATAGGGAAGTAGTGCTCAAGGACAACTACATAAAAGGAGAAATCTTCAGATTTAATAGGTCGATTTAGGATCTTTTCAAATTTCTTGAATGCCGCTTTTAAGCAATCGTTATTTTCCTTGAATCGTTTTTCTTTACCCTTGCTTTGTTTTTGAACTGTTTTCTTTCTGCCGCTGTAGAAGGATTCAAATTGCTCAGAAAGAAACCTGATTTCATTGCGTTGTACTTCTACATATTGATTAAGTTCTTCCACAGTTGTTGCAGCGTACCCAAGTTCCTGTGCAAGCCACTCCTTACTCTCACTCATCAATATTGGCTTTAGTTCATCAATCCTCTTTTGACGACCTTTTTCGGTGGAATAAAGCTCAATAGGAGAATTAGGATCGTATTCAAGCCCTTTGCTTCTGATGATCCATTCTTCATAGGCTTCATCAATTTTGTCCTGTAGAGAAACTCGACCTTTTCTTGGTTTTCGATTTAATCTTTTTGCTTGTATATCGGCTACTGCTGCCCTCAAAATTGTTTTTGTATCGGCGATTTTCAGTGCGCCAACAAGTTGTTCTAGTTTCAGCGTATCAGGATCATTCTTGGCCTTTGCTCCAAGCCTCTTCCTTTGGGCTTTAAGGGCACTCTCTAGCTGAGCCAAATGTTCCTCCATAGCCTCTCTTAATTCTGCTTCACTCATATTTAAGCCGCCTTCAATTCAATTACATTTTCGTTAACTATATTGCAGTACCGTTCCCAATCATTTAATAACTGTCTACGTTTCTCAAGCAAGTCTTTTCTTCTGTACGCTCTTTCCACAGTATTTCTAATTGTGTGGGCCAGCGACATTTCAGCAACTTCTGCTGAGTGACTCGTTTCCTCCGAAACCCAGTCTCTAAAGGATGATCTAAAACCATGAACTGTGGCATCTACTTTTGCTCTACGCAGCATCATCGGCATTGCCATGTTGGTAATCATTCTCCCATTACGAGAGAAGAGGTATTTACTATCTTCGTCTTTTGCTTTGGCAATCTCTAGTATTTCTAATGATCGTTTGCATAGGGGAACTCGATGTTCCTTTTTGGCCTTCATACGACTTCCGGGTATCGTCCAAACATCACCATCAATTTCGCTGCGTAGGCCTCCAATAACCTCGCCAGTTCGTGAGGCGTTCAGAATGAGAAACTCAAGAGCTAGGGCACCCATGGAGTCCATTTCCCGAAGTTGGGCAACAAGTGCCGGAACTTGACGATAGGGCAGGGCCTTATGGTGCTCAACTTTCTTAATCTTGTTAGGCGCTGGCAGAATGGTTTGAAGGTAATTTTTCCACTGAGCTGGATTAATACCAGAGCGCAGTTTTCGCGTGGTAGCTGCGGCCAACACCCATTCAATTCGCCCACGTAATCTTGAGGCGGTTTCAGTTTTGGTGGTCCAGATTGGATTAAGGATCTCCAAGATGTCTTCCATAGTTATTTCGTCAAGAAATTTCTCCCCGATAATGGGGTAGGCAAACTCTTCTAATGTGTACTCCCATTGATCGCCATGCTTTTGGTTGGTCCACTCGGCGCGTTTAGTCTGAATGCAAGAATGAGCAAAGTCTTTGAATCGAACCTTTTCTGTTTCTACAGCCTGTTTTAAGGCTTTAGAAGCCCTTTTGGCTGCTACGGGGTTTGTGCCCTTGGTAAGCTCATCACGAGCTTGCTGAGTCTTTAATCGAGCGTCAGCAATAGACAGCGCAGGGAAGGATCCAAGGCTGGTGTTGTGTTGTTTCCCATTGTGAGTAAATCGGAAGATCCAATACTTATTGAGATTCGGTTTTACCCAGATGTGCAACCCTTTTACAAGAGCATCTGTGTAGCGGCCGGGTTGCTTGAGGTTTTTGACTGTTTGATAGTCGAGCTTGATAGTCATTTGCTTCTCCATTAGTTACCAAAGTTTGTTACCAAAATCCACCTCTGTAATGAGGTGAATCGCTTTAGATTCCAATGTATGACTCGAAGCCTTTTAGGGGCAGTTATCACTTAAGTGATAACAATTTCTTTATTAAAGACAATGGGTTAGGGTGTCTTAGTGAAGCTAATAGCATCCAATCGAACTCATAGCCATACACCCCTAGGCTAAGCCGTCCGTTCCGCCAAATTTCTAAATAAAAAAGCCTCCGACTTGGAGGCTTTTTTATTTACTTCATTGGATTAAAGCAATTATTGCTGAGATGAAGTGGGTGACCCTGTTATGTAGCCGTTAGAGTCTGTAGGGCCGCCTGAGCTTGCTGCCTGATTGGCCGACTTTTCTGCTCTAGCTATTGGCAGTGGGGCAGTTGCTTTACTAACAAGAGTGGTTACAGGCTTTAAAGGATTGGCAGCAGATGTTGTTGAAGCTGTTTTTTCAGTCACAACCACTGGTTTAGTGGCCGTAACAGTTGTAGCAACTGCAGCATTAGTCGCTGTAGTTTTTGCAGTTGTAGCAGCTGCGGCTGCCTTAGCTGCGGCTGCAGCAGCAGCGGCTTTGGCTGCCGCCTCTTTTGCGGCTTCTTGTTGCTGCGCTAAAGTTTGAGCAGTTGTAGTAGCTTGACTAATACTGCAAAAAAAGGTTGAGACCATTAGCAGCAATAGTGAAAAAAACGCGTTAGAAAGGTTATTTCTCATTACAAATTTGCCTTCAAAGTTATTTAGTTAAGGCTTGGCACATCAAAGTTGCCGCTAATTCGCTCTAATAGTATCAGGGTTTTTGCATGAATGGCTCTGGCCTCTATCAGCTCCGATTCCACATCACGATATTTCAGAATTCCAGCCAAACTATTATTTTTTTGACCGCTAACTTGCTTAAATGCTGCATTGGCATTTTTTAGTCGTTCCTTTGCCGATTCATACTGTAAATAGGTTTGATTAATTTCGGTCACAATTTTTGTTTTTGTCGACGCCAAGTTAGCCTCATGCTCAGTTACAGCGTTTGAAGCTACTATGACCTCCGAGTTATCAATAAAGCCATTCCCTAAAGGCACCGTCAAAATAAAGCTGAATGATTTTTGGGATCCATATCCTGTTCCACTGGAGGTATAGGGGGGTGTCTCGGTATAGTAAACACCGGGCATAAAGTCTACATTTCTATTTGCCTGAACCAACTCTAGATTTGCAGATGCCGACTCAATTGAAGCTTTGTTTGTTGAGATATCCGGTCTTTTTTCCTGTGCATGAGATATTAAGGTGTTTACATCGAGAGATTTTGGTGGGACGTTTAAAGTTCCAACAGGTAAAGGCAATGTCTGGGTAGGCTCACCTAAATAGTTCAGTAGGCCGTAAGAAAAGAACTTTAAATCATTGCTTAAGACTTTTTGTGATGAAATAAATTCATCCTTATATCTAGTGGAATCAGTTGTATTGAGTAAGCTTAGTTGATCAATGGCTGCCTGATAGCTTTGCCAAAGTAATTTGGTGCGCAACGCATCAACATAGTTAAAGATGGCCTGGGTTTCGACGGATCTCGATTCATTAACCATTTCTGCAAGCTGTCGATTTGCTTCGGCCTGTGCGTAAGCCTCGCGAGCAGAGCGCTTCCCCCATCCCTCTACCGTTACTGTCGCCCCAAATGTATTTGATGAGGGGTTTGTATAGCCAACATAAGGCTGTTGTGTATAGATGCTGCCTTTTGAGTAGGTGAGCAGGGGGCTAAGATGCGGCATTCCAGCCTGTTTTGCAACTGCTGACGCCGAATCTGAATTAAGTCTTTTTACTTTAATGGTTGAATTTTTCTCGTTCAGCTCATTTAAAAAGGAGGCGAGCGTTATTGCCTGAAAGTTGGTTCCTTGTGTCTTGAAAGGAGGAAAATTTTGACAGAAAGATAGGTTGCAATAAGAAATAAAATATAAACCTATAAGCAGAATAGAATTTTTATAAGACACCTTAATTAGCCCCTCTATTCTTTATGATGAGATTGGGGGTATTAGCATTTAAGTTGTGAATTAAAGATGACTTCTCGTAGCCTTGCTTAATGAAGTTGATTACTTCGTTAGCAACGATTTCTCTCTCATTATCTACAGTAATCATGTGGTAAGAGTTACCAAGCCATATAACCCGCCTGGTTTCTGAGGAGATGGCGCGAAGAATCATGTCTGGATTTTTTGGCGAAGCCGTTTCATCATCAATTGCATGAATGATTAAAGTATCACTTTTTACCTCACTCAACGATTTTTTGGCGTCCTTAATCAATTGCAAGGATTGGTAAAGGTGCTTAGCTGGCAAATGTGCAGCACCAAGTTCGCTTACAGTGTTTGCTTGGACGGCTTTACGAATATGACGCCTTAGCTCTTTATTTTTAACTCCAAATGGCTCTGACTCCTTGTAATGCCAGTTTCTTATGCCAACTTTGTAAATCAGAGAGAGAAATGGGTGGTACCAGGGCACCGACCAGCCGTCAAAAATTAAAACTGGGGACAGGATGCAGAGGCTTTGAAGTTTTTGATTTCTGCTGGCAACTGACAACGCAAGGGTGGCGCCCATGCTTAGGCCAACTATAGATACAGATTCATGTGATTCTTGAAGCTCGCTACACAGTTGATCGACAAACTCAATCCATTCTGGGTAATCCGTTAAGGCTGTATGTGCTGAATAGCCTGGTATTCTAGGAATTACATAAGTTAAATTGGATTGCTGAAGTAGACGGGGGATTACCCCCATTTCCAAGGCTGACCCGCATAAACCAGGCAGCAAAATTACTGCATGCCCTGAATTGCCTTGGTAGAATGATTCAAAACGTTCTGGGTTATTAGGTAAAGCGCTCATACAGGTGCTTAAACGGACCAATTTTGTAAGGCTTCATTATTACCTATGAAAATATTAAATTCGAAGCGATGGGCAAAAAGCGGTCCAGAAGCCTACTTCTTTGCTTTATTTGGCGTGTTTGTTGCTTTTTGCATACGCTTTAGTTTGCATGGGTTTTTGCAGGGCAACATTCCCATGACTTTTTTCATTATGAATACGATTGTCATAGCCCTTTTTTATGGTTATCTGCCAAGTCTTCTAACAATTCTGCTTTCTATCCCTTTGGCCTTCTTTTTCTTTGTTCCACCCTTTGATTCCTTTGATACGCCAACGCCACAAGACGGTTTTGTATTTTGTTCTTATATCCTGATTGCCTTGATTGCCGTAGGGATTGTAGAGTGGCTTCAGCGGGAGCGCTATAAAACTGAATTGATGAGCAGGGTAAGCAATAGCAATTTTCAACTACTTAGCGAGGCTAGTAGCTCACTAAAAAGAGCAAAAAACCTTGTTTCGTAGGTTTTTTCTTTTTTAATTGCTAGTGTTAATGCAAATTTCCCTAGTCTATGTAAGAATTGCGCGATGCATAAAATTTTAGCAATTCTGTCTGGCTTACTGTTGTCTATTCCCGCTTATTCGGCTGGTTTGGGCTTTAACCCATTTGAGCGGAGTTCGCCCACTTCGGCTACGGGGGCTGCTAAACCAAGTCCGGCCTCACCAGCCCCAGCCGCAACTCCAGCGCCTAAGGCTGCGCCTTCCCCGGTTGCCCCTGCAAAGCAAGATGCTCAAACTCAGAAATCATCAAATACGCCAAACAAGAAGTAATTAAAAGACTGGCTTCTATTGCTGCTTTATTTTTTGAATTGCTGTATTAGACTTTCTGGGAGTTTGGGATGCTAAATACAGTGGCTCAACAGCAGGCATCAGTTCTGTAAGTTGCTCGATTCGAGTATCGCCTGATGGGTGAGTGGATAAGAACTCAAATGTGCCTTTACCCTCTGTGGCTTTATTCATCTTTTGCCATACGCTAATTGATGCCTTGGGGTTATATCCAGCTCTGGCCGCAAGTTCTAATCCAATCGCATCTGCTTCAGATTCGTTCTGACGTGAATTTGGTAAAACGAGAACATATTGAGCTGCTTGATTTGCAGCGCTTACTGCTGAACCATAAGGCCCAGCAACAGCCATGGCGATATTAGCCACAGCGCTTTGAGCCATGGCTTGCGATAGACGCTCACGTCCATGCTCTCTTAATGCATGTGCAATCTCGTGTCCCATGATGGCTGCAATTTCATCATCAGTCAGGTTTAATTGCTCAATTAGCCCTGTATAAAAAGTAATCTTTCCGCCTGGAGCGCATGTTGCATTGAGTATAGGGGCGTTGATAAGTACAAGCTGCCAATTCCACTGCTGCGTATCATCACGAAAAACTCCAGTTTGAGCAATTAGTCGTGTGGAGATGGTCTTTAGCCTATCGTAGGCAGGGCCGGAGGTGATAAGAATATTTTTCTCTTTAGCCTTTTGGTTTTGCTCGCTATAGCTAGCTGCAGATATGCGATCCACCTGAGAAGCGGGCACCATTAAGAATTGGGATCGATCAACACCAACTGCTCCTGACCTTGTTGTATTAGCGCAGGCCAGAAGCAGGGTGGTTAAAGTTAGACCAAGAAAAACCTTACTGCATACAACCAAAAACTGCATCTAGTTACTTCTTAGGAGCTGTTATTGAGGCTGCCATAGCGTCGTAGTAGATTACCTTTACCTGCTCACCCACGTTAACATCAGCTAATAGGGCTGGGTTTTTGACAGTAACGGTGGTCACTTTTCCGCTCGGTCCTTTTACTGAAACTAGTTTTTTCTCGCGGTTTACTTCAACAATGTCGGCTACGATAGTGGTCTTATTGGCGATAGTTTCAGCTGGTTTTTCATTTGCCTTAGAGGTTGTGACAGTATTGGTTTCCACTTTACTGCGCACGCCATCACTCTTTGTCTTAATTAACTCAATTGCCACGGCGAGTTGATAAGTCACATTGAGATGATCGCCTTTTTTAATTTGATTGAAATTGGTAATTTCAGGTCCAGCAACAAATTTAGATTCACCTTCTTTATTCTTAAAAGTGATGGTGCGAGTTTTCTTGTCAACCTTAACAACATCACCCTCATAAAGGGAATAACTATTGTCGACTACTGCAGCATCAATCACCATAGGTTTACTAGAGGCTGGGTTCGCATTACTTTGTGCAACAGCTGCGGCTGAGAGAGTAGTTGCAGCTATAAGCCCTAAGGAGGCTTTAATAAATTGAATATTCATTCTGTTCCTTATAAGTAAACTATCTTGCTATCAATATTAGCGCAATTTTCTTCAAAATTAGCTATTTAGGACCTGATTCATGCTTCTGATGAATATTCTCATCTTTGTTAAGATTCTTGCTTAATCTGTATTTCAAAAGGATCCAATGCCACAGTTTGCCGCTAACTTAACTATGCTTTTTAACGAAGCTCCATTTTTAGAGCGCTTCAACTTGGCTGGTAAAACAGGATTCAAAGCCGTTGAATTCCTTTTTCCATATCCATTTTCTGCTCAGGAAATCAAAGCACAATTAGACAAGAATCAATTGCAATTGGTCCTCCATAATTTGCCTGCTGGAGATTGGGATGCGGGTGAGCGTGGCATTGCATGTCACCCTGAAAGAGTAGATGAGTTTCGATCAGGGGTTTCTAAGGCTGTTGAATATGCAAAGACTCTAGGCGTTGGGCAACTAAATTGCTTGGCAGGTAAAACCCCAGAGGGCGCAAACTCTGATGTTGTGCGTGCGACCTTTATTGATAATCTACGCTTTGCTGCTTCTGAATTAAAGAAGGCAAATTTGCGTTTATTAATTGAACCGATTAATACATATGATATTCCTGGGTTTTATTTATCCAGAACTGAAAAAGCAATTGAAATTATGGATGAAGTGGGGGCTGATAACCTCTATCTTCAATATGATATTTATCACGCTCAACGCATGGAAGGTGAGCTGGCAAATACCATTCAAAAATATCTGCCACGTATTGCCCATATTCAACTTGCAGACAATCCTGGACGCAACGAACCAGGCACTGGTGAGATTAACTTTCGTTACCTCTTCAAGCATCTTGACCGTATCGGTTACAAAGGGTGGATCGGCTGCGAATATAAGCCAGCAAACACTACCGAGGCAGGTCTTACTTGGTTAAGCGAACATACTTCTTAAAACATTTATAGATAACAATTAAAGCCGGAGACATCATGAGTAATCAATTAAACCTAGGATTCATTGGGCTTGGCATTATGGGTGCGCCTATGGCTAGTCATTTAGTAAATGCTGGACATTCTGTTTTCATCAATACGCGCAGTAAAGTACCTGAATTGCTTGCTTACTCAAAAGCCAAGCAATGCCCTAGCCCCAAAGAAGTGGCGCAGAATGCAGACATTATCTTCACAATGGTTCCTGACACCCCAGATGTTGAAAAAGCTCTCTTTGGAGAAAATGGTGTTGCGGCAGGATTGAGTAAAGGAAAGATTGTTGTGGATATGAGTTCGATATCCCCAATCGCTACAAAAGAGTTTGCTAAAAAAATTAATGCGCTTGGGTGCGATTATTTAGACGCTCCAGTATCTGGTGGTGAAGTTGGCGCTAAGAACGCAACTCTTTCGATTATGGTCGGTGGTGATGAGGGCGTATTTAATAAGGTTAAGCCAGTTCTAGATCTGATGGGTAAGAACATCAATCTAGTAGGTGGCAATGGTGATGGACAAACCGCAAAGGTTGCAAACCAAATCATCGTTGCATTGAATATTGAAGCCGTTGCAGAGGCTTTGTTATTTGCTTCAAAAGCTGGCGCAGATCCAGCTAAAGTTCGTCAGGCATTGATGGGTGGTTTTGCTGGTTCAAAGATTCTAGAAGTTCATGGTGAGCGAATGGTAAAGCGTACATTCGATCCAGGTTTTCGTATTGAACTCCATCAGAAGGATTTGAACTTAGCCCTTAATAGCGCAAGATCACTTGGCGTATCTCTTCCGAATACAGCGACAGCACAAGAGCTTTTTAATTCTTGCTCGGCTCATGGTGGAAAAGGCTGGGATCATTCAGCAATGGTTAAAGCTCTGGAGATGATGGCTAACTTTGAAGTAGGGCAGAAGTCCTAATCGACTTCAATCTTTATGAGCACAACGCTATTGGTTTATTTACATGGGTTTCGCTCTTCGCCGCGGTCTAGTAAGGCAGTAATGACAGGCGAAGGGATCAAAGCTATATCAAGCCTAGAGAATCCATTTGAATGGTATTGCCCACAATTACTTGCATCACCCAAGGAAAGCATGGCAATGGTCGAGGATCACATTAATCGAACAGGCGCCGATCGAATAGTGGTAGTGGGTTCTTCGCTTGGTGGATTCTATGCAAATTACCTTGCTGAAAAATATGACTGCAAAGCTGTTGTTTTAAATCCTGCAGTTAGAGCGGCAAGAGAGTTGGCTCCACACGTTGGCATGATGACCGCTTATGACAGCGATGAGCCTTTTGACTTTCGCCCCGAATACATAGATGAACTTAAATCTTTGCAAGTTGAAAAAATTAGCAATCCATCCCGATATTTTTTGATTGCCGCTAAGGGTGATGAACTTCTGGACTGGCAAGAGATGGTTGGCTTTTATCCAGGAGCCAAACACCTTGTACTTGAAGGTAGCGACCATGGTATTGCGGACTACGCAGACCATCTTCCTCAAGTACTGAAATTTATCTCCGCCTAAAAGATTCTCTCTGTTGATTGCATTTTGCTTCTTCGGTAAGATGCTCAAAACGACCGCTTAAAGATAAGGCATTTTGAAGCGGCCTGGAAAGGAGAGATTGTGCTGAGCATCTTGAAATTAGACGCTGGTGGAATTCCCCAAGGCTGGGTGAACGCAGAAGGTGCTACCAAGCATTATGCGGAGAGCAGTGTTCTTTGGACATTAGGCGACCCTATTATGCGTATGCGTGGCGGCATATCTCGAGTCAGCGGTACGCAATCCATTATTGAGCTCCATTCGATCATTGCCGTTAAGGGTAGTTCAAAAATCAATCTTTTTGATGTAGTCCCTGTAATTACTAAACACAAATTGTTTAAACGTGATCGCGGTCTCTGCGCTTACTGTGGAGATGCTATTTCGGAGAGTTGTGCTGAAGCAGAACATATTATTCCCAATAGCAGAGGCGGAAAGTATTCCTGGATGAATCTTGTTATTTCATGCAGGCCTTGCAATCAGCGCAAGGGTAATCGCACTCCTGAGCAGGCTGGAATGAGTTTGCTTTATACGCCATACCTACCTAGTCTCTATGAAGATATGATTTTGAAGGGGCGCAATATTTTGGCAGATCAAATGGATTTCTTGGCGGCTAACCTTCCGAGAAACAGTCGACTTCTTGAGGGTCTGACATAAAGTCAACACTTGCTAGTATTGCAATCTAGTATGAGCTCACTTTTTCGCAAACAATCTTTGCGAATCCTTCTAATTGCCTTGCTCCTATCTTTATTGGGGCATCTCATTCTATTTTTTGGACTACCGTTCATTTCCTTTTCCACCATTCCGGAAGTCTCAGATGATTTAATAATTAGATCTGAATTGAAATCGGAGCCTCCGAAAAAAATTCAAGTGACCAGAGCTCCTAAGCCAAAACCTAAGGAACAAACCCCTTCAAATGATTTGCTGGATAACCAAGCCTCAAACTTAATCACCCAAGGGGGTGCATTCAATCAAGCTGGAGTTCCGTTTAAGTTACCAGAATCGGGAACCATTTATTACGATTCCTTTGTTGATGGTCAGAAGTTGCAAACAGGTGAAATTGATTGGATTGCGGATGGAAACTCCTACCGTCTATACGTAAACATACCTTATGCATTTGTTGGCCCCTTTGTCTTTGAATCAAGAGGAACGGTTGACTCATTTGGTATTGCCCCGGCCATTTATTGGTCGCAACGTGGCACTAGGCCGCCACGCTACTCCCGTTTCGATCGAGATCCAAATGGAGGAGGGCAGATGTTTTTCTCAGAGAAGCCCGAATTCACACCCAATATAGTTCCGGGTACTCAAGATCGATTTAGTCTGATGTTTCAATTGGCATCGCTTCTTAATGGGGACAGTAAAATTGATGAGCCAGGAACTGTTCGATCCATACCTGTTGTTGACTACAACACACTAGATCAGTGGCATTTCAAAAGCTATGGGGAGGCTGTCAATGAAGATATTCCAAGCCTTGGTAAGTCAATAAATCGACATTACGCATTAATGCAGCGGGAAAATGACCCCTATAAACGACAGGTAGACATCTGGTTAGCTAAAGACCTTGAGTGGCTTCCTGGTCGAATTCGCTCTCTAGAAGCTAATGGGCGTGTTCTGGAGCTAGTTTTTAAGCAAAAGAATCCTATTGCTTTAAACCCAACTCCAAGCGCTGTTTTGAACTAACTTGGTTGCTTAGGGGCTTGACTACCGTTCTTATTGATTAAAGAACCCATCATTGTGTACAGCGCTGCACCTGACATAGATACGGCAAATATGCCTGTAAATGAGATGATGATTGGCAATATTCTCCATTGTTCCGTCAACTTGTAATCCCCATAACCGACGGTTGTATACATTTCGCCAGCAAAGAAGAAGGTCTGTGGATTGGTCGGAAAGACCTTAAATGCCACGCAAATGTAGGCCCAGATAATGATTTCTGCAAAATGGATTGCTATTACTAAAAATATGGCTATGAAGTACGAAAGAAAGCTAGCGCCATGGATGTTATGGCGTGACATAACGTTATCAATGTAATGAAACGCGCTGGCAATGCCTAAAACTACAACCGCATGCACTGCAAGCATCAAGCATGCGCTCAACATCACAATCCATATCTGGCTATTTGCGATGTCGGCATTAATCTCATTGAATAGATTTACAAAGCTGGGTAGGTCAACGTTCTGGATAAGGTTTGGCATAGCTGGAGCGTGTATAGGATTATTGGCTTTATTTCTTATTTGACATAATAATGATTATACGCAAATAGCATTTATGTAGCTTTTGTAGGGAGCGCCTTCAAAGGACCTGGATATGGCTGTTTATATAGCCTCTGCCAGCGTGACTTTAAGCCATCAGCAATCCATGGCTTGTCGTAGATTTCAGCTATATCAATGGCTGAGAATCCTTGTGTATTTCGTAAGCGAATGTCCGCGCCATTCTCAAGCAGGAAGCGAATGAGGTCTTCATTGCCCGACTGAACTGCCATCATCAATGGTGTTGTGCCGTTTAAGGCATTTGAGTCAACTACAGCACCATTTGCCACTAGAAACTTTGCAACATCAAGATTGCCTTTAGCGCATGCGTAATGCAGTGGTGTCCAGCCAATATGGTCAATACGAGCCTTGTTTTGCAGAACTAGAGTTTTAACTAAGGGTAAATCACCTTCAATGGAGGCCATCATTAGAGGCGTTTCACCATACTTATTGGATAGATCTACGTCAATATTACGGTTTTGGAGTAATACCTCTGTGACTTTGGTAGATCGGTCCTTAATTGCCAATACCAGCATCGGGTTGCCTTTTGAATCCACTATATTTGGGCTAACACCCTTGGAAATCAATGATTTCACTTCAGAAACATCATCAAATTTCGCTGCTTTTGCAAAATCCTCTGCTTGCGAAGTGGTCTGAGCACCCACCTTAAAGGCTGCTACAGTTAAAAGCAGCCCAAATACAAGGGAACATTTTTTAAGAAAATACATTTCTAAATAACTCTATTTAATTGAAAACATTGATAAAAATTCTTGGATGTCTGATCTGCGAGTACATTTACAGTTACACCCCTAAGATCGGCTATAAATTCACCCACCTTAGAAACCCAAGCTGGTTCATTGGTTTTGCCGCGATACGGAATGGGCGCCAAATAAGGAGAATCGGTCTCAATTAGCATGCGTTCAAGGGGGATTTTCTTGCAAGTCTCTTGGAGGTCTTTAGCGCTCTTAAAGGTCACAATTCCAGAAAAAGAGACATAAAAACCCAAATCCATAGCTTGCTTGGCCACTTCGTAGTTCTCGGTGAAGCAATGCATTACCCCGCCGATGGCATCAGCACCCTCTTCTTTCATGATTTGAATGGTATCGGCTGAAGCTGAACGAGTGTGAATGATTAAAGGTTTTTTGACCTTTATGGCTGCGCGAATATGGGTTCTAAATCGATCTCGTTGCCACTCCATGGACTCATAGCTTCGGTCGCCCATGCGGTAGTAATCAAGGCCAGTTTCACCAATCGCGATAATTTTGGGGTTCTTGGAGGCAGTATCCACCAAAAATTCCTCAGTGGGCTCTGGAGTATCTTCATAGTCTGGATGAACTCCCACCGATGCATACAGATTGTCATTTTCTTGGGCTAACTTCAGGACATTTGGAAAATCCGGAATATCGACTGAAACACAAAGTGCATGACTAACTTTGGCAGCTTTCATGTTCGCCAAAACTTCAGGTAGACGACTTTGGAACTCTGGAAAATCGAGATGGCAATGGGAATCAATGAACATAGGCCCCATTTTAGACTGTCTGAGTTAATTAAGGACCTGGTCTAGACCTCAAAAACTTGTTGATATTGAGACAGCAAAGCCTCTAATTGAACGCGGGCGGCTATGGGGTGATTTTCAGATCGGCGGGCCTGAAGAAGGGATTTCCAAAATTGAAGCAACTTGATAGTTTGGACTGATTGCGAGAGGCTCTTCAACGTACCAATATGTTTTGGGTAGTATCGTGGTACACCGCCCCCGTTCACCAATTGAAGATCAGAGATCCAGCGTTGAATGGTGGCTAATAAAAATGCATATTGCGCCTTATGAATCTTTTCTGAAGTCTCTAGCCAATTAATTCGTGCGCCCTGCGACATAGATTGAAGCAACACTCGCGAAGCTGCAATAGAGATGGTGAGTTCATCCTTCTCGTCTTTGTGATGTCTGGCGATCAATGATTCCAGAACTGCATAGGGTGCCCCACCCTGCTCGTCAAAAATTGTTTCGATATCACTGTCAGCAACCTTGATTTCTGGGGAAGAGCTAAGCTGAGATTTAAGCCAGGCTAAACCAGTTGACCGATCGGGTCTAGGGGCGGTTAATAATCTGCAACGCGAGCGTATTGTTGGAAGTACACGATCTACCCTATCAGCCAATAAGATAAAAATAGTTTTATCTGGTGGCTCCTCAAGAGACTTGAGTAAGGTGTTGGCAGAATCAGATCGCAACATCTCCAGCGGGTAAATTAGGATCACGCGATTGCCACCTCGGTGGGATCCTATAGATAGGCCCTCAATGGCGCTTCTAGTCTCTTCTATTGAAATGTTCTTCTTTTCTTTTTTCTCGCTGGATTCCGAATCATCATCTTTTATATTGCGTGATTTCTTGGCAGGCTCATCCGACTCATAGTCAGCTTGCGGCAGCAATTTTCGATGAGTTTCCGGAACTAAAGCCGTAAAGTCTGGATGGTTTCCTGTATTAAACCAATGACAACCATCGCATTGATTGCATGGCTTTCCAGATGGAGTTGTGGATTCACATAACAACGCCTTGGCAAGCTCAACAGCGAATGCGAATTTTCCTATCCCTGATTGCCCATGAATCAAAATCGCATTGGGAAAACGATCAAAATCCAAGCTCGACCACAGCGGCTTAAGCCATGGCGCAATTTTGATTTCTTGTTCAATAGCGGGAAACATCAAATGCCAATCAAATCTTGATTTCCAGACACTCTAAACCACTCCAGATTATTTCTGGGGTTTGGGTTGCATCTACCAAATGAAAGCGCTTTGGATCTTCTTTGGCGCGCCTTAAATATTCCTGTCGAACTTTCTCAAAAAAGTTGAGATCCATTTTTTCGAATTTGTCAGGGGTTCGCACTTTTGAGCGACGAGCCTCGGCCACTTCCCCAGGCAAATCAAACAAGATAGTGAGATTTGGCTGAAGCAAAGAGCCATCTGCTTGGCCCTGAACCCAGCGCTCTAGATCATTTAATTTGGCGATGCTTAGCCCCCGCCCTCCTCCTTGGTATGCAAAGCTAGCATCGGTAAATCGATCTGAAATCACAATATTTCCAGCTCTTAGCGCAGGCTCAATGACCTGGGCAATATGTTCACGTCTTGCCGCAAACATGAGAAGCGCTTCCGTTTCAAGATTCATGGGGGCATCGAGCAACAGACTTCGTAATTGTTCGCCCAAAGCTGTTCCGCCAGGCTCACGAGTTACTACCACCCCTCGATCTGGGTAGCGACCTTGGATCAGTTTGCAAAAGCTATCGATGTGCGTACTTTTTCCGGCGCCATCAATGCCCTCAAAGCTAATGAAATATCCTGAATTCATGGTGATCTTATAAGTCTGTTGTGCTAATTGGATTTAGGCATTGATTTACGTTGATATCGATCAACAGCTGATTCATGTTCATTCAACGTTTCTGAAAAGTGGCTACTTCCATCACCTTTAGCAACAAAATATAAAGCCTTGCTTTGTGCTGGATGTGTCGCAGCTAAAAGCGATTCTTTACTAGGCATAGCTATAGGAGTTGGTGGCAGACCTTTGCGCATATAGGTATTGTAGGGACTATCTTTCCGTAAATCCGCTTTACGAAGATTGCCATCAAATCGAGGTCCAATGCCATATATAACCGTTGGATCGGTTTGCAGCATCATTCCCTTATTAAGCCTATTTATAAAGACAGCAGCAATTAAACCTCTATCACCAGATTTGCCGGTTTCCTTTTCAATAATTGAGGATAGGATCAATAAATCGTAGGGATTATTTAGTGGCAAACTAGGTGATCTTTGCCGCCATGCCAGGTCAAGCTGTTTTTGCATAGCCTGAGAGGCGCGCTGGTAAATATTGACATCAATCTCGTCAGGATCAAAGACGTATGTGTCAGGATAAAAAATGCCTTCATCACTCGAATAGTTGAGCTTCAAGACCTGCAGCAAAGCTTTTGAGCTAATACCCTTAGTTTGATGAATTAATGCAGGGTGTGAATCTATTAAATTGCGGACCTGCCAAATTGTCATGCCGGGAATGATCGCGATACTCTCACGGACTCGATCGCCACGCGCTATTTGCAGCAATACTTCCCCAAGACTTGCGCCTTTAGGCAGTAAGTATGTTCCGGGCTTTAATTTTACTCCAACAAACAGAGCTCTCGCACCTACTTGAAAGGGAACGGTTGAGAGAAACAGTCCTTGTTCTTTTAATTGTTGCGCAATACTTGTTAAGCCTGATTGAGGCGTAATTTTTACCTTGTACGCTAGATCATTTTGCGCATTGGAGATTCTTGGTACAACCGGCCATAAGAAAATAGCGGCATAAATGATGACTACAAATCCAATGAGGGCCAAAGTGTAAGAAAGCAAGCTAGGGGCTTTGGACTTCTTTCGTTGGAAAAGGGACCTTCCCTGAATTTTTTTACGCATCAGGCTATGATAAAAGGAAGATGACTACTGAGAACCAAAACTCACTTGAAAACGGTATGCCCATTGCTATCGGGCTCTGCTCCCTGCCTGACTGGAGCTTGATTTTCGTTGAGGGGCCTGATGCGGCTAGTTTTCTACAAAATCAGCTCACCAATTCTGTTTTGGGTATGGATAAGACTATTTCACCTGAAATGGCTCGTACACCGTCTTCAGTCAGATTGGTTGGTTACTGCAGCCCAAAAGGAAGATTACTGGCTAGCGCCTGGCTAACTTTAGCTCCCCACGACCCTTCTTCAGAAGATCGTTTTGCGCTATTTATTTCTAAGGATATTGCCGCAAGTACTGCTAAACGTTTATCAATGTACGTATTGCGCTCTAAAGTGAAAGTCATTGATGCGTCTAATGATTGGAGTGTTTTAGGCTTTTGTGCACCAATCAATCATGTGAATTCGTTCACGATTGATGGTATGCAAATTGCCCTTCAGCTTCCTAACGTTCAGGTTCATGATCAAGTCTACGATCGAGCATTAATTGCCCAACCAAAATCTCCTGATTCAATTGAAAATCAAAGTGAAGTTTTGCAGATTTGGAATGATTTAGAGGTTCTCAGTGCTATCCCAAGAATTGTTCAAGCGACGCAAGAGCAATTTGTGCCGCAAATGATTAATTTTGAATCCGTTGCGGGGGTGGATTTCAAAAAGGGATGTTATCCAGGCCAAGAAATTGTGGCGCGCAGCCAATATCGTGGCGTTATTAAACGACGCTTGAGCTTAGCTCATGTTGCAATCGATCAACTTAATGGGACCACCTTTAATCCTGGTGTAGAGATTTTTCATGGCAATGATGCTAGCCAGCCTGCTGGAATAGTTGTTTTATCAGCACAAAGTGTTTTTGACTCTAGTCGCATAGACCTGCAAATTGAGTGCAAATTGGAGGCCTTGGAACATGAGGAAATACGACTAGGAAGTATCGATGGGCCTGTGTTAAAAATAGATCCATTGCCCTACCCTTTGATCGAAATTTAAAAAGTCCGCCAATACTATGTGCCTCATCCTTTTCGCCTGGAATTCTCATCCAGACTATTCACTAGTGGTGGCTGCGAATCGTGACGAGTTTTACGAGCGCGATACCGAAGGAATTTCCTATTGGTCAGAGCACCCGGACATTCTTGCCGGAAGGGATCGCGCAGATGTATTGGGAAGTCCGGGCACATGGCTCGGGTTTAGCAAGGCTGGCAAGTTTGCTGCTCTTACCAATGTTCGTGCGCCTAGCGAAAAAAATCCGGATGCACGTACTAGAGGCGAACTATCTCTAATGTATTTGACGAGTAAAGATAAGCCCGCTTCTTTCGTAGAACAACAATCAAAACGGTTTGGTCTCTACAACGGCTTTAATTTGTTGATGGCTGACTTAAGTAACCCTAAAAATGCAGAGATGCATTGGGTTAGCAATCGGATGTTGATGGGACATAGTATTCGCCCTAGAAAGGTATTTCCACACCAACCATTAGCTCCTGGTGTCTATGGGCTATCCAATGCCATGCTTGATACCCCGTGGCCCAAAGTAAATCATCGTGTGGCCGCATTTGCTCAAGCCCTCGCAATGGATCAAGGCGAACTGAAAAATGCAGATCAATACCTCAAAGTTCTAGCTGATACGCGTTATGCAAGTGATCACGAATTGCCCAGCACTGGAGTCAGCAAGGAATGGGAAAAGGCTCTGTCTCCAGCATTTATTAAAACACCCTCTTATGGAACGCGTTCGAGCACCCTACTTAGGGTGCGCAAAGATGGCAACTTTGAAATGGTAGAGCGCCGCTTTGATGCTACCGGCACGGTTGGACACGATGTAATTACTGGCGCCCTCAGCACCGCACCCGATTCAAACCTTTCGGTTTAATGATTTAGAGAAGTTACTTACTCTGAGTGTAGGTCTTCGTTAACTACACGCTCACCTTTTGCATTGCGGGTCGGCAGTCTTTTGATGTACTGGAATGTGCCCGTAGCCATACAGCAAATCTCACCCTGATCGTTATAGAGCTTGGCTTCGCAAAAAGCCATTGTTGCCGTTCTGCGAACAGTATCCGCCTTCACACGCAATATACCGTTAGCAGCTTGCATGAAGTTATTCTTTAATTCAATGGTGACTACGCTGCGATCGCTTGGGTCTCCAGAGCGAGCAGCCACAGCCATGGCAACGTCCATTAGCGTTAATAAAACGCCGCCATGAGCAACAGCCCAAGTATTTGTATGCTCTGGTTTAAGGGCAAGAAGAATCTCCCCTTTGCCCATTTCAGCACTAAGAAAACGTACCCCCAAAAGTTTTAAGAAGGGAACATTTAATTCCTCTCCCAAATTAGCAAGTTGAGTTTGTGGGTTGATTTGGACTTGTTTATTCATAGGAAGATTTTAGGGTCTTTAGCGCCAATTTGGGAAGTCACCTAGAATAGCCCCATGGCTTATACCCTGAGTGGCGATGACGCCTGCCAAATTACACAACCTAGCCCAATACCCAATCCGTATTGGGTGGCTTTTTCATCCTCCGCAGCAAAACTGATTGATCTGGAGTTAGGTCCAAATGGATTGCCTGTCGATCCAGCATGGCTTGAGATTTGCGCAGGAAATTCATTATCTACATCAACCCATCAATTTACAAACCCTCTATCAACTGTTTATAGCGGTCATCAATTTGGCGTTTGGGCAGGACAATTAGGTGATGGTCGAGCTATTTTATTGGGTGATATTAACAGCCAGGAACTGCAACTTAAGGGCGCTGGTAAAACGCGCTACTCCCGAATGGGAGACGGACGAGCCGTTCTACGCTCTTCTATTCGTGAATTTTTGTGTAGCGAAGCAATGCATTCGTTGGGAATACCAACCACGCGTGCCCTATCAGTTGTCGGCTCTGAAATGCCAGTACGGCGTGAAAGCATTGAAACCGCTGCGGTTTGTACTCGACTTGCCTCAAGCTTTTTACGCATTGGGCACTTTGAACATTTTGCATCACTACAAGATGTTTTACGTCTAAAAGAACTTGGAGACTTGTTGATTCGAGATCATTACCCCAAATGCCAAGACACCAGCTATCCCTATTTGGAATTATTCAAGCAAATATGTGACCGTAATGCCAAGCTTGTGGCGCAGTGGCAAGCGGTGGGTTTTTGTCATGGCGTTCTCAATAGTGACAACATTAGTGCCATTGGCTTGACTATGGATTACGGACCATTTGGTTTTATGGATCAATTTCAAATTGACCATATTTGCAATCATAGTGATCAAGGTGGTCGATATGCATATCATCGTCAACCACAAATCATGCACTGGAATATGGTCTGCCTTGCCAGTGCATTTATACCTCTGCTCGGGCAAACTCATGATACCAATGATGCTCAAACGCTCTTGCGTGAAGCGCTAGAGGAATTTGCAGTAAGTTATGCAAAGGCCTGGCAATCCCTTTTTAGACAAAAGCTGGGATTGACAACTGCGCAGGATGGGGATATTCATTTGATTGAACGTCTTCTCCAGGCAATGCATGAATCAAGGGTGGACTTCACGCATCTCTTTAGACAACTAGGTCAAGTTCGGCAAGAGCAGAAAGTCCAAACAATTGCTCTAAGAGATCATTTTATGGATCGAGAACTGATTGATCAGTGGCTCTCTGATTACATCAATCGCCTAAAGTCAGAAAATAGTTCTGATAAAGAGAGGCAAACGGCTATGAATTTAGTTAACCCAAAATTTGTCTTGCGAAATCATCTTGCCCAAGTCGCAATTGATAAAGCCAAGCAACATGATTTTTCGGAAATCCAAACCTTACTCAAAATACTCGCCAACCCTTATGATGAGCAGGTTGAATATGATGCTTATGCCATGCCTCCTCCTCTTGATATCGAGAGGGTTGAAGTGAGTTGTTCATCTTAAGCATAGAGATCTCCAAATGAAAAAGACTGATTCAGAATACAAACAGATATTGAGCGATATTGAATACCGTGTCACACGAGAGGCCGCTACGGAGAGACCTTTTACTGGCAAGTATTGGGATCACTGGGATAAAGGTGGTTATTCTTGTGTATGTTGCGGCACACCACTATTTTTATCGAATACGAAATTCGATGCGGGTTGTGGCTGGCCAAGCTATAACGCACCTCAGGATGAATCCGCTATTAAAGAGGTTCGCGACACAACCCACGGTATGATTCGTACCGAAGTGAGATGTGCGAATTGTGATGCTCATCTTGGGCACGTGTTTGATGATGGCCCCATGCCAACTGGCCTCCGCTACTGCATTAATTCAGCATCACTAAACTTTGAGCCGAGTGATAATACACAAGTCACTAAAGACTGATTAACCTCAAAGCTACAGATATCAAACCAAGTAAATCATCCATGAAATTCTTATTTGACCTTTTTCCGATCATCCTTTTCTTTATCGCCTTCAAGTTTGGCGACATCTATACAGCAACCATCGTAGCGATGGTTGCCACCATTGTTCAAATTCTTTGGGTTTACTATCGACATCGAAAAATCGATGCCATGCAGTGGGTTAGCCTTGTCATGATTGTTGTGTTTGGCAGTTTGACGATCTTTTTACATGACAAAACTTTCATTCAGCTAAAGCCTACTGCCCTGTACTGGCTATTCTCAGGCACTCTATTAATTAGCGCTCAATTCTTTAATAAGAATTGGATTCAAGTTCTCATGGGTAAGCAAGTGACGCTAAAAGCGAATCATTCACATTCGGTCTGGCACAAACTCAATCTTGCTTGGTCTGCATTCTTTTTTGTTATGGGAGCGTTAAATCTCTATATTGCCTTTGAATATTCAGAGGATACTTGGGTGAACTTCAAGTTATTTGGTAGCACTGGCCTGCTAATAGTTTTTGTTATCGCTCAAGGTATCTGGCTATCCAAGCATATGGAGCATCCAGAGTCATGAGCACCAATGAAGAGCGCATCAAATTATTCAAGACAGATCTTGAGCAGGCTTTTACTGCCCTGCAATTAAGCATCGAGGATGAGAGCCACTTACATGCTGGTCATGCAGGTGCAGCTAGCGGTGGTGGCCACTTTAGACTCAGAATTGTTGCTCCCGAATTTGACTCCTTGCCCACCGTAGCCAGGCATCGCGCCGTATATGCTGCCTTAAATCGCCATATTCCTAAGGAAATCCATGCCTTAACCATTTCCGCCCTTACTCCAAAGGAAGCTAGTCTCTAGGCTGCTTTACACTAAGACTCATTACTTACAACTTTCGGTCATCATGTTAACAAATCGTCACTTTCTAGCAATTAGCGCTATCGCCGCCCTCATCTCCACCTCTGCGTTTTCTCAAAATGCGGCCATCGTGAATGGCAAAGCAATTCCTAAAGCGCAGCTTGATAAATTAGTTCAAAAATCAGGTCAGCCTGATAATCCTCAAGTGCGCGATCAAGCGCGCGAGATGTTGGTTACTAAAGAACTCATTCTTCAGGAAGCAGACAAGCGTGGTCTGATTCAAAAAGAATCAGTTCGCGAACAGTTAGAACAGTCTCGAGTGGGCATATTGGTTGCCGCTGTTTTTGAGGACTACGTTGAAAAAGAAGGTGTTACAGAAGCCGAGCTCAAAGCCGCCTATGATTCCGTAAAGAATCAATACACCGGCAAGGAATACCATGTCGAACATATCCTCGTGGAAAAAGAAGCTGATGCAAAAGCCATCATTGTCCAGATAAAGGCTGGTGGAAATTTTGAAGACATCGCTAAAGCAAAGTCGAAAGATCCAGGCTCTGCGCCTAATGGCGGAGATTTGGGTTGGGTTACCGAGAAGTCCCTTGTGCCAGAGTTTTCCAAATCTATGGTGCAACTTAAAAATGGTCAAATTACCGATAAGCCGGTCAAATCCCAGTTCGGTTGGCACATTATCAAAATGGTTGATTCTAGAGACATGAAGGCGCCAAGCTTTGATGAACTCAAGGCTGAATTAAAGCAAATGATTGCCTCAGATCAAAATTGGCAAAAAGCTAAATTTGCAGAAATGATGCAAAAACTACGTTCTAAGGCCAAGGTTCAATAAACGCATCAGCAATAGTAGTGGCTATGCTTTTCTAGATGGGTATCGGCGAGGTCGCAGTTTCTGAATCGCCATACCCGCGATACCGCAAGCAAGCGCGGACATCACAAAGACATCTCTAGGCTGAAATAAGTCCCATATCCATCCCGCACACAAACCCCCAATAGTTCCGCCTAAGCCGTAAGATACCGTCGCCATGATTGCCTGCCCTCTTGCTTGTAATGGGCCCGTAAACCAACGTAGCAAAAGTTTAGTTGCAGCACTATGGTGAGCGGCAAATGTTCCAGCATGCATGAGTTGAGCCAGAATAAGCACGATAGTTGTTGGAAAGAATGCAATCAAAATGAATCGAATTACCCCAACACCAAAAGCGCCTTGAAGAATGACTTCTGAGTCAACGCGACTAAGTATTTTGTTTTGGAAATAGAAAAAGAGAACTTCTGCCGCAACCCCTAAAGCCCAAAATAAGCCAATCTGAAATTTGTCATAGCCCAAGTTCGCTAGGTAGAGCGAATAAAACACGTACAAAGATGCGTGAGCAAAAATCATAAAGAAGCCTGAAACTAGAAACCAACGCACATCAGGATTCAGTAGCACCGCAAATAGCTCGCCCTTTACCATTTTGCGACGTTCCATTTTGGGCTCGTGAAGGCAAAAAGTAATTACCGCCAGTGCAAACAGAATTACAGTGCCAACATAGGGATATAGCTCGATTCCTTTGCGCTGGAATAGCTCACCCGCAATGAGAACCATCGCAATAAAACCTATTGAACCCCATAATCTCAAGCGACCATAACGTTTATCAAAGGAATTGTCTTTGTATAGCGCGTGGATAGTTGCAGTCTCGCCCAAAGGCATTTGGCTGCTCAAAATGGTGTGCAGAACAAACATCCATATGAAAAATCCAATATAGGACTGCAAATAAAAAATGCACAAGAACACCAATGCTGCTAGACAGGCGCAGATCCTAATAATGCCAATGCGATTTGATAGGTAATCCGAAAGCCATCCCCAGCTAAATGGGCCCACAATTCGAGTGATTTGCAACATAGACATCAACACCGCAATTTCAATGACGTTGAAGCCGCGATCTAAAAAGAAGAGGCTTGCATAAGGAGAAACTAAGCCTACGTAAGCAAAATATAAAAAGAAAAAGGACCCGAAGGCCCAGCGAAGTACAGGCGTCATTTAAGCAATCAATTAATCACGTTTTGCGCCTGGTCTCACAGCGGGAATTGGCTTGAGATCCAATTTGACATCGCCGCATTGCGCACGATTGCGCAATGCGTGATCCATGATGACTAGCGCCAGCATGGCTTCCGCAATTGGAGTTGCACGAATACCAACGCAAGGATCATGACGACCCTTTGTTTGAACCGTAATAGGTTTGCCCTGCAAATCAATTGATTGCTTTGGACTCATAATGCTGGAAGTTGGCTTAATTGCAATGGCTACTCGCAAATCTTGCCCAGTGCTGATTCCACCTAAAGTCCCGCCAGCATTATTTGTGGCAAAACCGTCGGCGAACAATTCATCGCCGTGCTCGCTGCCCTTTTGAGCTACCGACTTAAATCCAGCGCCAATCTCAACCCCTTTGACTGCATTAATGCCCATCATGGCATGCGCAATATCAGCATCAAGCTTGTCGAACAAGGGTTCGCCTAAGCCCACAGGAGCATTACGTGCCCTCACCTCAATGCGGGCACCACAAGAATCACCTGCCTTGCGCAGTTCATCCATGTATGTCTCTAATTGAGGAATAACTTCATTGTTCGCGGCAAAAAAGGGATTTGCCTCAATATGAGAAACATCAATAAAGGGAATCTCAATTTCACCAAGCTGGCTCATGAAGCCATAAAACTCAGTGCCATATTGTTCACGTAACCATTTTTTTGCAATTGCTGCAGCGGCAACGACTGGCGCAGTCAATCGTGCAGAAGAGCGTCCGCCCCCACGAGGATCTCTTAGACCATATTTATGGTGATATGCATAGTCTGCGTGACCAGGGCGAAACGTTTGCAAAATGTCACCGTAATCTTGGCTACGTTGATCTGTATTGCGAATGAGTAGGCCAATAGGCGCACCAGTAGTCTTTCCCTCAAAAACTCCAGAGAGTATTTCTACCTTATCTTCTTCTTTACGCTGCGTAACGTGACGAGATGTACCTGGTTTTCGGCGATCTAGGTCAATTTGGAGATCCGCCTCAGATAAAGACATGCCTGGAGGGCAACCATCTACCACTGCCCCAATTGCAGGTCCGTGTGATTCACCAAAAGTAGTAACAGTAAAGAGGAGGCCTAAAGTATTTCCTGACATACCAACATTATGTCATTTGTCGGAAATCTTGGACTAGAAAGCCTTAATTTGTCGTTTTTTCTGCATCTTCAGGCCAGTCGCGAATATAGGCCTTGAGCATCGTATTTTCAAAATCTTGAGCTTCTACAACTGACTTTGCTACGTCATAGAAGGAAATGACTCCCATGAGCATCTTCTGGTCCATTACAGGCAAGTAACGAGCATGATCAACCAACATCATGCGACGCACCTCATCAATTTCCGTTTCCATATTGCAAGTTAGCGGCTTTTGATTCATAACCGAGCTCACTTGCAGCCCATCGAGCTTGCCATGATGCTTTGCTAATGCTGCTATCACTTCGCGGAAAGTTAAGATACCAGCGAGCTTGTCATACTCCATTACAACCAAGGAACCAATGTCATGTTCGCTCATCACGAGCACTGCAGTTTGCAATGCTGTTTCTGGTGCAACCGTAAATAAGGTGCTCCCTTTAACGCGCAAGATGTCCCGAACTTTCATTTTGTCTCCGAATGCGGTGGATTTATAGACTAAATATAGACCCAACTATCTGCTGAATCAAGGGTTTAGATCATTGTTTTAGTAACGAATAACCCTAATGACACCACTTCGTATGATGGGTAAATTGGCCACCAAGACAGCCCCAGCTAGTGTTATCCACCACGTCAGGTAGATCCACAGTAATGCCAATGGGAATATGGCAAAGGCCCCATATACAGTCTTATAAAAGGCGGTGTGAGTTAGAAAGAATGCAAAACCAAATTTCATAAGCTCAAAACTGATGGCTGCAAAGAACGCTCCAGAGATGGCATCGCTCCATAAAATCTGGGAATACGGCAAAATTTTATAAACCACTGCGAACACCAGCACCGCCAAAATAATCGGAGCAATTGTGGCTATTAAGCTGAAACCAATCGATAGAGCTTCTGTCCAGCCCTCTGTTGCGCTGAACAATGCGCCGCTTAAATAAATGCCCGCACCAAGAAGTATTGGACCAAGAAATGTAGCCGCTGAATAAATCAATACCTTTTTAAATAAAGGTCGACTACGATGCACTTTAAAAATTTGATTAAACGCCTTTTCGATAACGGATAAGGTCATGATGGCAGTGACAAATAAACCAGCAATACCCAAAAGTGTCAGCCCTCTGGCTTGAGCTGAGAATTGATCTAGATAGATAAATACTTGTTGATTTATTCCACCAGGCATATAGGTATCAAGCAACCACGTTTTAAATGCGTTCTTAACCTGTATCACCCTTGGTAAATAGCCGATCAAAATCGTCGCAATGGTTATCATGGGAACCAAAGAAAGAATCGTGGTGTAGGCCAGGCTGGCGGCTATTTGATTGAGTTTTTGGTCGCGATTACCCTCCCAGATCTCTTTTGCAAGAGAAAGCCATAATTGGGGGTTACGAATTAGACGCATCGCCGTATCATAAAAGACTATGAATAATCACGACATTTTAGTTTTGTACTATTCCCGCTATGGAGCCACTAAAGAGCTAGCGCGCCTGATTGCCGAGGGGATTGAGTCTGTTCCAGGCGTCAATGCAAGAATAAGAACAGTCCCTTCTGTGTCAACCGTATGCGAAGCATCAGAACCATCGGTGCCTACTGATGGAGCGCCTTACGTAGAGTATTCTGATCTAAAAGACTGCATAGGCCTGGCTCTTGGCTCCCCTACTCGCTTTGGCAATATGGCCTCTCCCATGAAGTATTTTTGGGATGGCAGCTCTTCAGAATGGATGGGTGGTTCCTTAATTGGAAAACCGGCCTGCGTATTTACCAGCACTGGCAGCATGCATGGCGGTCAAGAAAGTACTTTGCTAACCATGATGATCCCATTGCTTCATCATGGAATGATGGTATTGGGTCTTCCCTATAGCGAACCAGATCTCATGTTATCCACGACTGGTGGCAGCCCTTATGGCGTGACTCATCATGCCCATGCTGATGGCCGTGCCCCTATTAGCCCAGAAGAAGCAAGACTTTCTAAGTCTCAAGGCAAACGACTCGCCCTGACTGCTTTAAAACTGATTGCATAGTTCATTTAGCAATGTACAAACACTTACTCAATAAAAACCCGTACCAATTGCTTGCAGTAGCAGCATTCGCAGATCTTTTTATTTTGTGCGTTGCCTGGGAATGGTTTATTTCCCCACTTCGCCCAGGTGGGTCATGGCTCATCTTGAAGGGCATCCCCCTGCTATTTGCAATTCCGGGAATATGGAAGGGTAAGGCTTACACCATGCAATGGGCGTCTATGTTGATATTGCTCTATGTGACCGAGGGATTGGTCAGGATTTTGGAAAGCGGCGCTAATTTTTGGTTGGCATTATTGGAGACTGTTTTAGCAACTACCGCATTTATTTGTCTTTTGATTTACTTGAAGCCTATTAAGAAAGAAGCAAAAAGTTTAGCAAAGAAAAATATGGAATCAGCTTCATGACAGATAAATTCCTTGAGCAATTGAGGCAAATAATCGATCAGCAATATATTTTGACGGCTGATCACGATAAAGAGCCCTACCTTACTGATTGGCGCAAACGTTACACGGGTAAAGCACTTGCTATCGTACTTCCTCGTACTTCTTCAGAGATTGCCAAGATTGTGCACCTCTGCGCTAGCAATAATATTTGCATCGTTCCTCAAGGTGGTCATACAGGCTTTTGCGGTGGCGCCACACCTGATCAAAGTGGAAATCAAATTGTCTTGAATTTGAAGCGCATGAATTCCATACTTCAAATCGATGAAGCAAACCAAACCATTACTTTGGAAGCTGGCTGCATTCTGCAAAATATTCAAGAGGCTGCAGCAGCAAAGGGATTTTTATTTCCTTTAAGTCTTGGCGCTGAAGGAAGCTGCATGATTGGCGGCAACCTAGCTACCAATGCAGGCGGCACGAATGTATTGCGCTATGGTAATACCCGAGATCTTTGTTTGGGTCTTGAGGTTGTTACTGCTAAAGGAGAAATCTGGAATGGCTTAAAGGGATTGCGAAAAGACAATACAGGATATGATCTTCGTGATCTTTTTGTTGGCTCGGAAGGCACTTTGGGAATTATTACCGCAGCCGTAATGAAGCTGTATCCGCTACCGATTTCTCAATGGACAACTCTTGTAGCAGTTGATGACGTTCGATCAACGATTGCGCTACTCAATCTATTTCAAAAGCGCGCTACCTCACTGCTAACCGGTTTTGAGATGATGACTAATGAGTCACTAGTTCTCACTCATAAACACTTTCCTCAAATGGGAAATCCTCTGAAGGGTAATCCGCCATATACGGTATTAATCGAGCTATCAGATCATGAGAGTGAAGCCCATGTACGGCAGCTCTTAGAAGATATATTGCAGGATGCTTTTGAATCTGAATTAATCTCTGATGCAGTAATCGCTAGCAATTTATCTCAAGCAAATGCGTTTTGGCATATGCGCGAACATATTACTCTCGCTCAAGCAGAAGAAGGCGCCAACCTGAAACACGACATCACTATTCCGCTATCTGCTTTGGATGACTTCATGCGCGACACTGATGCCCTGATCAGGGCCAAATATCCTGGCGTACGCATTATCAATTTTGGCCACTTGGGTGATGGGAATCTGCATTACAACATCGCTGCCCCCCAGGGAGTTGCGCCAAAAGAATTCAATCGCTTAAACGAAAAACCCATTCACGAGCTGGTCTACGCCCAAGTAGAGCGCTTTAGGGGGTCCATCTCAGCTGAGCATGGGGTTGGGCAGCTTAAATTGGAGGGTTTACGGGCTCACAAGGGCGAGGTTGCCCATGAGCTCATGAAAAGCGTAAAAAGGGCTCTAGACCCCCAAAATCTCCTGAATCCACACAAGGTTGTCTCTATTTAGGGATTTCAGCACCCTATTTTTCAGATTTATTTGTAATCCTTGTCATCCCAAGCCCTCTTGCTTGCGTTAAAGGGCTATGGAGGTGACAAATATGTCAACAAGACTTAAACGTTGGGCCCGTGCTATTCAACAAATCGACCTGTCCAAAAGGACTCCCGAGGTTGCTATTGGCTACTTAGATAGCAAATACCGTGATATCGCATGGCGTTACATCCGAATTCTGGGTTTTGAGCGCACCATCAGCTTCATGGCTAGCAATAATTTCCATCCAGAGTAAGCAAGCTCAAATACCTAACCCCGTAAATATTTGATTTATTTAGGGGGTTTTTCTTTTCTAAGCTGAATTTTCTAATGAAAGAAAGCTTTTGCTTCCTGAATAACGAGTTCAGGAAGTTCTTCTGGGATGTAATGCCCGCATGCTACTGCCCTTCCAGTGACCACCTCATCTGAAACGGCCTGCCAGTCATCAACAGGAGTAAAACACTGATTCACCAGCCCATGCTCACCCCAGAGAACCCGAACCGGCATTTCTAGCTTTCTGCCATCCTTGCGGTCCGCGCGGTCATGAACAAGGTCAATACTTGCAGCAGCACGATAGTCTTCGCACATCGCATGCATGCTTTGTGGATTGCTTGCTCCAGAAAGATACTCAGACCATCGATCAGGTGAAAAGATTCCTGTGCCCGCATGGCGTCCCATGTGATTCTTCAGCCAATACTCTGGATTTGCGCCAATCATGGTTTCAGGCACCGGCTCAGGCTGAATTAAAAAGAACCAATGCCAATAACCCTTTGCAAATGCCATTGTGGTCTTCTCATACATTGTTAATGTCGGTGAAATATCCAAGAGCATCAGTTTGCGAACGCACTGAGGAAAATCCATGGCCAGGCGATGTGACACCCTTGCTCCACGATCATGACCCAAAACAAAAAACTGTTTGTGGCCCAATGCATTCATTAAGTCATGCTGATCCTTCGCCATGGATCTTTTTGAATAAGTAGAATGATCAGACCTGCCATGAGGCTTGGATGAAGCGCCATATCCACGAAGATCTGCAGCTACCACAGTAAAAGATTTTGCAAGTTCCGGGGCTACCTGATGCCATATTGCTTTTGTCTGCGGAAAGCCATGAAGCAAGAGTAATGCGGGTCCAGCCCCGCCGACCATACAAGCGATTTCAATAGGCCCGTCATCCGATGAGACGGTAACCAGCTTCTGTTCAAAACCTGGAAAAGTAATAGCCATAATTTGCTTAATTCGCTATGAATTTACGTATCTGAGGTAATTAATTGGGTGATGGACATGGCAAAATGCCCCCTGTTTTTTTATGTAAGGTTGGCTTGCAGTCTGATGATGTTGCTTGAGAAGATGGGTTTGGGGTAACTGCAGTAGCTGCCTCAGATGGCAATGCAGTCGAATTCAGGGTAACAGTTGGCGTGCTTATTACGGTCTGAGTAGATTTAGTTGGCTCTAGTCCTACTGATTTATAAAACGCCTTATCAGATCCAGGACAAGGCATGACAGCACCAGTCTTGGGATTTACTACATCTTTGCATTGCGGATTGGCTTCTAATCGCGCCTCTAATTTGGCTGCAGAACAAGCGGTAATGCAAATTCCTAAAACAACAATGATGTAGAGCTTAATGTTCAAGAAATTCATCAAGGATTGAATTGACACTATCCTGCCAAAATCTTCGATAAGAAATCTTTAGCGCGATCGGATCGTGCGTCTGGGTTACCAAAAAACTCTTCTTTGGGACAATCCTCAATAATGCGACCTTGATCCATAAAAATCACGCGATTGCTTACCTTGCGAGCAAAACCCATTTCATGGGTAACGCAGCACATTGTCATGCCTTCGTTCGCTAGTTTCACCATCACATCCAAGACTTCGCCAACCATTTCTGGATCAAGCGCTGAAGTGGGCTCATCAAACAACATCACAATTGGATCCATGCTTAATGCACGAGCGATAGCAACACGTTGCTGCTGTCCACCTGAAAGCTGACCCGGAAATTTATCCTTATGTGCTATCAAACCAACGCGCTCCAGGTACTTCAGCCCATGCGTTTTAGCAGCATCGGCTGTACGACCTAACACCTTCATTTGTGCCAAGGTAAGGTTTTCTGTAATGCTTAAATGCGGAAAGAGTTCAAAGTGCTGAAACACCATGCCAACCCTAGCCCTCAATTTCGGCAAGTTCGTCTTTGGGTCGTGCAAAGGAATGCCATCAACAGTAATCTGTCCAGCCTGGAATGGCTCTAATGCATTGATTGTTTTGATGAGGGTTGATTTACCAGAACCAGAAGGACCGCAGATAACAACAACCTCACCTTTATTGATTGAGGTGCTGCAATCCGTTAGGACCTGAAAGTCGCCGTACCACTTAGAAACGTTTTGAAGTTCAATCATGATCAATTATGGTGTGGACATTAAAAATTAGCGAATGATTGCCACTTTCGATTGCACCTTGCGAACAATCTTAGAAAGCGAGAAGCAAATAATGAAGTAAGTAAAGGCAGCCAAAATATAGGTCTCGATAGGTCGACCATAATTTTTACCGGCGATTTCAAAACCTTTTAACAGGTCATAAGCGCCTATGGCATAAACCAGGGAGGTATCTTGAAACAAAATAATAGTCTGCGTCATAAAGACGGGAATCATGTTTCTAAATGCCTGCGGCAATACGATGAAACGCATATTCTGACTATAGGTCATGCCCAAGGCCTGCGCTGCATAACCCTGACCCTTGGGAACAGACTGAATACCTGCGCGCACAATCTCCGAAAAGAAAGCACCTTCAAAAGCAATAAAGGTAATTGTTGCCGATAGATCAGCGCCGATGGGGCGACCAATTAACATGGGGATTAATAAGAAGAACCAAAGGATCACCATGACCAATGGAATCGATCGCATTGTATTCACATAGATGGTTGCTGGGTAAGCTAAAGCAGGCTTTCCAGATAAGCGCATCAATGCAAGGGATGTGCCGAAGATAATTCCACCAACTGTAGCAATGACAGTTAGCTGCACACTGAAGAGCAGACCCTTCAAAATGTAGTTTGTGAAGAGCTCCCAGTTATAGAAGCTTAAATCTAAGCTCAACATGCTGACACCATTTGATTAATAGCTGCGATCATTAATGTGCCGCCGCTTCTGAGTTGGCAACAATGAAGCCTGGGATACGAGAACGCTTCTCGATATACGCCATCACTCGATTTACAGCAAAGGCTGATAAGGCATAGAGCAAGGTTACCGCTAAATAAATTTCCACCCCATGCGATGTCTCTTCTTGAGCCTGCATGGCAAAGAGCGTTAACTCGGGTACTGAGACCGCAAATGCAACAGATGAGTTTTTAATGAGATTCATACTCTCGGATGTCAGTGGCGGAATCACAATACGCAAGGCCATCGGCAAAATGACATAGCGATAGGACTGGAAAGTGGTAAGACCCAAAGCTGTAGCAGCAGACTTCTGACCAGAAGGTAAAGACTGAATGCCCGCCCTAACCTGTTCCGCAATACGAGCTGAAGTAAAAAATCCTAAAGCAATGCTGACCAACAAATAGGACGGGAAAGATTTCAATACAGGAATAAATGCTGGCACAACGTGGTACCAAAGAAATACCTGCACCAAGATTGGAATATTCCTAAATAGCTCAACCCATGCAGTTGAAATACGCACTAAGAATTTATTTAATTTAGTTTCAAGAGGCAAAGTACGCAAGGTACCCATCACAGCCCCAAGAATTAAAGCAAGAAAAAGGCCAAGGGCTGCAACCGCTAAGGTCCAGCCCCAAGCCTTCATAAGCCAATCCAAATAACTTGGATCTGGATTTTTGCCAAGGACAAACAAGGCTGAAAAACAGTGTTCAACAGGCTCTTGGTCTAGCGTGCCCTTGCAAAATATTCCTAAATCCATAGTTCCAATCGTATCAAGATGAAATGATTTTCAATAAACGCGATTGAAATTACTTCTTGTTGTAATCCTCAGCTGGTTTGTCGTTCAAATTAGCCCAAGCGTTTTTAGTCGCTGGAGATAACTCGAGACCAACAACGATATTTTTTGGAGGGATTGGTGACAAGAACCACTTATTCCAAAGCTTTGGCATATTGCCGTTAGCAACAATCTTAGCGATGGCTGCATTCACTGCCGCTTTGAATTCAGGATCATCCTTACGAACCATGATTGCGATAGGCTCAGTACTCAATACTTCACCAACAATCTTGTAATCTTTTGGATTCTTGGAGTTGGCAATATTACCGGCCAAAATAGAGCCATCCATTACGAATGCATCAGCACGGCCTGATTCCAATAATAGGAAGCTGTCCGCGTGATCCTTACCAAATACTTCATCAAAGTTAACCCCAGTAGCTCTTTCGTGCTTGCG
This sequence comes from Polynucleobacter tropicus, assembly GCF_013307225.1. Taxonomy (NCBI): domain Bacteria; kingdom Pseudomonadati; phylum Pseudomonadota; class Betaproteobacteria; order Burkholderiales; family Burkholderiaceae; genus Polynucleobacter; species Polynucleobacter tropicus. Next base: position 974,989 of record NZ_CP028942.1, on the reverse strand, counting down.
GAGTAGTTGAACTGAAGTAGTTCCAGTAGTAGTAGCAACTTTCTTGCCATTTAAGTCTGCAATAGATTTAATTCCAGAGTTTGCTTTTACAGCAATGCGAACTTCTTCAACATATAGCGTGTTAGCAAAGCCGACATCCTTTGCGCGAGCTGTGTTGTTAGTTGTGGTTCCACACTCAATATCAACCGTGCCGTTCTGGACCAAAGGAACGCGATTTTGCGAGGTAACAGGCTGATAATTGATACGTAGAGTATTCATGCCCAGCTTATCTTTAATGTCACCCAAAATCATGCGGCAAATTTCAACGTGATAGCCATCAAAACGGCTATCACCAGTGGTATAGGACATCGGGATAGATGACTCACGCACACCCATAGTCACAGTACCAGTGGATTTCATTTTGTCTAATGTTTGGCTTGCAGCCTGAGCGTTGATGCTAGAAAGCAATAAACCAGCCGCAATCAGACCTGCCTTAACCATTGAAATACGCTTCATAGAATTTCTCCTTTAATTACTGCACTCTATTTATAGTGATGTAGATACATCTGCATTTATAGCAAATTTATAGGCTAACGCGAGATTTTGCATGAATTTAGCGGGTTTCTACCAGCGCCAAGAGAAAAAACTGGAGGATGGAAAATTTGGCCTGCCCAGCAGGAGTCGAACCTGCGACCTACGGCTTAGAAGGCCGTTGCTCTATCCAGCTGAGCTATGGGCAGAATGAATAAATACAAGTACTTATAGGCTATTTGCAAAAACCAAATCTTGTTTTGGTCAGGATTTGGTCAGGAGTACAGCAAATGGCATCCATTCAAAAGCGGGGTTCAGCCTATCGGGCAAGGATCACTCGTCAGGGCAAAAGCACACTTTGTGCGACATTTTACAGCCGTAATGAAGCTCTAGCCTGGGCAAGGGAGCTTGAAGCTAAGTTGCGCCTAGGGATCTATGAGGAGAAAAGCCCTCCTGTTGGTGCTGATATGGCTTTTAGAGCAGCAGCCGAACACTATATTGCCACCCACTCTATTCATAAGCGTAATTGCACCTCAGAAACGGGGATTTTTAAAATACTGATTAAACGATGGGGTGACTTAGCGGTTAGCAAGATTGATAAGCAGCAGGTGCTGGCTTTAAGGGATGAGCTCCTTAACAATGGACGATCTAGCGATACCATCAACCACTATTTCAATGCAATATCCAAACTCTTTCAGATGCTTGAAGGAGACTGGGATCTTGTTCTGCCAAATCCCATAAAGGGCATCAAGCGGATGCCACCCTCCGCTGGACGAACCAAACGAATTACTCCTGAGATGGAAACACAACTGCTATTAGCCTGCAATTTATTTAATCTGCCCAGTTTGCGGGCAATCTTAATTATTAGCATTGAAACTGGAATGCGTAGAGGCGAGACTATGAGTTTGAAATGGGAGGATGTAGATCTTGTGAACCGCAAGCTATATCTACACACAACCAAAAATGGAGAGGCTCGTCAAATCCCTCTCACCAAAAGGTCTTTAATCACGCTAAAAGAACTTGAGCAAATTGTTGGTGGGTTTGTATTCCCAATTACCTTGGATTCATTACGATGCCAATTTAAGAAAATTAGGAAGCACTGTGAAGCTAGTTGGGTTCAATCTGGAATTAATCCATTCAAGGAGTTGCGCTTTCATGATTTTCGACATGAAGCAATTAGCAGACTTTCAGATGCTGGACTAAATGTTATTGAGCTTTCTTGCATCAGTGGTCATAAAACTTTGGCAATGCTGAAGCGCTATACACATCCTTCACATCAGGCAATTTTTGCAAAACTTGATCTGCATGAATAGATGAATTGCATTAATAGATGAACGGGTTTTTCCTATCTGAAAATCAATCAAAATATATTGACATGGCTATTCATTTCTTTAAACTCGTATCTAAGTAAAGCAATGTAGCATCATGCGTTACTTTCTTTAGCTTTGTAGTACTTCGCTAGAGATGTAGTTTTTACCTAACTGGAGACAACGGCTGGTGAACGAAAGTTCGCTTGTTAATTAATGCTCATTTTAGGAAAAACTAATGAAAATCAATTCAAACTATCTTGATATAGACCTCCCAGTTGGTCTGGCAAAGATCGCCAATGGTCGTGATCTTATTTCTACTCATGAAACAGCATTCGCATTTGGCATTGTTCCGCAAACATTGCGAAAGCACTTATGCACCAAAGGAAGTTTTCATGGTGTAAAACCAATCAAGATCGGTGAGCGCTGGCACTTCTCTGTAAGAGATCTTGCTCTACTAATGCGTGGGGAACTACATAAATAAAAAATCCCCCACTCCTACAAGCAAGGGATTTTTACATATCAACACACACTTCGGAAACTAAATTATGACTATAGACACTTTAATTAACAGGTTAAATAAGGTCAAGCAAACAAATCACTTAACATGGATAGCATGCTGTCCAGCACACGATGATAGGAATCCATCATTAGCAATTCGCCAAATCGATGATGGCAGAACTCTTATTCATTGTTTTGCAGGTTGCACTCCTAACGAGATAGTTGGTTCGATAGGATTATCACTTCAAGATCTATACCCAGAAAAAAATCAAGACGCTACCTATAAGCCCTTTCGAAAAATATTTGATGCCCACACATCACTTCAATTGCTTAAATTTGAAAGTTTATTGGTATTGGAATGCGCTAGAACAATAAATCGAGGTGAGTTATTAAATTATCAAGATCGTGATCGGTTATTTAAGGCTGCTGAGCGAATCCAAAGGGTTTGTGAAGCTGGGGGACTGGTATGACCTACGAAAATATTGCCAATCGGTTTATGGCTGCAACCACAAACCAAAAGTCGTTATCAATGAGTCAATTGCGAGACAAGATGGCTATGACTACAGAGCGAGTGCAAAAAATTGAGAGCGCAGAACTAATATTCGAAAAACTTATAGCAAAGGGTTTGATTACGGTTGTAGCTGCACCACCAAACGGTGGAAAAACAACTATTGCTAGGCATATTGCACGAATACTTGCTAACAAAGGCTTCCAGCCCATATATATAGACTTCGATTCTGCAGGCATTCATGTCCGTGAATACTTTGAGTATGCAAAGGATGCGGGCTTTGAGTACTGGGCTGAAATGAATTCAGACATCGATGCTGAAAAATTGGCGGACTACTTGGTTGCTGCGTCTAAAAATGAATCAAACCAAGCTGATTACATTTATATTTTTGACACACTTAAAAAGTTCACTAACTTAATGACTAAAAGTAAGGTCGCAGACTTCATGTCAAAAATGCGAATATTAACCAGACATGGATCTACCGTCATTCTATTGGCGCATACAAATAAAAGACCAGAATCAGATGGAAATTATCTTTTTGAAGGAGTGGGAGATGTTAAAAATGACTGCGACAATCTTTTTTACCTAATCCCTAGAAAAAATCATGATGGCAGCACTACAGTAACCGTTGATTTTGATAATGGTGGTAAGAAAAAAGCGCTTTTAGAACCATGTACCTTCGTTATCCAGCCTGATCGGACAGTTAGCCTCGCTGAAGAATACACTCAACCAGAAGATCTCAAAAATTATGAACTTGATAAAGAAGATATAGAAGTGATCTTAGGGTTGTTATGTAATGGCGAATTAAATGAATCAACGCTTGTAGATTTATGCCAGAAACAAGGCATTTCAAGACGCACTAGCAGACGCATACTACGATCATATGAATTATGGAATGTCCGCAAAGGAGATAAGAATGCAACGCTCTACTCATTACTGGAATAACTAGCCATGTGGAATTGCTAGGTAACTGGTAAAACTGGTAGATCTGGTTATTGCTGTTTATCCAGATTTACCAGTTATTTAAGTATTACCAGATAGATTGATTTACCAGTACACCCGTTTTATCAAAATTTAAAGAGGACGGTGAGTGGTACGGCTACAAACCTTCCCTTACAGACCAAATCTGATTCTTGGTGTAGCACCCGTTAATTCAACCCTAGCTACTCTAGAGTGCTGGTAACTCGGATCAGATGATATTTGACTAATTACCCTACTAATCCGTATTTGAGCCACTTCCCCAAACTCACTTCGCTCACCCCTTAATATTGCATAAAGAGTTTGCCGAGAAATTCCAGACCTTTCGGCTACTTTTGACATAGAGGGTATCGCCTCATCAAACCTGAGACGCCTTTGGTGAGCCCTCAACCATAACGAAATTTCTGCAATACTCAAAACCAATCTAAGACCCAGATTATTTACTTGCCATAACTTGGAATATAGTAGTACCCATTATCTTCGTTGTATATGTTTACATATTCAGACTCTTTTCCTTGAGCAACCCCAGCGTTAAGAAATTTTTCAAAGTAAATTTGCGTCTTATCATTTGAAAAACCAATTGGCATATCGCTATCTGGTCGCATCATCACAGAAATTTTATATAAGCTATCAACAGTCTTGGATTGTTTTAGAGAGCACTGGAATTGCTTGACACCAAGCCAGTTGGGTTTTGCGAGTGCAACTGACTTACATTCGCTCATAGAATATTCTTGAGGGGTAGTGCTTTGAGGAACTGTCTCCCAAACTCCCAAAATTCTTCTAGCCTCACCTAAAAAAATAAATTTTTGCGAAGAATATATTGCGCATAACCCACGGTTGAATTTATAGGAAGTATCTTCTATAGGCGCTACTGCGTATAAGCATCTTGAAAAAAATACAGGCTTTCCATAGTTATTTTGAATGCCAATATCATCAGCAAGACTCCCAGGATTGGATATGGAAGAGCATCCAATTAAAACGAGGACGCACCATAAAAGAAGGATCTTTATCATCTTGATGCGATGGTCATTCGGAAGTTTGATAGTAACCCTTAGCCCTTAAGCATTGCTCAACATACGAATCACGATTCATTGACATCAACATTGCAGAGGACATAGCGCCAGCCATATTCCCCACTGGAGGCGATCTTTGCCCATAAGTCGCATTATTTGCATAAACCTGACAATCCGCTACATCTTGTTGAAAATAACTTAGGCGATTTTTATCTGAATGTGTCCAGTAAGAGGCACAACCTGTTAACAATACAGTTAGAACAAAACTAATGCTTCGGGACATATACTTTGTTTCCGTTGTCGTTTATATAGTACTGACCTCCCTGAGGACCTGTGTAAATAGGTCTGCCACCGCCATAGCTCTGAGCCTCAGATGAATAATCTCTAGCTCTCGTCCCCTCGCCCCCTGTATAGGGGTTTGAATTGCCTTGTGTTGAGTAGTTATTCCAGTTTGTTGAATCGGGAGAGGATCGAGTGTACCCATTCACATAAGTTCCATCCTTTTTGTAATACCCGTTTACATAGGTATCAGCAAAAGCCGTACCAAAAGCAATGCAAAAGATGATGAAAGCCAGCAAATGTTTCATGCTTACCCCTAGATAGTTATTAGACTTGGCACTAATTCCTACTATAGTGGGAAGACTTTAGGGTGTCAAAAACGAACAATCCCCAGTTATATGGGGAAATCAACCGATCTAGACGCTGCATTTGGGATAGCCCTTAGAAGACTTAGGCAATCCAAAAAACTTACGCAAGAACAACTGGGATTTGAGGCTGGTCTACGCAGAACTTTTATTAGCTCACTAGAGCTTGGCGAGAAACAAGCCTCTTTAGCAACAATACAGAAGCTGGCAGCCGTTTTTGACTTAACTATGGCTAAATTCATTCAGCTTGTAGAAAAAGAGCTGTAACAACCCAAAAGCTGATTTTTTTTGGTGGAGGGAGGCGAATGGGGCACGCACCGTTAGACCTCATGCCCAACTTGATTACCTTTTGGTCAGGATCTGGTCAGGATTCTTACAAATTGGTCAAGATTTACTGTATAAATCTCATCAGGCGCAAGATGCGGTTAAATAGCAAAAACCCATATAGACGCTTGTAATTAAGGATTTCTGACGCTTTAAGGTTTTATGGAGTTATGCCTTCATGCCGATTTATCGGCTTAGAAGGCCGTTGCTCTATCCAGCTGAGCTATGGGCAGATATTGGCTGGGTCTATATCAGAACTAAATAGAGAAAATGGTCGGAGTACAAGGATTCGAACCTTGGACCCCCTGCTCCCAAAGCAGGTGCGCTACCAGGCTGCGCTACACTCCGACGGAATCAATATTCTACACCGACAGGGCTATTTCAGGCAAATCCTGTAATATTCGGCAGATGGTTGCCCATTTTTCCAGCAAATTGAATAAGCAAGTACACGCCGTGCTTATGGTGGTACTGCTGGCATTTTGCATGTTGGGAACACGCTGGGTAGGCCTCAATCATGGCGTCTCTCATTTGGGCTTCGCAAAACAAACAGTTTGCGAGAGCGCTGCTGTTGCGAGTATATCCACCGCTTCTCATAGCTCGGATGTCTGTCATCTATTTGATGCCTTAACGCTGGCTGGTTGTATCCCACCTAGTTTTTCTTCAGCACCTTTAGCAAACCACAATCAATCCATCAGCCATCAGGGAAAAGCGGAACAGGTAGATGCACCCTCTTTGATTGCATATCAATCTCAAGCACCCCCTTCTCTCATTATTTAAACGTTAAGTTCAATCCAGATTATTCATTCTGGATTTGATTGTTTATTAATCGTCAATTCACCGACGAATATGGATGAAGTATGTATTTTCAGTATTACCGTTCTTTTCTTATTGCAATCTCGCTAATTACATCCTCCTTGATGAGTGCGAATGCATGGTCACAAAATGATCTGGATACAGCATTGCAGATTAATGTCAGTGGCTCACGCGATGATGGTCAGGGGTTTTTGTCGCCGAACAAGGTAATTGCAGGAGATGAGCTACAAAATAAGCTTGGCAATACTCTGGGCTCAACCCTCGCAAATGAACTAGGAGTCTCAGCTACTGGCTATGGATCTGGCGCATCAAGACCAGTGATTCGAGGGCTTGAAGGTGCGCGCGTGCAAATCTTACAAAATGGTCTCTCGGTAGGCGATGTGTCTAGTGTTTCACCAGATCACGCTGTAGCCAACCCGATGCAAAACACACATCAGATTGAAATACTACGCGGCGCAGCTGCATTAATGTATGGTTCTGGCTCTAGTGGCGGCTTAGTGAATGTCTTGAATGATCGCATCGTAACCACATTACCCGATGCATTATCTGGAGCAATGAATGCAAGCTATGAAACTGTAAATCAAGGAAAAACCGGCAATATTGAATTAGATGGACCAGTTGGCCCCTTAGCTCTGCATCTGGATTCAACTATCAACAACTCAAACAATTATCAAATTCCTGGATACGCAGAACAAGGCGGTCCTAATGCAAATTGGGCAATTAATCCAGGCAATCCGGTAAACGTTCCGTACAGTGGAAAACTGCCGTTTTCATTTAGCAATCAAAATAGCCTGGGACTTGGCGCTTCATACATTCGAAATGATGGCTATACCGGGGTTTCATTAGAGAGAATGAATCACAACTACGGCATACCTACTGCCGAGGATGGATTTATTCAGCAGTCCCAAAACCGATATGACCTAGCGCATCAAACGAATAACCCATTTGATGGTTTTAGCTCCCTAAAGCTCAGCGCAGCCAACACGAATTATCAGCATACTGAATTTACCAATAATGGTATTGCATCTACACAATGGAATAACACTGCCACGGAAGCTCGATTGGAATTAGCACACAAACAGTGGCTTGGATCTAACGGTGTAATTGGCGCTCAAGTGACTGGTGCGACACTAAATGCGATTGATTTAGCTACAAATAACTATGCCATCGTGCCACAAACAAAATCTAATGCAAGCGCTCTATTTTTAGTTGAAGAAGGTCGCTATGGTGACCTGAAAACCAGTTTAGGAGCACGCTACAGTTATGCAGCACAAAATCCTAACTCGGCAACCCAATTTCCAAGCCCAGAATCACAAAAATTTGTACCAAACACCTATGGCCCACCAATTATTCAGAACCGACAGTTCAATTTGTTTTCGTATTCAGCGGGAGGAATATACGACCTTGCCAAGGGCTACGGTCTTGGACTGGCTTACACCGTTTCTCAAAGAGCGCCAACTCCACAAGAGCTATATTCATATGGGCCCCACGACTCGACAGCAACCTTTGATATAGGCAACTCAAATCTAGGTACTGAAACTTCTCACAATATTGAACTCAGCTTCCAGAAAACTTTAGGCGATATTCGCAGCAAAGTAAGTCTGTATCGCAATCAATTCACTAACTATATATATGGCTTCTACACTGGCTCATACAGCACGGCAAACGATAACTTTTCTGTTGTTCAAGCATCACAAGCCAATGCCAATATCAGGGGCGCAGAAGGCGAGCTATCTTACAACTGGAACCAAACAGGAATTGGTAGTCGTATTTTTGGAGATGTATCGCAAGGCAGTTTTAATGCTGGCGGAAATTTACCTCTACAACCGGCTCCACGCTTAGGCGCTGAAATGGCTTACCAACGCAATGGATGGCTGAGCAGTGCAACCTATATCTACAGTTATCAACAAAACCGTTTAGCGAATTGGGAAATCGGACCAACACCAAGTTATAACCTGGTAAATGCAAATCTTTCCTACACTGAGCGAATTGGGAAAATCAATTGGACTGGCTACTTGGCGCTGAAGAACTTATTGAATCAAGATATTCGATACGCAACATCACCGATGGCGGTTCGACTCTATGCACCACAACCCGGTAGGAGTTTAATGGTGGGCGTACGCGCTGCTTTTTGAGATCACTTGCCAGCAATAAGGCGTCGTAGCTTTAAGGCAAAACTAGTATTGTCGTCATACCCCTTGAACATATTTGATCCTGGACCTATAGCCGCCACCGTAATTGGAGATGGAGTATGACCAGAGGTGCCCCAATAAAAACCCGTTTGACGCGCTATTGCCAAACCAAGAATATTTGCTGGTAAATAGTTTGAGTTCGGATACAACTGACCTTGACCGGTTATTTTCTCTCGGAGATCTTCGTCTAGATTCAGCCCAGGAAAATTTTCCGCAAGCAATGTGTTGAGAAAATCATTCAACTCAGCCTTACTAGCACCCTGTTTTATCTTGGCCTTAAATTGCATTGAAAATTCATTTAAAGACATCTTGAATTGTTCAATAAGCTTTAATTGCTCCATATCCACATTCAGATAGTTAGCATTACCTGCAGGACCAAGGTTTTTACGTCCATAGGTGGGAGAAAACCCGCCTGTTTCATGATCACCAGTAACGATGATTAAGGTGTTGGGGTTGCGCCTCTGAAAATCCAATGCAATCTTGACTGCATCATCAAACGCCCAGAGATCACGCATTAGTGAGGCTACGTCATTATTGTGTCCAGCGGAGTCTGTGTTTTCATTTTCAATAAAAAGTACAAAACCTTTGTTGGGGCTTGTCTTTTGTTCAAGGGCGCGCAATCCGATATCCAACATTTGCGATAGGCTGGGCGCCTCTTTGGGATTTCGTTCAATTTCGTAGTCAATATCTTCATTGGCAAACAGCCCTAGCACCTTTGGCTTGCTTAGATTGCTCAGATCATCTGAAGAATCAATATATTGAAAGCCTCGATCCTGAAAAGCTTGAATGATATTTTTCCCATCTAGCCTCTTTCCACCCTTAATAGTGGTTGGAAGAAAAAAGTCTGCGCCGCCACCCATTAAGACATCAGGCTCTAGTTGCAAGTACTGGTTCACGATGGATTCACTATCGCGCCTTGACTTTGCATGCACACTAAAAGCTGCAGGACTAGCGTCATAAACTGGTGCGGTACTGATGAGGCCAATGCGCTTGCCGCTAGCTTTAGCGTACTTCATCAGTGTCACAGGAGACTTGCCATCAGGCGTTACTGAAATCGCGCCATTATTTACCTTCTGACCAGTAGACATTGCTGATGCAGCAGCCGCAGAATCTGTCACAAAATAATTTGCAGATTCTGTCTTCATCAACTGGAAATTTCCTTTTGTCATCACAACATCTGTAATGGCAAAAGGTTGTTGGCGCAAAAGCTGACTTGAATACCGGCCAAACTCATATTGACTACTAGTAGTGCCATCAGCAAACAAAATAATGATATTTTCAGGATGCTGCTTTTGAGTTTGAGCCAGGCCAATCGGCGAGTTCAGTAGCGCTAAGGCGAAAAACAAACCAGCAATGACTCTGAACTTCATTATTGCCAGCTTATAAAACATCGGTAGATCCCCTATTTATGCAGTAGGGACTAAATCTGCGATGCTTTTGGCTGTTCTCATTGCAACATTGGCATCTTTAGTCTCGACCATGACGCGAAGCAGTGGTTCTGTCCCAGAAGCTCTGATCAGCACCCTGCCACTATCCTGAAGCTCTTTTTCAACCAACTGAATCTGCTTACTTAAAGCTTCGTCTGTTTTCCAGTTATAGCCGGTCTTGAATTTCACATTCAAAAGTACTTGAGGAAAAATCTTCACAGCATCCAATAATTGGGACAGACTTTTTTTATTGTGACTCATGGCCGCCAAAACTTGTAGCGCAGCTATCGTGCCATCACCAGTAGAGTGCTGATCTAAACAAAGCAAGTGACCAGAACCTTCGCCACCGATGAGCCAACCCTTCTGCTTTAGTAACTCAAGCACATAGCGATCACCTACGTTTGCTCGTTCAAAACCAATACCTAAACCTTTAATGGCATTTTCAACAGCTAGATTAGTCATTAGCGTGCCAACTGCACCACCTAATTTTTGTCCGCGATCTAAACGGTCCTTAACCAGTACGTATAGAAGCTCATCACCATTAAATAATCGTCCGGATGCATCAACCATTTGTAAACGATCTGCATCGCCATCAAGCGCAATGCCCAGGTCCGCCTTGACTTCCTTAACTTTAGCTATGAGGGCTTCAGGCGATGTGGCACCACAGCCATCGTTAATATTTCGACCGTCTGGATTAACGCCAATCGATACTACTTCCGCCCCGAGCTCATGAAAAACATGGGGCGCCGTGTGATATGCAGCGCCATTTGCACAATCCACAACCAGTTTTAATCCCTTTAAATTGAGATCGCCCGGAAATGTAGATTTGCAAAACTCAATATAGCGTCCAGCAGCATCATCCAATCTAAATGCCTTGCCCAACTCTTTTGAGCTAACGCAACCCATAGGTTTTTCCAGTTCAGCTTCAATTGCTAATTCAAAATCATCGGATAATTTATCGCCATTAGCCGAGAAAAATTTGATGCCATTATCTTGATATGGATTGTGTGATGCTGAAATCACAATGCCAGCCGATAAACGCAAAGCTTTTGTCAGGTATGCAACGCCTGGGGTTGGGATTGGTCCGCATAACATCACATCGACACCTGCAGCAGCGAACCCCGCTTCTAGAGCTGCTTCTAAGAGATAGCCGGATACTCGTGTATCTTTACCAATAAGCACCTTGCAGCGCTCACCGGATTTCGCATCCTTGCTTAACACTTTGCCAGCAGCATAGCCAAGACGGGTCATAAACTCCGGAACAATCGGAAATTTGCCTACCTCACCTCGAATGCCGTCAGTTCCAAAGTATTGTTTTTTCATATGGATTGATTATAAAACTTTGGTAGATTCAGTAGAAAGTAAAAATCCTATGTATTTACGGCTTCCCAAAGCTTCAAGGCATCGATGGTTTCGGCCACATCATGCACCCGAACGATTCTGGCTCCTCGATCTGCAGCCATTATTGACGCAGCAATACTTGGCGCAAGACGTTGATCTGCCTCCTTGTTGGTGATCTTGCCAAGCATTGATTTTCTCGAGATTCCAGCAAGCACTGGATACCCTACCTCTGAGAAACAATCAAACTTAGCAAGCATTTCTAGATTATGTTCAAGGCTTTTACCAAAACCGAATCCTGGATCTAATGCAATCCTATCGTGATCAATGCCTTTATTTATCAAAAGATTTGCACGCTCTTCCAAAAACTGCATCACCTCGAATACAACATTCTGATATTCAGGATTAAATTGCATCGTGAGCGGATCGCGTTGCATATGCATCAAGACTATTCCGCAATTAGAATTCTCAAGAACGGCATCAACTGCACCCTTCTGGCGTAATGCCCAAATGTCATTCACACAATCCACACCAGCATGAAGGGCTTGCCGCATAGTTTCTGCTTTATAGGTGTCGATTGACAAGGGAACGCCACAATCCTTTAAACCCTCTATTACTGGAAGCACGCGATCGAGTTCTTCTTGCAATGAGACTGGTTCGGCACCCGGCCGTGTAGATTCTCCTCCGATGTCTATCAAATCCACTCCAGCAGCAATCATTACTTCAGCCATAGCGATTGCATCTTTTGCTGAGCGAAACTTACCACCATCTGAAAATGAATCGGGCGTGGCATTTAATATGCCCATCACAATAGGACGTTTGTGTTTCGAGAAGTCAAAAAGGAAACGCCCACAACGCCAAGTTGTGGGCATGTCTTTTCTACCTCTTTTGCCTGTCACAGACTAATAGAAGTCTTAGGCTGTTGCTGGAGCACTGCCAGCTGCTGGACCAGTTGTTCCAGCAGAGTTGCCGAATTGCGTAGCTGGAGGTGGTTTAGGCGCTCTAGGTGGACGACCTTCCATGATGTCGGTGATCTGCTCAGCATCAATTGTTTCCCACTCAAGCAGAGCGGCAACCATTGCTTCAACCTTATCGCGATTCTGCTCCAAAATAGATTTGGCCAACGCATACTGACTATCAATTAAAGTGCGTATCTCAGCATCAACCTTTTGCTGAGTGAGCTCAGAAACTGTCTTAGTGCTATTCCGACCAAAAATACTTTCTGATTCAGTATCAACATAAACCATGGTGCCAAGGCTATCACTCATGCCGTAGCGAGTAACCATATCACGCGCCATTTTAGTAGCGCGCTCAAAGTCATTCGAGGCACCCGTGCTCATTGAATTGAGGAAGACCTCTTCGGCAGCACGGCCACCAAAAAGAATTGCCAACTCCTCTAACATGCGATCTTTATAAAGATTTACGCGATCGTGCTCAGGCAATTGCCAAGTCACGCCAAGAGCCATGCCACGAGGCATGATGGTCACTTTATGAACAGGATCGGCCTTTGGCAGAACCTTGGCAACAACAGCGTGTCCAGACTCGTGATAGGCCGTATTTCGACGTTCTTCTTCACGCATTACAGCTGACTTACGCTCAGGGCCCATGTAAATCTTATCCTTGGCATCCTCAAAGTCTTTCATGTCCACAGATCGCTTATTGCGACGCGCAGCAAACAAGGCGGCTTCATTTACAAGATTAGCCAAATCAGCGCCCGAGAAGCCTGGTGTACCACGAGCCAACACCGCCGCATTAACATCAGGATCGATTGGAACTTTGCGCATATGCACTTGAAGAATTTGTTCGCGACCACGAATATCAGGCAAGCCAACGTGAACCTGTCTATCAAATCGACCGGGACGTAATAAAGCTCTATCTAAAACATCTGAACGGTTAGTTGCAGCAACAACGATAACGCCACTATTGCTTTCAAAACCATCCATCTCAACCAACATTTGGTTGAGGGTTTGCTCACGCTCATCATTACCACCGCCCATACCTGCACCACGATGACGGCCAACTGCGTCAATCTCATCAATAAAGATGATGCATGGTGAATTCTTCTTGGCGTTTTCAAACATATCGCGTACGCGAGATGCGCCAACACCCACAAACATTTCTACGAAATCTGAACCAGAAATCGAGAAGAATGGAACTTTTGCTTCACCAGCAATCGCACGAGCCAAAAGGGTTTTACCAGTACCTGGAGGCCCTACAAGGAGTACGCCATGTGGAATGCGTCCGCCAAGCTTCTGAAACTTTTGCGGGTCTTTTAAGAAGTCGACCAGTTCAAAAACTTCTTCTTTTGCTTCATCGCAGCCTGCAACATCAGCAAAGGTCACAGTGTTGCTATTCTCATCAATCAAGCGCGCTTTTGATTTACCAAAAGAAAATGCTCCGCCCTTGCCACCACCCTGCATCTGGCGCATCATGAAAAACCAGAAACCAATAATCAACAATGTTGGCCCAAGGTAGTACAAAGCAGAAACCAGCATATTGGGCTCATCTTCTGCCTTACCGGTAACCTGTACACCGTACTTCATCAAATCACCAACCATCCAGATGTCGCCTGGAGAGATGATGGAATACTTATTGCCGTCAGCAGGTGTTACTTGTAACGTGCGACCCTGGACATCAACGCGCTTTACCTTACCTGCCTTAGCGTCATCCATAAATTGGGAATACGTGACTTGGTTTTGGTCCTTGGGCTTATCAAACTGTTTAAAAACAGTAAATAAAACCAAGCCCACAATGAGCCACACACCGATTTTTTGAAACATATTGCTGTTCAAAATGAGTCCTTTTCTGGATTGATCCAGGAGTTAAAGCGAATCGCTACCTAAGTATTTGATTCTACTACCAGCCTTTTTCAAGGGCTTTAGGGAGATTTATTTAGTAAACCCATGTAAATCAGGGGGTTATTTGCCGAATTTATAGACTTATTTAGGCGGCTTTAGATTTCGACCCAAAAGGAATATTTCCGAGGATCGAGCTCTTGAAGCCTTGGGCTTTCTGGAGGATACCGATTTGAAGACCTTTTTAAAGGACTCCACGATTTGGCTGTAACCACTGCCGTTAAAGCATTTGATCAATAACGCTCCTTCAGGCCTTAGATGAGCAACAGCAAAGTCCAAGGCGATCTCCGCCAAAAAAGCCATTCTTGCCGCATCTGCCACTCCAACACCAGACAAGTTAGGCGCCATATCGGAGAGAACTAAATCAACCTTCCCATCAGCTGATTTAGGTAGCAATGCCTCAAGAGCAGCAAGACCTTCATCTTCACGAAAATCTGCCTGTATGAAATTCACATCGGCAATCTCTTCCATGGGCAAAATATCAATCGCAATAATCTGGCCATCAGGCTTGCCAGACTCAATCGCAGGATTGCTTTTGCCAAGCTCAGTTAAACGATTGCGCACATATTGCGACCAACTACCAGGCGCGCTACCCAGATCCACAATTGTCATGCCAGCTTTAATGAGGTGATCTTCCTCATCAATCTCGCTTAGCTTGTAAACCGCTCTAGCGCGATAACCCTCTTTTTGGGCCATCTTCACATATGGGTCAGTTAAATGGTCTTGTAACCAGCTTTTATTAAATTTATTCTTTGCCACAACATAATCGCTTTCAAGGCCATATTTTCCTTGTTTCCATGCTCTAAAGCAAAAAGAATCGCAATAAATACCTTGAATTTTGCTCATAACAGGGCTTATTTAGACTCAATGCTCTATCATCGAGCCCATGACAGCACTTACGATTACCCCAGCACAACGCAAATCTCTAAAAGCAGATGCCCATGGTCTAAACCCCGTGGTAATGGTTGGTGGTGACGGTTTGACAACGGCCGTAATTAAAGAAGCGAAATCCGCTATTAATCACCACGGACTAATTAAGATCCGCGTATTTGGTGATGATCGTGAAGCACGTATCGCAATATATGAGGAACTGTGCGACAAGCTCGATGCCGCTCCTGTGCAGCACATCGGCAAACTGCTTGTACTCTGGAAGCCTAAAGATGTCGTTGACGAGGCTTATGCAAATCTTGGCCGCTCAAGCAAGCAGACCAAGAAGTCATTGCAAGACCCACGCACTAAACGTCAACCCAATCGCACCAGTTCTAAAGCCGGAGTGCGTACCAGCAGCTCCGAGAGGTCAGATCGACGTTCGGTCTCATCTAAATCTCCATTTGAACGCGCGGCTGCTGCTAAGTCATCAACACCCAAAAAACGAGTTTTGCGCTCAGAGGCTGCCGAGTCAAAAATTGGCTGGTCTTCACCGGGCTACCGCAAAGCAACTCCCGCTCCAGCGCCTATTAAAAAACGTAAGGTGCGCATGAGCAGCAATAAGAAAAAATCGCTGGGCTCTTAATAACGAAAAATATAAACAAACGTCGCTAGTCGGCGTTTTTTGTTGACCACCATACCAATACAATCCCTAGGATTGATTGGATGATAAAAACTACACTCGATACCATATGCAATAGTCCAAATAGTTTGGCGTTGCTTGTATCGCGAATGGATATACCCAATTGCAGAGCCTGGTCTCGTAATGCATTCATCCAAGGAATGATGATGAATGCAGCTGCTACAGCACACACCAGCATCAACAATAGAATCCAGCGGATTTGTCGATAGGATCCGTTACCAAGATTGACCACATGATTGGCGACTAGCATTAAAAGGCTACAAACCCCTACACCAATGTATGCGTTTATCTTAAATAGGTTGGCAGCAATAACTCCCGCAACCTGTCGATCCCCAAGCGTAGTAAACAGAATGGGAACAACCAAAAATCCAATCGCAATAAAACCGCCAACCCAAAGTCCAGAAATTACAGTAAATAATCGCTGGATTTTGGTTTGAGACATTAGATGTATTTAACGGCTAGGATTTCAACTTCGCGATTACCGCCGGGGGCTTGAACTGCCACAACATCACCCTCTTCCTTGCTAATTAAAGCGCGGGCGATTGGTGAGCTAATTGAAATTTTATTTGCGGCAATATCTGCCTCATCATCACCAACAATTTGATAGGTAAATTTAGTACCATCCTCAAGATCCTCCAGATCTACGGTGGCGCCAAAGACAACACGACCAGAAACATCTAGAGATGCAGGATCAATAATCTGAGCGGCTGACAACTTGCCCTCTAACTCTTGAATGCGGCCTTCGATAAAGCCTTGCTTTTCTTTGGCGGCATCATACTCGGCGTTCTCTGAGAGATCTCCCTGAGCGCGCGCTTCGGCAATTGCATTAATAACTGCAGGACGCTCTACATGCTTAAGATGGTGCAACTCCTCTTTTAGGAGTTCTGCACCACGTTTAGTAATTGGAATTGTGCTCATGCTACTAACCTAACTTAAAAAAGGCGCAAAACTCGCCTAGATAATTAATTTTAGATTAAATAAGCGTTCCATGTAAATTCTGAAGAGAATAAACCTCTAAAGAGTCCTTGTTGCCATTCTGCGATGCCAGCAATCCATCCATCACCGCCCTAGCTGCGCTAATGGTTGTGTAATACGTCACACCATTTGCTTGCGCGCTAGTACGAATTGAACGTGAGTCGGCAATGGCAGTACGGGTCTCATCAACAGTAGTAAACACCAATGAAATCTCACCATTCTTAATGAAATCCACAATATGTGGACGCCCGTCTTTTACCTTGTTGACCAATTTCACTGGTAACCCAGCAGCCTCAATGGCAGCAGCGGTACCTTTTGTAGCGACCATTGGGAATCCCAATTGATGCAAAAGCTTGGCAACCTCTACTGCTTTTGGTTTATCACTATCTTTTACAGTCAACAACACGGTACCGCTCTTAGGTAGCTTAATGAATGCACCCAACTGAGACTTAAATAAGGCCTCGCCAAAAGTTTTACCCACACCCATGACTTCACCGGTAGATCGCATCTCTGGTCCGAGTATGGGATCAATTCCGGGGAACTTATTGAATGGGAATACTGCCTCTTTGACCGAGAAGTATGGGGGCTTTACTTCAGACTTAATGCCCTGTTTATCTAAAGACTGGCCTACCATGCAACGCGCCGCAATTTTGGCTAATTGCAAACCAGTGGCTTTAGACACAAATGGAACAGTACGTGATGCACGTGGGTTTACTTCTAGAACATAAATAACGTCTTTGCCATCTACATTCTGAATCGCAAACTGCACGTTCATCAACCCAACAACATTGAGACCCTTTGCCATTGCAGCTGTTTGACGCTTAATTTCATCAACAGTAGCGTCTGATAAAGAATACGGAGGCAAAGAACACGCAGAGTCACCAGAGTGAACGCCGGCTTGTTCAATATGCTCCATGACGCCGCCAATAAAGACTTTACCGCCATCGCTAATACAGTCGACATCGCATTCAATCGCGTCATTCAAGAAGCGATCTAGCAAGACAGGGGAATCGTGAGAGACTTTAACTGCCTCACGCATATAACGCTCTAGGTCGCGACCATCATGAACGATTTCCATTGCTCGACCGCCAAGAACATACGATGGACGAACAACTAAGGGATAGCCAATCTCTTCCGCAAGCTTTAGGGCCTCATCCTCAGTACGCGCAGTACGATTTGGAGGTTGACGCAATCCTAAATCATGCAGGAGCTTCTGGAAGCGCTCGCGATCCTCTGCCGCATCAATCATGTCGGGAGATGTACCGATGATTGGAACGCCATTTCGCTCTAGATCCAAAGCGAGTTTCAATGGGGTTTGTCCTCCATACTGAACGATCACGCCCTTTGGTTTTTCTTTGGCGACGATTTCCAGCACATCTTCCAACGTTAAAGGCTCGAAGTACAAACGATCTGAAGTGTCATAGTCGGTAGAAACTGTTTCTGGGTTGCAATTAACCATGATGGTTTCATAACCATCATCGCGCATTGCCAATGCGGCATGTACGCAGCAATAGTCAAACTCAATACCTTGACCAATTCGGTTAGGGCCGCCACCCAACACCATAATCTTTTGCTTATCAGTTGGACGTGATTCACATTCACCATGCTCAGCTTCATATGTAGAGTACATATAGGCTGTATTGGTTGAGAATTCTGCGGCACAGGTATCCACACGCTTATAGACAGGCACTACCTTTAAGCGATGACGGATAGCACGCACAGAGGATGCATCAACGCTAAGTAATTTTGCTAAACGCCTATCCGAGAATCCCCTTTGCTTCACAAAGCGGAGCTCTGCTGCCGATAGGCCGTCTACCTTACGCTGTTTGAGTTCAGCCTCAATTGTGATGAGCTCTTCAATCTGCTCTAAGAACCAAGGATCAATTTTGGTTTCGCTATAGACCTCATCGAGCCCCATTCCCATGCGGAATGCATCTGCGAGATACCAAATACGGTCAGGACCAGGCTCATTGATTTCATTGATGATGTCATCAAGATCGGTGGAGACTTCGTCCAAACCATCTACGCCGACTTCAAGCCCACGCAGGGCCTTCTGGAAGGATTCTTGAAATGTGCGACCAATTGCCATCACTTCACCAACAGACTTCATCTGTGTGGTTAAACGAGAATCGGCTTGAGGAAATTTCTCAAATGCGAAACGTGGAATCTTGGTGACAACATAGTCAATAGATGGTTCAAATGAAGCTGGTGTTGCGCCACCAGTAATATCGTTCTTCAATTCATCCAATGTGTAACCAACAGCAAGCTTGGCGGCAATCTTAGCGATTGGGAACCCAGTTGCTTTAGAGGCCAATGCAGATGAGCGAGAAACACGAGGGTTCATTTCAATCACAATCATGCGTCCATCTACTGGATTGATTGAGAACTGAACGTTTGAACCGCCCGTATCTACGCCAATCTCACGCAGAACGGCAATCGATGCATTTCGCATCAATTGATATTCTTTATCTGTGAGAGTCTGTGCAGGGGCAACGGTAATCGAGTCACCTGTATGCACACCCATCGGATCCAAGTTTTCAATGGAGCAAACAATGATGCAATTGTCGTTACGATCGCGCACCACCTCCATTTCGAACTCTTTCCAACCCAAGAGTGATTCTTCAATCAAGAGTTCACGTGTTGGCGAAAGGTCAAGGCCGCGCTTGCAAATCTCTTCGAACTCTTCGCGGTTATAAGCAATACCACCGCCTGATCCACCCATGGTGAATGAGGGACGAATAACCACCGGGAATCCTGAACTACCCGTCTCCTTTTGAATGCGCTGCTGAACTTCATGAGCTTCATCCATAGAATGCGCAATGCCAGACTTTGCAGATCCGAGACCAATCTTAGTCATGGCATCTTTAAACTTTTGACGATCTTCTGCCTTATCAATCGCTTCGGGAGAGGCGCCAATCAATTCACAGCCATATTTTTTTAATACGCCATTGCGATGTAAATCTAGCGCGCAATTCAAGGCGGTTTGTCCGCCCATTGTTGGCAAAATCGCATCTGGCTTCTCGGTTGCAATAATGCGTTCAACGACTTCCCAAGTAATTGGCTCAATGTAAGTTACATCAGCCATCTCAGGATCCGTCATGATGGTTGCAGGGTTGCTGTTAACCAAAATGACTTTATAACCTTCATCACGCAATGCTTTACAAGCTTGCGCACCTGAATAGTCAAACTCACATGCTTGACCAATCACAATTGGTCCAGCACCAATAATCAAAATGCTCTTAATGTCGCTACGCTTAGGCATTATTCGCCCTCCTTCTTGCTGGCAGCATTCATGAGCTCCACAAATCGATCAAATAAATAAGCTATGTCGTGAGGGCCTGGTGAGGCCTCAGGATGACCCTGGAAACATAGGGCAGGCTTATCTTTCCAAGCAAGACCTTGTAATGAGCCATCAAATAAAGAAACATGGGTTACACGCACATTACCTGGCAAGGTGTTTGCATCCACTGCGAAACCGTGATTCTGAGAAGTAATCGCAACACGACCAGTATCCAAATCTTTCACGGGATGGTTAGCACCGTGATGACCAAATTTCATTTTCAAAGTTTTGGCACCAGCTGCTAATCCCATAATTTGATGACCCAGACAGATGCCAAAGGTTGGTACACCCTTTTCAATAATTTCTTTAGCGGCGGCGATAGCATAATCACATGGGCCAGGATCTCCAGGGCCATTTGAGAAAAATACGCCATCTGGGTTCATTGCCAGCACATCCCCAGCAGGGGTTTGAGCTGGAACCACAGTCAATTCGCATCCACGCTCTGTGAGCATACGCAAAATATTACGTTTGACGCCAAAGTCGTAAGCAACCACTTTTTTGACGGGCTTGGATATATCCAATGACTTATAGGCAGGTTTTCCATTGGGGCCACTAAGCTCCCATTCTGCTTCGCGCCATTCGTACGGTTTCTTGGTTGTAACCACCTTGGCTAAATCCAGACCGGCCATACCAGGGAAGGCTTTTGCTAATTCCAAGGCCTTTGCAGATAAAGATTCATAGCTATCACCTAATTTGCCAGCAACAACTGCGCCAGATTGAGCGCCTTTGTCGCGCAGGATGCGGGTGAGCTTGCGAGTATCAATTCCAGAGATACCGACAACACCTGCATTTACTAAGTAACTGTCGAGACTGGCTTCAGAGCGGAAGTTAGATACCCGTTTAGGCAAATCTTTTATTACCAAGCCAGCGGCATGAATTTGATCAGATTCTGCGTCTTGGGCATTTATGCCTACGTTACCAATATGGGGGTAAGTCAAAGTCACGATTTGTCGTGAATAACTTGGATCGGTAATGATTTCTTGATAACCAGTTAATGCGGTATTGAAAACAACTTCGCCAGCAGTCTCGCCAGAGGCGCCAATACTAAAACCGGGGAAGATAGTGCCGTCAGCTAAAGCCAACACGGCAGGAGGAAAAGAAGGAAGCAAGGGTGACAAACTATCTCCAGTCCCTGCTCCATCCGACGCTCAACACCCCAAAAAGACCAACCCGGGGCTGTATATGCGGGAGGTGAGTGTCTTTAAGCGCTAGGGTAATTAATTAGTTTCGAACCCTGTAATGATACCAGTTTTGGGTTCTAAGCCCTTGAATCCCCAGCCAATTAGGCTTTGCAAGCCATTCTCCCTAGACCGTAGATCTAGGGAGTGATCAAAAGCCCTACTATCCCGCTGCTCTTTGATCGATGATGGTCTTAATTTGGGCCAAAACGTTTTGATCTTCCATGGTGCTAATGTCACCAGGATCACGGCCTTCAGCCACAGCTTGTAAAGCACGGCGGACAATCTTGCCTGATCGTGTTTTTGGCAAAGCAGTCACAACATAAACATGACTTGGTCTAGCGATGGCGCCCAATTGACCATCAACGGTTTTCATACACTCTTTTTCCAAATTCTCTGCCTTTGAAGCATCTTTTGGAATCACGAATGCAATTGCTGCCTGGCCTTTCAATTTGTCTTCCACACCAACAACCGCAACTTCGGAAATATTCGGATGGCTAGAAATGCTTTCCTCAATTTCACGAGTTCCAAGACGGTGACCTGCAACGTTAATCACGTCATCGGTGCGACCCAAGATAAAGAAGTAACCATCTTTGTCTTTAATGCCCCAGTCAAATGTTGAGTAGATCAACTTACCAGGGATTGTTTCCCAATAAGTACTAATGAAGCGTTTGTCATCGCCCCAGACAGTTTGCATACATCCTGGAGGTAATGGGCCTTCAATAGCGATCACACCTTTTTGATCGGCGCCTAACTCTTCTGAAGTAGCGTCATCCAGCAACTTCATGTTGTATCCAAAGGATGGAACTCCTGGTGATCCAAACTTATGCGGCATAACTTCAACACCGCGCTGAATCGCGAGCATTGGCCAGCCAGTTTCAGTTTGCCAATAGTTATCCACGATTGGCTTCTTAATCGCATCATGAATCCAGCTTGCTGTTGGCTCATCCAATGGCTCTCCCGCTAAGAACAATGCTCGCAAGCTAGAAAGATCATGCTTGGTTAAGAATGCAGGATCTTGTTTCTTCAGAACACGAACAGCAGTTGGTGCAGAGAACATGACGGAAACATTGTATTTAGCAACGAGCTCCCACCAGATACCTGCATCCGGACGCAAAGGCGTGCCTTCATACATTATGGTTGCCATGCCGTTGAGCAATGGACCATAAATAATGTAGCTATGGCCAACAACCCAGCCAATGTCAGATGTAGTGAACATCGTTTCGCCAGCTTTGCCACAGAAAATGTGGTTCATGGTTGACATCAAGGCCACTGCATAACCACCGGTATCACGCTGTACACCCTTAGGCTTACCAGTTGTCCCAGATGTGTACAGAATGTAAGAAGGATGAGTTGCGTCAACCCACTCTACAGACACCAAATCATTAAGATGTTTTTGGCGCTCAGAGGCGTAATCCAAATCCCTGCCAGCCACGGTTGTGAACTCAGACAAACCGCGGTTCACAATTAAAACCTTTTCAGGCTTGTATGTGGCCAGTGTGATCGCCTCGTCCAATAGAGGCTTGTAAGGAACCGCTTTGCCACCGCGCATACCCGCTTCAGCCGTCACCACCATCTTTGGCTTAGCATCATCGATACGAGTAGCTAGGCTATGAGAAGCAAAACCACCGAATACTACAGAGTGAATGGCGCCAATACGTGCGCATGCAAGCATGGCAAAACAGGCCTCAGCAATCATGGGCATGTAGATAAGAACGCGATCGCCCTTTTGAATGCCGTTAGCTTTGTAAATTGCCGCCATACGATTTACTTCTTCGTATAGCTCTTTAAACGTATAAGCCTTCTCCTGATTGGTCTCTGTAGAGACTGCTACAAGGGCCAATTGATTAGGATTAGATGTGTAGTGGCGATCAACTGCGTTGTAGCAAAGATTTGTAAGGCCACCTTCGAACCATTTTGCAAATGGCGGGTTATCGTAATTTAAAACCTTATCGAATGGCTTTTCCCAATGTATTAATTTGGCCTGCTCACCCCAAAATCCATCTGGGTCTTTAATTGAGCGTTCATGGTGTGCTTTATAGGACATGGTCAACCTAATCAAAAAGTTTCAAAAATTACTGGTTCTTATTCACCCCTTTTGCGGCTGAATTCGCTTTTAAAGAAGGTGAACTAGCATTTTTCGCAGATTTTGCAAGCCCTGTCGATGCGGATTTATGCTGAGAAGCAGTGCTTTTCCCTGAAGAATTACCCTTACCTGGGGTTCCTGGCCCGCACTTTGCAGGCTTTGATCCCTTGGCTCCTTTTGCAGGTTTTGGGCACTTAGGCACTGCTGAAGGTGGTTTTTCCAAACTTAAGCTTGCGTTATCCGCCATTGCCGACGAGACATCTCCAGTCCTACCATTGGTTTTTGGAATAATGATGGTAGAGCCTGCTTTGATGCGCATTCCTCGAGGTATGCCATTCACCAGCCTCAAGGAATCAGCATCAACCCCCAAACCTTTGGCAACTTGATCCACACTCTCGGTCTTGGAGACCTTTACAGCAGTCCAGGTTGATAAGGGTTTATTGAATTTTTTGAGATTCGATTGAAAGATTTCCGCATGACCAAACGGCAGAAGAATTTGCTGGTTTGCGTTACTTAATATCACCGGCTTATTAAAGGATGGATTTAAGCTATGAAATTCATCTTCAGGTATCTCTGCCAATTTAATTACTAACGCTACATCAATATCGTTATCCACATCAATCGCCACAAAGTATGGATGATTCTCAAGTTGTGGCAAAACAATCCCATAGGCCTCAGGATCCAATACGATCTGACGATAAGCCATAAGCTTGGGTACATACATGCGCGTTTCTCGTGGCATCGTCAGACTTTCATAGTTGGTAGGCAAACCAGCAGCCTGATTTCGCTTTTGCGCTTTGAGTACATTACCAGCGCCCCAGTTATATGCAGCTAAAGCTAGTTCCCAACTTCCAAATTGGTTATTTAATCGCTGCAGGTAATCCAATGCAGCATCTGTAGATTGCAGTACATCTCGCCGTTCATCGCGAAATACGTTTTGTGTTAACTGAAAATCTTTTCCAGTGGCCGGCATAAATTGCCATAGCCCCACCGCTTTGGCGCTGGACTTTGCATTGGTAACAAATGCGCTTTCTACAAACGGTAGTAGCGCAATTTCAGTAGGCATATTGCGCGCATTTACTTCTTGCACAATATAAAACAAGTAGCGGGATGAACGCTCCATTGAGCGATGAACATAATCAGGTCTGGCACTCAACCACCGAACCTGCTCAATTTCAAGGGGGCTATTCATAGGCGCCATCTGAAAACCATCACGTATCCGTAGCCATAAATTATCGGATGGGGCATAAACCTTGCTAACTGACTGCGTCTGGAGATTCACGCGAGTGGCTTTTCTAGAGTCAACTTTAGTGGGCGTATCTGAAGACCAATCGCCAGTGCTGGCGCAACCTGATAGCAACGCTATTGTTGCTATAGCAACATAAAGCAAACGCATTAGAACTGATCTTTCCAAGCGCGAATCACTGCAAGCACATGAGCAGAATCAGGAAGCGTTTCTTGCCCAGACTTTGATTTTGCAGATTGAATAACCTCAGTTTGATCACATCTCATAAATGGATTAACTTGAAGCTCCTGACCAATTGTTGTTGGTAGTGTAGGTAGATTTTTATCTCTAAGCTCTTTTGCGCGCTCTGACCATGAAATGAGATTCACATTGTTCGGCTCTACCGCGAGAGCAAATCGAATGTTAGATAAGGTGTATTCATGAGTGCAATACACCAAAGTATTTTTTGGCAGGCTCTTAAATTTATCCAAAGACTGAGACATCTGGGTTGGCGTACCCTCAAACAATCGGCCACACCCCGAGGCAAACAAGGTGTCGCCACAAAACAGCATTGGTTCAACGACATTCGCCTGCATATTTGCAAAATAGGCTACGTGACTTAGTGTGTGACCTGGAACCTCAAGAGCTTTGAGGGAGACTCTGGGCGCAGAGATTTCCAAAACGTCGCCCTCTTTAACTAGCTGAGTTCGGCCAGGAATATTGTCGCCACGAGGACCGTAAACAGGGATATCTGCTCCCAATTCATTTAATAACTTCAAAATACCGCCTACATGATCCGCATGATGGTGGGTAATGAGAATTCCTTTTAAATGAAGCCTTGAGTCTGCTAAATACCGCAAAACAGGAATGGCATCGCCTGGATCCACCACCAAGGCAGAGTTTCCATCATGGATACACCAGATATAGTTATCATCAAACGCCGGAATCGGCCAAACTTGCAATAAAGTATTCATAAAGGCGATGATACCAACCCCACCCATTCCTCTGCAGAGCAGTGCACCTCCTTGGAGTTCCTGGGAAAAATGGCTCCAATCTCCGCCTGGTCGCTATGTATTGGGCTGGGAGCAGCATTGCCTGGACCAGATAGTGGCTGACGTTTTCGGGTTTCATGCGGTCCAAATTGGACTCCCGCAATTAAATGGTTTGCGAGAAAACCGCATGCCCATGCATGCTCTACTAACTCACGCCAATGACAATCGTGAATTAATTTCACGGTTTAATTGGCACCCTATTGAAGGCAGCTCATCTGAGATGCCATTTGCTAATGAGAGCATTGATCTTATTGTGATGCCTCATGTGTTGGAGTTTGCTACTGATCCTCACCAGATTTTGCGAGAAGTGGATCGCGTGCTGCGCCCAGAAGGACGTATTGTGATTTCCGGATTCAATCCCGCAAGCTTATGGGGGGCAAAACAATATCTCAGTCGCCTTATAGGCAGTCCCTATCTTCCAAGAGATGGTCAATTTATTAGCCTAATCAGAATCAAGGACTGGTTACAGCTCCTCAATTATTCGTTAGATCGTGGTCACTTTGGTTGCTATAAATTCCCTCTGCATAGTGAGTCAGCTATGGGTCGCATGGACTTCTTGGAACCCATGGGGAATCGCTGGTGGCCTATATTTGGAGCTGTTTTTATTGTCTCCGCCATCAAACGGCATCAGGGTATCAGGCTGATTGGACAAGTTCAGAAGGCTCGTATTCCTAGTTTGACGCAATTAAGTCCTGCAGCTGAACGCAATACACTAACGGTAATCCACGACTCAAGTACTGATAAGAATTAATGAGCACTAAACCATACATCATCATCTATACCGATGGGGCTTGCAAAGGCAATCCAGGTCCTGGAGGTTGGGGTGCAGTCCTGAGGTCAGGCGAACATGAGAAACATCTGTACGGTGGCGAAAGGCTCACGACAAATAATCGAATGGAAATCAGCGCGGTGATTTTTGCTTTACGTGCTCTAAAACAACGAAGCTCTGTTGAGCTTTGGACGGATTCCCAATATGTGCAAAAAGGTGTCACGGAGTGGCTTGAGGGCTGGAAAAAAAGGGACTGGAAGACAGCGAGCAAGGACCCAGTCAAAAATGCCGATTTATGGCAAGAATTAGATGCCCTCCTTCCAGATCATGAAATTTCCTGGCATTGGGTACGAGGCCACAACGGCCACCCTGGGAACGAGCTGGCGGATCAGCTAGCCAATAAAGGCGTCGAAGAATACCTGCCTTAGCAGAAAACCCACTTTTAGAGGCGTTTTTCGCACTCTTGTGAGAGAATGGGCGAGCTTTAAAGTACCCAAAGATGGGTGTTTAATCCATATAAAACAAAGAAATACGAGACTGTGTCAAAAATTGAATCTACCCTGGATCGTTTGTTTGCCAAATTAGTCGGACTAAAAGGTTCTTCCAAAGCTCGCTTATGCTCTCTCTGGACGAAAGCAAGCCCATACGCAAGCAAGCTAAAAAAACTAGATTTGCAAACGATTAAGACATATGCAATTCAGTACAAATGGCGCATTCTATTAGTGCTGATTGTTTTATACGCCGGCTCTAAAACATTTGATTACTTTTTCCCTGACGCCGATAAAGCAGGAGGCCCCGTTACTGTCACGACAATAGTGGTCGAGAAAAAAGATATTCCCCTCATTATTGAAGCTACTGGAACCATCGTATCCAATAGCATCGTAGATATACGTCCGATGGTTACCAATACAGTAGCCAAAGTGAATGTCAAAGACGGTCAAGAAGTAAAGGCTGGGGATTTGCTATTTACCCTAGATGATCGTAACGACAAGGCAAATTACGAAAAACTTAAAGCCCTGGCTGACGATGCTCAGAAGCAGTATCTACGTGCCAAAGAGTTAGTTGCAAAAAACTTTATCTCAAAGGCAGGTCTTGAGACCTCATACGCCAATGCCAAATCCGCTGAGGCTGCAGCTAAGGCAGCAGAAGTCCAGCTATCTTTTGATTACATTAAATCCCCGATTGATGGCCGTGCCGGCATAGTCAATGTTTTCCCAGGATCCTTGGTGCAGGCGAGCAACGTAGTAACTACTGCTACAAGCTCAACCGCCACATCCAGTGTTGGATCGATGGTTACTATCACCCAGCTAAATCCAATCAACGTTCAATTTGTTATTCCAGAAAAAGATATTCCAACCATTCTGGAAAATCAGCTCGATGGTGAACCGCTTAAAGTAAAAGTCACTGTGGGTGATAACAGCAAGAAAGCTTACGATGGCACTGTGCTGGTTGTAGACAACCAAGTTGACCCCTCTATTGCAGCAGTTCGGGTGAAAGCGCAAATTCCGAATGAAGGTATGACCTTGCTCCCAGGTCAGTTTGCTCGCATTTCACTTGTAGCAAGCGATCTTAAGGACGCCCTTTCTGTTCCATCTCAAGCTGTAGTGATTAATCCTCGTGGCAAATTTGTATTTACTTTGGATAAAGATGGCAAAGCTAGCATGATTCCCATCAAAGTTATTTATGAATACCAAGGATCCTCTGTTATCACTGGTATTCAGGCTGGCGACAAGGTAGTTGTAGAAGGCAAGCAGAACTTGCGCCCTGGTGGCAAAACTCGCGAGTCTAAGAGTGCGCCTGTGCCAACAACTCAGCAGGCCCCCACATCTCCAGCAGATAAAAAATGACCTTATCCGAGTTATGTATACGCCGCCCCGTGATGACGGTACTGCTCTCTATAGCAACCGTCATCGCCGGAACTATTGCTTACCTCAAAATTCCGGTAGCGGCACTACCAAGTTTTAACTCCCCAATCATTTCAGTTAGCGCATCTCTTCCGGGCGCTTCGCCTGAGAATATGGCGGCATCGGTAGCGCTTCCCTTGGAAAAAGAGTTTTCTACTATTGATGGCATCACCGTTATTAGTTCTACCAACTTTTTAGGCAGTACCAGCATCACGCTGGAATTTAATAATAATCGCG
This sequence comes from Polynucleobacter tropicus, assembly GCF_013307225.1. Classification (NCBI taxonomy): domain Bacteria; kingdom Pseudomonadati; phylum Pseudomonadota; class Betaproteobacteria; order Burkholderiales; family Burkholderiaceae; genus Polynucleobacter; species Polynucleobacter tropicus. Next base: position 946,243 of record NZ_CP028942.1, on the reverse strand, counting down.
ATATTGATAAAGCTGCTGTAGACGTACAAGCCGCATTATTGCGTGCTCAGAAGCGCCTGCCGATTGAGATGACGATTCCGCCGTCATACCGCAAAGTCAATCCTGCTGACACACCAGTTTTAGTAGTACGCATGAGCTCACCGTCAGTTAACTTATCAGACTTAAATGCTTATGCAGAAAACCTACTGTCCCCAAACATCTCAACCATCAGCGGCGTCGCGCAAGTTTTAGTCTACGGTGCAAAACGCTACGCAGTCAGAGTACGCATTCATCCTGATGCATTGGCGAATCGCAATCTCACCATGGATGATGTGGCAGTAGCCATCAACAAAGCAAACTCCAATAGCCCAGTAGGCGTTTTAGATGGTCCTCGTCAAGCGATCACCATATACGCAAATCCTCAGTTGGTGAAGCCTGAGGAATTTGGCAATCTCATCATTAGCCAAAAGAATGGCCTACCTATTTACTTAAAAGATGTTGCCGAGGTAATGGAGAGTTATGAAGACGTCAAAACTCTGGCAACCGCAAATGGTGAGCGCTCCATCGCTATTGCCATTTTGCGACAACCAAGCGCGAATACTGTTGAAGTTGTTAAGTCTGTCAAAGAATTACTCCCGCAGTTGCAAAAGCAAATGCCTGAGTCAGTCAAACTTCAACTTCTCAATGACAGATCCCTATCGATTATTGAGGCGATTCATGATGTTAACTACACGCTGGCTTTAACAGTTTTACTGGTTGTGCTGGTTATCTTCTTATTCCTGAAACATATTTCCGCGACAGTCATTCCGTCTATTAGCTTGCCAATCTCTTTGATTGGCGCATTCTTCTTGCTGTATTTCTTGGGGTATAGCCTAGACAATATTTCCCTACTCGGCATTACGCTAGCGGTAGGCTTAGTGGTCGACGATGCGATTGTGGTACTAGAAAACATCATGCGCTATGTCGAGGAAGGAATGGAGCCCTTAAAGGCATCGCTCAAGGGCAGCAAAGAGGTGGGGTTCACAATCATTTCCATCTCAATCTCTCTAGTAGCAGTATTTATCCCCCTATTCTTCATGGCCGGCCCTATCGGCCTTCTATTTAGAGAATTCGCAGTAGTAGTATCACTATCAATTTTGGTATCAGCGGTAGTTTCATTAACGGTTGTGCCTATGCTTTGCAGCCGATTTTTGCCAAAACCAGGCGAGCACGCCAAGGAATATGATATCAACAAGAAATTTGATCGTTTGTTTGATTGGATGTTAAAGACTTACATTCATTATTTGGACCTAGCATTAGCAAATCGCAAAAAAGTTCTGTGGGGCGCTGTATCAACCTTTGTAATTACAGTGGTTCTATTTATCAATAGTCCAAAAGGCTTCTTCCCCGAGGAGGACATTGGACAAATCCAGGCAACCACTGAAGCTTCAGAAGATATCTCCTTTAAAGCTATGCTTGCCTTGCAAGATCGAGCTGCGGAGCTTGTCAATACTGACCCCAACGTTGCCAGCTCTATTTCCGTAACTGGTGGTGGCGCTAGCTCCGGAACCAATACTGGTCGCATCTTCATTATTCTTAAGGACAAAGCGGATCGCCAAAAGATGTCCAAGGTGCTGGAAGGATTAAGAGCAAAATTTAAAGAGATTCCAGGATTACAGGTCTATATGCGCCCCGTCCAAAATCTGCAGTTGGGCGGAAAGAATAGTAAATCTCGGTATCAATTTATTTTGCAAAGCGTAGGCTTTGAAGGTGTTAACGAATGGGCAGATAAGCTCATGCAAAAAATGCGTGCTGATCCGATGTTTAGGGACGTTACCAGCGACTCGCAACTTAAAGGCTTGAATGTTAAGATTGACATCAATCGCGAGAAAGCTGCTAGTGCAGGAGTTTCTATCTCAGATATTCGCAGTGCTTTGTATACGGCATATGGCGAGAAGCAAGTATCCACCATCTATACGCCCGTCAATACTTACTATGTCATTCTTGAGGCATCAGAGGATGATCGTCAATTTGAGACGGATCTGAATAAGATCTTTGTGAGGGGTCGCGCTACTGATAAGTTAATTCCTTTATCAAGCTTAGCTACCTTTAATCGAACGATTGGACCAACCGCGGTAAACCATCAAGGTCAAATTCCTGCGGTAACCCTATCGTTTAACTTGGCCCCCGATGTCTTTTTGGGTGATGCAACTAAAAAGATTGAAGAATACACAAAACAAATTGATCTACCCCCCTCCATCATTACCAGCTATGGAGGTGATGCAGCAGTATTTAAGAGCAATCAATCCGGTCAGCTTATTTTGATCTTTGCAGCCTTGGGCGTAATTTATATCTTGCTAGGCGTGCTGTATGAGAGCTACATTCATCCATTAACCATTTTGGCTGGATTGCCATCTGCGGCAATTGGGGCAATTGTCTCTCTAAGACTTTTTGGATTTGAGTTAACCATTGTTGCATCCATCGGTATCTTGCTATTGATTGGTATCGTAAAAAAGAATGCGATCTTGATGATTGACTTTGCGCTGGATGCGCAGCGCAACCAAAATATGACTCCAGAGAAAGCTATCCGCGAGGCTTGTATTTTGCGCTTTAGACCCATCATGATGACGACATTCGCCGCATTAATGGGCGCACTGCCTATTGCACTTGGTATTGGCGCTGGCGCTGAATTACGACAGCCACTAGGTATTAGCGTTGCTGGCGGTTTGATTTTTTCTCAGTTCGTCACGTTGATCATTACTCCGGTGATTTATCTTTATCTTGATAAGTATGCTGGTAATGGCCCAATGGATATACCCGCCTCCGTTCTTGAAGGAACTTAATGCGTCAAGTTATTCTAGACACTGAAACAACTGGATTGAGTCACGCAACCGGCGATCGCATCATTGAAATCGGTTGCGTTGAGGTCATTGATCGCAGACTTACTGACAGAACTTTTCACTACTATATCAATCCTGAACGTGATATTGATGCCGGTGCTTTTGCTGTCCACGGTCTTTCTAGAGAATTTCTTTCTGACAAACCTTTATTTGCCAATATCGCAGAAGAGCTGATTGAGTTTGTGGATGGCGCTGAAATTGTTATTCATAATGCAGCCTTCGACTTGGGCTTCTTGGATAATGAATTCGCCCTCTTAAAGCGCCCACCATTTCGTGGATTAGCCTCAAAGATAACCGATACCTTGCTCGATGCACGCCAGATGTTCCCAGGCAAGAGAAACTCTTTGGACGCCCTTTGCGATCGTTTCTCAATCAGCAATGAACATCGCACTCTTCACGGGGCGCTATTAGACGCCCAGTTATTGGCGGAAGTTTATATCGCCATGACTAGGGGTCAAGAAGATCTCTCGATTGATCTAATTGACTATACAGTTAACGACGAAGAAGCGGAATCCACAACCAAGGTGCTGCCAACTCAACTCAAACTTATTTCGGCAAGCGTTGATGAAATTGAAGAGCACGAAAAGATTTTGGGTGAGATTGCTAAATCAAGTAAAAAGGACCCCGTATGGAGTCCTTTGGGTGCAGCACAAAGCTAATTCAGTTAGATCGCGGCAGCAATAGCCTTCCCGAGATCGTCCGTTTTGGCAGTACCACCAAGATCTGGTGTTAAAGGAGCATGCGCAGGTCCAGCCGCTAATACTTTTTCAATTGCGGAGAAGATTGCGTTACCAGCCTCTGGATAACCCAGGTGATCAAGCATCATCGCCCCACTCCAAATTTGCCCAATCGGATTGGCAATCATCTTGCCGTAAATATCCGGAGCTGATCCATGAACTGGTTCAAAGAGTGATGGGAATTTACCTTCTGGATTAATGCTGCCTGATGGAGCTACAGCGATAGTACCTGTGCATGCAGGACCTAAGTCTGAGAGGATATCGCCAAATAGATTGCTTGCAACAACCACATCGAAACGATCTGGATTCATAACGAAATGAGCTGCCAAGATATCAATATGGTATTTGTCTGTTCTGACATCACCGAATTTCTTGGACATGGCTTCAACGCGCTCATCCCAATATGGCATCGTAATTGCAATGCCGTTAGACTTTGTGGCCGAAGTTAAATGTTTCTTTGGGCGGCTCTGCGCAAGATCAAATGCGTACTGCAAAATACGATCTACGCCCTGTCTTGTAAAAATGGACTCTTGAATTACAAATTCACGATCAGTGTCTGGGAACATTTTTCCACCAACACTCGAATATTCACCTTCAGTATTTTCACGCACGACAAAGAAATCAATGTCACCTGGTTTTCGATTTGCGAGTGGGCAAGGAACGCCTGGCAGTAAGCGCACTGGACGTAAATTGACGTATTGATCAAATCCGCGACGGAATTGAATCAAGCTACCCCATAATGAAACGTGATCAGGCAAGATATTTGGCATACCAACAGCGCCAAAGAAAATCGCATCGTACTTCATCAAAGTATCGAACCAATCATCCGGCATCATTTTGCCGTGCTTGAGATAGTAATCACAGCTCGCAAAATCAAAATGGTCGAACTGCATGCCAATGCCAAACTTCCGATTGGCCGCCTCCAAAGCGCGAACACCCTCTGGAATTACTTCTTTACCAATTCCGTCACCTGGAATAACGGCAATCTTAGGATTTTTGAATATTTTCTTTGCATTCATGGGTATGTAGTCTCAAAAAGTGTTTTTTGTATATTGAAGATTCAATTTTAGCTTTTTTAATAACTAGCTTATCGCACGGCGGATCTCGTCAGGGGGCGCCTTTCCGCCCTTGCCAAGACCCTCAGAATCGTATTCCGTGGTGTTTTCAATAGTTTCAGGAATATCTTCTTGCATGCGGATATTATCTTTTGGGCAGATAGGAGCGCCATAACTAGCCCATTTCTTTAATAGAGTCACCTCGTATCCGCATTGGCCACACTTAGCCTTACTTCTACTTGCATTGCTAGGCCTAGGCGGTGGAAACACAATTGCATGATGTGGATAGGGTCCGAGTTCCTGGCTAATCATCATCAACTTCACGGTGAGCTCTTCTGTGGCATGCGCCATCCGAGCTGGACCTTCTAAACCAACAGTTTGAGCAATCCCCTTGAAATCCTCTCCATGACCACTGAAACAATCATCTACAGCATGGCACAACTCATGTACCAAAGTATCTAGCAACTGAACTGGGTCATCGAGCTTAGGCGAGATAAAAATCTCATTCACGCCGCCACCAGATCGCTCACGAGGCCAGCACTGACCTAAGGTTGTCCTTGGGCTGCTTGACGCTGGAAATCCACATGAGACTCTTACAGGAGGAATGGCATAGCCTGCTTTTGAAAATATGGGTTCCAAGTGCTTAACAGCATCTTCTAGCCAAGTTTCACGTACAGAATGTTGCTTCATTTAATGGAGAATAAATTGGTAAATATTAGAGAGAAAACAGCAGGAAATTGCGATCATACGCTACCAAAAGTAGAATACCTAAATGAAAGATCTAGAAAGCCTGAGCGCATCCCAGGCATCTAAAAAACTAGCCAAACGGGAGATTAGGGCAACTGACCTGCTGCTGGCCTGCTTAGATCGCATTGGACAGCGTGAAAGCATCCTGAAGGCATGGGTCAGCCTTGACAAGGAGAATGCACTAGCACGAGCCAAAGCACTGGATAAAGGTGCCATTAAGGGGCTTTTGCATGGTCTTCCAATTGGCGTCAAAGACCTCTTTGATACCCATGATTTACCCACCAGCTATGGGTCACCCATCTATGCCAACAATTATCCCAGCGCCGATGCAGTTTCAGTTGCGCTGATGCGCCAATCTGGCGGCATCATTCTTGGAAAAACCGTTACAACCGAGTTTGCCTCCTTCAAAAGCGGAAAGACAACGAACCCTCACCATTCTCAACATACGCCTGGCGGTTCTTCAAGTGGATCTGCGGCTGCGGTGGCGGATTTTATGATCCCTCTTGCTACAGGCAGTCAAACTGCGGGCTCCATTATTCGACCTGCTTCCTTTTGCGGTGTTGTTGGCTACAAGCCCAGCTTTGGAAAGATCAGCACAGCTGGGGTTAAGAGTCTAGCTCCATCATTAGATACCTTGGGTTGCTTTGGCCGCACCGTTGAAGATGTAGCGCTAGGTGTTGCTGCAATGAGCGGTGATCATGAACTAGCAAAAGTGTCCGATCTTCACAATAAAGTTCGCATCGCAATTTGCAAAACTCCTGAGTGGCAATATGCCAGCCCAGAAACACGTGGAGCACTTGCCCTTGCTCGCTTTAGTGCGGAATCATTTGCAAAAGGTAAAGTAAGCGATATTGAGCTGCCTGCCGAGCCTCAACATCTGATGCAAACTCAAACGCGCATCATGCTCAGCGAAATGTCGCGTAGTCTTGCTTTTGAGCATATGCAGTTTCCTAAAAAACTCAGCACGATGATTGCATCGCAAATTGATCAGGGTGCTGCCATTGAATTTAGCCAATACAAGCGCGACTTAGATCATGCTCAGATAGCCCGAAAAGCCATGCAGAATACGTTTGATGAAGGCGTTGATTTAATTATTGCGCCCAGCGCCATTGGTGAAGCGCCATTAATTAAAGAAGGTACCGGAGATCCTCTATTCTGCCGAACCTGGACTTTATTGGGTCTACCCTGCATTAATCTCAATGTCTCAACAGGTCCCAATGGACTCCCAATTGGAGTACAGCTCATCGCCGCATATGGGCAAGATCAATTTCTATTGAGTGCCGCAAGAGCGTTTGCGCTTGCATTACCTGATCCCGTTTTACGAGATCAGGCATAGCGCATTAATCAATCCAAAGTGATATTCGCTGACTTAATTACCTTATTCCAGTATGGCAGCTCTTTCTTCACAAGCGCCTCAGTGGCAGCAGGATTTTGATAGCGCAACTCAACACCAGCTGCATCAGCACGCTCTTTTACTTCAGGCAAGGCAAGACTCTTTTTAACCGACTCAGTCAGCTTAGCAACAACAGGTGCTGGAGTGCCTGCAGGTGCGAATAGCCCAACCCACGATTCCAACTGAAAGGATGGGAGACCAGCTTCCGCGGTAGTTGGCACATTAGGCATGCCAGGATGACGATTTTTACCAGTCACAGCCAAGCCTTTTAACTTACCACTTTGAATGTGTTGCATTAATGATGGCGGAGTTGAGATGAAGACTTGCACTTGACCAGCCAACACATCTTGAATGGCCGGACCAGATCCCTTGTATGGGACGTGAACCATATCTACGCCTGTAGTCTGCTTAAACATTTCAGTACCAATATGCGATACCGAACCATTTCCCTGAGAGGCGTAATTTAATTTGCCAGGATTCGCCTTTGCATAGGAAATAAATTCTTTTAGATTATTAACTGGAACGGATGGATGAACCGCAATCACATTGGTTGATACCGTCAGTAACGCAATCGGGGAGTAATCCTTAATTGGATCCCATGGTAATTTATCCATCAATGCAGGATTACCAACGTGATAACCGGAATAAGAAATCAATAATGTGTATCCATCGGGTTTTGCTTTAGCCACATACTGGTAGGCCGTATTCCCGCTAGCCCCAGGCTTGTTATCAACCACGACTGGCTGTCCAATCACACGAGTTAGAGGCTCGCTCAGCAAGCGAGCTGAAGTATCAACCAAGCCACCAGGTGGGTTGGGGACGACTAGAACGATTGGTCGATCTGGATATGACTGGGCAAAAACGATATTCATCATTGCCATCAGACCCAAAATTAAGGACTTTGATGTTATAGAAAATGTTCTCATTTATTCTCCACGGATATTTACTAAAGGGTTTAATAAATTACTTAGCGTTGTCCTACTTTGACATCACCAAAAACGGACTGCGCCTCACGAGGTAAACAACGCCAGTATCGTTCGTTCGCTTTGACTGTGGCGCCGAGTGCAGCAGCAGCCTCCCATCCCCATCGAGGCCTGTATAAAAATGCGCGTGCTAAGGCGATTAAATCGGCATCACCGGCCTGCAAAATATCTTCGGCCTGCTGTGGCTCAGTAATTAGGCCAACTGTCATAGTTGGTAAGCCAGATTGGTCTTTAACGATCTTGGCAAATGGAACTTGATAATTTGGGCCTATAGCAATTTTTTGCTTAGGTGAAATACCACCAGAGGAGATGTGCACAAAATCACAACCCAATGGTTTGAGTCGCTTTGCGAATTCCGCTGTTTCTTCTGGGGTCCAACCTCCTTCAATCCAATCACTTGCAGAAATTCGAATACCTAAAACACCTGAGTATGCCTTACGGACCGCACTAAATAATTCCAACGGAAAACGAATGCGGTTTTCAAAGGATCCGCCATAAGTATCAGTACGCTGATTAGCAATCGGCGATAAAAATTGATGCAATAAATATCCATGTGCGCCATGTAACTCAATTCCATCTATACCAATCCGGTCAGCGCGTTGAGCGGCAACAACAAAAGCATCAATCAGCGCGCTAAGTTCCTCAGTAGAGAGTTCGTGTGGCATACGCTCGCCATCAAGCTGGGGAATGGCAGATGGCGCCAATGTTTCCCAACCGCCATGATCAACCGCTAAAAGTTGTCCCCCATCCCAAGGGGTTGCACTAGATGCTTTGCGCCCAGCGTGCGCCAGTTGAATAAACACCGGCGTAGCTGGCGCCAATTTTCTAGCGCGGCTTAATTTATCCTTTAATGCAGCTTCAGTTTTATCATCCCATAAGCCCAGACATGCGGGGGTAATGCGTCCCTGTGGGGTCACGCCAGTAGCCTCAATAATGAACAGCCCAGCCCCACTATTGAGCAAATTTCCCCAATGCATGAGGTGCCAATCAGTAGCTTCGCCATTTATGGCCGAGTATTGGCACATAGGCGCCACAACAATGCGATTAGCAAGGTTAAGCGGCCCACGCGGTGAACCAAGGGTGTAATTGGTGAAAAGAAGACTCATGGCTAGCTAAGGGTCCAAATATGGGGTGAAAATACGAAATTCATCGTAAAGCGATAAAATAACTAAAAGAAGAATAAACGAGACAGAGAAGTCCTGCAGACCGTTGGTTTGAATGGCTTTTTTACCCAAAAAACCTAATTTATTACTACAAATGATTATGAATGCACCGCAAGCCTTTGAATCAAAAGAAGATATTGGCCACTATGTAGGCGGCTCTGTTATTAATCCAAAAGATGGTCGTTTTGCAGACGTCTACAACCCTGCAAAAGGAGCGGTCGCTCGCAGAGTTGCCTTAGCCAGCCGCAAGGAAGTCGATGCTGCAGTGGCGGTTGCCCAAAAGGCATTTGAAAGCTGGAGCCAAACAAGTCCACTAAGACGCGCACGCATTCTTTTTAAGTACCTCGAATTACTCAATGCCAATCGTGACGAGTTAGCCGCCATCATTACCGCTGAGCATGGCAAGGTGTTTACCGATGCCCAAGGCGAAGTTACTCGCGGTATTGAAATCCTGGAATTCGCAACAGGCATCCCTGAACTCCTTAAAGGCGATTACACCGAGCAAGTATCAACCGATATCGATAACTGGGTAATGCGCCAACCATTGGGTGTTGTCGCCGGTATCACCCCTTTTAATTTCCCTGTCATGGTTCCAATGTGGATGTTCCCGATGGCCATCGCCTGCGGAAACACCTTCATCCTCAAGCCTAGCCCAACAGATCCATCGGCATCCCTTTTCATGGCTAATTTACTTAAAGAAGCTGGCTTGCCTGATGGCGTATTCAACGTGGTTCAGGGCGACAAAGAAGCAGTTGATGCTTTGATTGAGAATCCAGATGTGAAGGCAATTAGCTTTGTTGGATCCACCCCAATTGCAAACTATATCTATGAGCGTTGCGCACACTTTGGTAAACGCTCTCAAGCACTTGGTGGCGCCAAGAACCATATGGTCATCATGCCAGATGCGGATATTGATAAGGCGATTGATGCATTGGTTGGTGCCGCTTATGGTTCTGCAGGCGAGCGTTGCATGGCGATTTCAGTAGCCGTGCTGGTTGGAGATGTAGCAGAAAAGATCATGCCTAAATTGATTGAGCGTACTAAAACCCTCAAGGTCAAAAGTGGCATGGAGCTTGATGCGGAGATGGGCCCTATCGTTACTAAGGCGGCTCTTGAGCGCATTACCGGATATATTGAAAGTGGCGTAGCTTCTGGCGCAAAACTATTGGTGGATGGTCGTGGCTTTAAAGTTCCGGGCAATGAAAACGGCTTCTTCTTAGGCGGAACCTTGTTTGACAACGTCACGCCAGACATGAAGATCTATCTCGAGGAGATCTTCGGGCCAGTCCTCTCCTGCTTGCGCGTAGCCAACTTTACCGAGGCTTTGAATCTGGTTAACTCTTGCGAGTTTGGTAACGGAGTTGCCTGCTTTACTAGTGACGGCAACATTGCACGCGAGTTTGCCCGTCGCGTTCAAGTTGGCATGGTTGGTATTAACGTGCCTATCCCAGTTCCAATGGCTTGGCATGGTTTTGGTGGCTGGAAGAAGTCTCTCTTTGGCGATATGCACGCATATGGAAAAGAAGGTGTTCGCTTCTATACCAAACAGAAGAGCGTGATGCAGCGCTGGCCTGAAAGCATTACCAAAGGCGCTGAGTTTGTAATGCCAACTTCCAAATAAGTAATATTGCTTTCCGCCATTCAATCTAATGGCAATAAAAAATGGCGATCCAAGGATCGCCATTTTCTTCAGGTATTAAAGAAATTATTGCAAAGTATTCTTAAATGCGGGAATGATTGGTACGGCCAACACTTCAATACCCTCTTCACGCAGAGATTCTGCTTCATCTAATGTAGTTTGGCCACGAATGCTGCGCTCTGGCGCTTCTTTATAGTGAATCTTTCTGGCCTCTTCAGCAAACGCAGCGCCAACATCCTCTGACTTACCCATGAGCTCACGCATGCCCTTTAGGAAGGCTGCCTGTACTTGGGCCTCTAGCTGAGAGTGGTCATTACCTGTTAAGGCAACAACTTCACCAGATCCTGAATTAGCATTTACATCCTCGGGCGCGCTAACAACTACAGAAGAAGACTTTGCAATATGCGGTGCAGATGGCATGCGGGTAATTTCAGTGCTGTCACATACAGGACAGGCGAGCATACCCTTGTCTTGCTGAGCGAGACAATCTTCTTCAGAGGCAAACCATCCTTCGAAACGATGGTCTAGGGGGCAAGCGAGGTTATAAACTTTCATAGAGGCTAAATGGGGGCAAAAATGCCAAATTCAATGCCTTTATTTTAATAGGAATTGAATTTATCCATGAAACGCCTCAGGAGAGCGCCCTAACCTGAGTTAGACCTCTACGATATCGGTCTAACCAGTATGCGGAAATGGTGGTTTTAACATCGGTAATCTCGCCAGACTCGATCCACCCAAGCAATTGATCCAAGGGGGCAGCAAAGACATCCAAAAACTCTTCCGCATCCAAACGATTTTTGCCAGGAACTAAATCCTCAGCCAAATAAATATCAATGAATTCTGTGGAATAAGAAATTACTGGATGTATACGACGGATATAGCTCCACTTTTTAGCGGTATAACCCGTTTCTTCCTCAAGTTCGCGTTGTGCGCACAGCACATGATCTTCACCGGCCTCTAACTTTCCTGCTGGAATTTCTATGCAAGCTTTTGCAATCGGATAACGATATTGGCGTTCTAGCAAAATTCTGCCGTCATCCAGGATTGCTACAACTGCCACAGCGCCTGGATGGGTTAAATACTCACGTAAAGCTGTTTTGCCATCCGGCAATCTCACTTGGTCGCGTTTCATATTCAAAAAGATGCCGCCATAGACATCCTCGCCATCAATACGATCTTCTCGCAAATGCGTATCACCGGCAGGCAAATCCTCAAATGATTTTTCAGTCATATCCAATAATCTATTAAGTTAATAGTAGTTTGCTAATTATGTTTAATGACGCCACTAAAGCATAACAACTATCCATGACATATCTATGTCGATAATCTAAAAACATAAAGGCTCCCAAGGGAGCCTTTATGTTTATGATTTGGCACGCTTAAGAACCCAATAATGTACGGCGCATTGCATCCAAACAAATACTCATTAAACTTGCTGGAACTATACCTATAGCCAGCACGAGAATGGTATTCAGACTCAACAACCCTTTAGCAACAGCAGAACCAGATACGCTGTGCTCATGAGCTGGCTCATCAAAATACATTACCTTAACAACTCTGAGGTAGTAGAAAGCACCTATCAAGGAAGCAATCACGGCAATAATCGCCAAGAAAGTGTGCTCCGCATCAACCAATGCTTCTAAAACGCCCAATTTAGCTGCGAAGCCAACAGTTGGTGGAATACCAGCTAATGAGAACATCATCACCAAACCAATGAAGGCAAACCAAGGGTGCTTTTTATTTAATCCTTTGAGTCCTTCCAATGTTTCGCAGTCATAACCCTTACGAGATAACACCATCAAGAGACCGAAGGTACCCAATGTTGTTAATACATAAGTAATCACATAAAACATAGATGCACTAAAGGCATGATCATCAAATACAGACAACATACCAAGCAAGACAAAGCCCATTTGCGCAATTGCTGAATAAGCCAACATGCGCTTCACGTTAGTTTGTGCGATCGCTGTCACGTTACCGACAACCAGCGAAAGAATCGCCAAGAGAACCAACATGGGCTGCCAGTCGCCCATTAATGGCAATAAAGTATTTACCAATAGCCTAAATAGCAATGCAAATGCAGCCAATTTAGGTGCTGCGGCAATCATCAGCGTAACCGCTGTTGGCGCACCTTGATACACATCAGGAACCCACATATGGAATGGCACTACACCCAACTTAAATGCAAGGCCAGCAACAATAAAGACTAAGCCGAATGCCATTACTAAGTGATTAACACGTGGATCTGCAACCGTTTTAAAGATCTCAATAAGATCTAAAGAACCAGTTACACCATAAAGCATAGACATGCCGTATAACAAGAAACCAGACGCAAGAGCACCCAGGATGAAATACTTGATACCAGCTTCAACACTCTTCTCGCTGCTATGACGCATTGCTACCAATGCATACATTGGCAAGGCCATCAACTCCAAACCGAGATAGAGAGTTAGTAAGTTGGCTCCGGAAATCAAAACGAACTGGCCTAGCAAGGCCAATAAGACTAGAACAATAAAGTCAGGGCGAAATAAAGCACGATCTGACAAATACTGCTTCGAGTAAATCAAGCTTACAAACACTGCTCCACATGAACATGCCTTGAGCAAGTTAGATAACGAGTCGGATTGAAATAACCCATTCATTGCCACCAAGGAAACATCACTTAAACGGCCGATAAAAGCCAAAAAAAGATAAACCAAGAGAATTAATGAGAAAAAGTAGACAAAGCCTACGCCACGTGGCGTATGAAATATATCTTGCTCTACCCCTGGTACAGACTTCACTTTTTCGCGTACATAAACGCTAGCTACCAGCAATACGCAAGTAGCAAGTAGTAGAACCAGTTCAGGCAGGACGGCGTATAGGTCGAATGCTTGCATTTGCTTTTACTCAGAGTTTGCTCACAGCAACATGCTGCAGCAGATTAATTACGGCTGGATGAATAATGTCTGTAAATGGTTTTGGATATACACCCATACCAATAACGCAAATCGTTAATACAGTCATCATGAAATATTCACGAGCATTGAGATCTTTCAACTCTTCAACGTGCGCATTATGAATAGCGCCAAAGAATACGCGCTTCACCATCCACAAGGAATAAGCAGCGCCTAAGATCAATGCTGTCGCTGCTAGGATGCCGATCACAAAGTCATAATCAACAGCAGCCAAAATCACCATAAATTCACCGACGAAACCGGATGTAGCTGGCAATCCACAATTAGCCATTGCCATCAGAACAGCAAACGCAGTAAATGCTGGCATGCGGTGCACTACGCCACCGTAATCAGCAATTTGACGAGTATGCATGCGGTCATAGAGAACACCAATGGATAGGAACATTGCGCCCGCTACAAAACCATGGGAAATCATCTGCACTATGCCGCCCTCAATACCCAAAGGACTAAAGAGGAAGAAACCGAGTGTGACAAAGCCCATATGCGCTACTGATGAGTAGGCCACCAGCTTTTTCATGTCCTTTTGCACTAAAGCAACTGCGCCAACATAAATAACAGCAACAAGTGACAAGAAAATAACGAATGGCCCCAAGTATTGACTTGCGTCTGGTGCGATTGGCAAAGAGAAACGCAAGAATCCATATGCGCCAAGCTTCAACATAATTGCCGCCAAAACAACAGACCCACCAGTAGGTGCCTCAACGTGAACGTCAGGCAACCATGTGTGCAAAGGCCACATTGGAACTTTGACCGCAAACGCCATAAAGAAAGCAGCGAACAATAGAATCTGCTCAACAATATCAAGACGAGCATTTTGCCAAGCCAATATATCAAAGGTATTGGTGACGTTATAGAGATACAACATCGCAACCAATGTCAGCAAAGAGCCCAGCAAGGTATACAAGAAGAACTTAAACGCTGCATATATACGGTTATGGCCGCCCCATACACCGATGATGATGTACATCGGAATTAACGTTGCTTCGAAGAAGACATAGAACAGCAACGCATCTAGCGCGGCAAATACACCAATCATCAATCCAGAAAGGATCATGAAGGATGCCATGTATTGCGATACCTTGGTATCAATTACTTCCCAAGCAGCAATCACAACAAAAATGTTGATGAATGCAGTTAATACGATGAACCAAACTGAGATGCCATCAATACCCAAGTAATAGTTAATGTCGTAACGAGGAATCCAGCTAATCTTTTCTACAAACTGCATGCCAGGGTTGGCAATATCGAAATTGATAATCAATGGCAGAGTTGCAATGAACCCAATAATTGATCCAACGAGCGCTAACCAACGCACTCCAGCGGATGGCTTTTCAGACCCATAAAACAAAATAATGAGTCCAAAAATTATTGGGGTCCAGATGGCGTAAGAAAGAATCATAGTGGCTACTTAAGTAACAAAGGCCTAGCGAACAAAAGGCAGATAAGCGTATAAAACCCAAGCCAGCAATACTGCTAAGCCTGCAATCATTGCAAACGCATAGTGATAAACATAACCGGATTGCAAATGACGAATCACTCCAGCAAAGCGCCCTACTGTATGCGCGCTTCCGTTGACCAGGAAACCATCAATCACTTTCTGGTCACCACGATGCCAAAGAATTCCGCCAATCCAAATAAGACCCTTAGCAAATACTGCTTGATTCAAATCATCCAAGTAGTACTTGTTATCAAAGAGCTTCTTAATAGGCGCAAAAGTCTGAGCAAACTTAGCTGGCAAGCCTGGGGCCCATAAATAGCCGATGGCTGCAGTCAGAACACCCAATACAACCAACCCTAATACAGGGGAAGTAAATGCATGAATAGCCATTGCAACTGGACCATGGAATTCTTCTGCAAGTTCTTTCATGACTGGATGACGGGCAAGATCAATAAAGATCGAATCACCGAAATATGTACCAAATAGAAGTGGAGTAATGGTGTAAAAACCAATAATCACAGATGGAATTGCCAACAAAATCAGCGGCAATGTAACCACTAATGGTGACTCATGAGGTTTCTCACCTGGTGCTAAACCGTGGTGAGCATGGTCATCACCCTGCTCCGCATGATCATGATGGTGAGCATGAGAATCTGCATGACCCCAACGAGCCTTTCCGTGGAATACCCAGAAATAGAGGCGGAATGAATACAAAGCTGTAACAAAGACGCTAGCCATAACCGCAAAGTATGCAAAGCCTGATCCAGGAATATGGCTTGCTGCTACCGCTTCAATAATTGAGTCTTTCGAATAGAAACCCGAGAAGAAAGGTGTACCAATTAAAGCGAGATTACCAAGCAACATCATGAGACAAGTGATTGGCATGTATTTCCACAGGCCGCCCATTTTGCGCATGTCCTGCTCATGGTGCATACCTAAAATCACACTACCCGCAGCAAGGAATAACAACGCCTTAAAGAATGCGTGGGTCATCAAGTGGAATATGGCGACTGGGTATGCAGATACACCAAGTGCAACTGTCATATAGCCCAACTGTGAAAGCGTGGAATACGCTACAACACGCTTGATGTCGTTTTGCACGATTCCCAAGAATCCCATAAACAGCGCAGTAATTGAGCCAATTACCAAGATGAAGCTGAGTGCAACATCTGAAAGCTCAAACAATGGCGACATACGGGACACCATAAAGATGCCAGCGGTAACCATGGTTGCTGCGTGAATCAATGCAGAAATCGGGGTTGGACCTTCCATGGAATCAGGAAGCCAGACATGCAATGGAAATTGCGCAGATTTACCCATTGCGCCAATGAATAAACAAATACATGCAACTGTTAGAAGATTCCAACCAGTGCCAGGTAGTGTTTGTGCGGCTAATGCGGTGTTTTGTGAAAAGATAACGTCATATTGCATAGAGCCTGTGCTTGCTAGCAACAAGCCAATACCCAAAATGAATCCAAAGTCACCAACACGGTTGACCAAGAAGGCCTTCATGTTTGCAAATACTGCAGACTGACGCTCAAAGTAAAAGCCAATCAATAAGTAAGAAACCACACCCACTGCTTCCCATCCAAAAAAGAGTTGCAATAGGTTGTTACTCATCACCAGCATCAACATTGCGAAGGTGAATAGAGAAATATATGAGAAAAAGCGGTTGTACCCTTCTTCGCCATGCATATAACCAATCGTGTAGATATGAACCATGAGCGACACAAATGTCACTACGCACATCATGGTTGCGGTCAATGGATCAATCAAGAAGCCAATGTCTAAATTGAGTTCACCCAACTGCATCCATCGATAAACAGTGCCATTGAAGTAGAAGCCATCCATTACTTGAGCCAATACATTGCATGACAAGGCAAATGCAATCGCCACACCCAAAATAGTCACGAATTGGCAAGCTCCATGACCAATTCGATTGCCGCCCAATTTAGTACCAAAGAAGCCGGCAATCATGGAGCCAAACAATGGCGCCAACGGAATTGCGCAAAGAACAGGAATAGTTAAGGTTAATTGCATGACTAGCCTTTTAGGTGGTCTAGATCTTCGGCATTAATCGTGTCAACCTTACGGAAGAGCACAACCAAGATTGCTAAGCCGATCGCCGCTTCAGCAGCAGCCACAGTCAAAATAAAGAATACAAATACCTGGCCAGCCATATCCCCTAGGTAATGAGAGAAGGCTACAAAGTTCATATTGACCGATAACAACATCAGTTCAATAGCCATCAACAAGACGATGACATTTTTGCGATTCAAGAAAATACCAATCACGCTGGTGGCAAACAGAATGGCGCTAAGCACCAAGTAATGAGCTAGAGTAATCGTCATTTCTTTTCTCCTCTAGCATCTTGCTTCGCATTCATATCGGCATCCATCTTGACGATTTTCATGCGGTCAGCGGCAACCACGTTTACCTGATCATGAATATTTTGTGACTTGGAATCTTTGCGATTACGCAAAGTAAGCGCCACCGCAGCAATGATCGCCACTAGCAAAATAACGCCAGCAACCTCAAACGCATACACATAGTCACCAAATATCAGCATGCCTAATGCTTGTGTATTGCTTGCCATCGCCTCCTCAGGCATTAACTGAACTGGCACATCTGTTCCAATAAAGCTTCTGATAATTACGATAGATAACTCAAGAACAATCACAGCACCCATCAAGAATGCGATAGGAAGAAACTTTTTGAAATCACGGCGCAAATGCTCTAAATCCAGATCCAACATCATGACAACGAAGAGGAACAGAACCATCACCGCGCCAACGTAAACCAAAATTAATGCCAAGCTCAGGAACTCTGCCTTTAGCAACATCCAGATTCCAGATGCACAAAAGAATGCGAGAACCAAAAATAGCGCTGCATGCACAGGATTACGTGCGGTAATCACGCGTAAGGCGGAAATCACCAACAAACTTGCGAAGCCGTAAAAAAATACGGCAAATAAAGTGGATGGATCGAATGTCATAGTTTCTTTTGCTCGATTCGATTAACGATAAGGCGCATCAATAGCGCGGTTAACGGCAATATCTTTTTCATACTTATCGCCTACAGCCAAAAGCATCTCTTTTGTGAAATACAAGTCGCCACGCTTATCGCCAAAGTATTCAAAAATATTGGTTTCAACGATAGCGTCAACTGGACAAGCCTCTTCACAGAATCCACAGAAAATGCACTTAGTTAAATCAATGTCATAGCGAGTCGTACGACGGGTACCGTCATCACGCTCGGCTGTCTCGATCGTAATTGCATAAGCTGGGCATACTGCTTCACATAATTTGCAACCGATGCAACGTTCTTCCCCATTTTCATAACGGCGCAATGCATGTAGACCACGGAAACGATTCGACAATGGCGTCTTTTCGTCTGGATATTGAACAGTGATTTTTGGTTTAAAGAGATAACGACCGGTAATTGACATACCAGTCAGAATGTCTTTCAACATCAAGCTATCGAGGAATTGGGAAATTTTCTTAAACATGATTGATCAACTTATTTCCAAATATTCCATGGGGATACAACCCATGCACCGATAACCACTACCCAGAATACTGAGATAGGAATGAAGATCTTCCAGCCTAAACGCATAATTTGGTCATAGCGATAGCGAGGCAATGTGGCACGTAACCAGATAACACAAGACAGCAAGAAGAAAGTTTTGCCAAACAACCAGAAAAATCCAGGGATATCTCGCAGAATCGGCAAATCAACAATTGGCAACCAACCGCCTAAGAACATGATTGATGCAACAGCGGCAATCAAAATCATGTTGGCATATTCCGCCAAGAAGAACATGGCAAATGACATACCAGAGTACTCAACCATGTGACCAGCAACAATCTCTGACTCACCCTCAACCACGTCAAATGGGTGACGATTCGTTTCAGCCACACCAGAAATGAAATAGATCAAGAACATCGGCAGCAATGGCAACCAATTCCACGACAAGAAATTCAGACCCATGTGAGCAAAATAACCATGCTCTTGAGACTCAACAATAGTGCTTAAATTTAATGAGCCTGATGTCAGCAATACGGTTACCAATGCAAAGCCCATAGCAATTTCATAAGAAATCATTTGTGCTGATGCACGCATTGCGCCAAGGAATGGGTACTTAGAGTTAGATGACCAGCCAGCTAGGATGACACCATAAACACCAATGGAGGAAATAGCCATGATGTAAAGCAGTCCGGCATTAACGTCCGCCAACATCATCTTCGCTTGGAATGGAATCACCGCCCAAGCTGCAAAGGCTGGTGCGATCACCATAACCGGTGCAATGAAATATAAAACTTTGCTTGCTTGAGTTGGAGAAATAATCTCCTTCATTAGCAGCTTTAATGCATCTGCGATTGGTTGCAATAATCCCAAAGGACCAACACGGTTTGGTCCAAGACGAATGTGCATCCAGCCAATTAATTTACGTTCCCACAAAGTTAGATACGCTACACATCCAAACATTGGTAGAACGATGATGACGATCCGAACCAAGGCCCAAACTAATGGCCACAAAGAACCAAAAATAGCTTCGCCTTGGGTAGTAACGAGGTCTAAGAAATTTTCCATCTCGTTCCTTATGCCTTAGTTACGGTTACAGGACCAAACATAGATCCCAACTTGGAGCTAGCAGCAGTTCCTGCTGAAACTCGAACGGTATTTGCAGCCAAATTTGCCTCTAGTGTTGCTGGCATGTCTACAGATGAACTTCCCTGCGTCACGCGCACTGCATCACCCTCTTTTAAGCCTAATTCAGCGAATAGTTTTTGGCCCAAGCCAACCTGATTGCCACGCTTGGCATCTTTAGTTAGCTGCAAAGCCGAAGCGCGACGAACAATTAAGTCGCCAGCATAGATATTGACATCAGCTAAGCGCTCTAATCCAGAGGATTGCGCGCCTGCGGAAATTGAATTGCTGGAACTTTGATTGTTCAAACGAGTGCAATAGTTATCACCCAATGCCTCACCCAGCACTTCTTCTGGCAAGTTGTATAAGAAACCATCAAGATCCAACAAGCCACCAAGTACTCGTAACACTTTCCAAGCAGGTCGTGAATCACCAAGTGGTTTTACAGAAGGCTGAACTGTTTGCGCTCTACCCTCGGCATTAACAAACGTAGAAACTGTTTCAGTGAATGGCGTAATTGGCAAAATAACATCCGCCACTTCCAATAAGTCTGCAGATTTGAATGGGCTCAATGCAATTACTGTATTTGCTTTTGCTAAAGCAGCACGAGCCTGCTGTGGATTTGGCAAATCAGTATCTGGCTCGATATTCATCAACAATACCGCGCGACGCTCACCTGACAATACAGAGTCAACTCCAGCGCCATTCGCATTTACCAATGAAGCACCAACTGCATTACCGCCCTCAGGCAAGAAACCTAAAGTAGCACCAGTTTGATTAGCAATAAATTGTGCAAGCACATGAAGATCGGATGATTGTGGATGCGCTACCGCTGCAGAGCCAAGCAATACAGCAGTAGTTGCTCCAGATAACAAGCTGTCAGCAATCTTTTGCGCTGCGGCTGAAATAGTTACTGAAGGTGTTCCAGCGGGAACTGAAGCAGACTTCGCTTTTGCTACAGCTTGAGCTACCTCTGCTAATGCGTTCAACCAGGAACTTGGAGCAGCAGCGATGTTAGCAGCCGGAATTAACCAATCATCACCACCCGCATCGATACGTGAAACCTGCAATCCACGTTTAGCAGCAGTGCGTAGACGGGCAGCAACAATTGGTTGATCCTTGCGCAAGAAACTGCCGATGATTAGAGCACGATCCAACTCGCTTAACTTTGCAACTGGCATACCCAACCATGCAGCTGATGCAGCACCAGCAATATTGGCTTGACGTAGACGAGTTTCAACTTGATTTGAGCCCAATCCGCGAATTATCTTTTGTAAAAGATGCAATTCTTCCGTGCTTGAAATTGGATGTGCCAAGGCTCCAATTGATTGCGCGCCGCTTTCAGAGGAAATTGTTTTTAATGAATGAGCTACATAGTCCAATGCAGATTGCCAGTCAGTTTCTAACCACTGACCGCCCTGCTTGACCATTGGTGTTTTTACACGATCAGCGCTATTGAGACCTTCATAAGCAAAACGATCGCGGTCACTAATCCAGCATTCGTTGATAGCTTCATTCTCTAAAGCAACCACACGCATTACTTTGTTATTTTTGGTCTGTACCGTAGTATTTGCACCGAGGCTATCGTGTGGACTTACAGAACGCTTACGCCCCAATTCCCATGTACGAGCCTCATAGCGGAATGGCTTGCTCGTTAGCGCACCAACTGGACATAAATCAATCATGTTTCCAGATAGCTCTGAATCTACCGTTTGACCAACGAATGTAGTGATCTCTGAATGCTCACCACGATTGATCATACCAAGCTCCATCACACCGGCGACTTCTTGGCCAAAGCGGACGCAACGAGTGCAGTGAATGCAACGGCTCATCTCCTGCATGGAGATCAATGGGCCTACATTCTTATGAAATACCACACGCTTCTCTTCTTCATAGCGCGAATTTGACTTACCGTAACCAACCGCCAAATCTTGTAATTGACATTCACCACCTTGGTCGCAAATTGGGCAATCCAATGGATGGTTAATTAGCAAGAATTCCATCACTGAGCGCTGTGCTTCAACCGCCTTAGCAGAGTGCGTAAATACCTTCATGCCTTGAGTCACCGGTGTAGCGCAAGCAGGCAAAGGTTTTGGCGCCTTTTCAACTTCCACCAAACACATACGGCAGTTAGCGGCAATTGATAGTTTCTTGTGATAGCAAAAATGCGGTACGTATGTTCCCAATTTATTCGCGGCGTGCATCACCATCGAACCTTGCGGAACTTCTACCGTCTTGCCATCTAATTCGATTTCAACCATGCTCACTTTTAGGTGTCCCGTACTCAATAACTTATAAAGGTTTCACAGAATCTAAGCAGCGCTTATGTTCTACGTGATACGCAAATTCATCCATGTAATGCTTCAACATGCCGCGTACTGGCATAGCAGCTGCATCACCCAATGCGCAAATGGTGCGACCCTGAATATTGGCAGCAACATCATTTAGCAAATCCAAATCTTCTGGTCGTCCTTGGCCATGTTCAATGCGATGAACAATACGCCATAACCAACCAGTACCTTCGCGACATGGCGTGCACTGACCACATGATTCTTCATGATAGAAATAAGACAAACGCTCTAATGCGCGCACCATACAACGTGTCTCATTCATCACAATCACAGCACCCGATCCCAACATCGAACCAGCTTTCGCAATGCTGTCGTAATCCATTGTCAGATCCATCATTTGCGCACCAGGAATCACTGGAGCAGAAGAGCCGCCTGGAATAACAGCTTTAATTGCCTTGCCATCACGCATGCCACCTGCCAACTTCAATAAATCAGCAAAAGGTGTGCCCAATGGAATCTCATAATTACCAGGATGAGCTACGTCACCAGATACAGAGAAAATCTTTGTACCGCCATTATTTGGCTTGCCAAGATCTAAATAAGCTTGACCACCAATCGCCAAGATGAATGGCACGGCTGCAAACGTTTCAGTATTGTTAATCGTTGTTGGCTTGCCATACAAACCGAAGCTTGCTGGGAATGGTGGCTTAAAGCGTGGCTGACCTTTTTTGCCTTCTAAAGACTCAAGCAATGCAGTTTCTTCGCCACAAATGTATGCACCCCAACCTGGCGCTGCATGTAATTGGAAAGAGAAATCACTACCTAAAATTTTGTCGCCCAAATAACCTGCAGCGCGAGCTTCTTCTAAAGCCTCTTCGAAGCGTGAATACACTTCCCAGATTTCGCCGTGGATGTAGTTGTAACCAGCACTAATACCCATGGTGTACGCACCAATAATCATGCCTTCGATGAGCGCATGTGGGTTGTAACGCATGATGTCGCGGTCTTTAAATGTACCCGGTTCACCTTCGTCGCTATTGCAAACCAAATACTTTTGGCCAGGGAATTGGCGAGGCATAAAGCTCCACTTCAATCCCGTTGGGAAGCCAGCACCTCCACGACCACGTAATGAGGAAGCCTTTAATTCTGCAATAATGGCATCGGGCGCAACCTTATCGTTAATTAAACGACGCAACTGTTGATAACCACCACGGCTTTCGTAATCTTTTAAACGCCAGTTATTGCCATTCAATCCAGCAAGGATGAGAGGTTTAATGTGGCGATCGTGCAAACTGGTCATGCCGCTTTCCCTTCTGCACGGAGTTCATTCAATAGAGCATCAATCTTCTCTTTACTCATAAAGCTGCACATACGCTTGTCATTCACCAACATCACAGGCGAATCACCACATGCACCCATGCACTCACCCTCTTTAAGGGTAAATGTGCCGCACGGCGTAGTTTCATTAAAGCCAATACCCAAAGTTTCTTTAAGGTATGTAGCTGCTGTTTCACCATGCGTTAACTGGCAAGGCAAGTTTGTGCAAATGACCAATTTGTACTTACCAATCGGCTTGGTGTTGTACATGTTGTAGAAGGTAGCAACCTCTTCTACAGCGATGGTTGGCATTTCTAAAATTTGAGCAACGGTAGCAATCACCTCTGGCGATACCCAACCTACTTCAGTTTGGGCTGCGATCAATGAAGCCATGACTGCAGACTGTTTTTGCTCTGGCGGATATTTCGCGACATTGCGGGCAATGTCTGCCAGCGTTTTGTCAGATAGTTGAAGAGTTGTTGTCATTAAATAATCCTTGGCGCGCTAATTAGCGGTCAATCTCCCCGAACACAATATCTTGCGTACCAATAATGGTTACAGCGTCAGCCAACATATGGCCACGAGACATCTCATCCATAGCTGACAGATGCACGAAGCCTGGTGCACGAATCTTCATGCGATATGGTTTATTGGCGCCATCGGAAATCAAATAGATACCAAACTCACCCTTTGGATGTTCAACAGCTGAATAAGCCTCACCATCTGGAACGTGAATACCTTCGGTAAATAACTTGAAGTGGTGAATCAACTCTTCCATATTGGTTTTCATATCCACGCGCTTAGGTGGAGAAACCTTGTGGTTATCACTCATCACAGGACCAGGGTTTGCTTTTAACCAAGCAACGCACTGTTTAATAATGCGATTGGATTGACGCATTTCTTCCATGCGAACCAAATAACGATCATAAGAATCGCCATTTACGCCAACTGGAATATCAAAGTCGAGACGGTCATACACTTCGTATGGCTGCTTTTTACGTAAGTCCCACTCAATACCAGAACCACGCAACATCGGACCCGTAAAGCCTAACTGCAAAGCACGCTCTGGAGTTACCACGCCGATGTTGACCAGACGTTGTTTCCAAATACGGTTATCAGTCAGAAGATTGCAATACTCATCAACGTTTGCATCAAAGCCATTGCTAAATTGCTCAATGAAATCAAGCAATGTACCGCTACGGTTTTCGTTCAAACGTTTTAATGCAGATGCGCTACGAATCTTGGATTTGTTGTACTGCGCCATTTGATCTGGCAAATCACGATATACGCCACCTGGACGATAGTAAGCAGCATGCATACGAGCACCTGATACCGCTTCATACATATCAAAGATATCTTCGCGATCACGGAATGCATACAAGAACACTGCCATTGCACCGACGTCTAATCCGTGGCAACCAATCCAAAGCAAGTGATTCAACAAGCGTGTGAGCTCGTCATACATTACACGAATATATTGAGCGCGTAATGGAACATCTACTTGAAGCAATTTTTCAATTGCCATCACATAAGCATGCTCATTGGACATCATGGATACATAGTCCAAACGATCCATGTATGGAACGTTCTGAATCCAAGTGCGCGTCTCTGCTAATTTTTCTGTAGCGCGATGCAACAAACCAATATGTGGGTCGGCGCGCTGAATGACTTCACCATCCAATTCGAGAACAAGACGTAAAACGCCGTGAGCCGCAGGGTGCTGAGGACCAAAATTGAGGGTGTAATTCTTAATCTGTGCCATGGCTTAAGCTTGACCTCCATACTGCTCTTCACGTACGATGCGTGGAGTAATCTCGCGTGCTTCGATGGTTACCGGCTGATATACAACGCGCTTCAACTCAGGGTCATAACGCATTTCTACATTACCGCTGATTGGGAAATCTTTTCTAAATGGATGACCGATAAAGCCATAGTCAGTCAAGATACGACGTAAGTCATCGTGGCCTTCAAAAATAATTCCATAAAGGTCAAATGCCTCGCGCTCGAACCAGTTTGCAGAATTCCATACGGGAGTAATTGAAGCAACTAATGGATAGCTATCATCTGGAGCGAATACGCGTACGCGCAAACGCCAGTTATGTTCTAGGGACAATAAGTGACTAACAACGCCAAAGCGTTGACCGCTCCAAGCGCCATCTCGGTAGTCTTGGTAATCGACACCACATAAATCAATCAATTGCTCAAACGCTAAAGATGGATCGTCGCGGAGCATTAAAGCAGACTCAAAATAAGTATCTGCTTTTACAGTAACCGTCACTTCACCAAGAGCGATTTCAACAGATTGAATGCGCTGACCTAAAACTTTTTCGAGGTTAGCGGCTAATTGAACCAAACGATCTGACATGCTTTAAGCCTTCCGCGCGATGGTGCTAGTGCGAGTGATCTTGGATTGCAACTGAATAATTCCGTAGATCAACGCTTCTGCAGTTGGAGGGCAACCAGGAACATAAATGTCGACTGGAACAATGCGGTCGCAACCGCGAACAACTGAATAGGAGTTATGGTAGTAACCACCGCCATTTGCGCATGAACCCATAGAGATTACCCAACGTGGCTCAGGCATTTGGTCGTACACCTTACGTAAAGCTGGCGCCATTTTGTTACATAAGGTTCCAGCAACAATCATGAGGTCTGACTGACGCGGTGATGGGCGGAAAACCACGCCAAAACGGTCCAAGTCATAACGTGAAGCACCCGCATGCATCATCTCTACCGCACAACATGCAAGACCAAATGTCATTGGCCACAAAGAACCGTTACGGGTCCAATTAATCAGCTGATCAGCTGTGGTTGTTACAAAACCTTCTTTAAGAACGCCTTCTAATGCCATATCGATCACTCCCAGTCGAGAGCGCCCTTTTTCCAGATATATACAAATCCCACAATGAACTCCAAGAGGAAGATCACCATAGAGGCGTAGCCAAACCAACCTAGATCACGCAATGCAACACCCCAAGGAAAGAGGAATGCAGTTTCAAGGTCAAACAAAATAAAGAGGATGGCAATAAGGTAGTAGCGCACGTCAAACTTCATACGCGCATCTTCGAAAGCTTCAAAACCGCACTCGTATGGCGATAATTTTTCAGCATCAGGCTTCGAAGGAGCCAGAATTTTTCCGAGGAACATGGGGACTAAGCCTACCCCGATACCTACGAGGATAAATAGCAAAACAGGAAAGTAATTAGCGAGATTCAAAATGGTCCTGATTACGTCTAGTAAGCCTTAAAACAGCGAATTATCAATTATTCCACTTCATGCTCAATTGATTTAGAGCAAAAACCCTTACAGATACTGCTTTTTTGGTGCCGACGGCGAGACTCGAACTCGCACAGCCTAAGCCACTACCCCCTCAAGATAGCGTGTCTACCAATTTCACCACGTCGGCATCTTGCAAAACCCATCAATTCTACTG
Organism: Polynucleobacter tropicus; assembly: GCF_013307225.1. Taxonomy (NCBI): domain Bacteria; kingdom Pseudomonadati; phylum Pseudomonadota; class Betaproteobacteria; order Burkholderiales; family Burkholderiaceae; genus Polynucleobacter; species Polynucleobacter tropicus. Next base: position 919,582 of record NZ_CP028942.1, on the reverse strand, counting down.
CATTGCACCACTCAACACCCTCAAAAAGAGGTAAGAAAAGCGGTAAAAGACTACATATTTACTTTGGAACCGCTGGCTTGCTTGGATCTTGAGCTGGAGCAGCCGGAACTGTTGGGACGGCAGATGGGGCTACCGTTCCAGAGAGAACGCCAGGGCTGACTTCCTTCTTATTTCCAATCCAAGTAATACCAATGGTGCTGATAAAAAATACAGCAGCAAAAATAGCGGTGGTATGGGACAAAAAGTTGGCGGATCCACTGGCGCCAAACAAGCTACCAGAAGCACCGGAACCAAACGCGGCACCCATATCAGCACCTTTACCCTGTTGCAAGAGAACCAACAGGATTACAGCTAATGCTGAAATTACCTGCAACACGATTAATAAAGTCTTAAACCATTCCACAACATTTCTCCAATAAAAAACTATGCTCTACAGATAGACAGAAAATCCTGTGCATCTAAAGATGCGCCACCAACCAAGCCACCATCAATATCTGGCATGGCAAACAATTCAACGGCATTATCGGGCTTGACACTGCCGCCATACAAAATTCCTACATGTGATGCAACATCTTCATCAAACTCAGCCAACTGAAGACGAATATGTCGATGCATATCTTGCGCAATTTGCGCACTAGCAACTTTTCCAGTCCCAATAGCCCAAACAGGCTCATATGCAATTAAGCAGTCAGCCAATCGATCTTGCAATACATTTACTTGCTTTGCTACCTGCCCACAAACAACCTCCTCAGCCCTGCCGGAGTTACGTTCATCAAGGGTTTCGCCAACACAAATGATCGGCGTCATGCCGTTATCTAGAGCCTGCAATGCTTTTGCCGCAACTGTTTCATCAGCCTCATGGTGCATCTGGCGACGCTCAGAGTGCCCGACGATGACATACTGACAACTCATTTCTTTCAGCATGCTTGCGCTTGCTTCTCCAGTGTATGCACCAGAGGACTGAGCAGAAACATCTTGAGCTCCCAAACTTAAAAAAGCGATGGATTGCTCCTGAATTAATTTCCCACATTGTTGCAAATACGGAAACGGCGGACAAACTACAAATTTACGACCAGCAGGCATACCACTTTCCATGCCTTGAGCAACTGATTTCATCCAATCTTGATTACTAGCAAGACTGCCATTCATTTTCCAGTTGCCAACGATGATGAGCGGACGCATAGGATTGATTAAGTCGTTTATACCGTTAAAACAATCTTGCCAACGTGCTCTGAAGACTCCATCAAGCGATGTGCGTCTGCAGCCTGATCCAATGTAAATGTCTTATAAATGGCCGGCTTTAACTTGCCTGCATTAAGCAAGGGCCAGACATTGTCATGCAACTGTTTAGTAATTTGCTTCTTAAACGAAACAGGACGTGGACGTAAAGTCGATCCAGTAATAGTAAGACGGCGACGTAATATCTGATTAGTACTGACTTCAGCTTTAGAGCCACCTTGAATGGCAATAATCACAATACGACCATCATCAGCCAAGCAATCGATCTCACGTTGAACGTAAGCGCCTGTAACCATATCTAGAATGACATTCACACCTTTGCCATCAGTAGCTTTTTTTACTTCTTCAACAAAGTCTTGAGTTTTGTAATTGATAGCAAGATCAGCACCTAACTTCAAACAAGCGGCGCACTTTTCATCCGTACCAGCGGTAACAAAAACTTTGTGGCCTAAAGCTTTAGCTAGCAAGATGGCTGTTACGCCAATACCGCTTGAACCACCCTGTACTAATAAAGTCTCACCTTCTGATAACTCACCACGCATGAAGACATTGCTCCACACGGTGTAAAAAGTCTCTGGCAATGCTGCTGCCTCTTGATCAGTAAAGCCGGTTGGATAAGGCAAGCACTGCGCAACTGGCGCAGTACATAGGTCTGCATATCCACCGCCCTGGACCAAGGCGCAGACTTTATCGCCAAGCTTGAGACCAAAAGCATTATCAGCATGCGATAAATCACCGCCAATAATTTCACCAGCAACTTCAAGGCCGGGAATATCAGATGCGCCAGCAGGAACTGGGTAATGCCCCTTACGCTGCAAAACGTCAGGGCGATTAATTCCCGCGGCCAGTACCTTAATTAAGATCTCGCCAGATCCCGCAGATGGAACTACAGGGTCAGGACGAGTGGTTGGCACCAACATTTCTGGTGCGCCATATTCTTTAATCTCTATAACGCGCATGAATATCCTTGCTAGTGATCTAGTTCAGAACTTAAGCAGTCTCGCCAGATGGAGCAGGAGCGGCATCAGCCGCGCCTGCTAAAGGAGTAATCGTGCCACCCTCATCTGCCATTGCAGCCTTAAGAGATAAACGCAAACGACCACGCTCATCAGCAGCTAACAACTTCACGCGAACAATCTGACCTTCTTGCAAATAGTCCTTAACTTCCTTTACACGCTCATTTGAAATCTCAGAGATGTGCAAGAGGCCATCTTTACCAGGAAGAATATTGACTAATGCGCCAAACTCGAGGAGCTTCACTACTGGGCCTTCATAGATCTTGCCTACTTCAGCTTCTGCAGTAATACCTTCGATGCGGGATTTAGCTTCAGCCAAACCATCAGCATTGGTAGAGGCAATCGTTACAGTGCCATCATCCTGAATGTCGATGCTGCAACCAGTTTCTTTGGTCAAAGCCTGGATGGTTGCACCACCCTTACCAATCACTTCGCGAATCTTGTCTGGATGAATCTTAAATGACACCATGCGTGGAGCATGTGCTGACAATTCTGTACGTACAGAACCCATTGCTTCTTGCATCTTGCTCAAGATATGTAAGCGACCTTCTTTAGCCTGGGCTAATGCAACCTGCATGATCTCTTTAGTAATACCTTGGACTTTGATATCCATCTGCAATGCAGTAATACCGTTAGCTGTACCAGCTACTTTGAAGTCCATATCGCCCAAGTGATCTTCGTCACCCAAGATGTCAGTTAGAACAGCAAAACGATTGCCATCCAAAATCAAGCCCATTGCAACGCCAGCAACGTGAGCCTTAACTGGAACACCAGCATCCATCATTGCTAAGCAGCCGCCGCAAACAGAAGCCATGGATGAAGAGCCATTAGATTCGGTGATCTCAGAAACTACACGAATGCTGTATGCAAAGTCCTCTGGGCTTGGCAACACGGGAATCAATGCGCGCTTTGCCAAACGACCGTGGCCGATTTCACGACGCTTAGGGCTACCTACGCGACCAGTTTCGCCAGTAGCAAATGGAGGCATGTTGTAGTGGAACATGAAACGATCGCGGTATTCACCTTCGAGCGCATCAATAATTTGTTCGTCACGCGCTGTACCCAAAGTAGCAACAACGAGAGCCTGTGTTTCACCGCGAGTAAACAATGCTGAACCGTGAGTGCGTGGTAATACGCCATTACGAATCTCGATTGGACGAACGGTGCGTGTATCGCGACCATCAATACGTGGCTCGCCATTCAAAATCTGACTACGAACAATCTTTGCCTCGATTTCAAACAAGATATTGCCAACAGCAACATCATCCACTTCACCTTCTTCAGCTAATTTCGCCAATACCTCTTTAGTGATTGCCTTAAGCTTGTCAGAGCGTGCGCCCTTTTGACGAATTTGATATGCCTCACGCAATGGGCCTTCAGCCAATGCGCTTACTTTAGCAATCAATGGCTCATCTTTAGGGGCTGCTTGCCAATCCCACTCTGGCTTACCTGCTTCACGAACCAAATCGTTAATCGCATTGATCGCGGTTTGCATTTGCTCGTGACCATATACGACTGCGCCCAACATAATTTCTTCAGAAAGTTGGTTTGCTTCAGATTCAACCATCAATACAGCAGCTTGTGTACCAGCAACGATTAAATCGAGCTCGCTAGTAGCTTGCTCTGAACGAGTTGGGTTCAATAGATACTGGCCATTTGCATAACCCACACGAGCTGCGCCAACTGGACCGCTAAATGGGATACCAGAAACCGCCAATGCTGCAGAAGCTGCGATCAATGCAGGGATGTCAGATGGAACGTCTGGATTGATCGACAACACGTGCACTACAACCTGTACTTCGTTGTAGAAGCCTTCTGGGAATAATGGACGAATAGGACGGTCAATCAGACGAGAGATTAATGTTTCACCTTCAGATGGACGACCTTCACGACGGAAGAAGCCGCCAGGAATCTTACCTGCAGCATAGGTCTTCTCAAGATAATCTACTGTCAATGGGAAAAAGTCTTGGCCTGGCTTAGCAGTCTTAGAGGCAACTACTGTACCCATTACTACGGTGTCATCTACGTTAACGATTACAGCACCACCAGCTTGACGAGCGATCTCGCCTGTTTCCATGGTTACTTGATGGTTGCCCCACTGAAAACTCTTCACTGCTTTTTTAAACATACTCATTTTTGATTCTCTCCAAATTATTCACGCAATACTCACACGAGCACTACGTTTGCCGTGAGATAAAGCAGTGTCACGACAACACTGGAGCGATTGAAGATTTCAAGGGATGCCATTCCAGGGAGACTCTGTTTTAACTACTCAGAAACTCATTGGAATGACACGATCCCCTACACAAATAATCTAAAAGCGCTCAAAAAACATGCCACCTTCTTAAGACTGATTCAGTGAAGAAACAACCCTAAGCAAGATGGCATTGCAATACCGATAAGAATTACTTACGGAGACCTAATTTCTCGATCAATGCGCGATAGCGATCCAGATCTTTGCCTTTAAGGTAATCCAAGAGGCGACGGCGACGTGAAACCATCTTCAACAAACCGCGACGGCTGTGATGGTCTTTAGCGTTAGCCTTGAAATGGGGGGTTAATTCATTGATGCGGGCTGTTAGCAATGAAACTTGAACTTCAGGGCTACCCGTATCGTTTGCGCTGCGCGCGTTTTCTTTGACGATTTCCGCCGTTTTGATATCAGCAACTGCCATTTTTAATACTCCTTACTTGCGAACACCTGAGCTTTCACCCAATTTGTGTCGTGCTTAATTAAACAAAAAAACTAAAAAAGCTTTATAAATCAAAGCCCTCGAATTGTAGCAGATTCAGAACTGGTTTACGGGCCAAGAAAAAGCCCTCTAATGAGGGCTTTATACATTTTATCCTTTAAAAACAGTTACTTAAGGATTTATAGGTGACCACTACGGCGTCATTTGGGCATTTAGCTTCGCCTGGCTTGGATCATGCAACTTATTTAAAGCAGATAAATACGCTTTTGCTGAAGCAGCAATGATGTCAGGGTCTGTGCCCACGCCATTCACAATGCGACCGCCTTTTGACAGGCGCACTGTTACTTCGCCTTGTGACTGAGTTCCCGAGGTAATCGCATTAACAGAGTACAACAATTGTTCGGCCCCACTCTTTGCAATTTCCTCTATAGCATTCAAGCTTGCATCAACTGGTCCGTTGCCTTCTGCTTCAGAGCTCACTTCATTATCGCCCATACGGAAAGTGATGCGGGACTTAGGTCGCTCACCTGTTTCAGAATGTTGATTCAAAGAAATGAATTGGAAAAATTCACCCTCTTCTGCAGCGGCTGCATCCGACATGATGGCGATGATGTCTTCATCAAAGATCTCCGCCTTTTGATCAGCCAATGCCTTAAAGCGCGTGAATGCTTCGTTCAAATCCGCTTCAGCTTCTACAGTAATGCCTAATTCTTGCAAGCGCTGTTTAAATGCATTACGTCCCGACAATTTGCCCAAGACGATCTTGTTGGTTGTCCAACCCACATCTTCTGCGCGCATGATTTCATAGGTTTCACGATTCTTCAAAATACCGTCCTGGTGAATACCAGAGGCATGCGCAAAGGCGTTCGCCCCAACAACTGCCTTGTTTGGCTGAACAACGAAACCTGTGATCTGAGAAACCAATTTGGATGCGGGAACAATTTGACTTGCATCGATGCCGCAAACCACATCGAAGTAATCTTTGCGAGTACGCAAGGACATTACGATTTCTTCTAATGCGGTATTACCAGCGCGCTCACCCAAGCCATTAATAGTGCACTCGATTTGACGAGCCCCACCAATCTTCACGCCAGCCAATGAATTAGCGACAGCCATACCCAAGTCATTATGACAATGCACTGACCAAACGGCTTTATCAGAATTAGGAATACGTGTACGCAAAGTCTTAATAAACTCGCCATACAACTCAGGTGTTGCGTAACCAACCGTATCAGGAATATTAATAGTTGAAGCCCCTTCATTGATGACTGCCTCAACTACGCGGCATAAGAAATCCATCTCTGATCGATAGCCATCTTCCGCAGAGAACTCAATATCCGAAGCCAAATTTCTAGCAAAACGAATCGAGCGTTTGGCTTGCTCCAACACCTCTTCGGGAGACATGCGCAATTTCACTGCCATATGCAATGGGCTGGTAGCCAAAAATGCATGAATACGCTTGGCATTGGCAGCCTGTAATGCATCGGCAGCACGGATAATGTCTTTGTCATTCGCTCTAGCCAATGAGCAGACAATCGAATCCTTGACTGCAGCAGCTACCGCAGAGATAGCCTGAAAGTCCCCTTCAGAACTTGCCGCGAATCCAGCTTCAATCACATCCACCTTTAAACGCTCGAGTTGACGAGCAATGCGAACTTTCTCGTCCTTAGTCATCGACGCGCCTGGGGATTGCTCACCATCACGCAAGGTGGTGTCAAAAATGATTACTTTGTCGCTCATCACTACTCTCCGGTTTTACTTAATATCTCTTGAACAGCATTCTAAAAACAAAAACCCCAGCAATATGCTGGGGCTGGTATTGGTGGTTAATGAATAGTATCTATCTCATCAACTCAGGCCTTACCCGCCCCAAGCTTTAGGCTTAGTGCTAGCAGAAGAAGGCCGTTTAAAAGTGAGAAATTCATCAACATGGAATTACTATACCCCAAAAAAAGGGTTTTAGCTAAAACGTTTACCGCTGAGGCGTTCCCATGCCCAAATCACATAACCAGAAACCGAGTAGACAACGAACAAGCCGAACAAGGTTAGCGGTGGATTAGAGGAAATCAATACAAAGGTCAGAATTAACAAGACCATCACCCCAAAAGGGACTCGGTAGCGAACATCCAAGGCTTTGCCGCTGTAAAACCGTGCATTAGACACCATGGTTAAACCAGCATAAACCGCAATAAAGAAAGTAATCCATGGAATAGCGGAATCGCGCACTGGAATCTTGTTGTCATCCGCCAGCCATATAAATCCAGCTATAAGCGAACCTGCAGCTGGACTAGGAAGACCTTGGAAGAATTTTTTATCCACCACGCCAGTATTAACGTTAAAACGAGCTAGACGCAATGCAGCGCCAGCGCAATAAGTGAAGGCAGCCAGCCAGCCCCACTTACCCAAATCTTTCAGTGCCCACTCATAAGCAACCAATGCGGGAGCAACACCAAAAGACACCATATCTGCGAGTGAATCGTACTGCTCTCCAAACGCACTTTGCGTATTGGTCATACGGGCTACTCGGCCATCCATTCCATCGAGCACTAACGATGCAAAGATCGCAATAGCTGCTACTTGGAATTGATCATTCATCGCATTGACGATGGCGAAGAATCCGCTAAACAAGGCCGCCGTCGTAAATGCATTTGGCAATAAATAAATGCCCTTGCTACGTAAACGTGGTTTTTCTGGAAGTAGCTCTTCTATTTCATAATCAAGATCATCACCAAGAGCGTCAGCCCACTGGCTCTCATCAGAGCCAAGTCGGCGTGAATTGATGCGACTGCGATTGATGCGACCACGACGGCGAAATGTAGTCAAAATATTTTCCGTTGAATGAAATAAATCAATCTAAGCCTGGCACGCGCGCCAAAGCGGTATTCGTTGCGAATACTTTATCACCTACAGATACCAAAGGCTCTGCCGTCAAAGGCAAATACACGTCCACACGTGAGCCAAAGCGGATAAAACCATAACGCTCACCTGCTTTCAGGCGGTCACCAACATGGATATAACAAAGAATACGGCGTGCAATTAAACCAGCTACTTGCACGAGAGTGATTGTTTGACCATTAGCGTCTATCACAACTGCATTGCGCTCATTCTCAGTAGAGGCCTTATCCAAATCAGCATTCACAAACCTGCCTGGGAAATATTGAATTTCTTTTACTAAGCCATTTACAGAACTGCGATTGGAATGCACATTAAATACGTTCATAAAGACACTGATCTTCAGCGCTTCACGACCAGCGTATGGATCATTTGCGGTTTCAACAACCACGATACGACCATCAGCAGGAGATAAAACTAAATCGCGACCTAGTGCTGGAATGCGCTGGGGATCGCGGAAGAACTGCAGAACAAAGAGGGAGATAATCCACAAGGGCCAAGACCATGCAATGCCGCCAAAGTGATGAACCAATAGGGTCACCACTCCCACTGAAGCCAAATAAGGCCAACCTTCTTTCGCAATAATGGGATGGGGATACATCATCTTTGTTCCGAGCCTTTTAAATTACTTCTATTAATGAATGAATGCTTAGTTCTTAGTTTGATCAACCAACTTGTTCTTCGCAATCCAAGGCATCATCGCGCGCAATTTCGCACCTACTACTTCGATGTCATGCTCTGCGTTCAAACGACGACGTGAAATCAATGTTGGAGCACCTGCCTTATTCTCCAAAATGAAGCTCTTCGCATACTCACCAGTCTGAATGTCTTTCAAGCACTGACGCATTGCGTTCTTAGTGTCTTCAGTAACAACGCGTGGGCCAGTTACATACTCGCCGTACTCAGCGTTATTAGAGATAGAGTAGTTCATGTTGGCAATTCCGCCTTCATAGATCAAATCCACAATCAACTTGAGCTCATGCAAGCACTCAAAGTAAGCCATCTCAGGAGCGTAACCAGCTTCAACCAAAGTTTCAAAGCCTGCTTTGATTAATTCCACTGCGCCACCGCAGAGAACAGCCTGCTCACCGAACAAGTCGGTTTCTGTTTCTTCACGGAAATTGGTCTCGATAATGCCAGCACGACCACCGCCGTTAGCAGTTGCGTATGACAAAGCGACATCACGGGCTGAGCCAGATTTATCTTGGTACACAGCGATCAAATGTGGAACACCGCCACCTTGTGAGTAAGTGCCACGAACAGTATGACCAGGAGCCTTAGGAGCAATCATAATCACGTCCAAGTCAGCGCGTGGCTGAACTTGACCGTAGTGAACATTAAAGCCGTGAGCGAATGCAAGAGCAGCGCCCTGCTTAATATTGCCATGCACTTCTTTGTTATACACGTCAGCGATTTGCTCATCTGGCAACAACATCATGACTACGTCAGCATCTTTAACAGCATCCGCAACTTCTTTAACAGTTAAACCTGCATTTGCAGCTTTGCTCCAGGAAGCGCCGTTCTTACGCAAACCAACAGTCACATTCACACCAGAATCCTTGAGGTTCAAAGCGTGTGCATGGCCTTGGGAACCATAACCAATGATCGTGACTTTCTTGCCCTTAATGAGGGACAAATCTGCGTCTTTATCGTAAAAAACTTTCATGCTGTTTCCTTCTGTTGAAAAATATAGTTATTAGAGTAATAAATCGGTTTAAAAATTAGACTTTTAAAATACGCTCGCCGCGCCCAATACCAGATCCGCCTGAGCGCACGGTTTCTAGAATCGATGCACGATCAATCGAATCGATAAATGCATCCAACTTAGCGCCATCACCGGTCAATTCAATGGTGTAACTCTTGTCGGTGACGTCAATAATGCGTCCACGAAAGATATCGGTTGTACGCTTGAGCTCTTCACGCTCTTTACCTACCGCACGAACTTTAATCATCATGAGCTCGCGCTCGATATGAGGGCCCTCACTCAAATCAAACACCTTCACCACTTCTACTAAGCGGTTTAAGTGTTTAGTGATTTGCTCAATCACATCATCAGAACCAAATGTCACGATCGTCATACGGGAAAGTGATGGATCTTCAGTTGGCGCAACGCTTAAGGTGTCGATGTTATAACCGCGAGCCGAGAACAAACCAACCACGCGAGATAAGGCGCCCGGTTCGTTCTCAATGAGTACAGAAATAATGTGTCGCATTACAGATCCTCACTACCCAAAAGCATTTCAGTAATACCTTTGCCTGCTTGAACCATTGGCCAAACGTTTTCTTCTGGGTCTGTCTGGAAATCCATGAATACCGTGCGATCTTTCAAACGAATTGCTTCTTTGAGCGCACCCTCAACATCAGATTTTTTCTCAATACGCATACCAACGTGTCCATAGGCCTCTGCCAACTTCACGAAGTCAGGCAAAGAGTCCATGTAGGAACTGGAATAGCGCTTGTTATAAGTGAGCTCTTGCCACTGACGAACCATACCGAGGTAACGGTTGTTCAATGACACGATCTTCACTGGAGTGTCGTATTGCTTACAGGTTGAAAGCTCTTGGATACACATCTGAATGGAGCCTTCACCAGTAATTGTGAAAACATCCTTCTCAGGAAATGCCTTCTTGATACCCATTGCGTATGGCAAGCCAACACCCATAGTACCTAAACCACCGGAGTTAATCCAACGACGTGGCTTATCAAACTTATAGAACTGGGCAGCCCACATTTGATGCTGACCAACGTCAGAGCAAATGAATGCATCGCCACCGGTGAGTTCCCAAAGCTTTTGAACTACGTACTGAGGCTTAACAATTTGTGAAGCCTCGTCATACTTCAAGCAATCTTTCTTACGCCACTCATTAATCTGATCCCACCAAGCGGCAACTTTGTCACCATTCTTGCGCGGACCAGCAGCTTTGAGCTGAGCAGTCATCTCAACTAACACTTCTTTGAGATTGCCAACGATAGGTACATCCACTTTAACCCGCTTAGAAATAACAGAGGGATCGATATCAATATGAATAATCTTGCGTGGATGACTTGCAAAGTGTGCGGTGTTACCGATCACACGATCATCAAAGCGTGCGCCAATCGCAATCAACACATCACTGTGTTGCATTGCCATATTGGCTTCGTATGTTCCATGCATACCCAACATGCCAACAAACTGTGGGCTTGTTCCTGGGAAGCCACCAAGACCCATCAGAGTATTGGTTACGGGGTAGCCCAATAAATCCGCAAACTCTTTGAGCTCAGGCGCTGCGTCAGCAAGAATGATGCCGCCACCAGTGTAGATATATGGGCGCTCAGCCTCTTGCAATAAGGCAATCGCTTTACGGATTTGACCGCTGTGACCCTTAACTACAGGGTTATAAGAACGCATTTCCAGAGTCTCTGGATACACAAATGAGCCCTTAGCAGCAGATACATCCTTTGGAATATCAATCAATACTGGGCCTGGACGGCCAGTCTGTGCAATGTGAAAAGCCTTCTTCAATACCATTGGCAAATCTTTCACATCCTTCACAAGGAAGTTATGCTTTACCACTGGGCGAGTGATACCAACAGTATCTGCCTCTTGGAATGCGTCTTCACCAATCGCGTATGTTGGTACATTACCGCTGATGATCACCATTGGGATCGAATCAGTATATGCAGTAGCGATACCAGTAACGGCATTCGTAACACCAGGTCCCGATGTCACCAATGCAACGCCAACCTTACCGGTTGCGCGAGCATAGCCATCGGCTGCATGAACAGCTGCTTGTTCATGACGAACCAAAATGTGCTCGAACTTATCTTGTTTAAAAATTTCGTCGTAGATAAAGAGAACAGATCCACCTGGATAACCCCAGACGTATTCGACACCCTCTTTGTGTAGTGCATGCACGAGCATTTCAGCACCAATCATTTCTGGAGGCGCTGCTTCGGCATTTGTATTGGCTGAGTCTTTGTTAGCTTTAGTAGCTAAAAATTCGGCGCTGCTTGTATTCATTTTCTTTCGTCCTTTGCAATTTTCGGCAAAAAATTGTTTGGTCTGTTCTATCCCCTGCTTATGGCCTGAGTTCGAACGGCGCTGCTACCGGAAAAACCACTTCGTAAATGAGAATCTAGGTAGTAAGCCCTATATTCTATAGCAATCCCCTAAAATGACCCAATTCTGACCGATTCAGGTGTAATCGACTGCATGGCATCCGCCCAAGAACTATCCGACTTTCTCAGCAGCGTTGAGCAGCGTGCTTTTAAGCAAGCGGTATACGCCGTGCGCGACGATGACGCGGCAATGGATATTGTTCAAGATGCCATGATTAAGTTGGCTGAGAAATACGGGGATAAACCTGCTGCTGAACTCCCCTTGCTCTTCACCCGCATTCTGCAAAACCGGATTCATGACTGGTTTCGTCGTCAAAAGGTCAGAAATGCTTGGGTGACCCTGTTCTCCAGCATGGGCAGAAAAGCTGAAGAAAACGACGATTTTGACCCTCTTGAGTCACTTTCAGCTCCAGATGACAGTGAAATTCACCAAGATGGGGCAAAACAGCTCGAAAAGAGTCAGCTTTTACAGACTTTGGAGTCAGAAATCGCTAAATTACCTGTACGTCAACGAGAAGCCTTCCTGATGCGTTATTGGGATGAGCTAAGCATTACCGACACCGCCAAAGCCATGAATTGCAGCGAAGGTAGTGTCAAAACGCATTGCTCTAGAGCAACGCAATCATTAGCTAAAGCATTGAAATTAAAAGGAATTACCCTGTGAAGCACCTTGATGACACCCTCAGTCCAGTACAAGCCGATGAATTTGGTCGTGCTAGCGCAGCCCTTTTGAGCCAAGGAGCTCAAAGCCTGCCTACCAGCATTAAAGATCGCCTGTATGAAGCACGTAAAAAGGCTTTGGCTGCACGCAAGCTTGAAAAGGTGCACATCAAGACCACAGCTTTAGCCGGCACATCCGGAAATTGGGCTGGCAGCTTTAAATCCTCCAGCAATCTTTGGGATACCCTCGGGTGGGTAGCACCAGTAGTAGTGCTGGTATTTGGACTTATCGGCATAGCGCAATGGCAAAACGAGTCTCGCATCAATGACATCGCTGAAGTAGATGCAGCATTGCTCACTGATGATGTTCCACCTGATGCCTATGCTGACAGCGGATTTATGGCCTTCCTTAAAAACGGCCCACTCTCTGATTCTGAAGACTCATCTAGCGAGCTATCACCAAGCAAATAAGCTTGGCCATGATCGCTCAGTTAGACACAAATATGAAGAACATTGCTAGCAAAGCCTTGATGGCAACCACGCTGGCATTGCTCGTCTTTAGCGCAACGAATCTTCATGCGCAATATACAAACCCCCAACATGGAAAAACCGCAGCGGTACCCGCTAAGGCTCCAGATGGAACCTGGGATAACTTGAGCCCTTCGCAACAAAAGACGCTAGCGCCGCTAGAGAGCGACTGGGACTACATGCTCCCCGATAGCCGAAAAAAATGGATTTATGTAGCAAATCTCTATCCAAAGATGACTCCTGCGGATCAAGATCGTCTGCAATCACGTATGACTAGCTGGTCCAATCTCTCTCAACGCGATCGTCGCATCGCTCGCGAAAACTATCTCACTAGTTTGAAATTCCCCGCTGAGAAAAAGGCAGAGGCATGGAGCGCTTATCAAAAACTTAGTGATGAGCAAAAGAAAAAGTTGGCGGAGATGGAGGCCAAGAAAAAGCCTAACGCGACTAATGCTCCTACTTTGCAACAACATGCCATCAAACGCGAAACAACTCCCGCCCCTGCTGCCCCAAGCCCACGCGCCGTTCAAGCAACTACACCAGAAACTGGCTCTTCAGTGACCCCGGCAGCGCCAAGTACTACTGAAAATCAATAATTCACCTATAAATGACGCCTGCTGAATTAAGCGAATTACCTGCACCTCAGTTTTGGCGCCGCGTCTCTTGCTGTCTTTATGAGCAGCTTGTATTGCTTGGCGTTATCGCTTTTACTTTTCTAGTGCCCAATTTAGGTCTTGGCATACTTTTTGGCGTATCACTACCAAGCTGGTTAACCTTCCTCTACTTGTACTCAGTGTTAGGCATTTATTTTGTTTGGTATTGGACAAAATCTGGTCAAACACTTGCAATGCAAACTTGGCGCATTCGCATGATTGGTGCAAATGGTTTTAATCTAAGTAGACGCCAGGCAATTTGGCGATATGTCTATGGCTCGCTCTGGATCGTTCCCTGCATATTCTTGCAATGGATCTTTCATCTGGAGAAATGGCAAATCATTGAAATGCTCTTTACTGTCGCTTTATTCATCTGGCCACTGAGCATCTTCTTGGATAGACGCAGCGCCTCTTTACGCCAAAGTCTTCCAGACCGATTGGCAAACTCTAGATTAGTTGAATTACCGAAGAATCTAGTAAAACTTTCCTAAGGCTTAAACTTAATATTCACGCAGACATTGCACTGCTGTAGCACCTTGAATGCGCCTCTGAAAGCGATATCCTGCCAACATAGTGGCAACCACACCAAGTACAAGACCTAAAGCGATTGCTTGCGCAAAGGCGTTAAATTCAATATCCATTACATAACGGCCCAAGCACCACGCGGCCATTCCCGCAGAAATGCCAGCTAATAAACCTGCAACTGCTCCAATAATGAACAACTCCGTAATTGCAATCTGCTTGATCATCTTTTGCGATGCACCTATAGCCTTCAATAAAGAGGCATTGCGATAACGTTCGTCTTGCGTAGCAGCCATAGAAGTCATTAACACCAGAATCGCTGCCATTAGCGTAAATATGAACAATAAGCCCAATGCCGTTGAAAGCTTATTCAATACTTCCTGAATCTGCTGCAAAGATGCTGAGACATCCACCATAGTGACATTGGGATAAGCCTGGTTAATCTGAAAGTCTAAGCTATCTAGATTCGGCGCTTGATAGTAAGAAGTGATCCATGATTGCGGCATCGATCGTAATAGCGCTGGGGGCATGATGACAAAGAAGTTCACACGCATGGAGCTCCAATCTAATTTACGAATGGAAGTAATGGGTGCGACGACCGTTTCACCGGCGACTTCATAAGTTAATTGATCACCAAGCTTGAGCTTTAAGGTCTTGGCAATACCTGACTCAATAGAGATTTGCGGCTGATCACCTGCAATCCATTGTCCTGACAAGATGCGATTACCTGCTGGCAATTGATCCGAGTAAGAAAGATTAAATTCTCGATCAACCAAACGTTTTGCGTTCTCATCCGTATAGCTGCTAGGTGAAATATCAACACCATTGACTTGAACCAAGCGACCTCTCACCATCGGATAAAAATCAGGCTTAGGCGCACCCGAGGATTCAATAAGCTTAGCTAGATTGACCTTTTGATCCTCTTGCACATTAATCATGAAACGATTGGGTGCTTTTTGAGGAATATTGTCGCGCCAGGAATTTAGCAAGTCTTGTCTTAATAAGAAGATCAAAAGTATGGCCATGATGGCGATGCCTAGTGCAGTTATCTGCATCACAGCAAAGCCTGAGCGTCGCTCCATCGCCGTATAGGCAAAGCGTGTAGCAAATTGACGCATTGAAATCTTAGAAACAAGCCATAGAGAAACGCGAGCGCACAATGAAAATATAAGTAACGCGCCGATAAAGCTTAACCCTACCCAAAGCGCCAACTTCCAATCACGAGCCACTAACGCAATCAATGTAGCGCAACTAGCCAAAGCCAACACAAATAACCAAAGCGTAGAAACACCTGCAAACTCAAATTCTTTACGAATCAAACGCATTGGCGATACCGAAGATAGGCTTAACAAAGGCGGCCCCGCGAAGGCAAATAGCAAGACCCAAGTGAATGCCGTACTCCATAGAACGGGAAACAAGCATGGACCTGGTAAAGAGGCAACAAGCAGATTGCCCAATACGCGAGTCAGAGCTTCTTGTGCCAAGAAACCAATAATCGAGCCCAAGATTACAGACAATGCACATAAGGACAGCATCGTAGCCCACTGTTTTCTCAAAATGGTTCTTCTAGTGGCGCCAAAGCATTTCAAGGTTGCACAAACATCCGCCTGCCCAACGGCATAGCGCCTTGCTGATAAAGCAATCGCCACCGCAGAAATCATGGCAGTGAGTAAAGCAACCAGTGATAAGAACTGCTCTGCCCTCTCTAATGTCTTGCGCATCATGGGCTGCGCGTTCTCGAGCGTTTCAATACGAATACCACGCAAATTTTGATTCTGTATCGATTGCTCCGCCCATTCACGATAGGTGGCGATAGCATTATCTGATCCTGCCAGCAATAAGCGGTAAGTGACTCGACTTCCCATTCCCACCAAGCCAGTTGATGGCAAGTCATCTAAAGACATCATGACGCGTGGTGCGAAATTCATAAATCCAGCGCCACGGTCGAGCTCTTTAACCAACACACCCGTAATCTGAAATTGGCGATCCCCTAAACGTAATTCGTCGCCTAGTTTTATTTGTAAATTTCGGAGAATAGCCGGCTCTACCCAGACAGTGCCAGCCGATGGTCCATGCTTTTGAGGCAACTCTTTGGATGATTCGGTTCCCAGCGGATTAATAGCTAAAGATCCCCGTAAGGGATAAGTCGCACTAACGGCTTTAATAGAGGCCAATTTACTTTGCGTGGGGCTGCTGGCCATGCTAGGAAAGACGGTTGTTTGCGCAGCGTCTAAGCCCAATTGCTGAGCATACTCGATCAGGCTTTGTGGCATGGGCTGATCCGAAACGATCAACAAATCAGATGCCAGGAGTTGGCGGGCATCAAACTCAAACGCACGATGCATGCGATCCGCTAAAAAACTAACGCTTGTTAAAGCGCTTACAGAAATAACTAGGGCAGCAAGCAACCACCTGAGCTCTTTCGAGCGCAGGTCTTGCCGTAAACCACTCAATAGATTCTGAATCCGAGTAATCAAATCGCCTGAATCTGGCCGCCATCAATTCGCATAATGGTGCCAGTTATGAAAGATGCATTCTGACTTGCCAAGAAGGCTGCAGCATCACCATACTCCTTGGGATCACCATAGCGCCCCATTGGTATTTGACGCAAGCTAGCTTTCACAACATCCTCATAGCTTGTGCCTTCTCGCTTTGCACGTGCCTCATCTAACTGACGCAAACGATCGGTAGCAACACGGCCTGGCATGATGACATTTACCGTAATCCCCTCGGCTGCAACCTCAGCAGCTAAAGTTTTTGACCAACCCAATAATGCTGCTCGCAATGTATTGGAAATAGCCAGGTTTTTAATCGGCGCGATTGCGCCAGATGTGGTGCTGGTAATAATGCGGCCCCACTTTCGCTGACGCATTCCAGGAAGCACGCGATCTGTAATGGCGATGAGTGAGAGCACCATGTCATTGAAACTCTTTTGCCACAAAGCGGGATCTTGTCCTGCAGCAGGTGTTGGGGGTGGGCCACCAGTGTTGTTAATCAAGATATCAATCGGGCCAAGCTCTTTTTCTACCTTGGATACCAAACCATCAATTACCGATGAATCGGATAAGTCCCAGTTCAAGGCTAATGCAACACCTCCAGCAGCTTTGATCAGCTCGACCGATTTCTGCAGCCCTTCTTCACTTCGTCCAGTGACAGCCACCTTCACACCTTCACGCGCCAAAGAAACCGCCATTGCCTGACCCAAGCCACGGCTAGAAGCCATCACTAATGCAACCTTGCCTTTGATACCTAAATCCATACTATCTCCAGTTTTTTATTTATGTTGCAACTTTTGTTTTGTTATTTTTTATTTGATTTTGATCTTAATCTAAAGCCAATTTTTGTTTCGCCACTACTTCTTTGTAGACCACATATTCTGCTTTAATCTCTTTTGAGAAGGCTTCTGGTCCATTCACGTTGATGATCGAACCTGTCTCTTCAATGCGCTTCTTAACTGCCGGATCAGCCACAACAACTTTTAAGGCGGCATAGTATTTATCCACTATATCCTTCGGAATGCCTGCTGGCCCTAATAAGCCGTAATAAGCCATACGGTTTACAGGGGCTAAACCAACTTCCGAGAAAGTGGGAACGTTTGGTAGTTGAGCTAAACGTTTAGGCGCTGCAATCACGATCGGAATCAATTTGCCATCTTTCACAAAGGGCAATGTAGAGGGCAAGTTATCAAAAATCATGGAAACCTGACCGCCAACGGTATCAGCCAATGCAGGACCCGCGCCACGATATGGAATATGTACGATGTATACACCAGCCAAACTCTTGAACAACTCGGTTTGTAAATGGCCAATACCCCCAGTACCTGAACTTGAATAAGAATACTTTCCAGGGTTGGCTTTTAAAACAGCCATAAAGGTTTTGAAGTCTTTAGCTGGGAAAGAAGGATTGACCGCAATAATGTTTGGAGTTGCAGCGATATTACTAATAGCCGTGAAATCAGTAATGGGGTCATAACCAATCTTCGGATTAATCGCAGGATTTGCAGCTGTAGTCGATACAGTAGCCATGCCGATGGTGTAACCATCTTTAGGCGCACGCATCACTTCTAGCGCCCCGATAGAGCCACCCCCACCCGCTTTATTTTCGACAATCACTGGTTGGCCAAGCTGGCGACCTAGCGCATCACCAACTGCACGGGCAATGATGTCGGTACTGCCACCAGGCGCAAATGGAACAATTAAACGAATGGGTTTATTTGGGAAGTTTTGCGCATGGGCAAATCCAACTAAGCCAAAAAATGAAATTACTACGCTTACTATTGCAGATAAGGTGCGCATATTGCTTTGCTTCATGAATTACTTTTCCTATTGTCCTAATGGTTTGGGTAAATTACCGGCATATTGATTAAGCTGATTTTCATACTCTTTAAAAATCTCTGCCAAGGCCTGTTGCTGACCCAACACCAAGGCTTGCGGAGTGTTATCTTTTAAGGCAACACGCTTGGTATAGCGGTTAGTACCGATCATGGAACTCCCTTTAGCGCTATTGGTATAGCTAAGCAAAAACTCCATACTGACTACCGCCTCAGGTCTGACGCGATAGTCTCCATAGAATTCATTAACGGTTGCCTGCAAGAAGTAATATGAAAAATAACTATTACCCTGACCTAGCGCTGCAGAAAAGATATTTGATTGATTAATCCACTGACGCTCAGCGCTCCCAATCATCTCGGCAGGTATGGAGGTATAAACGTTATAGAAATCCCTCTCATAGCGCGCGTCGCCAAGGCGATATACCAAAGATTTGCCATCATATGGCGGGGCAACCGCCACAGGACCAATCTTTAACCAATACTCTGTACGAGCTTGACGAGGCGCCCCTACACGCTCTGGTGCAACCATCCAACTTGTCGGCGTAACTGGTGCGCGAGTAGGCAATGAGCAAGCGCTCAATACCAATGCTGTGACAATCAATAAAAACGTCTTCATCATTTTTGCACCCCTGACTGTCCTTGTGTGCCATTCATGGGCAGTGTGATTTTGGCAGGTGGTTCACCCCAAATAATGCTAGATGGCGACTGACTAGCAATACGCGAAAATTCATTAAGCTGTTCGCTCGTTTGCTTTAGATTTTCAATAGTTAACTGGGTATCACCCTGCATACTGGTAACTGTTTGACGTATCGCCACCATGGTTCCAATCAATTCACGCATCAAGATGTTGAGCTCTTCCTTGTCGGTAACTCTGGCAATTCGCTCCAAGATCACATTCATATCCTTAACGGATTGCACCAAACCGGCATTGTCTTTGCCATTGCCAGCCATTAAGACGTTCAGATTCGCCAGTAAAGCATCAAACTTCTTCTGAGTTCCATCAATGTTCATATCATTTAAAGCGCCAATCAATTTCTGAATACCGGAAATGATTTCATCTGCTTGATTTGGCAAAGATGGCACAACTGGGTATTCTGGTTTCCAGTTGTATGGTAAAGGCGGATACTCCTCAGCACTCACTGGAGAAAAGTCGAACTCAACATAATTAACGCCAGTAATGCCCATTGACTTCACGCGCGCACGAAGATTATTTTTTACGAAATCCGAGACCTGCTTCTCATCAACTTTCTCACCGAAAATTTGCATACGGACCAATACATACTGTTTTCGATCTTTAAAGGGGATATGGTCTTCATATACATCGCCTGTAAGACCAATAAAGCTTACTTGTCCAATCTTGACGCCCCTAAAGCGTACTGCTGCGCCGGCATCTAAGCCTGTTACTGATTGCTTAATGTAGGTTTCTACATAAAAGGACTTTTTGAATATTTGGCCTGAACCAAAAATCAAAATCGCCGTCACTAATGCACCGATTGCCGCTAAGACAAAAATGCCTAGGCGAAAGTAATTGGGGTTTGAGTTATTGCTCATGCTACGTCCTTACTCATGATGCGATTAAAGAATTGATGCACGCGAGGATCGGTGCTGGTGTCGCGCAATACCTTAGGATCGCCCTCCGCAATAATGCCTTTAGCACCTTTGTCTAACATAATGACCTTATCGGCGATCGCGTAGATGCTCGCCAACTCATGGGAAACAATCACAAAGGTAATCCCCAAGTTTTTAGATAAGTCCATAATGGTCTGATCCAAATCAGCAGATGTAATAGGATCCAAACCTGCTGAAGGCTCATCCAAAAACAAAATTCTAGGATTGAGTGCCATTGCCCTAGCAATCGCTGCGCGCTTTTGCATGCCACCACTGATTTCACTGGGCATATAAGACTCATAAGGCAATAGACCTACAAGATCAAGCTTACAGCGCGCCAACAAATCCATTTGATTCTGCGTTAGTTTGGTGTACTCCTGCATAAACAGGGTCACATTCTCCAATAAATTCATGGAACCAAATAAAGCACCCTGCTGATACATCACGCCAAAGCTAGTCATGATGTGCTGACGTTCTGCTCCCTGTGCGGTAGTGATGTTTTGCCCCTCAATCAAAACATCTCCAGAAAGAGGCTGATATAGGCCAAATAGGTTTTTCAGCAAACTGGACTTGCCACATCCTGAGCCCCCCAAAATCACGAAGATCTCGCCGTTATTCACTGTGAAATTCAAATTTTGCATTAAGACATTACTGCCGTAGCCAACAGTAAGGTTTTGCACGTTAATTGCATACTGAGCGCCACCATTGCTCGATGGGCTTACTACGGCATTTGGGTTACTTGGCGCAGTCATTAGAAACCTGTCTTGTAAGAAATAACTGCGAAGATTCCGTCTACCAAGACAATCATCACAATACTACTCACCACTGCCCTAGTAGCAGAGATACCAACTGCAGCAGCGCCAGTTCCAGTCTGCATGCCACGCAAACAACCCATTGCTGATACCACCACACCAAACATCGTTGCTTTTACCAATCCCGAAATAATGTCTTCCACATCAACCGCACTGAGCATGCCGTTATAAAAATTAATAAACGGTATGCCATAAATCAACATAGTAAACATCGATGCAATGATGCTTACGATATCGGCATACAAAGTGAGAATAGGCGCAACCAAGACGCCTGCTAATACTCGTGGCACGACCAAGAATCGAATCGGGCTTAAGCCACCTGTTACCAAAGCATCGACCTCGCTATTGACAGTCATAGTGCCAATCTCAGCGGCAAAAGCTGCGGAAGATCTACCCGCCAACAAAATAGCGGTAATCAAAGGACCCATTTCTCGAACAATTCCCAAGGCCGCTAAAGGTCCTACAAATGAGACGGCGCCAAATTGCTTCATACCAATAGCAGCCTGGAACGAGAGAATTACACCAATTAGAAAGGAAACCAGACCAACAATTGGCAAAGCAGCAATCCCCGCCTCTACTGCGGCATTAACGAAGTCACCCCAGCGTACTTGACGAATGTTTCGTACCGACCAAACCAAATCGGCTGATAAATGGCCTAAAAAGGCAATAAGGCCTTTTGCGTCACCCAATAAATTCTGCACAGCCATGCCAGTGCTGACCACAAAACTTCGCCTAGGCTTTATTGCTGGAACCGGAAATAAATTGCTGATGGGCTGAAATTCTTTGAGCAAAGGCTGGTAACGAGGCTGCAAACCTTGCAAGTCAAATTGAGCGCCCACTTTTTCTTGTGCTTCTTGAGTGCTAATTAAAAAAGCAATTGCGGCACCATCCATCGATGTCACTTGTGCAGCGTCAAAGGTTAAGGTGGCACTCTTTAAGTCATTTGCAGCAATCTTCGCAAGCCAAGCATTTTGCGCATCTTGTATTTGCGTCCAAATACCGCCCAAGCTGTATATATCAACATCACCACTCAGGGTAATTTTCGCGTGACGTGCATCGGTTTGAGTCCATGCCGCTACCGGAATACCGGCAACCGTAGATGCTGGAGAAATGGTGTCAGAAACGCTCATAAATAGACTATAAGGTATCTGTATGAATTTACTGAGAAATGCCTATGCAAAAGTCGTTTCTTAAAACACTATGAAAAAAGGCCTAGTTTTTCAACTAGGCCCTGTATAAGGTGGTGCGGCTGGCAGGAATTGAACCCACGACCCCTTGGTTCGTAGCCAAGTACTCTATCCAGCTGAGCTACAGCCGCAACAGCCATAATTATGCCATGGAAGAGAAGAACTACATCACACCCGCTGGTCATGAACGGATTAAGACCGAGCTCTTACAGCTCCTAAACCTTGATAGACCCGAGGTTGTAAAGGTGGTGCACTGGGCTGCCAGCAATGGCGATCGGTCAGAAAATGGGGACTATATTTACGGAAAAAAGCGCCTTCGAGAGATCGATCGGCGCATTCGGTTTTTGAATAAACGGCTTGAAGTAGCTGTTGTGATCGACAATTCTGCCCGAAAATCAGGCGAAGCTGATGCCGAGCAGATCTTTTTTGGCGCAACGGTCACCTATTCCGCACTAGAAGGCAAAGATGCTGGAAAAGAAACGGAAATCACGATTGTGGGGGTCGATGAAGTGGATCTTGAGAAGAACCATGTCAGTTGGGTTTCACCAATTGCCAAGGCCTTAATTAAATCGAGACTTGGCGATTGTGTGACGATTCAAACACCAACTGGCCCTACCGAAATTGAAATTCTGGATGTGCAGTATTTGTAAATAATTGCGCCGCTATGCTTACAGTGCACGCGTACGGGTCACGCGCATTACATCTGGATTCGCACGTAAGCTACGCATCACCTTCGAAAGGTGCAAACGATCAAAGACTTGGATCGTAAATCGGATAGTGACAGAATCCTCTTTAAATCGGTCTTCCATTGATACATTCATGATGTTCGAGTCAGCGGCAGTCACACTACTTGCTACGCGCGCCAATACTCCCTTACCTTGCTTGGTATCAATAGCTAGGTCGACTTCAAATTCACGATTGAGATCTTTGCCCCACTCGACCTCTACCCACTTATCACTATCTTTAGAGAGCATGCGCAATGCTACTGGACAATCATTGGTGTGAACTTGTAAGCCCTCGCCTTTGCCCAAGTAGCCAATGATGTTGTCGCCTGGAATTGGATGACAACAAGACTGAAAGTGAATGGAATTGCCTTCACGGCCATCTACTAAGATTGCTTGGCGCTGATGCTGGGCAATATCTTGGCTTGGGCTTACCCAGTCAGCCGCGCCCAAACGCATTTGCTCACCACCACCTTCATCATCAATCAAGATCTTTAGACGAATTGCCAACTCTTGAGGCGAGCGACGACCTAAGGCAATGTTGACACATGCTTCTTCACGGGTTTTATCACCCGTCCAGTGCATTAACTTTTCCCAGATCTCTTGTGTTAGTAGTGCAGCATCAACACCTTGTTGGCGAAGACTATTTGCTAAGAGACGCTCACCCAGTTGGAGTGACTCTGAATAATGTTTTGTCTTGAGTGAGTGACGAATGGACGCTCTAGCTTTACCAGTGCGCACAAATGCCAACCAACCTGGATTGGGTTGTGAGTTCGCTGAGGTGACTACTTCAATAATGTCGCCATTCTTAAGCTCGCTACGCAATGGCAATTGCAAGCCATTAATCTTCACAGCCACACAGGTATTACCTAAATCACTATGAATGGAATACGCAAAATCTAGAGCTGTTGCTCCTCTTGGTAAGGCGCGGATTTGGCCTGCTGGTGTAAATACATAAACCGCATCGGGAAATAAGTCGATCTTGACGTGCTCTAAGAACTCCTGAGAATCGCCGCTACTATCCTGAATATCAATCAAGGACTGCAACCATTGGTGAGCGCGATTTTGCACCTCACTCATATCAGGCGAACCTTCTTTATAAGCCCAGTGCGCTGCTACGCCAGCTTCCGCTACTGCATGCATATCCGAAGTTCGAATCTGGAACTCCACAGGCACACCAGATGGACCCAACAAGGTCGTATGCAAAGACTGATAACCATTTAGCTTGGGAATGGCAATGTAATCCTTAAACTTGCCTGGCATTGGCTTGTAAAGAGAATGCAAGATTCCTAATGCTCGGTAGCACTCATCAATAGTGCTAACAGTTACCCTAAATGCGTAAACGTCTAGGACCTGCGAGAAGCTCACATGCTTGGTGCGCATCTTGTTGTAGATGCTGTAAAGCGTTTTCTCACGGCCACGTAAATCCACCTGAAGATTCGCTTTTGCAAAGGCCATACGCGAGGCCTGCAAAATCTTCTCCACCATCTCCTTACGGTTACCACGCGCCCGTTTAACAGCCCCTTCAATCACCCTAAAGCGCATTGGCATTGAATAACGGAAACTCAAATCTTGTAGATCGCGATATATAACGTTCAGACCAAGACGGTGAGCTACAGGCGCATAGATTTCGATGGTTTCCGTGGCAACCCTACGGCGCTTTGCCATTGGTACGGCATCGAGGGTGCGCATATTGTGAGTACGATCGGCAAGCTTGACCAAGATCACACGTACATCGCGCGCCATTGCCATAAACATCTTGCGAAAGCTCTCAGCTTGCGCTTCAGCATGGCTTTGAAACTCTAATTTATCGAGCTTAGTGAGACCCTCGACAAGCTCAGCAACTTTGGTACCAAACTTTTCTACTAGATCTGCTTTAGTACTACCGGTATCTTCGATCACATCATGCAAAAGCGCTGCCATGATGGATGGGGCATCTAGGCGCCAAGTAGCGCAGAGCTCTGCTACCGCAACTGGGTGCGTGATGTATGGCTCACCGCTATGACGGTATTGCCCGAGATGCGCTGCATCAGCAAACTGAAACGCCTTTTTAATCTGCGTAACTTCCTCAGGCTTGAGATAACTCAGCTTAGAGAGCAAGCCATCAATTGAAACGACTTGGTGCTTTAAAGGACGATCAGGCGCTGAAGTCGGGCCAAAGAGATGGCGACTCGATTGTGCGAGCAGACTCGCAATAATGGACTTCTTACTAGCTTTTAGATTTGATTCTGGATCGAGCAGGCTAGCCTGCTCTTTAGGCGTAGAACCACCTACGAATTCCGATGTGTTTTTAGACCCTGATGGTCCAGTTCCTAGAGGGAGCTCCACACCGGAACCCCTAAATTACAAAGGTACTTTGGTCAACATGTCACGGTCAGTCGCACCTGCAGCTACTTCGCGCAATGCAACTACCGTAGCTTTATCTCTGGACTCAACGCGTGGAGAGTGACCTTGAACCAATTGACGAGCGCGATATGTCGCAGCCAATACTAGTTCAAAACGGTTTGGGATAGTTTTAAGGCAATCTTCTACAGTAATACGGGCCATGCTGAACTCACTTAAATTAGCTTCAATACCGATAGGATACCCGATTAGACCCCTAGGCGCCTCAAAAGTGCTGGATTACGGGCCATGGCAGGACCAGAACGCAGGCGGCTGGAGGCCAAAATATGCTTTAAATCCACTAACGCCTCATCAAAGGAATCATTGACTACTATGTAGTCCGCCTCATGGGCATGCATCAGTTCCACATGAGCAGCTGCCAAGCGACGCTGAATCGTTTCCTCATCGTCCTGCCCTCTTTTGCGAAGACGCTCCTCTAAAGCCTCAATCGATGGTGGAAAAATAAAGATCCACTGCACCGATGGAATGAGCTTACGAATTTGCTGTGCGCCTTGCCAATCGATCTCGAGCATCACATCATTACCCGCCTGCATCTGAGATTCGATCCATGGTTTAGATGTGCCATAAAAATGACCATGTACTTGAGCCCACTCTAAGAAGTGGCCCTGGTCACGCTCAGCAATAAATTCCTCTTGAGAAGCAAAGCGGTAATCTTTGCCATCTACTTCACCTGGTCGCGGTGCGCGAGTTGTTGTTGATAGAGACAACTTAAGAGCAGGGTCATCTTGCAATAAGGCATTTACCAAAGAAGACTTGCCAGCACCTGATGGCGCAACAATCATCAACATACTGCCTTGATAAGATGGTGTCGAGTTTGGAGTATTCATGTATTGGCTAGCGTCGGCATTATTGATGGCGATAAATTACTCTAGATTCTGAACCTGTTCACGCATTTGCTCAATCAAGAGCTTAAGCTCGAGAGCCGCTTGGGTACATTCCTCAGAAACCGACTTAGAGCTGAGGGTATTGGCCTCACGGTTTAGCTCTTGCATGAGGAAATCCAGCCTCTTACCTACCGGACCTTTACCGGTCAAGGCAGTCTGAACTGTATTTAAGTGCGTCTTTAGGCGAGCGAACTCTTCCGCCACATCAATACGCACTGCATATAAAACGACTTCTTGGCGAATACGCTCCATCAACTCGGAACCAATGCCTTTGCCTAGTTCTTGGGCGGCCAAAGATTCAGACAAACGCTCTGTCAGTTTTTCTTGATACTGCGCAACATACTCAGGAACCTTAGGTTCAATGTTGGCAATGACTTGATTCATCTTCGAAGTGATATTGGTCAGCACAGTTACTAAAGCTTTACCTTCAGCTTGACGACTCTTCATGAGCGCATCTAATGCGGCACGCCCTGCTTCTACAGTTGCGGCAAGCCAACCCTCTTCTTCACCACGTGGTTCAGCAACAATCCCAGGCCAACGCAAAATCTCGCCAATGCTCAGTTCTCTGGCTTTGGGAAAAATATCTTGAGCACGTTCTTGTAGGGTATAGAGCGCGTCTAAACGCTCTTTGCTGATTGCCCCCAATGCATGGGAATCGCTATGAAAGGCACCAGTTGCACTAGAGTGATTCGACTGATTGATGCGCCAAGCCGCCCGAAACTCCACTTTGCCTCGGGATAGGCTTTGGGTAGTTATCTCACGAAGCGCAGGCTCCGCAGCGCGACACTCGTCCGGAAGACGAAAGCCCAAGTCCAGAAACCGGCTGTTTACAGCCCGGCATTCCACCTGCAGATCAGCTACCACGCCAGCTCCTAGGGAGACTTGGCGAGAAGCGCTGCCATAACCAGTCATGCTCGATATCATATGGACATTGTAGATTCTTTATTTAGGACCCCGCCATGAGTAGCACCACCGTAGCCAATATTGCCCGTCCAAGTGGTCGTAAGCCCAAAGACTTACGCCCTGTCTCGATCTCCCGTAGCTTTACTAAGCACGCAGAAGGCTCAGTCTTAATTGCCTTTGGCGATACCAAGGTTCTATGTACAGCCAGCATTCTAGATAAAGTGCCTCCACATAAACGGGGCTCTGGTGAGGGTTGGGTAACTGCCGAGTACGGCATGCTTCCACGATCAACTCATACACGCAGTGATCGTGAAGCAGCACGTGGCAAGCAATCAGGTCGCACTCAAGAAATCCAACGCCTGATCGGTCGCGCAATGCGTAGCGTCTTTGATCTCAAAATTTTGGGTGAGCGCACCATTCACCTAGATTGCGATGTATTGCAAGCCGATGGTGGCACACGCACCGCATCAATTACTGGCGCTTATGTAGCGGCACGTGATGCCGTTAATCAATTACTCAAAGATGGCTCCTTAACGCAAGATCCCATTATTGATAGTGTTGCTGCAATTTCCGTGGGTATTTATCAAGGTGTACCAGTGCTGGACTTAGACTACCCAGAAGACTCTGCATGCGATACCGATATGAACGTGGTGATGACTGGCAAAGGCGGCATGATTGAAGTGCAAGGTACCGCTGAGGGTGCAGCGTTTTCAAGAGCCGAGCTCACCGCCCTCTTGGATCTGGCTGAGCAAGGGATTCATGAGCTCACAAAGTTGCAAATTGAGTCACTGAAATAATCTCCTCCTTTAGATCTCTTAATCATTAATTACATGCGAAAGCTGGTTCTTGCTTCTAACAATGCTGGTAAGGTGCGCGAGCTTGCCGCCTTACTTGCACCTTTACAGCTTGAAGTCATTCCTCAAGGTGCATTAGACATACCTTCGGCTGAAGAACCACATCACACCTTTGTTGAAAATGCGTTGGCTAAGGCAAGACATGCGAGTGCAGCTAGTGGTTTGCCTGCGCTTGCTGATGATTCTGGTATTTGCGCACATGCACTTGATGGCGCGCCTGGTGTCATATCAGCTCGTTACGCTGGCGAACCTGCAAACGATGCAGCGAATAATCAAAAGCTCATTAAAGATCTTCAGGGAAAAAACAATCGTGGAGCGCATTATGTTTGCGCACTCGTGTTTGTAAACAGCGCCAATGATCCTGAGCCACTGATTGTGCAAACACGCTGGTATGGCAGCCTAATTGACGAACCTAAAGGCGCCAATGGCTTTGGTTATGACCCGCACTTCCTCTTGCCAGAATTAGGTCTTACTGCAGCAGAACTGGCGCCAGAACAAAAGAATGCAATCAGTCACCGAGGCCAGGCATTGCGTGAGCTTATCGCCGAATTACAGTCTCGCAACGAATGGCAAACCCAGCGTGACTAATTTACAAAAGCCGCTGCAAACTCAAGCGGTAAATCTAATAGTCCTTCCACCATTGGCGCTGTACATACACTTTCCTTGGTGCGAAAAGAAATGTCCTTACTGTGACTTTAATTCTCATCAAATTAAAAAAGATGGCATCAAGCAAATTGGATTTGATGAGAAGCGCTACATCCAAGCGCTAATTAAAGATCTAGAAACTGAGTTACCCAATGTCTGGGGTCGACAAGTTCATAGTATTTTTATTGGCGGTGGCACACCAAGCTTGTTATCACCTGTCGGCATGGATGAGTTACTTTGTGCCATTAGAGCTCGAGTGAATTTAGAACCTGATGCAGAAATCACCATGGAGGCCAATCCTGGATCGATTGAAGCAGAGAAGTTTGCTGGGTTTGCCAAGTGCGGTATTAGCCGGATCTCTATTGGTGTGCAAAGCTTTGATGATGAAAAACTCAAAGTTCTAGGTCGCATTCACAATGGCGCCGAGGCTAAGCGAGCTATCGCCATAGCTCTAGAACACTTTAAATCCGTCAATCTCGATTTGATGTATGGATTACCCAATCAAAGTCTAGAAGATGCGAAAACAGATGTAGAAATTGCTCTATCTTTTGGCACGCCACATCTTTCGCTCTACAACCTCACTTTAGAGCCTAATACCTACTTTGCAAACTTTCCGCCACAGCTGCCCTCTGATGATGAAGTTGATGCTATTTACGAGCAGAACTTAGACCTGCTAACTAAGGCTGGCTATGCACGCTATGAAGTCTCAGCATACGCCAAGAAAAATCAAGAATGCAAACACAATCTCAATTATTGGCGTTTTGGTGATTACATAGGTATCGGCGCTGGTGCACATGGCAAGATCTCTTTTCCAGATCGCATTACTCGCCAGGTTCGTGAACGCCATCCAGAGAACTATATGTCCGCCATGGAAAACAAAGGAAATGCACTTATTGAGTCCAAAGTCATAGAGCCCAAAGATCTTCCTTTTGAGTTCATGCTTAATGCCTTACGTTTAACAGGCGGTGTTGAAACCCATACTTTTAGTGAGCGCACAGGTTTGCCGCTGAGCGTGATTAGTAAAGGCCTTGCAGAAGGAAGTAAAAAAGGTTTGTTAGATGAGAACCCCAGCAAACTCAAGGCAACTGATTTGGGTCTGCGCTACCTTAATAATCTTCAAGAGTTGTTTTTAGACTGAACTATTTACCAGTCCAAACTGGTGGCTCACCCTTTAAGAAAGAGGCGACGCCGTTTCTAAAGTCTGCACTTCCATATGTTTCTGAAATGAGATCAGCGCAGTCAGGCAAATGATTGCGTAACAAGCGAGCTAAGGCGAGCTTGCTCGACTTTTGAGTGATGGGTGCCAATACAGAAAGTTTGCTTGCTAATGCATCCGCTTCTTTAGCAAGATCTGCTTGCTCATAAGTTGCTAAAAGGTAGCCTTGCTGAAGCAGTTGAGATGCGGGTATGAGCTCAGCTAATAGCAACATGCGTTTCACAATGTTGATACCCATATGAGCGACCAACCATGCAACATTACCTGCTGATAAGCAATTTCCTAAAGTTCTGGCTATGGGAACCCCAAACTTAGCGTCTGGTGTTGAGATCCGAAAGTCGCAACAGCTCGCAATCGCTAAGCCCCCACCAACCGCCATGCCATCAATCACAGCAATTGTTGGTATGGGCAATAAGGCTAAAGGACTTAAGTAATCATCAATGCCTTCTTCATAATGTACGCCATCTTGACCACTGGCAAAGCTAGCAAATTGGGCAATATCACTACCTGATACAAATGACTTGCCGCCGGCTCCACGAAGTATCGCCACTCGCACATCGGGATTATTTGCTAGATCTTGGCAAATGGTTTTCAGACTCTGATACATGCCTACTGTCATCGCATTGCGAGCGGCAACATGATCAAAGGTGATGTAGGCAATATTGTCGCGCAGCTCAAGAGTAACTTGCGCTATGCGTTCAGAATTGCCCTGCCCAGCCTGTGACACCAGGGACATTAATTACTCGGCTTTAATGTTCAAGCTTTTGACTAAGCGTTGATATTTGAGTAACTCTGCATTAAGGAATAAACCAAAGGCCGCTGGCGTTGCTGGGCCTTCAGGCTGCAATCCCTGAGAATCCAAAGTCTTTTTAATTTGTGGGTCCGCCATGGCAGCCTTAACCGCTTGGTCGATCTTATTCACAACAACAGGATCCATGCCTTTTGGACCCATGACTGAGTACCAGTTAGTGACATCGAAGCCTGTAATACCCACTTCATTAAAGGTTGGCACGTTAGGCAAGATCGCCAAGCGCTTTGGGGTAGAAATCGCCAATGCTTTTAGACTGCCGTCTTTAATTTGCTGCAAGTTCGGCGGCAAGGTATCAAAGTTCATGGTGATTTGACCACCTAACAAATCGATAATCGCCTGACCACTACCCTTGTATGGAACGTGATTGAGTTGAATGCCAGCGATCTTGGCAAATAAAGCACCTGCCAAATGTTGCGTACTACCAATGCCAGACGAGCCGTAAGTCATCTGACCAGGGTTGGCTTTTGCCAAGGCAATCAATTGAGAAACAGAATTAACAGGCAATGATGATTTAACAACCAATACGTTAGGTACATAACCTAAGTAAGTAATGGGCGTGAAATCTGTTGCTGGGTTGTATGGAACATTGGTTAATACATATGGGGCAATCGCATTGGAGTTAGAGTGTCCTACTAACAAGGTGTAACCATCTGGCGATGATTTTGCAATTTGGTCTGCCGCAATCGTTCCCGCTGCGCCAGACTTGTTTTCCACAATGACACTTTGACCAAGAATCTCACCCATCTTCGGAGCAATCGCTCTAGCCACAATATCAGTGCCGCCACCAGGTGCAAATCCCACAACCAAACGAATCGGTTTTGTTGGATAAGCTTGTTGAGCAAAGCTAATGTTGGCAAATGCCAATACGGATAACGCTAGTAATGCACAGCGTGCAGATGATTTACTTATAAAGCTTAGTACGGCATTCTTCAAAATGTAGTCTCCAAGATTCTTTTAATAGTGTTTATGTGGTGTTTGTTAATATTAGACGCTGATTCTAAACATATAAAAACGCTTGAGACAATGACGAAAACACCTATAGAGGGTCAATCTAGACCCCTGCCCCTTACCGGAGTCCGAGTTCTGGATGTGAGCCAGGTTATGGCTGGGCCTTATTGCTGCATGCTCTTGGCTGACCTGGGTGCCGATGTCATCAAAATTGAACCACCAGGCACGGGCGACCAAACTCGTGGTGCCATGGGATTCAAGATGAAGGGCTCAGACAGCATGGGCTTTTTAAACATGAATCGCAATAAGCGCAGTCTGACTTTAAACCTAAAAACTGAAGCGGGTAAAAAAGTATTTTTTGAACTCGTCAAATCTGCTGATATCTTGGTTGAGAACTATCGCCCTGGCGTTATGAAAAAACTCGGCATTGATTACCCGTCATTACAAAAAATCAACCCAGGTTTGGTATACGCGAGTATTTCTGGGTTTGGTCAAACCGGTCCATGGGCTGATCGCCCTGGCTTTGATTTAATGGCTCAAGCCATGTCTGGCGTGATGAGCGTTACCGGCTATCCTGATGGCCCGCCAGTTAAAGCAGGTGTGCCGGTTGCCGATATTGGTTGCGCACTCTTTGCGGTTTATGGAATCTTGTCTGCGTATATTGGCAAAACCAAAACGGGTGAAGGTCAATTCATTGATGCCTCTTTATTTGATTCAGCATTAGCATTCTCAATTTGGGATACCGCGCAGTACTGGGGCACTGGCATTGAGCCTTACAAACTTGGCACCGCTAATCATATGAGCGCCCCCTATCAAGCCATGAAAGCTTCTGACGGTTACTTTGTGATGGGTGCGACCAATCAAAAGTTGTGGAAGTTGCTTTGCGACAAGATTGGCAGACCAGAACTATTTGAAGATCCGCGCTTTAAAAGCAATCCATTACGTTTGGCAAACCGTTTAGCGCTAGCCACCGAACTAGAGAAGACTTTTGTTACTAAATCTTGCTCTGAATGGGTTGATGAACTCTTGACAGAAGGCATTCCAGCAGGCCCCATTAACACTTATCCAGAAGCATTTGATAGCGAGCATGGCAAACATCGCAAGATGCGCATGGAAATTGATCATCCAATTGAAGGTAAAGTTCCTAACATTGGATTTGCAGTCAAGATGATGGGCACACCACAGCAAGTTCGCAAACATCCACCGCTACTGGGCGAACATAATGCTCAACTCTTGGCGGAATTGGGCATTGCTGGCGAAGAACTCAAAGCCTTAGAAGCTGGTGGCGCATTTGCACCTTAGCCGCAAGAAGCAATCCCGGCCTAATTCAGGCCTTAGGCGACTGGCAATTCCACTATAAATTTGGCTCCACCACCCTCATTGGGTTCGAATAGTATATGCCCACCATGACGGGTAACGATATGATTACAAAGCCACAAACCAAGCCCCATACCGGTGCTTTTTGTACTTGTAAAGAGCTCAAATAATTGATCCTGTGCAGCCGTAGGTATTCCATCGCCATTGTCGGCTATGACTATTTGCACATAATCGTGAGATCGTTGGGCTGTAATAGTAATTTTTTTATTCTCTTGCGACGAAGCTACTAAAGCCTGAATGGCGTTATTGATCAGATTTAACAAAACCTGCTGAATTTCACCAGAGTCCGCATTTAATACGAGATCAGACTCAACTCTGAGCGCTACTTGAATATTTTTAGAGTTAATTTCTGGCTTAGTAATGCTGAGTACATTGAAGATTAAATCACCCACCTCGAACTCGGTTGTTGCAACATCACTTTCGGAGAAAATTGAACGCAGAGATCGAATGATATTTGCCGCACGTTGATTGTCTGCAAGCAAGGTATCAAGAATTTCCTTTTGTAGAGCTGGATTCAGATCTCCCTGGGCTAATTTCTTCTGGAGAAACTGAATATTTAAGCTCGAGGCGCCAAGCGGTTGATTTAGCTCGTGGGCAATAGATGCCGACAAAGCGCCAGTACTGGCAGTCTTATTAGCCTTTAATAAAGAACCTATCAATGCCTCTCGCTCTTCTAAGAGGGACTTAATTTCTTCATTTTCGATCTGAATCTTTGCATTTGCTAGTGCAAACTTTTCTGCCCAGTAACCACCAATAGCGATATATGAAAGCGTATTCATTACAAGTTGCGCAATTGTGAAAAGAATTAATAATTGTGGGATTTGTTCAATCTGGCGAATAGTCAAGGAGGATGCAATCAAAATAATCAAACGCCCTAGCGCAAAAAATAACTCTGCAAAGCTTGCAAACTGCATATAAAGCAATTGGGTCGAAGAATCTTTTAACTTTGTCTTACGAATCTCAACGATCTGCCATAT
Source organism: Polynucleobacter tropicus (assembly GCF_013307225.1). Classification (NCBI taxonomy): domain Bacteria; kingdom Pseudomonadati; phylum Pseudomonadota; class Betaproteobacteria; order Burkholderiales; family Burkholderiaceae; genus Polynucleobacter; species Polynucleobacter tropicus. The sequence continues at coordinate 885,604 of NZ_CP028942.1, read as the reverse complement.
ATAAAAAATACTGGCAATCACACACATAAATGAGGTGCGTATTTCAAATGTGCCAGCTACGCGCATCCACTCAAAGATCAATAAAAATGCAAGGGCTGAAATATATAAACCTACCTTGAGGTATCGTGGAATGGGCTTATTGAGCGACAAACAAAATAGCGCCTGCAAAACAGCAGCAACATAAAATAAAGTATTGCCAATAGTGAAGTTGAATTGGGGCTTGGCAATATCCTCCACTGACAAGATGCTACCGCCAAATATAAATAAAGCGAAAACACTAGCAAGCAAAGAACTCATCCAATAGGGACTTGGCTTAACAATATTTTGCGACCGATAGTAGTGATAGATGCCAAAGAACAATCCTGTTTGGATAATGGCAATAATGAAGAAGTAGATGGCTAATAGCAGCTTCATGACGCTATCGTACCCTGAACTCAATAATTCAATTAATTCATCGAAAGCATACCTATAGATATCTATCGGCTTTTGGGCAAAGTTCTATATTGGAAGTGATATTCATCCAGAAATCAGAATAAAATTGCGCCCATGCAAAGATACATGTCTAAACGGTCGATTTTTCTAACTACGACCATTCTCTTAATATCTTTGTATGCCCCTACCTATGCAATTGACCTGCAGCCCAATGACATTGTTGCGCCTTTGCCAAATAAGCATTACCTGACACTGACTTATCAAAATAGCGAGAACACCACTTTTTATAACAACGGTTCTGTAGTGACTAGTAAACCCTATGGAAACCCGATAATTAACACCAACGCTGCTTTCGCCAGAGTCTCATCTACCTATGAGCTTGCAAGCCTCCCTGGCGTTTCTTATGTTCAACTCCCATATGGCAGCATTACAACAGCAGGATCGCTGACTTCTTATGCGGGAGATGCCGGCTTTGGAGATATCTCGATTGCCTCTGCAATTTGGCCATACTCCAATCGAGAAACCAGAACATACCTAGGTATTGCAGGATATTTTTTGGCGCCAACAAGCAGATACTCAAACCAAACCGTATTCAATGTAGGCGAAAACCGCTACAAATCAGATTTACAAATGGGCTTCCAGAGACCAATCATTGAAAGTGTTGATGGCGCCATTGCTGTTGATACTATGTGGTACGGTGGTAATAGTCAGTGTGCGGCCCTATGCGGCACCCCATCCACCAATAAATCATTGACCCAAAAGCCCTTAACAACGATTCAGGCTGGTCCCATATATAGAATCGACCCCATCTTCACGGTTGCCGCCACTTATTTCTATGTCGCGGGTGGTGCCACATTAATTAACAATCAATATCAAAACAATGTGGTTAATACCCAAAGATATCTTCTCAGCGGAGTCGCTCATACCTCGGTGGGCAGGCTCACATTGCAATACGGTCGCGATATGGAAATCAAAAATGGCTTCATGCAATCGCGCTTACTCAATTTGAGATACACGGTAGAGTTTTAAAGGCAGGAAATTTGGCGGAAGAGGTGAGATTCGAACTCACGGACCTATTACAGTCGCCAGTTTTCAAGACTGGTGCATTCAACCGCTCTGCCACTCTTCCGTATCTTGTGAATCGCGATTGATTCAAGACCATGATTATAAAGAACTTTTGATTTGAGCTTCTAAATACCTTGCAATGGCTAGACTAGAGGTCAGCCCAGGGGACTCAAAGCCATATAGGTTATAGAGCCCCTGCATTCCATTTTCTTTAGGGCCATTGAAGCAAAAGTCTCCTGCCGGCGCATTTGGCGGAACAATTTTGGCCCTCACCCCTGAATAATCTGGCTGTAATGAGGCATCTTTTAGGTCTGGCCAATAGCGCCGTACTGCCTCATAGAACCCGTCACCACGCTTTGGATCGACGGCGTAGTCAATTTGCTCTTCTTGATCAATATCGAGCCACTCTACATCTGGTCCAAACTTAGCTTGCCCGCCCATATCCAAAGTCAGGTGGACTCCAAGTCCACCAGGTTCTGGAATTGGATAAATCAAATGAGTAAATGGTGATTTACCAGAAAGAGAAAAGTAATTACCTTTTGCAAAGTAGGCTTTGGGGATTTGGTCTTTTGCTAAGCCTTCAATTTTTTGCGCAACTGCTGGAGCACTCATACCAGCGCAATTGATGAGCAACTTAGTTTGGATTTGCATGCCATCGGCACCACCGATTTGAAGTTCATAGCCATTCTGAGCATTACCACCTATTGGCTTTGCACTTAGCAGTGGTGATTGATAGGCCACCATCCCACCCGCATCCTCAAAGCCGCCTAGCAGGGATAGCATATAGCCGTGACTGTCAACAATGCCAGTAGTCGATGAAAGTAATGCTGCAGAACATTGGAGATTGGGCTCTAGCGCTTTTGCCTCTTCCCCTGAAATCATCTTAATTTCAGGCACGCCATTATTTTGGGCTTTATATAGAATGGCTCTCAAATCATCGATTTGAGTTTCATCGCTAGCAACGATCAATTTGCCATAAGGTTGTGTTGCTACTAGATGGTCACGGCAATACTCATATAAGAGGCGATTACCCTGCACACAGAGTTTGGCTTTGAGCGAATCTTTTGGGTAATAAATTCCAGCGTGAATAACTTCACTGTTTCTGGCACTACTAATCGTGCCAAAGGCATTTTCGCGTTCGAGCAAAATGGTTTCTCGACCTTGCAATGCCATTTCTCTGGCAACTGCCAAGCCCACTACGCCGGCGCCAACAACGACACAATCCACCTGGTCCATTAACTCGTCTCGCCTTAATTTTGAATTTTTAGTGATTTATTTGTAAATATACTGAAATCCTAACATTTTCAGTGTTTTAGAGGGTTTTTCAAGGGTTCTTGATAAAATCTAGCAATGTCTTCTAGGTCCATGCAAACTGAAAAAAATCTATCCAATACTGCCCATGATTCCCATGTGGCAGTCGATATGGTTTTAGATACTGCATATCAAAACATTAGCGAGGCGCAATGGAAGGAACTATTTTCTTTTGCACGAAAATCCCATCTTCCAGAATTTATTGAAGATCTATTAAGCGGCAAGCATGTCAATCTAAGTGAAGATCGCCCTGCACTGCATTCTGCTCTACGTAATCTTTCTAAATCACCAGTCATCCTAGATGGTCAAGATGTAATGCCGTCGGTTATTAAGGTGTGGCAACGCATTGATGCACTATGCAATCAGTGGGTTGGCGTCACTGATGTAATTCATATTGGTATTGGGGGCTCCGACTTTGGTCCACGATTAGCAATTGAAGCTTTAGCTCACGTTCCTGAGATTGAGAGCCGTGGCATGCGTATGCATTTCCTAGCCAATATCGATACCGCTGAATTAGCGCGGATTTTGACAAAGGCATTACCGCATAGCACTCGCGTGATCATTGTTTCTAAATCATTCACCACCCTAGAAACCACCATGAATGCCAAGGCTGTAGTAGCTTGGCTTAAAGATAGCGGACTTACGCAACGTCAGATCAATAAAGCCCTATTTGCGGTGACCGCCAATGTTTCAGGCGCCAAGGCATTTGGCGTTGAAGAAGAGCATATCTTCCCATTTTGGGATTGGGTTGGCGGTCGTTACTCCGTTTGGTCCGCCGTCGGCTTGCCGATTGCATTGCAATACGGCTTTAAAACCTTTGAAGAATTCTTGGCTGGTGCTCATGCCATGGATTTGCATTTCAGAAATGCGCCCTTAGAAGAAAATCTTCCGGTCATCATGGCTGTGGCGCTTTTGCATCAACAAGAAAAAAATGGCATTAAGTCTTATGCAGCCATTCCATATGCCGATGCTTTAGATTGGTTTCCAAAATGGTTACAGCAGTTAGATATGGAAAGTAACGGTAAGAGTGTTGGCAAAGACGGTAAGCCTATTAAACATTCCTCACCAATAGTGTTTGGTAGTGCCGGCAGTAATGCACAGCATTCTTACTTCCAACTCTTTCACCAAGGTCCCGAGGTCATTCCAATTGACTTTATTGCCGTTCGCAAACCGATGAGCGATCGCCCTGAAGCCCTAGCCCACCACCGCATCCTGCTATCAAACTGCTTAGCACAGGCTCAAGCCCTAGCGCATGGTAAAGATGCCAATAACCCCAATGACGTTTACCCAGGTAAGCGCCCTAGCAATCTATTGCTTTTGCCTGAGCTCAACGCTTTTTATTTGGGTGCACTTCTTGCCCTTTACGAAAACCGTGCGGCTACATTAGGCGCGCTTTGGAATATCAACAGCTTTGATCAGCCTGGCGTGGAATACGGCAAAGTTTTAGCCAAGCCAATTGAAAAAGCATTGGGTAGTGGCTCAGACCATGTGGAAGCAAATGACAGCATTGATGTAGTTACAGCTGCACGCATTAATTTATTAAATTCTTAATTTACTAAGCGCCCTGCGCTTCCTTTACACCTCTATCTAAAGGTATTTCATGCAACTCTCCCCCTCCATCTTTAAGGCTTATGACATACGTGGAATCATTGATCAAACTTTAGATCCCTCGATTGCTAAGTTGATTGGTCAAGCCTTTGGCACAGAGATATGTGAACTAGGCGAGACAGAAATTGTGATTGGTCGTGATGGTCGCTTATCTGGCCCGAGTTTGATTGAGGCCCTCACTGAAGGTCTACTCTCAACCGGTATCAATGTGATTGACTTAGGTATGGTAGCTACACCAATGGTGTACTTTGGCGCTAACCAAGTATTGGATGGCAAAAAACCCAAATCCGGCATCATGATCACCGGTAGCCATAACCCACCGAATTATAACGGCTTCAAGATGGTCTTGGGTGGTGCAGCTATTTATGGAGATCAAATTCAAGATTTGCGTAAACGCATTGAAGCAAAGCAATTTGCTACCGGCCAGGGCACTCGCAGTGCTTTTGATATTTTCCCAATGTATTTAGAGCGCATTGTGGGTGATGTCAAACTAGCCCGCCCCATAAAAATAGCCGTTGACTGTGGCAATGGTGTTGGCGGCGCCTTTGCAGGCAAACTATTTAGAGCGCTAGGCTGTGAAGTGCAAGAGCTCTTTTGCGAAGTCGATGGCAAGTTCCCAAATCACCATCCCGATCCAGCTCATTTAGAAAATCTACAAGACCTCATTAGGAATTTACAAGCCACTGACAATGAACTCGGTCTTGCCTTTGATGGTGATGCTGATCGTCTTGGGGTGGTTACTAAAGATGGTCAAGTGATATTCCCAGACCGTCAAATGATGCTTTTTGCAAAAGATGTTCTCTCGCGTAATACAGGCGGTCAGATTATTTATGACGTCAAATGCACGCGCAACTTAGCCTCTTGGGTTAAACAACATGGTGGCGAGCCACTCATGTGGAAAACTGGTCACTCTTTAGTCAAGGCAAAACTTAAAGAAACTGGTGCACCATTAGCCGGTGAGATGAGTGGTCATATTTTCTTCAAAGACCGTTGGTTTGGCTTTGATGATGGCCTATATACGGGCGCACGTCTTTTAGAGATTCTTTCTAAAGAAAAAGATCCTAATCAGACGCTCAATGATTTACCAAACGCGATTTGCACCCCTGAATTACAGTTAGCCTGCGCTGAAGGTGAGCCCTTTAAATTGCTTGAAATCATTAAAGCCAATGCCAAATTCCCTACTTCTGAGTCTATTAACACTATTGATGGCGTGCGCGTAGAGTATGCAGATGGCTTTGGTCTAGCTAGACCATCGAATACCACTCCAGTCGTAGTGATGCGCTTTGAAGCAGACAGTGAAGCAGCGATTGCACGTATTCAGGCAGAGTTTAAAGTGGCTTTGCTGGCAGCTAAACCTGATGCGAATTTACCGTTTTAAGATCTGCTGCTGCCCCTGCATATCAATAGCCATTGGATTATGATTTGGCATGAGCTCAACTGTTAGCACCCCCATATCTTTTGACTACCCCCTGCAAGACTCCGCTGGGCTAACTTGCACTGCCCAAGCCTGGGCCAAAGTTCCCCCCCATTTAGCAGGCCCTGAAAAGGCAGCTGTGATTGAACGCATTAAGCAGCTCTTGATTGAGAAAGATGCTGCGTTAGTTGCTCACTACTATGTAGATGGGGATATTCAAGATTTAGCCTTAGCAACTGGTGGCTTTGTTGCCGACTCTTTAGAAATGGCCCGCTTTGGTAAAAATCATTCCGCCAAAAATTTAATAGTTGCTGGTGTTCGCTTTATGGGTGAGACCGCCAAAATTCTCAGTCCTGAGAAGCGTATCTTCATGCCTGATCTTGAGGCCACCTGCTCTCTTGATTTGGGTTGTGATACAAATGACTTTGCTAAATTTCGCGCACAATATCCTGATCGCGTGGTAGTTGTTTATGCCAACACCTCGGCTGCTGTTAAAGCTCAAGCTGATTGGATGGTCACGAGCTCTTGCGCTTTGGCAATTGTTCACCAACTCAAAGTTGAAGGTAAAAAGATTCTGTGGGCACCGGATCGCCACTTGGGTCGCTATATCCAAGAACAAACTGGCGCTGATATGCTGCTTTGGAATGGCGCCTGTATCGTTCATGATGAATTCAAAGCAGCTGAATTGGAAATTCTCAAGGCAGCCCATCCCAATGCCCAGATTTTGGTACACCCTGAATCACCTCAAGCAGTAGTTGATCTAGCAGATGTTGTTGGCTCAACCTCCGCCATGATTAAAGCAGTCGTTGAAGGCACGGCTGCTGAATATATTGTGGCAACGGATAAAGGCATCTTGCACCGCATGCGCCAGTTAGCCCCCAATAAGAAATTGATTGAGGCACCCACTGCCGGCAATAGCGCTACCTGTAAGAGTTGCGCCCATTGCCCATGGATGGCCATGAATGGTTTGCAAGGCATTTTGGATTGCCTGGAAAATGCTTCTGGTGAAATTTTTGTTGATGAACCAATCCGCACTCAAGCCTTAGGCTGCATTGAGCGCATGCTCGACTTCACCGCCAATCACCCTGACCTACTCGCTAAAGCACAGCACGGCTTTGTCAAAAATATTGGCGCCGCATAATTTATTAACTATTTTAGTGGTCTATTGATACTCCTTTTATCTCAAATACATGTTTGATTTCAACGAAACTTTAGAGCAAGCACGTCAACGCAATATTCATGATGCCTTAATGGAAGATATTGGCATCTGCGATTGGACTGCCAAGCTTGTTCCTAATAAAATGGTGCAAGCGCAGTTAATTGTTCGGCAAGGTGCGGTGTTGTGTGGTGTAGATTGGTTCGAAGGCACACTCAAGAAGCTTGATCCCAATGCCAAAGTGACATGGCATTACATTGAGGGCGACCTCATGAAGGCCGATACCAAGGTCTGCGATATCGCCGCAGACTCGCAAGCTCTGCTATCCGCTGAACGTACCTGCATTAACTTCCTACAAACCCTGTCTTGGACAGCCAGCATTACCCGTCAACACGTCGATGCCATCGCAGGCGCTAGCCCCAACTCCAAAGGATGCGCAGTACTGGATACCCGCAAGACTATTCCTGGTTTACGCCAAGCCCAGAAGTATGCAGTACGTATTGGTGGCGGGCAAAACCAACGTCTTGCGCTATGGCATGGCATCCTGATTAAAGAGAATCACATTGCGGCGGCTGGCAGCGTGACTGCTGCGCTCAAGAATGCCCAAGCCCTTAATGCTGGCGTTGATATTCAGATTGAGGTGGAGAACTTTGCAGAGCTAGAAGAAGCGCTTGCTGCTGGTGCTAAGAGTATTTTGATTGATAATTTCACCACAGATCAAATGAAAGATGCAGTAGCTATTACTGCTGGCCGAGCTTTACTTGAGGCTTCTGGCGGCATCAATCTAGATCAAATGCGCGCAATTGCAGCGACTGGCGTTGATCGAATCTCCCTAGGCAAACTCACCAAGGATGTAATTGCGGTTGATTTCTCTATGCGAGTTTTAGGTTAATAGTAAAGCTAAGTTTCCGCAGAAGCTTCACTACCTTCAGCTTGCGGAGTCAGAATAGTTGGGTAAGACACCGCCCAAGTACCCGGATAGTCTCGGCTGTAATGCAAGCCTCTGCTCTCTCTTCTCATAAGGGCAGATCTAACAATCAACTCGGCGCACTCTAGTAAGTTGCGCAATTCAATAAGGTCACGCGTTACCTTAAAGTTAGCGTAATACTCTTGCACCTCATAACGAAGTAACTTAATGCGATGCAAAGCGCGCTCTAATCTTCGATTGGTGCGAACGATACCTACGTAGTTCCACATCAATGAGCGTAATTCATCCCAGTTGTGCGCAATGACTACTTGCTCATCAGCATCTTCTACCTGACTCTCGTCCCACAACGGAAGATTTGGCATTGATGGTGTTGTTAATCCTGAAATATCTTGGGCAGCTGCTTTACCAATCACCACGCACTCTAATAGCGAGTTGCTAGCTAGGCGATTGGCGCCATGCAAACCAGTATATGTAGCCTCACCAACCGCATAAAGACCTGGCAAATCGGTACGGCCTTTGAGGTCTGTGACAACTCCGCCACAGGTATAGTGAGCAGCAGGAACCACGGGAATTGGCTCTTTAGTAATATCTAAACCGAGACTTAAGCAACGTGCATAAATCATCGGGAAATGTTCTTTAATAAATGCCTCGCCTAAATGTGTAGCATCCAGATGCACGTAATCTAAGCCATGTTTTTTCATTTCAAAGTCGATGGCGCGCGCTACGATATCGCGCGGGGCCAGTTCATTGCGCTCATCATGCTCTGGCATAAAGCGTGTACCGTCTGGCAGCTTTAATAGGCCACCCTCACCGCGCATCGCTTCTGTAATCAGGAATGTTCTATCACTTGGGTGATACAAACATGTTGGGTGAAATTGGATAAATTCCATATTGCCTACACGACAACCCGCACGCCATGCCATAGCAATGCCATCACCTGTAGCAGTGTCAGGATTGCTGGTATAGCGATAGACCTTACCAACACCACCAGTAGCCAGAACCACTGATTTAGCAGCAATCGTTTCAACGCAATTATTTTTAATATCTAAGGCATACACGCCATAACAACGATTCGGTTTGGTGCGCTGCGTTTTCGCGTCTAAATGTCGATTGGTAATGAGATCAAGGGCAATCCAATGCTCCAAAATCCGAATGTTCTTATGCGCCCTTGCTTTATCTAGCAAGACTTCATGAATTGCTTTGCCGGTTGCATCTGCGGCGTGCGCAATACGACGATGACTGTGTCCGCCTTCGCGCGTCAGATGCAAACCCATTGGCCCGGATTTATCTTCAGTAAACGGCACACCCTGCTCAACTAACCATTCAATCGCCTGCGCACTTTCTTCGGCGATATAGCGAGCTGTGGACTCCACAACCAAGCCAGCACCTGCATTTAAGGTGTCCGCTACGTGAGCATCAATGCTGTCATGCTCTTTATCCACCACACCGACAATGCCACCTTGCGCCCACGCAGTTGCTGCTTCACCTAGACCACGCTTAGCCATCAATATGACAGGTTGACTCTCTGCCATATGCAAAGCAACAGTTAAACCAGCAAGCCCCGCCCCGATAATAAGTACAGGCAACTCATTTTGAGTGTCTTGAACTTGTTGGTGTATTGATTGAGAACTGACCATAAGAGACTTATTTTAAGGGGCAAATCGTTTATTTACCTGATGCCAGCTTTTCGAGTCCGAGGCTTAAAAGGTGTGGATGCAGAAGAGGGCTCATCTAAAGCAAGCAATAAATCCTTCACAAACGACCTTGGTAAATCAGGATTATCTAGACAAGCTCTAGAAACCCTCTCTTCAAAATCAATGGGCATTGAATTCTCAGCAATTGAAGGCCTCTGTTTTTTAACCATAACCCTAATTATGAACCAGCCAGAATGCAATAAACCCCATCAAATCGATGGGGTTTATTTAGTCAATGCAATTTTGAATTTTTGTTAATTCAAATAATTAAACATTCACCATCAACTTTGGTCCGTTTGGTGCATTGGTGCCGTAGCCCACTACCTTGGATGGTTCACCACCTTTAGTGAGTTTGACTGCACAGTACTTAAACTCCGGAATCTTGCCAAATGGATCTAAGGCTGGGTTGGTAATCAGATTTGCTGCTGCCTCATAGTATGCAAATGGAATAAAGATAGATCCTCTTGGAGTGCCATCATCTCTGCGCACATGAATACCTACCTCACCACGACGAGATTGAACTGTGATGACATCACCAGCAGATACACCAAGTTGAGTCATATCTTCACCATTCATGGATACGGTAGCGAGCGGCTCAATCGCATCGAGCACAGTGGCGCGGCGCGTCATACTGCCGGTATGCCAATGCTCCAGCTGACGACCAGTGATCAGAACAAATGGGTACTCAGCATCTGGACGCTCATTTGCTGGAATGATGTCGGCAGGAACCAATTTAACCTTGCCATCAGCAGTCGCAAATGCATCATCAAACACGATTGGACGACCTGGGTCTTCCAAAGATAAGCATGGATAAGTCACGCTAGATTGTTTTTCTAGGCGGTCCCATGTAATTCCCTTGATAGCGCCGTGCATTGCTTGACGCATTTCTTCGTATACCTCTGCCACACCAGCGTCAGGACCTTGGTAGTTCCAGTTCAAGCCCATACGCTTAGCAATCTCTTGGATGATCCACAAGTCCGCCCTGGCATCGCCAGGAGGCTCAACCGCTTTTCTACCCATCTGTACCATTCGGTCAGTGTTACTTGCAGTACCCACCTTCTCTGGCCAAGCGCTTGCAGGCAACACCACGTCTGCTAATAAGGCAGTCTCGGTCATGAAGATGTCCTGCACTACTAAATGTTCTAAGGATGCCAATGCGTGACGTGCGTGATTTAAATCAGGGTCACTCATTGCCGGGTTCTCACCCTCAACATACATGCCACGAATCTTATCCGGGTCACTGTCAGGCGCAGTAATCTTGTGCATGATTTCTACCACGGTGTAACCAGGTTTCTTATCCAGTGGTGTATTCCAGAATTTCTCAAACCAAGCATGTGCTTCTGGGTTATCAACGCGTTGATAGTTCGGGAACATCATCGGAATTAATCCAGCATCACTAGCGCCCTGCACGTTATTTTGACCGCGCAATGGATGCAAGCCTGAACCAGGTTTACCAATTTGACCGGTAATGCTGACCAAAGCAATTAAGCAACGCGCATTATCCGTGCCGTGGACGTGTTGGCTAACGCCCATGCCCCACAATATCATCGCTGATTTAGTGGTTGCAAATTCCCTAGCCACTTCACGCAAGGTCTCAGCCGGGATACCGCAGATTGGCGCCATCGCTTCTGGGCTATAGCCTTTGATGTTTTCTTTTAGAGCTTCAAAGTTATTTGCACGGTTCGCAATAAAATCTTTATCAACTAAACCTTCTTCAATGATCGTGTAGATCATCGCGTTAAGCATTGCTACGTCAGTGTCAGGCTTAAATTGCATCACGCGCCAAGCATGCTTAGCGATATCCGTTTTACGTGGATCGCATAGAACCAACTTCGCGCCCCGTTTAGCAGCATTCTTAAACCAGGTTGCTCCAACCGGGTGGTTTGCGGTTGGGTTTGAGCCAATCACCATAATCAGGCTGGAATGCTCAACATCGTTTACTTGGTTACTTACCGCACCAGATCCCACGCCCTCTAATAGCGCGGCAACAGAGGAAGCATGGCAGAGACGTGTGCAATGGTCTACGTTATTGCTACCAAATCCGGTACGAACGAGTTTTTGGAATAAGTAAGCCTCTTCATTGCTGCCCTTGGCGGAGCCAAAGCCCGCCAACACCTTGAGGCCATGTTTATCTTTAAGCTCTTTTAACTTCCCACCAGCAAAATCCAGCGCTTCTTCCCAGGTTGCTTCACGGAAGATATTGGACCAATCTTGATTTTTCTCAAGGAGAGATTCATCCTTGGGTACGCCAGGTTTACGAATCAATGGCTTTGTTAAGCGCTGTGGATTATGGATGTAATCCATACCAAAGCGACCCTTAACGCATAAACGATTATGGTTCGCTGGGCCATCACGACCCTCTACGCTCACAATCTTTTCATCTTTAATGTTGTAAGTGATCTGGCAACCAATACCGCAGAATGGACATACAGAATCCACTTTGCGATCAACGGTTTGTGAACCAATGAGGCTTTTTGGCATTAATGCACCGGTAGGACAAGCTTGCACACATTCACCGCAAGCAACGCAAGTGCTCTCGCCCATTGGATCGTTCAGGTCAAATACGATCTCGCTATGAGCACCACGCATAGCGTAACCAATCACATCATTTACCTGCTCTTCACGGCAAGCGCGTACACAACGATTGCATTGAATACATGCATCGAGGTTCACGGCCATCGCTGGATGTGAAAGATCATTGCTGACTTTTTCACGGCGCAAGGCTTTGAGTTCAGGGCGCACAGTCACATCCATACGCGCAGCCCAAGTGCTGAGCTCGCCATGTTGATACTTTTTCTCTTCTTCTTTAGAGTCACCTACCCACTTAAAGCCTTCATCGGGCATATCAGAGAGAAGCATCTCCAAAACGAGTTTTTGACTCTTGAGAGCACGCTCACTATTGGCTTTCACTTCCATGCCTGGAGTTGCGCTTCTGCAGCAGCTTGGCGCCAAGGTACGCTCACCATTGATTTCAACTACGCAGGCACGACAGTTACCATCTGGACGATAGCCGTCTTTAAAGCACAAATGAGGAATATCGATGCCATGACGTTTTGCTGCCTTGAGAATCGTTTCGCCTTCATAGGAAACAATCGTCTTGCCGTCTAACTTGAATTCAACGGTTTGTAATTCGAGTTCTTTTGGGTTAGTTGGTGCGTTCATATTTGTCTCGTTCTCCCCTCTTATGCAATTTCTTGTGGGAAATATTTATGAATACAGCGAATGGGGTTTGGTGCTGCTTGACCCAAGCCACAGATCGAAGCATCAACCATGACGGTCGCCAAATCTTCAAGCGTTTCTTGATCCCAAGACTTGGCTTGCATGAGCTTAGCGGCTTTACCAGTTCCTACGCGGCATGGTGTGCATTGACCGCAGCTCTCATGCTCAAAGAAGTGCATGACATTTAATGCCATATCGCGCGCTTTATCTTGATTACTAAATACCATCACGGCAGCAGAACCAATGAAGCAGCCATAAGGTTGCAAAGTATCGAAGTCGAGCGGAATGTCATTCATGGTTGCTGGCAAGATGCCGCCTGATGCGCCACCAGGCAAGTAGCCATAAAACTGATGACCGTCTTGCATACCACCACAGTATTCATCAATGAGTTCCTGAATAGTGATACCAGCAGGTGCTAATTTCACACCAGGATTTTTTACTCGGCCGCTTACGCTGTAGCTACGCAATCCCTTGCGGTCATGACGGCCGTATGAGCTAAACCAATCTGGACCACGCTGGACAATATCGCGCACCCAATACAAGGTCTCAAAGTTGTGCTCTAGTGTTGGTCGACCAAACAATCCGACCTGCGCAATGTATGGAGGACGCATACGTGGCTCACCACGCTTACCCTCAATACTTTCAATCATCGCGGACTCTTCACCGCAGATGTAGGCACCAGCACCGCGGCGCAATTCAATATTCGGAATCGCAAATGGTGGATTCGCTTTGAGCTTGGCTAATTCTTTCTCTAACAATTCACGGCAACCGTGATATTCATCGCGCAAGTAGATGTAACAAGCATCAATTCCCACTACATTGGCGGCAATTAACAAACCTTCCAAGAAACGGTGTGGATCACGCTCAAGATAAGTGCGGTCTTTAAATGTACCTGGTTCACCTTCGTCAATATTGACTGCCATTAACTTAGGTGCCGCTTGATCTTTCACAATGCGCCACTTACGACCTGCTGGGAAGCCCGCTCCACCTAAACCGCGTAGACCAGAATTTTCCATAGCTTTGATGATGCTTTCAGCATCACGTTTGCCTTCAACGATTTCTTTAGCTAAAGCGTAACCACCTTTAGCGCGATAAGCCTCATAGCCGACATAGTCCGGTGATACCGCTTGATTCTCACCCTGTGGTGAAACGCCCTTTTGAGCCAATTCTGCTGGCTCAAATACCGCATCATCTTTAGCCAAGGGCTGAGTGGTCAGTTTGTTGTTGACTGCTGCTTTTACCTTGTCGGTAGTAGCGAATATCACTGGATATTGATGTACTACGGCCACCGGAGCCTGCTCACAGCGACCTACGCATGGCGCTGCTACCACTTTTACATTTGAATTGCCCAAGATAAAAGGTAACTTAGCTAATAGGTTTTGCGCACCAGCTAATTCGCAAGCAACCCCATCACATACGCGTACAGTGATATCAGCCACTGGATCGTTGCCACGCACCACTTCAAAGTGGTGATAGAAAGTGGCTACTTCATAAACCTCAGACATTGGCAAATTCATTTCTTTTGCCAGCGCCACTAAATGACGATCATGCAATGCACGGTACTCATCATTGAGCTTGTGTAGATTTTCAATTAACAAATCACGGCGATGTGGCGCATTACCAATTAACTGTCGCACCTCAGCGATCGACGCGTCATCCGCTTGACGACCTTTTAATTTGCTTTTGCGACGAATGGTCTCCCGCAAATCATCTGCAGTTGCAACAGCGACTGCGTTGACTTCTTTGGAAGGCTTTGGGTGATTCATAGTCTGTAGTCTCTAACTTTTTATGTAATGCGTTTTTGTAATTCGTACTCGTGTGCATATCCCCCAAAATGAGGATTTTTGCTATTTAACAGCAGATTTTGGGTTATTTCTCACCCTAAGTCCTTGACTAAGCTCAAGGGAGATTTGCAGCCGTATTTTAAGGGTAAACCCTAGTTAGAGCAGAGATGGCGAAGGCTTGTCGCCTAGCGGCAATGAATAGTCGAGTTTGCGCTCATAGAGTCTCGCTTTGTAGCAGTCCTGGTAGCCCTTGCTGCCGATTTGCCAGCCAATCGAGGTGCAATCATCTTGGGCAGCCTGCTCTACTGAGCCGCAGGCGCTTAAACCAGCAGTCAAAGCTGCAGCCAAAAAGACAGTAGGAACCCAAGTTAAGCGCATTTTTGATAATTTCATGACTCAAGTCTACTTGATTCTGAGCTCCATATCGAGAGGAATCCCATTCTTGCCAGCCTCTACCGTTTTCACCTCTCCAATAGTGATGCGGTCTTTTAGACCTGGATTCTCTTTAACCATTATTTCAAAGGCAAGCTGCGCACGAGTCTTGGCAAGTGTTTTTAACTCGGCATCCGCGACATCGATGCCAGCAATTAGTTCATTGTGTAATTGTTCGTTACGAGCCTCACCATCAGGAACCATTAATAAACGTTGGCCTAATTTAATGCGACCAATGTATTGCGCATACGCCACCTTCAAGCCCGACTGAATTCTAGGATCTGACAAACTCGGTGATGGCACCGGTTCACCAGCTTGCAACTTAAATCCAGCGTCTTTCAAAATCGCAGTATCTGCTTTTACTCTTGCCATCGCTAGCTTGTCTTGTACTAGATCATAAGTGCCAATAATTTCCATATTGCTATTTGGCCTCTTAACAAGGAACTGACCAAATTTTTCCAGGCGCTCTTGATCATCTGGCAAAAATACTGCTTCACCTGGCACTGCATTAACTCCCTCATCAGAGCCCATACCCAAAATAGAAGCCAATGCCCTAAAGGGCGCAGTGGTCACGTTGGTGAGTACATTAGCAATTGCCTGCCACACTAGACCACTAGCGCTAAATTCGGGTGAATCCACATCTCCAGCAATTTTCACGCTTACATCAATGATGTCATCGGAATCTTCTAAGAGCGCAATAGCTAAACCCAATGGTAATTTTTTACCCTGAAAGCCCTCTACTTCATCGCCAAGCTGAACGTTCTTAATAATGATTTGATTGCTGCCATTTAATTGACCATCTTTTGCACGGTAACTCAGATTCAGATTGAGTTTGCCACCTGTAATTTGATAACCAGCATAGGTCATTACAGCAGGATTAAATGTCGTCAGCGGCAAATTTTTGAAACTCATGAAAATGTCATGATTGCGACGGGGGTCATCAAAGGAAGTTTGTCCTTTGGCGCGCATACTGCCTGAGTTCGCAACCACCCCTTCCATTGCAACCGAAGCAAATCGACCGGGTGTATTACTAACGCCAATAAAGCTCGCATTAAATTTCTTAACATCAACATGGAAATTTGGCTTCATTGCCATGTCTGCAAAAAATACTTCGCCAGACTTCAGGTTGACAGACCGAATATCTAAACCAAACGCGCCTTTTTTACTCTCTGGGGCGCTCTGAGTAGCTTGACTGCCAACCGAATCTTCTTCGGCCGCTTTGGAAAATAAACGCCGAAAATTAGACAAACCTTGGGCATTGATTTCAAAACGAAGTATTGGGTGCTCCAGCACAACTTCATCAATCACTAAATTAGTCGCCGGTTTAGGGCCGGCGCCAACAGTCTTATATTCAAACTGACGAATGTCTGCAAGATCCCAATCAATCAAAGGCGTCTTTTCGCCTTTCTCAAGCACGGACACTTTATTAAGTTGAGCGCTTCCAGAAATGCTATTTGATTGACTGCTCAGCTTGATCAATAACTCTGCATTGATTTCGCCACTCTTAGCCATTAACTCTTTATTGGCCGGAAGCAATGCAATCCATGGACCAGCTTTTAGGTTTTCGAGTTTGACCTTGCCCTCGAATAATTTGGATGCAGTATTCAAATCCCAGTGGGATAAGATTTTTCCCTCGTCTAATTTAAGATCAAGTTGCGCACCCAGAAGATTGGGGCTTGGGTTGCTTAAGCTTCCCCCTATGGCAACATGATTAAACGCAATGGTCTTATTAAGACCTGGAATAGCCAGTTGTAACGAGCCCAGATTAAAGTCATATTGGCCACGGACACCAGAGACAAGACCTTTTTGGTCATAGTTAGCAACATCCAATAATTTGATCGAAAAGGGCTTTAACTCTTCTTTCAACTTGGTCGATGCATCTACCAGACGCAGAGATGCTCCGCTCACCTCAAACTGATCTACCGAGATTTTCAGTGGCGCCACTTGCTTTGCATTTTCTTTTGCGTCATCTTTGGGTGAAAGACTTTTCTCAATCGCACCAAATAGTTTTTGCCAGTTCCAAAGATTAGCAGTCTTACCTTTGATGTTCGGTTTTTTCTCAACTAGCAATTTGGGCTCGTCTAGTAAAACCGCATCTAAGCCCACCTCCCCCAAAATAAGCTTTGTCCACTTAAGGTCAATAGTTAGTTTCTTGAGGTCCAATAACTGGTCGCCACCCTCTTCTGCTAAGCGCAAACCTTCTAAGGTCATGCGCAAGCGTAAGGGAGACAGGCTTAGATCTTGATAGGTGATTTCATAGCCAATTTTTTGGCCGTATTCAGCTACGGTCTTTTTTAATAGGCTAGGCACAAATGCATGGCATGCAGCCCAAAAAATAATCGTTAATACAAGCAAGCCCCCCGCTATCCTGCGACTCCAGCGGTAAATTTTGGATTTATTCAGGGAAAGCATCTACTTGTCTTTATCAGGCAATGTCAGTAACAATGAAAATTATCACAGAATATGTACCAAATATAACTAAACAACCCTGGAGACATTATGAAATTTATCCTTAAGTTCGCTGCACTCTTGTGTCTGTGTATGCACATGTGCTTGAGCAATCTTGCCAATGCTCAAAATCAAGATGGTTTTGTAGATCTCATTGACGGTGTTAGCCTCAGCGGATGGAATATTGTGGGTAATGCCAACTGGGTTATCGGCAATGGAATTATTGAGGGCAATAAACCCATGGGATTTTTAGTGAGCACAAAATCCTACAAAAACTTCATTATCAAAGCAGAGTTTTGGGCAGAGTCTGAGACCAATAGCGGCATCTTTATTCGCTGCCAAGATCCAAACAAAATTACCGCTGCTAATGGGTATGAAGTCAATATTTGGGATACACGTCCTGAACAAGCCTATGCAACCGGAGCTATTGTGGATGTTGCTAAGGTAAATCCCATCCACAAAGCAGGTGGTCGTTGGAATACCATGGAAATCGTAGCCAATGGATCTCACTTCAAGGTGAGTCTCAATGGCGTAGTGACCGTAGGCGATGGCCAAGATAGCCGCTTTGCAGAAGGCGTTATTGCTCTTCAGTCAGCAGGTGGCGTCGTGAAGTTCAGAAAGCTACAAATTAAACCGATTTAGTTTTGATTAACTTTTAAGTGCGCACGAATAAACTAAGCCACCGATTTGGTGGCTTAGTTTTTAGATATCGGCATTAACTGTATTTATGCCGCCGGCGGGAACCCTACCTTTTGTGCCCACATATTATTAAATACATGGATAACAGGTTTCTCGTAAACACCCGCCTTGGTAAAAGGCTCATTACTTAACCACTCATCTACCGCAGCCCTGCTCGGGAAATCCATTGCCAAGAGACTTCCTGTAACAGTTTTTCCATCTTCAGAAGTGAGTGGGCCAGCAAAAGCCATGCGCTCTGCCTGTTGGGCCAAATAAGCGCGATGCTCTGGTCGAACTTGCACACGCAAATCAGCCGTACCAGGTCGATCCATTAGCAAAATTGCAAAAATCATATTTATTCCTTAATTGTTTGGTCTATTGCTTGTTCTATTGTTTTCTTTATTACCAATCACCAAGCTTGCTTTTTACCATCAATCCAAGTTTCCTTAACTTGGATGTTGCGGATCTGATCGACAGGAGTCTTTTTAGGATTTGCTGACAATACAACTAGGTCGGCTTGCTTACCCACCTCAAGACTGCCAACCTTATCGTCAGAGAACATTTCATAAGCAGCATTGATAGTTACCGCACGAATCGCATCGTCAACAGTAATGCGCTCATTAGGCCCCAAAACTTTGCGTGGCTCTTTTTGCCACAGACGACCAGCGCCTTCAGAAATGTAATTTAGAGGACCTACGTTCGATACTGGGGAGTCGCTATGGTAAGCAAAGCGTCCGCCCTCCTTTTTGAATGAGCCAGATGGGTCAATACGGTCGGCACGCTCAGGGCCAACGATCTTGTCGTGAAATGCCTCACCCCAATAGTCGACGTGTCCAATCGTAAAGCCAGGAATTACGCCCAACTTCACTGCACGTTTAACCTGCTCTGGTGTGTTGATCGTGAAATGCTCAATACGCAAACGACGAGCCTTTGGATCAGGAGAGTTAGCCAATAACTTGCTATAGGTATTAAGCGTTTGCTCAATCGTACGATCACCATTGGCATGTGTCGCAATCTGCCAGCCCTGGTCAAAAATAGGCTTGGTCATCTTATAAATTTGATCATCAGCGTAATCTAAGTTACCTCGGAACTTTGTTCCCCTTGGATAAATATAGGATTCATTTAAGGCGGCAGTAATACCCTGCGTAGATCCATCGGAAACAAATTTCACACCCACATAACGCAACTTATCGTCGCCATCATTCGGCTTTAGGCTATTTGTTCCATTAGCTAACAAAGGGCCATATAGATATGCTCTGACACGTAGTGGAAAGTCGTTTGCATGAACAAGTGCATTAAAGAGTTTTACTTCGTTATCTAAGCCCAACATCAAACCTAAGGTGATTTCTGCGGAAGTCGTCACACCTTTTGACGCAATCATCTTTGCGGTTTTTTGCATAGCTGCAGCTAACTCAGCCTCAGAGGGAGCAGGCGCATGCTTAAGGATAGACAAAATTGCTGACGGCTCTACCACCACACCCGTCAAACGGCCTTGAGCATCACGCATATAAATGCCGCCATCACCTGGATTTGGGGTCTTATCGTTAATGCCTGCCACTTCAAGTGCTTTGTGGTTCACATACAAAATGTGGCCCGACTGGTTCATAACTGCAATTGGTACCTCTGTAGATACTTTATCTAAAACGTCTGCAGTCAACTCAGCCATAAAGGGTTGGGTACGAGATGGATCCACACCAAAAGCGCCTAACCATTGACCTTTTGGAAGTGTCTTTAATCTTTCCTTCAATTTTTGGCTAAGCGTATCTAAGGTGTCGTATTGAGGTGTGAAGTTCGATAGATTGAGCCAAAGGACTTCTGTCATCGCCGTCATCACAATATGAATGTGTGGCTCCACAAATCCAGGCATCAACGTTTGACCCTGAAGATCGACAACCTTGGTATTAGCGCCCTGCCAATTTTTTACAACTGAGTCTTTGCCACCAACCGCCACAATCTTGCCGTTTTGAATGGCTAAGGCTTGAGCCTGTTCATTTTTTGCATTGACCGTCAGAATAGGTCCGCCATAAAAAATGGTGTCAGCCGCTTGATTGGGCGCCGCATTAGCAAACTGCAAACAAGCAACAAGACCAATTGAGAGCAATGCTCTTTGAAAAAATGGGTTCATTCAAAGCCTCTTAGGGTGATGGATTTAGATATTTAAAGCATAGCGGATATTTAAACGAGTATTTAAATGTTGGGGACTAAAAATAGAAAACCACCCGAAGGTGGTTTCGCATTGTTTGGCGGAAGGGGCGGGATTCGAACCCGCGGTAGGCTATTAACCTACGCACGCTTTCCAGGCGTGTGACTTAAACCGCTCATCCACCCTTCCGGAACCGATGATTATACGATTGCCGAAAGGGTTTTGCCCCAAATCCCAGTAAATACAGCTTAGAGGGACTCTTTGAGTTGCTCCAAGATTGCTGGGTTTTCCAAAGTGGATGTGTCTTGAGTCACTTCCTCGCCCTTCGCGATTACACGTAAGAGACGACGCATGATCTTGCCTGAACGCGTTTTTGGCAAGTTATCACCAAAGCGAACATCTTTTGGCTTAGCGATTGGACCAATCTCTTTGCCTACCCAGTTGCGCAGTTCAGTTGCGACCTTCTTAGCATCTTCGCCGGTTGGACGACCACCTTTGAGAACCACGAATACGCAAATGGCTTCACCGGTTAAATCATCTGGACGACCAACCACTGCTGCTTCAGCAACTAATGGGTTTGCAACTAAGCAAGATTCAATTTCCATCGTACCCATACGGTGACCTGATACGTTTAGAACGTCATCGATACGACCAGTAATGGTGAAATAACCAGTTTCTTTGTTACGAATAGCGCCGTCACCAGCGAGGTAAAGGTTACCACCCAACTCTTCAGGGAAGTAAGACTTCACGAAACGATCTGGGTCATTCCAAATAGTACGAATCATGGATGGCCATGGGCGCTTAACAACCAAAATACCGCCGTTTCCGTTTGGCACATCGTGACCAGCCTCATCCACGATCGCTGCCTGAATACCTGGCAATGGCAATGTGCAAGAACCTGGAATCATTGGAGTTGCGCCTGGCAATGGGGAAATCATGTGGCCACCAGTTTCGGTTTGCCAGAATGTGTCAGCGATTGGGCAACGTGAGCCACCCACATTTTCGTAGTACCACATCCAGGCTTCTGGATTAATTGGTTCGCCTACTGAACCCAAGAGACGCAAACTAGATAAGTCATAACTCTTTGGATGCACCGCTTGATCATTGCTTGACGCTTTGATCAATGAACGAATCGCTGTTGGTGCTGTGTAGAAAATCGTTGCTTTGTGTTTTTGGATCATGTCCCAGAAACGACCAGCATTTGGATAAGTTGGCACGCCTTCGAACACAATCTCGGTAGCGCCTACTGCGAGTGGGCCGTATGTGATGTATGAGTGACCTGTTACCCAACCAATATCAGCTGTACACCAGAACACGTCGGTTGGCTTGATATCAAAGGTCCACTTCATTGTGAGAATTGCCCACAAGAGATAGCCGCCAGTTGAGTGCTGCACACCCTTTGGCTTACCAGTAGAACCAGATGTATACAAAATAAAGAGTGGATGCTCAGCGCTTACCCACTCTGGCTCGCAAGTTGCTGCTTCATTAGCCACAATATCTTGCATCCAAACGTCACGACCCGCTTTCATCTCAATCGCAGTACCAGTGCGTTTGCTCACGATTACATGTTTAACCTTGCCACATTCACCTGTAGAGAGCGCTTCGTCACAGATAGCTTTTAATGGCAATGATTTGCCGCCACGATATTGACCATCAGCAGTAATCACTGCAACTGCACCAACGTCGATGATGCGGTCACGCAATGCTTGCGCAGAGAAACCACCAAACACCACAGAATGAATTGCACCAATACGAGCACATGCTTGCATTGCCACAATACCTTCGATAGTCATCGCCATATAAATAATGACGGTGTCGCCAGACTTAATGCCCATCTTGCGCAGTGCGTTGGCCATTTTGCAAACACGCTCAAGCATCTCTTTGTAGCTAACTTTAGTTACAGTACCATCGTCGGCTTCAAAAATAATCGCTGTCTTATCGCCTAGACCAGCTTCAACTTGGCGATCTAAACAGTTGTAAGAAGCGTTAGTAGTGCCATCTTCAAACCACTTATAAAAAGGTGCTTTGGACTCATCCAATACTTTGGTAAATGGCTTTTTCCAGTAGATATTCTCTTTAGCGAGGTGACCCCAGAAACCGTCGTAATCTTTTTCAGCTTCAGCGCAAAGTTTTTTGTAGGCATCCATGCCTGGAATAGCCGCACCCTTAACGAAGTCTGCAGGTGGGTTAAAAACGCGGTTTTCTTGCTTTAATGGTTCCATGCTTCACTGCCCTCTATTTAATAAACAATGTTCTTTTTTTGCCAAAAACCAGCAAAATGACGGGTTATGACCCTCAAGACTTATGAAGATAAGTGAAAACACTTGGGATTTGCTCTATGGCAAACCCTTAAAATAGGGCAAACCTTACTATTAATGTGGAAATAAGCCTAAAACCATGACTCAGATTAAACAAAACGACCTCATTCAAAGCGTTGCAGACGCATTCCAGTTCATTTCCTACTACCACCCTAAGGACTTTATTGATGCCATGGGCAAGGCTTACTCCTTAGAAAAAGGTGAAGCGGCCAAAGATGCGATTGCGCAAATTTTGACCAATAGCCGCATGTGCGCTGAAGGTCATCGTCCGCTTTGCCAAGATACCGGTATTGCAGTGGTCTTTTTGAAGATTGGTATGAACGTTCAATGGGCGGATGCCACTATGAGCGTTACTGAAATGGTGAATGAAGGTGTGCGTCGCGCCTACCTCAACCCAGACAACACGTTACGTGCTTCTGTATTAACTGACCCTGCAGGCAAACGCAAGAACTCGGGTGACAACACTCCTGCTGTGGTTCACTATGAAATTGTTCCAGGAGATGATGTTGAAGTCATTTGTGCGGCAAAAGGTGGTGGCTCTGAAAACAAAGCCAAGATGGTGATGCTTAACCCATCTGACTCGATTGTCGATTGGGTGCTGAAGACTGTTCCAACTATGGGTGCAGGCTGGTGCCCTCCCGGTATTCTTGGCATTGGCATCGGCGGCACACCAGAGAAGGCCATGCTGATGGCTAAAGAAGCTTTGATGGGTCCAGTAGATATTCAGGAGTTAATTGAGCGTGGTCCTAAGAACCGCGTGGAAGAATTGCGCTTAGAGATTTATGACAAAGTAAACAAGCTCGGCATTGGCGCTCAAGGCTTGGGTGGTTTGGCGACTGTTCTTGATATTAAGATTTTGGATTACCCAACTCATGCTGCTTCATTGCCAGTCGCAATGATTCCAAACTGCGCAGCAACACGTCACGTACATTTCCATTTGCATGGTGATGGTCCTGCAAAACTACAGGCACCTTCTTTATCAGATTGGCCAGATGTCACTTGGACGCCAGATGTTCAAAAATCTAAGCGCGTCAATTTAGATGCTTTGACTGCGGAAGAAGTGGCGAGCTGGAAACCAGGCGAAACATTGCTGCTCAACGGCAAAATCTTGACTGGCCGCGATGCTGCGCACAAACGTATTCAGGACATGCTTGCTAAAGGTGAAGAATTGCCAGTGAGCTTTAAAAACCGCGTCATATATTACGTTGGCCCAGTAGATCCCGTACGCGATGAAGTTGTTGGCCCAGCAGGCCCCACCACCTCCACCCGTATGGATAAGTTCACTGAAATGATGCTGGCTAAAACTGGCTTGATTTCCATGATTGGTAAAGCGGAACGGGGTCCAGTTGCTATTGAAGCGATCAAGAAACATAAGTCCGCTTACCTCATGGCAGTTGGTGGCGCTGCTTATCTTGTTTCTAAGGCGATTCAGACTTCTAAGGTAGTTGGCTTTGCCGACCTCGGCATGGAAGCAATCTATGAGTTTGAAGTAAAAGATATGCCAGTAACAGTTGCCGTTAATTCAGAAGGCATCTCAATGCATGAAACTGGTCCAAAAGAATGGCAAGCAAAAATTGGCGGCATTCCTGTCAAGATTGCTTAATTCACTTTTGTTAATTAGCTTTAACTTGGTACTGAGTTGACACTGAATTGTCGTTAATAGGCGTTTTTGATTCTGGCGTTGGTGGCTTATCCATTTTGGATGAGGCGCTGCGCCAGCTGCCGCAACACGACTATATCTATTTAGCCGATTCTGCGAACGCGCCTTATGGTGAAAAATCTCCTGATTGGATTGCGCAGCGTAGCTTAAGTCTTTGCAAACATCTCGCGCAAGCTGGGTGCGATGCCATCGTAGTTGCTTGCAACACTGCGACTGCAGAAGCAATTAAAGATATTCGTGCAGCAATCCCAATTGCCATTGTGGGCGTTGAGCCAGGCATTAAGCCTGCCGCTATGCAATCAGCAAATGGCATTGTTGGCGTATTAGCGACTGAGGCGACTTTAAACAGCGACAAATTCAATTCCCTGCTCTCTACATTGCCAAATCATTGTCAATTTATTAAGCAAGCTGGTGCAGGTCTAGTGCCACTGATCGAAGCAGGCAAAGCAAATGATGGAGAAACTTTAGAGCTACTTGCTAAGCATCTAGAACCCATCCAGGTAGCGGGTTCTGACACGATTGTCTTGGGCTGCACTCACTATCCATTTTTACGTAAAGCCATACGCAAACTGCTTGGCGACAAAATTACCCTGATCGACACTAGTGAAGCGGTAGTAAAGCAACTAAAGCGGCAATTAGAGGCGCTCGCGCTCAATCAAACAGATTCTGCTAATAGCGTTTCTTCGCAATACGGTGCCGTGCATTTTTTTAGTAGCAAAGATGAGCAAGCGCTTTTGAAGATGGCGCAAGATTTAATGCATACCGATCTTAAGAATCATCGCGTTAGCACAGCACTGTTAGGTAATGTGTCATGAGCGCATTTTGGCAAAAGGTGGATGAGCGTCTGCCATTCACCAAAAGCGAACGCATCATTATTGGTATCGTGCTTTTATTGCATGCTTTACCAGCTCTGGAATTTTTACATTTGTCTACCAAGCCACCCCGGATGGATGATGAACGCGTAATGGCCAATCTAGTCAGCCCAGACACTGCTTCAAGCAAAAGCCAGCAACCACCTGCGCCACCTCCAAAGCCCAAAGAAGAGCCAAAGAAGAAAACGGTAGAAGAGAAGCCCCCTCAAAAATCGACCCCCACTCAGACACAAAATACCCCTACACAAAAGAGTGAATCATCAGCTCAAAGTCAGACACAAAACGCCGCTGTAGCACCAGCGACTTCTGGCGGATCAAGCGGTACCCCCATTCAGACAGACATTGGTAAACTGATTGTTGTATTTCAGCCTGATGCTGATGCGTATTACCCTTCGTTCTCCAAAAGATCTGGAGAACAAGGAACTGTAGTGGTGCGTTTAATTATTTCTGAGATAGGTGAAGTTGAAGATGTTGCAATATTGCAATCAAGCTCCTTTCCTAGACTCGATCGCGCCGCTACCGATATCGGCCGGCGTTATCGCTTTAAACCTTTTTTAGTCAATGGCTCACCCCAAAGAATTTCAACAAATCTTTTAATTAAATTTAACCTTAAGAATTAAGCGCTATGAATACACCTTTTGGAATTGCGAATCTCTGGCTTGAAGGCGACGGCATCACCCGCTTTGTAGCAATTGCACTGTTAGCATGCTCAATTATTACCTGGGTTATTTTGCTCACCCGCCTTTGGGACTTACGCAATCTTCGCAAACTCAAACCTGAGCTTGATCAATTCTGGCACGCAAACTCATTTGAGCAAGGCTTACAATCCTTTAGTACCCCATCTAGCAACCCCTACTATCAGATTGCCAAATCTGCGAGCAGCGCTTCAGTGCACCACCAAGGTCAATCAAGCAATCATCGTGAATTACTCCAAACCCTCAACTATTCAGAGTGGATGGCAAGAAGCATTAAAAATAGCATTGATGGCGTAGCTGCTAGCTTGCAAAAGGGTCTGACTTTCTTGGGCTCAACAGGCGCAACCGCCCCATTTATTGGCTTATTTGGTACTGTGTGGGGCATCTACCATGCGCTGATTTCTATTAGCAGCTCTGGTAGCGCCCAAATCGATCAAGTTGCAGGCCCTATTGGTGAAGCTTTGATCATGACTGCCTTAGGGCTTGCTGTAGCGATTCCTGCGGTATTGGGTTTTAACGCCATTAATCGCGCGAACAAATTGTTTGTGGCTGATCTCAATCGCTTTGGCAATGATTTGTTAGCCTATTTTGTAACTGGCGCCCGTGTTAACTCCGGAGAATAAGCATGGCGTTTCATTTGCAAGACGATCAAAACGATGATGCCATCATGGCGGAAATCAACATGACACCCATGGTGGATGTCATGTTGGTGCTTCTCATCATTTTTATCATCACCCTTCCCGTCATTCAACAGGCTGTGAAAGTTGAATTACCTAAAGCTAATAGTGTGCGCAATGAAGTAAAGCCTGAGTCAGTGCAACTGACGATTGATGCCAAAGGCCAAATCTTTTGGAATAGCACTCAGATTGATCTCAAGACATTTGATGGCTATGCAGAAAAAGCAGCCCAAAAAGATCCGCAGCCTGAGATTAATTTACGTGCCGATAAGGCTGTGAAGTATGAGTATGTGGCGCAAGTACTTGCCGCATCACGCCGTGCAGGCCTTACCAAGCTGGGGTTTGTGACAGAACCTAACTAGGCCATCTGATGCTGGGTGTGATGCCAGGAGATACCTTATTTACTAGTGACTCTGTAGGGCATCTTCGTTAACGCGCAACTCTCTTCGCTCACATGTGTGCCATTACCAATCGTGGCACCCAAAATACCCCCCTGAATTTTTTCTACTTTTTTGAGCTTGCCAGTAATTGGGTCTAGCGTGATTTGTGTTGTTACAGTTCCGGCAGGATAAGCAACATCCATTATTTTTTCAGGCTCGAAATTCGCCTCAATCAAAATCAGGATGTTTGGACGAGCCATAGTGACACTCTTCACCATTTGATTGCCATAAGCATCAGACTGATCTAAATCACGATCATCTAGATATACCTTGGCTTTTTGACTACCTGATGCCAAAGTAATTTTCATGTCGTACTCTTCCGTGAAATCCTTTTCTTTTCTTGAGCAATGAAACTCCATTACATCAATTGACCATGCTGATGCAGAGATTGAATACAAGCAAAGATAGAGAAGGATTTTGAACAAATTCATAGAAATGAATACGAGGAATGAAATTTGGTGCCCGGGGCCGGAATCGAACCGGCACGACTGTTTAGGTCGCAGGATTTTAAATCCTGTGTGTCTACCGATTTCACCACCCGGGCTCGCACTGGCAATTACTGCCGCGCTATGTAAATCAAGACAGGGTGAATTTTAGCATGTGAGCTAAAAACCGCCTTGGGGACGCTATATCGCTCGAGACCAACAGGCTATTCAGCCAAAAAGATTAAAATATTTATATGAATTCTCAGGGCAAGATGGCCGGCATTTACAAACTCTTGCGACCGCTTCGTTGGGTTGCTGGGGGTACTGTATTAATCGTGCTGGCAGTTGTAATTGCTTATCTATATTCAGCCCAATCCAACCCCTCTGGGAAAAGAACGATTAAAAGCTTAGGGGATTCAGTTACCATTTCTTTTGATGAAACCGACATCCCCCATATCAAAGCCAAGAGCCAAACTGATGCCCTATTTGCATTAGGCTACCTTCACGCAATAGAGCGCTCTTGGCAATTAGAGATGAATCGCCGCATTGCTAGCGGACGTCTTTCTGAAATTTTGGGTCCCGATACCGTCAAAATAGATCGCTTCATTAGAACTTTAGGGGTGAAGCGCGCAGCAGAAAAACAATTTGATAAATATCCCGTAGCAGCAAAAAGATTACTTCAAGCATATGCTGATGGCGTTAATGCTGGTAATGCCAGTTTAGGCTGGGCACTTCCAGTGGAGTATTTTTTAACCGGCTCCAAACCAGGTCACTGGTCACCCACCGACAGCGTTGCCTGGATGCTGATGATGGCCTATGACTTAGGCGGTAATTGGCAAAAAGAATTACAACGACTTGAGCTTTCGCAATACCTCACCACAAAACAAGTTTGGGAGGTAATCCTGCCCTATTCCCATGGTGAACTAGTGAGCAATATGGACTTTGCCAAGCTGTACCATGAGCTGAACGTATTTAATACAAACCCCAAAACCGAAAATCATAAATCTAAGAAGCTGCCCTCTATTGAACTAAGTACAAATGACTTGCCTGGCGGCAAAGATGGTATTGGCTCTAATAATTGGGTTTTGAACGGCAAGCTTACTGATACGGGCAAGCCATTGTTGGCAAATGATCCGCATCTTGGATTATCTGCACCAGCTATTTGGTATTTCGCTCACCTAGATGCACCAGGGCTCAACGTTATCGGCGGCACCCTACCCGGCATTCCAGCGGTGGTTTTAGGCAGAACTGAAAAATATGCATGGAGCTTTACGAACACTAATCCAGATGTTCAAGATACTTACCTAGAGCAATTAGATCCAAACAATCCGAGCATGTATCGCGGCCCAAATGGGATGCTGCCATTTACCGTTCGCCAAGAAATCATTGATATCAAGGGAGCGGCCCCGCTGACATTCATTGTTAAAGAGACGCGCCATGGTCCGGTGATTTCAGATTCTTATGCTCAAGCACAGCGCGCAATAGATACCAATAGATACGCACTTGCCCTACGCTGGACTGCTTTAGATCATGAAAATCAATCCGTTGCCGGTCTGCTAGAAATGAATCGGGCTAAGGACCTTGATTCATTTAAAGCGGCACTGCATAAAAATTATGCGCCGATGCAAAACGTTGCTATGGCTGATACGGAAGGAAACATTTCCTATCAAGCCGCAGGGGTTGCGCCAAAACGGACGCTTCATCAGGGACTTTACGGCATTGCTCCTGCTCCTGGATGGGATAACCAGTTCGACTGGAATGGCTACGTACCCTTTGATCAATTACCAGCCAGCAATAATCCAGAGCAAGGCTGGATTGCAACTGCAAACCAAGCAATCATTGCTTCCAACAACCCAAACCCTTTGACCGCAGACTGGGATGTTCCAACTCGCTACGAGCGTATCGTGCAAATGATTAAAGACCGAAGCACTCACGACACGAAATACATAAAAACGATGCAGGGCGATACGCTCTCATTAGGCGCTACCCCACTTCTCGACTTGTTCAAGTCTTCCCAGCCAAAACATACCCTGGGAGCAAAAGTGCTTGAGCTCACTAAAAACTTTGATGGCAATATGAGCATTGATAGTCCGAGCGCATTAATCTTTAATGCTTGGGCTGATCAACTCACGCGCAATGTGTTCTCTAGACTAAGCTATTTATTTTATGAAAACTATGGTGCGCGCAACTTTCGCTTTCCACTAATTTCTGTATTACAGAATCCCAATAGCCCATGGTGTGATATACCAAACACCCCCGCTATTGAAACCTGTGCCGAGTCATCCAATATCGCGTTTGATCGCGCTCTCGAGTACCTAAGTAGCCAATATGGCAATGATCCAAAATCATGGTCATGGGGTAAGGCACATATTGCCATCTCTGAGCATCGCCCCATAAGCAAGGTTCCTGTACTTGGCAAGCTCTTTAACATCACCACCCCATTTCCGGGTGATAGCTTTTCAGTCAATGTGGGTCGACTCGAGCTCAATAATTCTCAAAATCCATTTGAAACATTACAAGCCCCCAGTCTGCGTACGATTTATGACTTATCGGATCTTGAAAAATCCCTCTTTATTTACCAAGCCGGTCAATCGGGTTGGGTCCAGAGTCCTCGGTACCGCAATATGAGTTCGCTCTGGGTCAAAAACGAATACCTCCCCTTACAAATGAAGCCCGAGAAGATGACTCGCGCTCTAGAATTAAGCAATAAATAGCTTCTAATATGGCAAAGGTGCTGTAGCCGTATAAAATAATCTTCAGGCTTAATCTTTAGTTACATCGTTTATTAATAAGGTACTTCATGAAAAAGATTTCTCTTGCTACGTTGACTGCTTCAGCGCTTTTTGTTGCCACACAAGGAACTGCTAATGCGGCATGGAAAGAACTTGGCTCCAATACTGTCATGACGGTGTATGTTGACTTGGATACCGTACAAACACAAGGCGAGAAAACGCAAATTATTTCCATGCTGGACTTTAAGAAGCCGGGCACTAACCCAACAAATAAAGAACCCGTTAGCTCCATCATTGGCCTAAACGAATACGATTGCCCATCGGTAAGTTACCGCCCTATTGCTTATAAAGAGTTTTCTGGAAACAAGGGTTCTGGAAAAGTAGTCACGGAGAGCAACACCCCTGATAGCAAATACGAGCCCGTAGTAAGCGAAAGCTGGACTGCAGGTGTATTTAATTCTGTTTGCAAAATAGCGAAGTAATACAAGCTTGATCCATGCGGGCATTTTGGATTGTCACGCTTAACTCAATTACTCTAAGCAGCACAATTTATTTATCGGGTTGCGCTGCGCCAATCGCCGCAATCGGCGCTAGCAGTACGGCAGCTGCAAGTTCAGCCGGAACCAGCATTGTGGCCGCTGCGGCAGCCAACCCTGTTACTGCAACCAGTGTGGCATCAACAGTTACTACCGGCAAATCGCCGCTAGAGCATGCAGCATCTGCAGCTACCAAAAAAGAATGTAGCTTTACTAATATTATCGGCCCAAAACCAATCTGCGAGGATGTAGTGATACCCAAGGTTATTGATAAAAGCGCGCCACTTACTGGTCCAGCCGATCTACCTAAGGGCCCTGGCAAGCAATAATTACTTTGAGTTTTGTCATTACTGACTAGTAAAGGCTAAAATCAGGGTTTACCAGCACTATTCAAGCACTAAAGATGACAACTCAAAACTATTACCTCACCCTAACCTGCCCAAACAAGCCTGGAATTGTGGCTGCCGTATCCACTTATATTTTTCAAGCGGGCGGCGACATTGAGGAGGCACAACAGTTTGATGACAAAGCCTCAAAGCGCTTTTTCATGCGTGTTAGTTTTAGCTGCCCAACTGATGGCAATACTTTGCGATCTGGATTTGCTGAAATCGCAAAACGTTTTGAGCTCACTTGGAATTTGCGTGCAGTAAAAGATCTCAAACGCGTTCTCATCATGGCTTCTAAATTAGATCATTGCTTGGTTGATCTTCTCTATCGCTGGCGCATCGGTGAGTTACCGATGATTATTTGCGGCATTGTTTCCAATCACCCACGTGATGTTTATGCCAGCATTGATTTTGCTGATATCCCTTTCTATCACCTACCAGTGACCCCAGAAACCAAGCCTGCACAAGAAGCAAAACTCTTGGATATCATTGCCGAATCCAATGTAGATATGGTGATTTTGGCCCGCTATATGCAAATTCTCTCTGATGATTTATCAACCAAATTATCAGGACGCTGCATTAACGTGCACCACTCTTTCTTGCCAAGCTTTAAAGGCGCCAAGCCGTACCATCAGGCGCATGCACGCGGTATTAAACTGATTGGCGCAACAGCACACTTTGTTACAAGCGATTTGGATGAAGGCCCTATCATTGAACAAGACGTCACACGCGTTACACACGGCGATGCCCCGGACGATCTCGTACGCAAAGGTCGTGACCTAGAGCGTACCGTTCTATCACGCGCTCTACGCTATTACTTGCACGACCGCGTCTTAATTAACGGCGCTACCTCAGTCGTATTCTCTGATTAATTAACTCTGACTAATTAGTTTTTACTTTCACTAAGGCCTTACCCCTGGAGACTCCAGGGGAAGACCTCGAGCGCGAGCTGCAAGAAACAACTCAAGCTGCGCCATTTCAGGCGAGCCATAATCAAATTGTTGAGCTCTAACACCACTCATACAGTTGCGCAAACGGCGCTGCAAGGAACCTAAAGTTTGCCACTCCAAGCGGTAGATTGGATAAGCGTTGGGATGTCCTTGCGGGATCACCGCCCCACCCAATTTAAGTCCTGCGCGTTCTTCATGACACTGTGCGCAAGATAAATTGAGCTGCCCCATTCGTTCGTAAAAAGTCTTGCGACCTTTTTGCATAGCGCTTTTATTTTCAGGGGTTTCGCGAACAGTAATAGGCATACCTTTTGACTGATAGGCGACATACGCAGTTAGAGACAGAAGATCCTTAGTCTCATAGGCAAGAGCTGTTGAAGCTTGAGCCTGAGTTCTACATTGATTAATTTGCCCCTCTAGGGTTTGCACTTTACCTTTAATCATTTTGGGGAATGCAGCGGCCACTCCACGCATCGACTTTCTTGCATCACCATGGCAACTGGCACATGATTTTCCGTTTTGTTCTGAAAGCTTATTCCACAAGGCCTCGCCATCACCCACCCAGAACATCGCTGGATTTAAACTTGCGTCATCTTGCATAGTTTTATTTTCAGCCGACATAAGCTCGTAACTCGACTGAAGTTTTAATTTACTTAGATCCGTTGCGCTTCCGATAGTAGAAGCAAAGAAACATAGGAGGCTAAATACAAAAGCCCAACTTTTTGAAATACTCATGAAACCATTATGTGGGCTTGATTGACTGCTTCGTAGCCATCATCCCCCACCCACCTAAATTCCAAGTTACCCGTTTCAGTAGCAATGGTAGTAAAGATAATTAAGGGGTTGGCACCAGTACCTGGATAAAAATCAGCTCTAAAGATCTCTACATTGTTATAGGTGCAGGTGAATTCGCGAATAATATCGCGAGGAATCAATTTACCGCCTTCGGTATACCGAAAACCAGACTCCATATCATGCTGTGCAATTGCACGAATCTCAATAATCGAGCCCTGCTTTGCTGTAGCTGGCATCGTGATCGAAGTGCGTGATGTTTTATTCATACCCACACCCTCACACAAGCTCTGTACAGGCTGAGAGTGTTACCAAAGTCTCAGCAGAGCCTTGGTAAAAACTGCCGTCGTTCATTTGTGCAATTGCCCATACAGTTTGACTGTCTGCCAAACGAACTCGTGTTGTGATGTTGGCAGTACCAGATCGCGGTGTTAAGTGCACGGTGAATATATTAGGCAAGGGATTGCCTTCTGCAATAACATGAACAGATTTAACGTAATCATTGGCAGTCATTGGGCTATCCACACTCAGTTTGAGCACTACTAAGTTTCCGTTTTCTACAAGCGGCGGAATAATCAACTTTACCTTGCCATCAATGATGGGTTTGCCTCCTGTGATTTCTTGAATAGCCTTTGCTGCATCCTCCTTTTTAGCCAATACAGTTAAGGGGCTAAACCAGGCGCCCAGAGCCAAAATACTAAGACTTTGAATTCTTTTTAACCAACGGCGGCGACTTGATTGCATCTTCATAACTCAATAGGTATTGTTTATTGTTTTTGTTTGCTTGTTGTTACTGTTTGTTGATTCGTATTTTGTAGACTTAACAAAAACGCTACAACATCTTCAATTTCTTGCGCACTCAAAATCGTTTGACCCACAAACTTACTTGCTACGCGATTTAAATGATCTGCACGGTAATAAGACGGCATGATGGTGTTTTGATTGAAATAACTTGCGTTAACAATTCTTGCACGCAGCTGCGGAGCGGTCAAAGAAGCAACACTTACGGCCAGATCTGGAGCTAAATTACCCTGAAAGCGCTCTTCTGGAAAAGGTCCGCTATGACAAAGAATGCACAGCCCAGTTTGACGGCTCAAAACAATCTTACGACCATGTTGCGGATCTCCTAGTGTAGTCGTAAGCGGTTTTTCTATTTGACCCGCGACTATTTCTTGTGCAAATACTTCAGAAAAACTAAGGGCGCCTAGCAATATGATCGCTAGAACGCCCTTCTTACTCATCTACTGCGATTCTCTGAATTAAACGAGCTTAATGCCGCTATTTTTCAGAGGGACTGTGCGGTAACGCTTACCGGTAGCTCGATAGATCGCATTGAGCACTGCAGGTGCTACAACCGCAATCGTTGGCTCACCAACACCACCCCAATCCTTACCACCACCCTGGATGATGATAGTTTCTACTTTTGGCATTTGTGCAAGTCGAATCGAATTAAAGGTATCGAAGTTTTTTTGCACAACGGCGCCCTTCTCAAGCGTAATCTCTTCTTCAAAGAGGGCAGATAAGCCGTAAACGAAAGAGCCTGATACCTGACGATTTACTTGAGCTGGGTTAACAACATAGCCAGGATCGGTAGCCGCAACAATGCGATGAATCTTCACTTCGTTGCCATTCTTCACGGAAAGCTCGCAAGCTGCTGCAACATAGCTACCAAATGAGCGCATCTGAGCAACGCCACGATAAACGCCAGGAGCCGCAGGCTTAGTCCAGCCAATACCGTCAGCAACCGCATTCAATACTGCTTCCGCTCTTGGAAACTCTTTCATATGCTTGCGACGGAACTCCACCGCATCCATGCCAGTTGCTTCAGCTAACTCATCCATAAAGGTTTCAATGAAAATGGCGTTTTGATTGACGTTTACACCGCGCCAGAATCCTGGTGGCACATGGGTGTTGCGCATCGCATGATCAATGGTCAAGTTAGGGAAGCTATAAGTAATACCGTGCTCACCACTTGGCTCAAGACCCTGGAAGGCCAACGGATCTTTACCTTTGTTAGCAGCAACAACCGCTGGGCGTACTGCAGCCAAAATTGATTGGCCTGATAAACGCATATTTACCCCGGTGACGTTCTTCTTATCATCGATCGCTGCTGTCATTTTGCACATCATTACTGGGTGGTAACGACCCTGTGTCATATCCTCTTCACGAGTCCAAATCAACTTGATTGGTGTGCCAGGCATTTGCTTAGCGATATTCACTGCCTGAGTGGTGTAATCCTGGAAAGCGCCACGACGACCAAAGCCACCACCAAGGTTTACTTTGTAGACGTTGCACTTTTCAGCAGGCAATCCGGAAGCCGCAATCACCGCCGCTAAAGATGCCTCACCGTCTTGAGTGGGAACCCAAGCTTCACAAGAATCTGGAGTCCACTTCGCTGTAGCTGTTTGTGGCTCAAGCGTTGCATGGTTTAAGAATGGATAGAAGTATGTTGCCTCTATCTTCTTAGATGCATTAGAGAGAGCAGATTTGACATCACCATTGGTGTTATGAACAAACGCATCGTCAGCATTCAGCCCATCTTCAAGCATCTTTTTAATTGAAGCGCTTGAAACATCGCCATTAGCGCCGTTATCCCAAACGATATTGACTTGGTCCAAAGCCGTTTT
This sequence comes from Polynucleobacter tropicus, assembly GCF_013307225.1. NCBI lineage: Bacteria > Pseudomonadati > Pseudomonadota > Betaproteobacteria > Burkholderiales > Burkholderiaceae > Polynucleobacter > Polynucleobacter tropicus. The sequence continues at coordinate 850,182 of NZ_CP028942.1, read as the reverse complement.
AGCTTGCCAGAAAGTATCAGCCACTACAGCAACCGCTGAATCGCCAACCTGCACGACTTTCTTAACGCCTTTCATACTCTGAGCTTTGGCTGCGTCATAACTCTTCACTTTGCCACCAAATACAGGAGACTCTTTAATGTTGGCGATCAACATTCCAGGCATCTTGAGGTCAATTGCATAAATCTGACGGCCTGTTACCTTATCAGAGACACCATCAATACGATTTACGGACTTACCAATGAGCTTCCACTCTTTTGGATCTTTTAACGGCACTTCAGTAGGCACTGGCAACTGAGATGCCGCTACAGAAACCTTACCAAATGTCGTTTTGCGTCCTGATGGAGTGTGGGTAATCACGCTATTAGCAGCAATGCACTCTGAGACAGGCACATTCCACTGATTTGCTGCAGCTTGAATCAACATCATACGTGCAGCTGCGCCACCCTTACGAACATATTGCTCTGAAGTACGAATGCCGCGGCTGCCACCAGTTGAGTAGCTACCCCATGCCGCTTTACGCTTTAAGCTTTCTGCTGGACTTGGATATTCATAGTTCACTTTTTTCCAGTCGCACTCTAATTCTTCGGCAACCATCTGTGCCAAACCAGTAATCGTGCCTTGACCCATTTCTGAGCGAACGATACGAACAACGACATCATCATTTGGCTTCACAACTACCCATACACCAATCTCAGGGGTAGCCAAAGGTGTCATAGAGGTAGTGCCTGTGCCCATTGCAGCATTGGCGCTAGACATAAAGCTCAAATCAAAACCGATTGCTAAGCCTGTAGCAATAGCGCTTGAGCCAACCACAAACTGGCGGCGGGAAGTATTAATTGCATTTGTCATGATTACCCCCTTAAGCCTTGCTAGCAGCATGAATCGCTGCACGCACTTGTTGGAATGTGCCGCAACGGCAGATATTGGTGATTGACTCATCAATCTGAGCATCAGTTGGCTTTGGATTGTTACGTAGCAACGCAGTGGTTGCCATCACCATGCCAGATTGGCAGTAGCCACACTGAGGCACTTGATTATCAACCCACGCCTTTTGCACTTTAGAAAGCTGACCGCTCTTTTCCAAACTCTCAATAGTTTCAATTTTTTTACCTTCTGCTGCGGCAACTGGTAAAGAACAGCTACGCACCGCTTGACCTTCAAATAACACCGTGCAAGCACCACATTGACCAACACCGCAACCGTACTTTGTTCCGGTCAAACCAATTTGTTCGCGTATTACCCATAGCAATGGAGTATCTGGATCAACATCCACTTTATATTTTTTGCCATTGACATTTAACTCGGCCATTACGGTCTCCTATTAGTCTCTTTTTGTATTCGTTTTAGTAAATAGAGGCATAAACCCCTAAGCATTTGTGTGGTTATCTTAATCAAGAATTAAATTATTGCTATGCAACATAAAAACTAGCCTGTAAGATCAATTCATGATTTTTGGCTTAGTTCAAATCCTCCTTTTTCAAAGCCTAGGCGAGCTAGTCTCCAAGTTCCTTCTCCCATCCCTCCCTGGCCCAGTTATTGGGCTGGTTCTATTGGTTGTTTGGTTAGTAATACGCAAGGGCATCAATGCGGAGCTGGCGACAGTCGCTGATACCTTTAGCCAATATCTTGGTCTCTTATTTGTTCCGGCAGCTGTTGGGGTAGTTTTATTTCTACCCCAACTCAAGGCTAATGCCTTTGCCATCATTGCAGCCCTAGTTGGAAGTGTCATCCTCACCATTGGCTCGTGCGCTTTTGTAGTACGCCTCTTGAGCAAGAAAGCAAGCGATGAGTGAAAAGCATTCCATCGTAGAAATTTGGGTATATCTATCAGGCAGCCCACTATTTGCCCTCTTCATCACCTTAGCGGCTTATCAGATTGGCTTAAGCATCTACAAACAAACAAAACAAAATCCTTTAGCCAACCCCGTAGCAATTGCGATTTTGATTGTTGCTAGCACAATTCAACTGATCGATATGCCCTACTCAACTTACTTTGAGGGCGCGCAATTTATTCACTTCTTATTAGGCTCAGCAACTGTCTCTCTAGCGATTCCCATCTATCGAGGTCTAAATAGCCTGAAGGGTCGATCTATCCCATTACTGGTTTCTCTATGCACTGGTGGTTTGGTATCGATCATTAGCGCGGTAGGTATTGCAACCCTTCTTGGCGCTGATAGCAGCATTACTGGGGCTATGTATCCTAAATCAGTAACCGCTCCGATTGCTATGGGTATTGCCGAGCGCATCAGCGTATCACCAACACTCACTGCCATCTTTGCAGTGAGTACGGGCATCTTAGGTGCAATCTTGGCGCCATTTGTTTTGAATGCTCTTGGCATGAAGGCTTGGTGGCAAAGAGGATTTGCGATTGGTATCGGTGCGCATGGCATCGGCACATCGCGCGCTTTTAGCATTCATCCTGAGGCAGGAACTTACGCTAGCCTAGCAATGGGAATGAACGGCGTTATCAGCGCCATTGCCATCCCCATTATTTATCACGTGCTAAATCGATAAGATCGTAAATCATTCCGATTTAATTTGTGCAGCCTTCACAATTGGTGCGAACCGAATTAAATCACCTTTAATTTGCTCGCCAAATTTTTCTGGGGTACCAGGCGATGGAAAGATACCCATCGACAATAGTTTTGCCTTACCCTCAGGTGAATTCAAAATCTCATTTAATGCCTGATTTAATTTATTAACAATTGGCTTTGGTGTTTTAGCTGGAGCCAAAAGCCCCACCCAGTCGTCAATTACAAAATCTTTAACGCCACTCTCAATGAAAGTCGGCACATCCGGCATGCTTGGACTTCTTTTGGAGCTGGAGACCGCAATCGCCCTAATACGGCCTGTGTTGACATATTGATTTGCGCCAGCAACCGCTGTGTACACAAGGGGAATGTTTCCACCTAAAAGATCTAGCAAAGCTTGGCCACCGCCCTTATAAGGAACGTGAACTAAATTTGCGCCAGTCTTTTGTTTAAAAAGCTCACCGGCGATATGCGGTGTGCCACCAGATCCTGAGGTGCCATAGGAGAGGCCATTAGGATCTTTTTTGGAGATGGCAATAACATCAGCTAGGGTCTTACCTGGAAAATCATTATTCGCGACGATAATTAAAATTGCGTCGCCTATTTTTCCGATGGGCGTGAAGTCTTTCACACTATCAAATGGCACCTTATCAAATAAAGATGGATTAATCGAGAGCGTTCCAGCATAACCAAGTAATAAGGTATAGCCATCAGGCTCAGCAGTCGCAACCATCTGAGTACCAATATTTCCGGAGGCTCCAGGTTTGTTGTCGGCAATGACCTGTTGCCCAAGCTTGAGAGACAACTGCTCTGCAATAAAGCGGCCAGAAGTATCAGTCACACCACCCGGCGTAAAAGGAATGATTAAACGAATCGGTCGATTGGGATAATTGGCTTGCGCATAGCTATTCGTAGCTACTAGAGAGCTAAATAAAAATAGTACCGAGAGAAACCGATGAGTGAATTTCATAGAAAGCCCCTTATTTAATTTCTACAAACCGTTTTTCAAACTCCCAAACATCCTCAAAGCCCATGAGCTTTGATAAGTCACCAAAGTCATATAAATCCACAGGATTATTAATTGATGATCCTGACTCTTTAAAATGTTCATAAACTTTAGTCATGGCCTGCACAGAGGCTAATAGCGCCGTTACCGGGAAGATTGCAATCTTATAGCCCAATTGCTCTAGCTCCTGTTTTGATAAAACTGGAGTTCTCCCCTTTTCAACCATATTTGCAATCAATGGATGTTTCGGAAATGCCTGTCCGATTTTTTGCATTTCTTCTTGCGTCTCAGGAGATTCAATAAAAAGAATATCCGCTCCTGCACGCGCATATGCCTCACCACGACGCAAAGCTTCATCTAAACCAAGAGTAGTTCTAGCATCTGTGCGAGCAATGATTTTGAAATTTGGATCGCTACGTGATGCCACCGCAACCTCAATTTTTTTAACCATGTCTTCCATCGGTATAACTCTACGTCCAGGTGTATGGCCACATTTCTTGGGAAACTCTTGATCCTCAAGTTGTATCGCTACTGCCCCCGCAGCCTCATAGCCACGAATGGTATGGCGCACATTTAGCAAGCCCCCATAGCCGGTATCTCCGTCGGCTATTAATGGGGTTTTAGCCATACCTGCCATTGCACTGACCCTACCAACCATCTCTGTATAGGTGGCCAAACCAGCATCTGGCAAGCCCAGCAAAGAGGCAACGGTGCCATAGCCTGTCATATAAAGCGCGTCAAAACCCATCCGATCAGCTAAGCGCAATGAAACCATTTCATAAACACCTGGTGCAACAATTAATCCAGGTTTACTGAGGCGCTGATTGAATTCAACTCTTTGCTTGCTCATACATCCCCTTTAATCTAGTTTTTAGCTAACTTTTCTGTGTTAGTTTTTTATGAATTGATTTTCATTGCCGCATCAACGGCATCGCCAAGTACGCTGCAGAGAAACTCTACTTCTTTGGGCTCGGAAATAAATGGAGGACCAACAGCGATGACATCGCCAGCAACCCTGACTAATGCGCCACGCTCAATACAAGCCTCTAACACCTTAAGTGCCCGCAAGCCTGGTTTACCAGCAATGGGTTCGAGCTCTACTGCACCAGATAATCCAAAGTTACGTATATCCAATAAGCCCGCTTTTCCTTTCATGGCATGCAAACCATTTTCTAGAACGGGTTCTAAGGCTCTTGCGCGATTAACCAAATCATCTGATTCAAAAATGTCGAGCACCGCATGCCCTGCAGCCATAGGAATTGGGTGGCCTGAATAGGTATAGCCATGGAAAAACTCAATAGCCTGCTCTTGACCGCCATTAGCGATGATGCTGTCATAAATATCGTCACGCACAATCACACCGCCGAGTGGAATTACTCCATTAGTAATTGCCTTAGCAAAGGTAATCATGTCAGGCACCACACCGAATCGATCAGCGCCAAAATTTGCACCTAGACGACCAAATCCTGTAATCACCTCATCAAAGATCAGCAAGATGGCATGCTTAGTACAAATCTCACGGATCTTTTGCAGATAACCTTGTGGCGGCACAATCACACCAGTTGAACCTTGCACAGGCTCGAGAATGACCGCTGCAATCGTATTAGCATCATGTAGAGCTACGATCTTCTCTAACTCGTCAGCAAGATGCGCTCCCCAAGTTGGCATTCCTTTTGAAAATGCCATTTGCGAGAGATTTAATGTGTGCGGCAAATGATCCACGCCAGGCATCATCATGCTGGCAAACATCTTGCGGTTGGCCACCATGCCCCCAACTGAAATACCACCCATACCAACACCATGATAGGCACGATCTCGCCCAATCATGCGAATCCGCGAAGCATTGCCCATCACGCGGTGATATCCAATTGCAATCTTGAGAGCTGTATCTACTGCTTCAGAACCGGAGTTTGTAAAAAAGACTTTATTCAAGCCTTTAGGAGCCATATCAGCTACACGGGTTGCTAAGCGAAAGGTGTCTTCGCTCGCCATCTGAAATGCAGGGCAATAATCCATCTTTTCATATTGTTTGGAGATTGCTGCACCAATGCGTGGATCAGCATGCCCCAATGGTGAGCACCAAAGCCCTGATAGACCATCAAAGAGCTTACGTCCATGATCATCAAAGTAGTAAGCTCCCTTAGCAGACTGCATGATCTTGGGGTGTTGGTGAAAATATCGATTGGGCGTGAATGGCAGCCAATAAGCTGACATATCTACTCCATTTACGGTTTTATTCGATCCGCTCATATGATTGTGCTCTGTGTAATACATTTAAATATCCAATACTATAGTACCCAATAACCCTAGAAATCTATTTGAAACTTTAGAAATTCGGACCTGGAAATGACCTTTACAAAATCCCTCCTATATGGTTTTTGCGCAATTGCAAGCTTATGCGGATCGGTTCATGCCGCCAATGAAACTGATTGGCCTAAAAAGCCCATCGTAGCGATTGTGTCTTTTCCGGCTGGTGGGTCCACTGATATTTTTGCTAGAAGTCTTACCGCTCCTCTCGCAGAGGCTCTAGGGCAATCCATTGTGGTTGAAAATAAACCTGGTGCAGGCGGAATGATTGGTCTTCAAGCGGCTGCTAAAGCTACTCCCGATGGTTACACGATTCACATCAGCGCCCTCACCAATCAATCTATCTCTTCAGCGCTCTTTAAAAACCCTCCGGCTGATTTGCAAAAAGATTTCTCTCCAGTTTCGCTGATGGGAACTATTCCGCATTTAATTGTCATAAACCCAAGCGTCCCCGCTAAGAATCTTCCTGAGCTCATCGCCTTTATCAAATCCAAAAAGGGGAATTTCAATTACGCCTCTCAAGGTAATGGCAGCTTGTCTCACTTAGAGTCAACGATGTTTATGGAGCGCATTGGCGCCAGCGGAACACATATTCCTTACAAAGGTAGCAGCTTTGCCCTTCCCGATTTAATTGCAGGCAACACCTTAATGATGTTTGACAGTGTCACAGCCTCGCTACCCCATATTCAAAGCGGAAAGCTACGTCCGATTGCGATTGCTGCAGCGGAACGCTCACCACTCATGCCCAATGTCCCAACACTTGGTCAAGACGGCATGAAGTCATTTGATGTTGAAAACTTTTATGCTGTTTACGTACCCAAGGGTACGTCGCCAAACATTGTTGCTAAGTTAGAGCGCGAAATCCGCAAGATTTTGACTAACCCTGACTTTAAAGCACGCATGGCAACACAAGGTATTCATCCACAATTTGCCAATTCAGAGAAGTTGGGTGAAATCACCACAAATGAAGCAAACAAATGGGAGAAAGTAGTAAAGTCTGCCAATGTCAAAGTTGATTAATCCACTAAATATATAAGTCATGTTGATTTCCCCTCCATTTGGTGGCGGTCGCGCACCAGTCCTTGCTAAAAATACGGTTGCTAGTTCGCAGCCACTCGCCACTCAAGCAGGTATTGAGGCGCTACAAAATGGTGGCAATGCAGTTGACGCCGCATTAGCCACAGCAATCACACTCACAGTTGTTGAACCCACCATGAATGGCCTTGGAGGAGATGGCTTTGCCATCTTATGGGACGGCAAACAAATTCATGGACTTAATGCCTCAGGTCGTGCGCCGGCAGCCTGGAGCACAGAATATTTTGCTGGCAAATCTGCAATGGATTTAATTGGCTGGAATACAGTTACCGTGCCTGGTATGGTCGCTGGCTGGGTTGAGCTTTCCAAAAAATTTGGTAAGTTGCCATTTGCACAACTATTTAAGCGTGCGATTGATTACGCTGAGAATGGATTTCCGGTATCACCTGTCATTGCGCGTCAATGGCGTGAAGCGATTCCGATTCTCAAAAATCAACCGGGGTTTTCAGAGTCTTTTTTGATTGATGGCAAATCGCCTCAAGCAGGACAAATCTGGCGCTATCCAGCCCAAGCAAAAACCTTAAAGGAAATTGCCGCTACTCAAGGTGAATCTTTCTACAGGGGTCCACTAGCTCAAAGCATGGTCGACTTTGCGCAATCAACCGGTGGCTGCTTTACGATGCAGGACTTTGCGGACAATAAACCAGACTGGGTTGAACCATTGGCATTTGATTACGGCGATTACACACTCTTGGAAATTCCGCCTAATGGTTCCGGTATCGCAGCCCAAATGGCTTTAGGAATTTTGCAGGCTGCAAACGTTAAGCAATATCCAGCGAACTCTGCGCAGCGGATTCATTTGCAAATTGAAGCGATGCGACTGGCCTTTGCAGATGCATATGCTCATGTATCTGACTCTAGATCCATGAGCGTACCGGTAACCAAACTTTTAGATCGCGATTATCTATCGAGCCGTGCCGCTTTGATTGATCACAATAAAGCTGGTAGCTATGGTGCTGGAGACCCCCACTCAGGTGGCACTGTGTACTTATGCGCCGCCGATGAATCCGGCATGATGATTTCTTATATTCAATCTAACTTCAAAGGCTTTGGCTCTGGAGTGGTCGCCCCAGGTGGGATCGCTTTTCATAATCGCGGCATGAGTTTTGGCCTGAAAGATGGACATCCCAATCAAGTTGGTCCTGGCAAACGCCCTTTCCACACCATCCTCCCTGCCTTCTTAACTAAGAATGGAAAGCCAGCGATGGCATTTGGCGTGATGGGTGGCAATATGCAACCGCAAGGTCACATTCAATTTGTCATGCGCTTTGTTGATGAATACCTCAACCCGCAAGCCTGCTCTGATGCGCCACGCTGGCGCATCGATGATTTAGGCAAGCTCACAGTTGAAGCTGCGATGCCTGCAAGCATCGTGGATAGTTTGCGTGCAATGGGTCACGAAGTTGCTGTGCAACCCGCTAACAGCTTAGATTTTGGTAGCGCTCAGGCGATTGCCAAATTAAGTGATGAAGATCACTCTGCATATATTGCTGGTAGTGACCACCGAAGAGACGGCTTAGCTGCAGGCTTCTAAGTAATTTACTGAGGCCTTGGAAGGCAAGCGAGATAGAAGCGTTTAATTTCTTGATCGCAACTCACATCCCTAGGCTCAATGGGCCGCTGTAAGGTGATGCCCTCAATGGTTTTGCAACGACTTAAAGCAACATAAACTTGCCCCGAAGCAAAAGCGCCTGATGAAAGATCTACTTTGATCTTATCAAGGGTCTTTCCTTGGCTTTTATGAATTGTTACAGCCCACGCAAGCATGAGCGGTATCTGTACATAGGTACCAATAATGCTTGGAGAGATTTTCCCTGACATCATGTCATGGTCATAACGATACGATTCCCATTGGTGACCAGTGACCTCAACCGTATTTGAGTATGGTCCGTTTTGAACCATCACTTTGACCTTATCCGGCAGCATCTCTCGCACCACCCCAATTGTTCCATTGACCCAACGCTTTGGAAAGCCCGGATCGGTAGCGGTGAACATTACCTTCGCACCTACTTTAAGAGTAAGTTGATTGGGTGACGGCAAGTTTCGATCATCGACATTGAACTTTCCGGTAGTTTTACCCGCATAGACTTTGGCTTCTGTCTCAATCGCTCTAAGCCCAGCCGCATTAATCTGATCAGCTCTTGCGTTGGTAGTGGTCAGGGTAATAGTTTGCTCATCTACTTGATGATCCTTGCGATAGCATTGGGCATTCAATATATCAATCGCTTCATCAGCATCTTGATTAATTCGAATTTGATTCAACAGACTAGCAAAGTGCTCATCTTTTTGGCGGAAGATCTTACTCAACTCCACCATCGTGACATCTTTACGATGAAGTGCCATTGCACAAAAGAAATAAGGGCCATCATATCCACGATCTGCTAGCACTTGCATGTCGGCAGCAGAAACTACTGGCGGCAATTGAAACAGATCACCCACAAACATCACCTGAATACCGCCAAAGGGCTTTCCTTTTTGCGGACCATTCTCGCGCAAGAACAAATCCATCGCATCAACTACATCCGCACGAACCATCGAGATTTCATCAATGATTAATAAACGAATGTCTTTATAAAGTCGCTTGTCACGCAATGGTTTGATATCTTCTTCGGGGAAAATGAGGCGTGGCGGCAAACGAAAGAATGAGTGGATTGTCACGCCCTTGACTTGCAGAGCGGCCACTCCTGTTGGCGCGACGACAACGACATTACCTGAAACAGTTTCTCGGAGATGGCCGATCAGAGTAGTCTTACCCGTGCCCGCCTTGCCGCTTACAAAGATATAAGGGTCGCCACGATCAATCGCCTCGATAACCGCCTGGTAATCAGGCGTAATTTCTATTTCAGAAGAATCGGCGATTGGCTTGTTTGTGTTATTCATCTATACAGTGCAAGCCATGCATTTCTCCGCTTGGGGAGTGCTTTATTGATATTTTGGGGCGAACGACGGGACTCGAACCCGCGACAACCAGAATCACAATCTGGGACTCTACCAACTGAGCTACGTCCGCCTCTGAAGAAGGTGAAATTATAGCCTTTTTAGCCAAAAAGCCGCCAAAACGGCCCTATTCTGCGGTCTCAAGCTCAAATGCAGCCCAATCGCCAAGGGTTAGGCTGGCATCAATAAAGAAGTCTGCGATTGCAGCCTTACTTTGCACTTTGGCCAATGCATGGTGATCTGAGAGACGTTGGCGCCAATAGCGTGAGCCTGCCCTGCCATGGGCTAAGCCCAAAATATGTCTTGTAAATGCGCCGATATAAAAGGGCTTGTTCTTCTCCCTGCATTCATCAAACCAAGCCTGCACCTGCTTAACCAGCGCTATCTGAATGCGATGCCACTCCGTCTCACTAAAGAGATAGCCCGCTGCATCACCATCGGTACTAATTAAATCATCCCAGCCCAAGATCATTGCGGGAAAGTGATATGCTGCTCTGCCCACCATAAAGCCATCAAAATCATTCCAAAGACCAGCAATTTGCTCATTCGACTCTAGGCCGCCGTTGAGTAGAACTTTTAAATCGGGGAATTGCTTTTGTGCATCTAAACGTAATTGAGTCGCCACTTCGTATCGCAAGGGAGGCTTGCTGCGATTCTCTTTAGGAGATAAGCCTTTAAGTACCGCATTACGCGCATGGATAGTTACTTGACTTGCCCCAGCATCAGCCACCGACAAAATAAAATCGAGCGCAAACTGATAATCAGTTTTTGAAGTGGATGCGTCCATGGAGTCCAGTCCCAACCGATGTTTTACCGAAATAGGAATATCAACTGCATCTTTCATCGCTGTGACACAGTCAGCTACCAACTTAGGCTCTGCCATCAGACATGCACCAAATGCCCCGCGTTGAACGCGCTCAGATGGGCAACCGCAATTGAGATCGATCTCATCGTAGCCCCATTGCTGGGCTAACTCAGCTGATTTTGCTAAATCGTTGGGCTCGGACCCCCCCAATTGCAAAACTACAGGATGTTGATCCTGCGAATAATCCAAATGACGTGGCACATCCCCATGAATTAGCGCACCAGTAGTCACCATCTCTGTATATAAGACAGCTTCTTTGCTAAGCGAACGGTGAAAAGAGCGGCAATGACGGTCGGTCCACTCCATCATAGGGGCAACCGCAATGCGCTTCTTTGGTGAACTATTCATGAACTTCTTTAATTAAGTCGATGGCCTATTTTAAAGGCATCAGGGCAACCGAAGTTGCCCTGAACTAATACTGTTGGGACATGGTTGCCCTATTTCATCTTATCGAGCTTGGCCTCTAGTTCTGCAGCTAAATCGAGGGCCCCCATATATCCAGACTTGAGATGATTTGGTAGATCTGGGTCGCCAACCATTGAACCCAAAGTTTCAACGAGGCTAAAAACAATTCCCTTTGCGGCGCCAATCGCAATAGCATTGCTCTTTACAGCTTGATCAATATGATTTACTGCATCTAAAAAGTAATCATGACCTGGCAAACCATCAGGACCCAATTCTTCTTTACCCATAATGATTACTCCTTATTTAATTAATGTAATAACTTCAATTTAATCCGAATTTTAATTCTTGACCACTGCAAAATTCTCTGTCTTCACCTGTTATGGGGTCTTTAAAAGAAATTTTCTTAGCTAATAGCTGCAATGGTTTTGTAAAGTCGAGTTCGTATTCTTGATATGGCGTCAGGATTGGGTAGATCTGATCGTTTTTAATTGGGACACCAAGCGCATCCAGATGAGCACGTAGTTGATGCTTTTTACCACTACCAGGGATTAAGCGATATCGAGCCCATGGCCTACTTTCCTCAATGAGCTCAATTCGCGTATCAGTATTTGTCTCACCCTCCACTTCTTGCATTTGTAGAAAATGTCTTGATTCCTCTAGGCGACTACGATAAGTGAATGGGAGTTTCTTGCTAAGCTCTTCTGAATAAGGTGCAATAGCCTCATACAGCTTCATTACCACTCGATCCCGAAAGAGATTCTGATATGGCGCCCTCTCTTCAGGATTAATTGAGAAGATCACCAAACCTGCCGTATCTCGGTCTATGCGATGAATTGGGCTAAGCGTCTGAATTTGCGTCTTTTTCTTTAAGCGATTCAGAAGTGTTTGATGCAAATACAAGCCACTGGGGGTCACTGGCAAAAAGTGAGGCTTGTCCGCGACCAGCAGATGCTCGTCCTGAAAAAGAATCTTTTCCTCAAATGGAATTTCAGGTTCACGAGCCAGCCTTCTGAAATACATCAAATGTGTATTGGGTCGATATGAATCATTTGCCCCTAGCGGATGGCCATCAGAATCTATAATTAAGCCTTCTGCAAAGCGACTCTCCCACTCGGCCACTTCAATATGAGGAAATTGGGCAATGAAGAATTGCAATAAATTTGAGTGTGATTCATCGGCCGGCAAATACACGCGTGATGCCGATACCCCCTCAGAATTAATCGCAGTCATTGCCCTAGATATTCTTCTTAGATTACTTTCTGAATTACTTCTTAAGCTTTGCTAATGCCATCGCCATCGCATTATTCATTAGGGGCGCTTGCCTCCGCTCTTCTTGCGGCCTTTTAACCTCGCCTTGCTTTGGACGATTTGGTGACTTATGCTCTGGCTTTGAGCCAGACTTAGGTGCTTCATCTGATAGGCGCATGGTTAAGGCAATACGCTTACGCTTTTCATCTACCTCAAGCACTTTTACCTTTACAACTTGGCCAGCCTTAACAACTGAATGCGGATCTTTAACAAAGGTATTAGACAAAGCCGAGATATGAACTAACCCATCTTGGTGAACGCCAATATCTACGAAAGCACCAAAGGCGGCAACGTTGGTCACCACACCCTCCAAGATCATGTCGACCTTCAAATCTCCAATAGTCTCTACACCCTCTTTAAAGGTGGCGGTTGTAAATTCTGGCCGCGGATCTCGCCCTGGCTTTTCTAATTCCTTCAGGATATCGGTGACTGTCGGAACACCAAACTGCCCATCTGCGTATTTCTCAGGCGATAGCGATTTGAGAAGGTTTGCATCTCCAATAACTTCTTTAACGCCCTTCTTAATGTCTTTAAGAATTTTCTCAACCAATGGATAGGATTCTGGGTGAACAGCGGATGCATCCAAAGGATCTTGTCCATTCATGATGCGCAAGAAACCCGCTGCCTGCTCAAAAGTCTTTTCGCCTAAGCGAGGCACACTCTTTAAATCCGCCCTAGACTTAAAAGCGCCCTTGCTATCACGATAGGCAACGATTCCATCTGCTACCGTGGAACTTAAACCCGAGACCCTTGCTAATAATGGAGCTGAAGCAGTGTTCACATCAACGCCGACCGCGTTCACGCAATCCTCTACAACCGCTACCAATGATTTTGCTAGCTGTGTTTGCATTACATCATGCTGATACTGACCTACACCAATCGACTTTGGATCGATTTTGACAAGCTCAGCCAAAGGATCTTGTAATCTTCGTGCGATAGATACTGCGCCACGCAAGGAAACATCCATTCCCGGTAATTCTTTTGAAGCATATTCGGATGCTGAATACACCGAAGCGCCCGCCTCTGAAACCACAATCTTTGTAAGACCCAGTTCAGGCTTAGCCTTAATTAAATCCTGCGCCAACTTATCTGTTTCTCTAGATGCTGTGCCATTGCCAATTGAAATTAGCGTTGCTTTATGCTTTTGAGCTAATTTAGCTAAGGTCACTAACGAGCCAGCCCAATCATTCTTAGGTTGATGTGGATAGATCACATCCGTATCAACTACCTTACCAGTCTCATCGACCACCGCAACCTTTACGCCAGTTCGCATACCAGGATCCAAACCAATAGTAACCCTAGGTCCAGCGGGTGCAGCCAGCAATAAATCCTTAAGATTACGAGCGAACACATTGATCGCTTCGGTCTCTGCACGCTCGCGCAAGGCAGTCATAAGCTCGGTCTCAAGATGCATAGAGCATTTGATGCGCCAGGTCCAGCGAACGGTATCAGCTAGCCAAGCATCCGCAGGTCGACCTTCATTCTTAATTTTGAAATGATTTGCAATGCGTTGCTCACACGGATTGTGTGGGGAATCCCATTTTGGTTTTTCTTCTTCGCTATCTAAACGTAAGCTCACCATCAGCATTTGCTCTCGACGCCCCCGAAATAACGCCAGTGCCCGATGAGATGGAATCGCTTTGATAGGTTCAGAGTAGTCAAAATAATCGGCAAATTTCTCGCCCTCTTGCTCTTTGCCAGCAATCACCTTGGACTCCACTACGCCGTGGTCTTGCAAATAAGTGCGCAATGATTGAACCAATCCAGCATCCTCAGCAAAACGCTCCATCAAGATTTGACGGGCACCCTCCAAAGCCGCTTTAGTATCGGGCACACCAGCATTGTCACCCTGCTCTGTTTTAAACGCCTCTTTAATGTAATTCGCCGCCTCAATCTCAGGATCAAGATTTGGGTTAGCAAGTAAATCGTTGGCAAGGGCCTCTAAGCCCGCCTCTAAAGCTATCTGAGCCTTTGTTCTGCGCTTAGGCTTGTAGGGCAAGTAAAGATCCTCAAGACGCGTCTTATCTTCTGCCAGCATGATGGCTTTAAGCAACTCAGGCGTCATCTTACCCTGCTCTTCAATAGAAGCCACAATAGTCTTACGTCGCTCTTCAAGCTCACGCAAGTAACCTAAACGTTCTTCCAATAGGCGCAACTGCGCATCATCCAGTCCACCTGTAGCTTCTTTGCGATAACGAGCAATAAACGGTACTGTCGCACCCTCATCTAATAAGGCAATCGCAGCAGCTACCTGATTGGGTTTAGCGGATAACTCTTGGGCAAGACGTTGTTCTATTGATGGCAGCATGAATTTACTTTGATAGGTTATCTTTACTTTGTTTCTTTGCTTCGCATTCTTTTTATTGAATATCGAATTTAATGAAGTACAAAAGCCACCCGTAGGTGACTTTTGTGGTGATGCTAAGTTAGCTTATTCGCGTGATGCTTTTTTACGCTCATGCTCTTTGAGATAGCGCTTACGAATACGAATGCTTTTAGGCGTTACTTCAACCAATTCATCATCATCGATAAACTCAACGGCATACTCAAGATTGAGTGCAATCGGTGGCACCAAGCGAACTGCTTCATCAGTACCAGAGGCACGAACGTTGGTTAGCTGCTTGCCTTTAATTGGGTTAACAACCAAGTCGTTATCGCGACTATGAATACCGATCACCATACCTTCGTACAATGGATCTCCAGGGCTCACGAACATACGGCCACGATCTTGCAATTTCCATAACGCGTAAGCAACCGCTTCACCATCATCTTGGCTTACTAATACGCCGTTATGACGCTCACCCAAAATGCCATCCTTAGCGGGCGCATATGAATCAAACGTGTGACTCATCAAACCATTACCACGAGTCATGGTCATAAAGTCGCCTTGGAAACCAATCAGGCCACGCGCAGGAATACGGTATTCCAAACGGGTACGACCTTTGCCGTCACTCACCATATCGAGCAATTCGCCTTTGCGCTTACCCAAGTCTTCCATCACGGCACCTTGAGTAGTGTCTTCAAGGTCAACCGTCAAGTTCTCGTACGGCTCCATCTTGACACCATCTTCTTCATGGAAAACCACGCGAGGACGTGATACTGCTAATTCATAGCCTTCGCGACGCATTGTCTCAACCAAGATAGTGAGGTGCAATTCACCGCGACCAGATACTTCAAATACGGTGTCATCGTCAGTATCTTTTACGCGCAAAGCCATATTAGATTTGAGCTCACGATCCAAGCGCTCACGAATTTGACGGCTAGTAACAAACTTACCTTCACGGCCCGCTAATGGGCTGGTGTTCACCATGAAGTTCATGGTTAAGGTTGGCTCATCAATCTTGAGCATTGGCAATGCTTCAGGCGTATCAGGTGCACATACAGTAGTACCGATAGCCAAATCTTCAATACCGTTAATCAATACGATATCGCCCGCTTGCGCTTCATCAACCAATTCACGCTCTAAGCCACGGAACTTTAATACTTGATTAATACGGCCCTTACGTTGAACGCCTTCTGGGCCATCCATAAAGACTACATCCATGCCTGGCTTCACAGTGCCACGATTGACGCGACCTACACCGATCTTACCGACATAAGTACTGTATTCAATAGAAGTGATCTGCAACTGCAAAGGACCATCAGGATTGTCATCACGTACTGGCACATGCTTGAGTACCGTGTCAAACAAAGGTCGCATATCTCCTTCGCGCACATCATCAGTCATGCCTGCATAGCCGTTCAAGCCAGAGGCGTAAACCACTGGGAAATCTAACTGCTCTTCTGTAGCACCTAATTTGTCAAACAACTCAAAAGTAGCATTAATCACATAGTCAGTACGAGCACCTGGGCGATCTACTTTATTGATAACAACAATCGGCTTGAGTCCAAGAGCCAATGCTTTCTTGGTAACGAAGCGAGTCTGTGGCATTGGGCCTTCAACAGCATCAACTAACAAGAGCACGCCATCAACCATTGACAGTACACGCTCTACCTCACCACCAAAATCCGCGTGCCCTGGTGTATCAACGATATTAATGTGAGTGCCATCGTATTCAACCGCGCAGTTTTTGGACAAAATGGTAATGCCGCGCTCTTTTTCAAGATCGTTTGAGTCCATGACCCGTTCGGCCACTTTCTCATTTGAGCGGAAGGTACCAGATTGACGCAAGAGTTGGTCAACTAAGGTAGTTTTACCGTGGTCAACGTGGGCGATGATGGCGATATTACGAAGTGCGCGTTTAGTCATGTGAAGCTTCTAAAGTTAAAGATAATAAAAATGGATAGTTGGTTCTATTCGGTTTGTCTTAATGTGCCTGCGAAATAAGTCGCTTTGGGTGCAATACCCCAGAACGCCAATCGGCAGTTCCAATAAAGTTATGTGGTGCGGCAGTGGCGCGATAAATACGCACCAATGCTTCGATAGACGGCAAATTGAGCGGCACGCGCTGACCCATCTCCAAGCGCTTTGCTTGCTGCTCATCAACCGTTAAGTGAGGCAAAGTTTGCAAAAGCGCATCGACTGGAAGAATATAGCTAGAACTATCGTGTACAGCCTGTTGAATCGACTCGATCGTAAATGATTGTTCTAAGCTTAAGTGACCCACTTCTGTTCTGCGTAAGCCGACTAAATGGGCGCCACAACCTAAGGCATTTCCCAAGTCTTCAGCTAAAACACGAATGTAAGTACCTTTACTGCAAGTCACCTCTAAAGTTGCTTGCGGCCACTGAATATCAGTCCAACGAATTTTGTGAATAACGATATCGCGTGGGTTGCGCTTAAGCTCTACTCCAGCACGTGCATACTCATACAAAGGTTTACCATCGCGCTTTAATGCCGAGAACATTGGAGGCACTTGTGAGATTGCCCCAGTAAATTTTGGCAACAAGGCATCTAATGCTTTTTGAATATCAGCTGAATTATCAAAAGTAGGCAGTGGCAACTCTTCAATCACCAAACCTTCCGCATCACCTGTATCGGTGCGGGAGCCAAATTTAACTTGAGCAACATAAGTTTTATCTGCTTCAAGTAAATCTTGCGAGTATTTAGTGGCCTCACCCAAACAAATAGGGAGCAAACCTGTTGCCATCGGATCTAAAGTACCAGTGTGACCCGCTTTTTCAGCGTTGAATGCGCGCTTGACAGCGGTGACTGCACCCTGAGAACTCATTCCTGCTGGCTTATCAAGCAAAACCACTCCGTCAATCCGCGTGGACATATTAAGGATTCTCATCCTGATGATCGCTTTCTACTGCCTTATCGATCAATCTCGACATTTCGATGCCATGCTCAACAGAGTTGTCATAATGAAAATGCAAAGTCGGTACGGTATGAATGTGCAAACGCTTGAATAGCAATGAATGCAAATAACCGGCCTTTTCTTGCAAGGCATTTAATGCATGCTCAGGCTCAGCACCCAATACAGTGAAAAATACTTTGGCATGAGCCAAGTCCGGAGAGAGCTCAACACTTTGTAAAGTAATCAAACCTAAGCTAGAGCTACGCAACTCGCGCGGAATAAGCTCAGCCAGGTCTCGCTGAATTTGATCGGCGAGACGCTGGTTACGATGCGGGCTAGTCTTATGCATATTGACTACAACTTACAGAGAACGAGCAACTTCGGTTACTTCAAATACTTCGAGTTGATCGCCTTCTTTAATGTCGTTGTAACCTTTTAGCGACAGACCGCACTCAACGCCGGCGCGAACTTCTTTTGCATCATCTTTAAAGCGTTTAAGCGAATCCAATTCGCCAGACCAGATAACCACGTTATCACGCAAGAGACGAACGCTTGATGTGCGTTTAACAACGCCGTCAACCACCAAGCAACCCGCAATTGCGCCAACTTTAGATACTAAGAAGACTTGACGGATTTCGACCAAACCAGTGACTTCCTCTTTCTTATCTGGAGTCAACATACCGCTCAGAGCGAGTTTCACTTCATCTACCGCGTCATAAATGATATTGTGATAACGAATATCCACACCATTGTTCTCAGCTAACTTACGCGCAGCAGCATCAGCACGTGAGTTAAAGCCAATAATGACTGCCTTAGAAGCAACTGCCAAGTTCACGTCAGTTTCGGTAATGCCACCCACAGCTGCGTGAACAATCTGCACCTTCACTTCTGGCGTAGAGAGCTTTAACAATGATTGTGACAACGCTTCTTGAGAGCCCTGTACGTCCGCCTTGATGATCAATGGCAACAACTTCGCCTCAATCGCACCCTCACCCATGTTTTCCATCATGGTCTCGAGCTTGACAGCCTGTTGTTTTGCCAGCTTCACATCACGGAACTTACCTTGACGGAAGAGCGCAATCTCACGAGCCTTACGCTCATCTGGCACAACCTGAACTGTTTCACCAGCGGCAGGCACTTCTGCCAAACCTTGAATTTCCACTGGAATAGAGGGACCAGCTTCATTACAAGGCTTACCGTTTTCATCCAACATCGCACGAACACGACCAAAAGTAGAGCCAGCCAACAACATATCACCGCGCTTGAGCGTACCTGACTGAACTAGTACGGTTGCCACAGCACCCTTACCTTTATCCAATCTTGCCTCAATCACGAGACCTTGAGCAGGCGCATCTTTAGGAGCTTTCAGTTCCAAGATTTCTGCTTGCAAGAGAACGTTCTCTAATAATGCATCAATGCCTTCGCCTGATTTTGCAGACACAGGAACAAATGGCACATCACCACCGTATTCCTCTGGAACCACTTGCTCAGCAACTAATTCTGTTTTTACACGCTCAGGATTAGCTTCAGGTTTATCAATCTTGTTAATTGCAACGACTAAAGGAACTCCACCTGCGATTGCATGATGAATTGCTTCTTTGGTTTGCGGCATCACACCATCGTCAGCTGCAACTACCAGAATCACAATGTCGGTTGCCTTCGCACCACGAGCACGCATTGCGGTAAACGCTTCGTGACCCGGAGTATCGAGGAAGGTAATCATGCCGCGTGGTGTTTCTACGTGGTATGCGCCAATGTGCTGAGTAATACCACCAGCTTCGCCAGAGGCGACTTTTGCAGTACGAATCTTGTCAAGCAAAGAAGTCTTACCGTGGTCAACGTGACCCATTACCGTAACCACTGGTGGGCGTGGCAATAGCTCGGCATCATGACCTTCAGCGCCAAGATCTAAGTCTGGATCATCCAACTTCGCAGCATGGGCACGGTGACCCATTTCTTCAACGAGAATCATCGCAGTATCTTGATCAAGCACTTGGTTAATGGTGACCATTTGGCCCATACCCATTAACAACTTAATAACTTCAGCACTCTTCACCGCCATTGCATGAGCTAACTCGGCAACAGTAATTGTTTCTGGAACGTTTACATCGCGCACGATAGGCTCAGTAGGCACCTGGAAATTGGTATCCACGTTTGCTTCAGCGATTTGACGTTGCTTCTTGCGAGCTCCGCCAGTACGCCATCCGCCCACACCACCAGAAGTATCACCACGAGTTTTCAGGCCACCGCCAGGCTTTTTGGCGCCCTCTTCTTGCCAGGTTGATGATGTTTCAGAAGACTTAATCGTCTTACCGCCGACCTTTGCTGGTTTTTTCTTATCTTCCGCGCCTTCTGCTTTTGCAGGTTTGTGCAAAGTACCTTTTTTCGCTTCTTCAGCAGCAACTTCGCTTGGTGCCTTTAAAACACGCGCTGGCGCACTCATCATGTCGCGAATTGCTAAAGCTTCCGCCTCAGCAGCGGCGCGTCGAGCACGAAGATCGGTCAACTCTTTTTCTTTGGCAGCGGCTAATTCTTTTGCCGCTTTATCCGCTTGTGCTTTTTTCTCAGCCGCAGCTTCAGATGCTTCTTTTGTTGCTTGCTCTTCTTTTTCCGCTGGAGTTGCCGCCTCTTTTTGACGCGCCTCTTCAGCAGCTTTCATTTCAGCTTCTTGACGAGCCAATAACTCAGCTTGGCGAGTTGCTTCCGCTGCACGCTTCTCCAACTCTTCTTCTGTCAGAATTGGTTTAGCCGGTGCAGCTGTAGCAGCCTTCGTTGGCTTTGAGGCTTCAGCAGCAGGAGCTGCAGCCTCATCTCCACGCTTTACCAAGACTCGCTTTTTACGAACCTCAACTTGCACGGTTCGAGTACGTCCGGCAGAATCCGCCTGACGAATTTCAGAGCTCTCACGCTTAATTAAAGTGATCTTTTTACGAGCGCCCGCCTCAGCATTTCCATGAGCTTTTTGTAAATACTCAAGTAAGGCTGTTTTGTCCTTATCGGTAATGCTCTCGTCCTCAGAACCTTTATCGATCCCGGCTGCCTTTAATTGCTCTAAGAGGTCAGCCGAAGTTCTTTTCAGCTCCTTAGCGAGTACTTTTACTGTTGTTGTTGCCATGTACTACTTCCTCTCATGAAGTAAACCAATGTTCGCGCGCTTTCATGATGAGCGTTTTCGCAGTATCTTCGTCAATTTGTGTTGCCTCAACCAGCTCATCAACAGCCAGTTCAGCGAGGTCATCACGGGTATGCACTTGATTGTCAGCAAGCTTTGCGATCAATTCAGGAGTCATGCCTTCCAATGAGCGCAGGTCTTGAGACACTTCGCCAATACGCTCTTCTTTTGCCAATTCCATGGTTAACAAGGAATCACGAGCGCGGGTACGCAACTCATTTACGGTGTCCTCATCGAATGAATCGATTTCTAACATTTCAGAGAGCGGCACATAAGCCACTTCTTCCAATGTATTGAAGCCCTCTTCAATCAAAATATCAGCAACCTCTTGATCAACATCCAACTTATCCATAAACAACTGACGTACAGATGAAGCTTCTTTTTCCGTCTTCTCTGCAGACTCTTCAGGAGTCATGATGTTGATCTGCCAGCCTGTCAAATCGCTCGCCAAGCGAACGTTTTGACCGCTACGGCCAATCGCGATTGCCAAATTCTCTTCGTCAACTACCACATCCATCGCGTGACGCTCTTCGTCAACCACGATGGAGGATACTTGTGCTGGAGCTAAAGCGCCAATCACAAATTGCGCTGGATCTTCAGACCATAAAACGATATCAACCGCCTCGCCAGCAACTTCATTGCGCACTGCAGTAACGCGAGTTCCACGAACGCCTACGCAAGTTCCAATTGGATCAATACGTTTGTCATAAGTGATAACAGCAATCTTCGCGCGTACGCCTGGATCACGAGCAGCACCCTTAATCTCAAGAAGACCCTGCTCCATCTCTGGAACTTCATTCTCGAATAACTTAATCAAGAACTCTGGGCAAGTACGGGAAAGTTCAATTTGTGGACCGCGTGCTTCACGATCCACTTTCAAGATATATGCGCGTACACGATCGCCAGAACGCAAGTTCTCTTTTGGAATCATCTGATCACGGCGCAACAATGCTTCAACACGACCTGATTCAATAATCAAACCATTTTTGTCGGCACGCTTAACAGTACCCGTCATGACTTTCTCGCCACGTTCGAGGTAATCATTCAAAATTTGCTCGCGCTCAGCATCACGAATGCGTTGCAGAATGACTTGCTTTGCAGCTTGGGCGCCAATACGTCCGAAAGCCAAAGATTCGATCTGCTCTTCAATGTAGTCTCCTACTTCGATGTCAGAGATTTGCTCTTTTGCCTCGAATTGCAAAATTTCCTTATCCGGCTCTTGTAGACCAGCTTCATCTGGCACTACCAACCAGCGACGGAAGGTTTCATATTCACCTGAATCGCGATCGATCGATACGCGAATATCCACGTCTTCGGTTGCATAACGTTTCTTTGTGGCTGATGCCAACGCCATTTCAAGCGCCTCAAACACAATCGCTTGATCAACGTTCTTTTCACGCGCTAGCGCGTCTGCCAACATGAGAACTTCTCGGCTCATGACTTTCTTCCTTTGAAATCAATAACAGGGACCAACCGAGTCTTATCGACCTCGGCTAAAGAAAACTCCAATTGAGACGGCTGACCATCAGCTGCCTCGAACACCAAACCAAATTTCGCATCAGGCGAATCCAATTCACCGCTCAGCAAACCTTGCAACACACCACGAAAATTTTTACGGTTGCCAACAGCAACACGCAACTTCAAATCCACCTCCATACCAGCGAAACGGTCAAAATCTGCAGCACTCTTTACTGGACGATCCAAGCCTGGAGAAGAAATCTCTAAGCGCTCGTAAGGAATGTTTTCAACTGGCAAGGTGTAACTCAATTGATGGCTCACCTTTTCACAGTCCATTACCGTGATCAATCGTTCGTAGTCAGGGTTTTCGATTGTGACGCGCAGCAAACCGCCGGCTTCGCGCTCGATATCCACCAGCGTGTAACCTAGGTTTTCCAACTCTGCAGCAATGATCTGCTGATCTCTCACAATTTCCTTCAAACTAAAACGGCAAAAAAAAATGGGCTTCAAAGCCCATATTCTCGAAATTCAGAACAGGCCGACTTACGTTGATCGCAACATCAGTCGGTAACAACACTTGCAACTATTTGTGTTGCAAGACCTAAATTGTAGCGGATTTTTGGAGGGATTTCTAGGGAAAACTGTTAAAAATCAGAAGCTTTCGCTGGGATTTCGAGGTTTTCTAGGGCCCTTATGAAAGGGTTTTTTACCTTTTGGCGCACCCCGTTTAGGACCATTGCCAGGATTTTGGGGGTTCCCAGTGACAAAAGCAGATTGGCCGTGGTGGACCTTTTTGCCCTTATTTCGACCTTGGCCATTACCGCCCTGACCTCCTTGGCCACCTTGACCAGGTCTACCGCCCTGTGTCCGTCCACGGAAAGGCCCACGACCATCTCCAGAACCGCCGGATTTGGCATTTTTACCCTGATGAGTCATGCCATGGTGACCGCTAGCCAGAGTTAAGGCATCGCGTGAGCCCCAATAAGAAACTGAGGTTTGCATTGGATCGGGCTGGAAATCTTCCGCGGAAGGATTGCGACCTTGCCCACCTGAATGAGAGCCGCGATTTTTATCTTGCGCCTGAGGCACTTTCAAGCCAGCCGATTTCATCAAACTTGCTACACCTTCAGGAGAAACTTCTTCCCACTTACCGCGACGCAAACGTGGGGGCAATAAGAACATGCCGTAACGAGTACGAATCAAACGAGAAACTGTGTGGCCCACCGCCTCAAACATACGACGCACTTCGCGATTACGACCTTCAGTAAGCGCAACGTGATACCAACGATTAGCGCCGTCGCCACCACCCATTGCTAAACGCAAAAATCGTGCTTGGCCATCATCGAGTTTGATGCCACTCTTCAGTTGCGCGGTATTATCCTGACTCAATTCACCCAAGATGCGCACAGCGTATTCACGCTCAACGCCATAACGTGGGTGCATTAAACGATTCGCCAATTCACCAGAAGTTGTAAACAGCAACAAACCTTCGGTATTAAAGTCTAAGCGCCCTACCGCAATCCAGCGGCCTTGTCGTGGCTTTGGTAAACGATCAAATACAGTTGGGCGACCCTCTGGATCTGACTGGCTCACGATCTCACCAGCAGGCTTGTGATACATGATCACGCGCGGTGGTTTTGTTTGTATCTTGCGATGAACTTGTTTGCCATTAATACGTACTTGATCTGTTGGTCCAATGCGTTGACCGATATGGGCAGGCAAACCATTCACTGACACGCGACCTTGAATAATCAAATCCTCCATGTCGCGGCGTGAGCCCATGCCAGCATCAGCCAGCACCTTGTGTAACTTAACAGTGTCTTCGTCTTCCGCTTCATCATCCAACCCATCAAGATCAGACCAAACTTCATCACGTAAGCTCAAAGGCAATTCGTCAATATTGGCAAATTGCAAACTACTCATTTCTTCTTCGGTAGGCGCATCAGAGTCTTCATCCTCACGCGAACGTTGAGCACGTTGCGCACGACGCTCCGCTCCAGTCTGATGCGAGATTTCATTCTCATTCAAACCTTCGGGATTCTTTACCTCAACTACTTCAGGAGCATCCAATGCCGCGTCAAATTCACCAGATACTACGGAAGCAAATAAAGCCTCTGCCTCTGCTGGATTGGGGGCGAACTTAGAACCCTGATTGCTGCTGCCTTCGCGAGGACCATTTTGCTGATCCCCCTCGCGACCATCGCGGCGTTGCTTATCTTTATTGAATGGGCGCTTCTTATTAAAGGGGTGTTTACCCGTTCCTGCGCGTCGCGGATGACGTGGACCCCGATCTTCACGCGAGCTACGCTCACCATTTTCCGATTGATCGGCGCCTGCTTGTGAGGACTGATGATCGCTATGGTTTGAAGCTGCTGCGGGAACTACTGGGGTTGAATCGTTTTCGTTAGAGCTTGTCATTACAAATTATTTTGTTTCGTCTGCTTGCTTGTCAGACTCAGGGCTTATTTCTTCTGCGGTTTCTTCTGTTGCTTCTTGCGTTGGTTCTTCTGCTGCATCTTCTACCACTGCTTCTGTATTTTCTTCACCAGCTTCTGTGCTTTCGGTGATTTCAGAAACTTCAGATTCTTCGATAATTACTGTCTCTACTGTTGCGCTTGGATCAAACTCAATTACTGCTTGACCTAACTGTTCTGCGGCAGCCATTGGCGCAGCATCTTCCAAGATTGGCAGGCTTTGTAAATTGGTGAGACTCAAATCATCTAAGAATTGTTTTGTAGTGGCGTATAAACCTGGACGACCAACGGTGTCTTTATGGCCAATCACTTCTACCCAGCCACGATCTTCTAATTGCTTCATTACGTTACTACTCACAGCAACGCCGCGAATCTCTTCGATCTCGCCACGGGTTACCGGTTGGCGGTAAGCAATAATTGCCAAGGTTTCCAGCACGGCACGTGAGTACTTTGGTGGCTTCTCTGGTGTAAGGCGATCCAAATACTCGCGCATAGACAAACGACTTTGGAAGCGCCAGCCAGTTGCGATATGCACAAGCTCCATGCCCTTGTCATCCCAAGCGCGCTGCAACTCTACGAGTGCTTCATCAATATCTGCTGTAGTGATGTCTTCTACAAATAGACGTGACAGGTCAGCTACAGTGAGCGGCTCCTGAGCACACAGGAGAGCTGTTTCAATAACGCGCTTGTTATGATCGTCCATAAAAATTGGGCTATCAGGAATTTCCTGATTAGACTCTTATCAATGTATTTCAGTAATGGGTTGGGTGTTTTCTAGCGACTACGGACAATCCATCTGATTTCTAGTTTGGGAATTGCCCGCACTGCACGAAGTCTTTTTCGTTCACCGTGAGCCCATTATAAGGTAGGCTCAATACAATAGCCAAATGCACCTGAATTCATCAAAAACCTCGATCTCTCCTGGTCGCCGTCAAGCGCTGGGCCTTGGAATTGCCTCTCTTTTAAGCATGGGCGGTCTTAGCTCATGCAGTCTCATGGGTTCAAAAAAGCCGGTTGTTGGACTAGTTTTGGGAGCTGGCGCTGCCCGAGGCTTTGCGCATGTGGGCGTCATTAAAGTGCTCGAAGCCCAAGGAGTTCGACCCGATATCGTTGTGGGCAGTAGTGCAGGCAGCGTTATTGCCGCCCTACTCGCTTCCGGTGCAACTGGAAATGACTTAAATCGACTTGCCCTGAATTTAGATGAAGCGACGATTGCTGACTGGGGCTTGCCGTTTGCGGGACGCTTTGGCGGATTAATTAAAGGTGATGCTCTACAAAACATGATTAATCGTGAAGTGCAGAACAAATCCATCGAACAAATGCGTATTCCACTGGGAATTGTTGCAACAGAATTGCAATCCGGTAAAGGCGTATTGTTCCGCACCGGAAATACCGGCCAAGCCGTTCGCGCCTCCTGCAGCATTCCTGGAGTATTTCAGCCAACCGTCATTGGTGGCAAAGAATATGTTGATGGCGGCTTAGTTGCACCAGTGCCAGTAAGTTATGCAAAGCAAATGGGGGCAACCTTAGTGATTGCAGTCAACATCTCTTCCGAGCCAGTTCATCAAGATGCAAGCGGCACACTTGGGGTGCTCCAACAAACCATTTCGATTATGCAAAGGAGCATTAATCAGTTTGAATTAAAAAGTGCGGATATCGTCATCACACCACATTTAAAGCAAATGAGTGGCAGCGACTTTAGATCCCGAAACGCGGCAATTCTAGCCGGCGAAGTGGCCACCCAGGAGCAAATGGGATTAATTAAGGAAAAGCTGAAAGGTTAGGCTCTATAAGAGCTGGCGGAGCTTTTTAGGAAGCTGAATTAGAGACTACGAGACTTGCGCTTGAGATTTTTGACTTCGTTCAATAACTCTTGACGCTCGCTGTCATCTAAGTTGTCGCTACCATCAAGACGACGCGCACCATCAAAGCGTTTATCCCAGTACAAACTGCCAAGGTCATCTACGCGAACACTTGTGCCCTTTGAAGGAGAGTGGATAAATTTGTTGTCGCCAACATAAATGCCCACATGTGAAAACGTGAGGCGCATCGTATTGAAAAACACGAGATCGCCCGGCTGCAATTCTTCGCGACTAATTGGCTTGCCAACGCGGCTCATTTGCGTGGACTTGCGTGGCAATAAAAAGCCTAACTTGTCTTTGAACACATAACCAACAAAGCTGCTGCCATCTAATCCAGACTGAGGTAACTCCGTGTCCCAGCGATAACGCACGCCAATTACTTCCATAGCGCGATTAATCAACTCTTCGGATTTTCCAGTGACGGTATCGGCAAAGCGATCAGAAACTTTAGCAATGTAAGCCTTACCAGCTTGGAACATGCTCTCCTTGGGAACTGCCGTTTCCGCAACCACTGGAGCATCCGTAGGTGCATCGGCCGCGCGCGCCACGAAAGGCGTACCCAGGACAAGAATGAGTCCTAAACTTTGCGAAAGAAGCACTTTTTTGAATGACATCAGGTCAGTTTAACAAAGATCCATCAATTAACCAAGTTGAGGTATACCTCTTAATTTCTTGTTTTTATTAGATTTTTTGTATTTAAGGATCATTCTTGGGGGAAATTTGCACCAAAACCGCCCATGCATTACCTGCCTCAACCAGGATGAAAACTACCTAGGTCAGCTCAGCTGCCGCAAAGAGCTCTTTGGTATAGACCTGTCGCGGACTCTTAATCATGGTTTCGGTATCCCCGAATTCAACAACTCTACCCTCTTTAAGAACCATTACCTCATGAGACATGGCCCGAATCACCGCCAGGTCATGGCTAATCATGAGATATGCCAAGTTGTATTTCTTTTGCAGTTCGGAAAGTAAAGCGAGTACCTGTTTTTGAATAGAGACATCTAATGCTGATGTGGGCTCATCCAAGACCAAAATCTGAGGGCGCAAAATGAGCGCGCGTGCAATCGCAATTCTCTGACGTTGCCCACCAGAAAACTCATGCGGATAGCGATGCAATGCTGAGCGATCAAGCCCAACTTCCTTGAGCATGTCTACTACGCGAGACTCTCTCTCTGCGGGAGATAGGTTTGGGTGATGCACATCCAAACCCTCCGCAATGATTTGCAGCACACTCATGCGCGGAGAAAGCGAACCAAATGGATCCTGAAAGATCACTTGCAAGCTAGAGCGCATTGCTCTGCGCTCAACTGGCTTTAATAGCTGCCAATGCTTACCAAGCACATCCACGTTTCCAGAGACCTGAGCAGCAGAGTCACCCAGTAAACCCAGCACAGCCATACCTAGTGTCGTTTTGCCAGAGCCTGACTCACCAATAACGCCAATGGTTTGACCCTGCTTTAATCCAAAACTAACTTTCTTTAACACCTTGTGTGGAGACGCCCTTTTAAACCAGCCAACCGTTTCAGAACTCGGATAAGCAACTGATAACTCTTCAGTCTTTAATAAAACTGGGGCTAAGGGCATCACAGGCGCGAGATTGCGAACGGGCTCGCTATTTACCAAGGCGCGAGTATAAGGATCGACCGGATGCTCGAATACCTGCTTGGTGGCGCCAACTTCAATTAAGTTTCCTTGATTGAGAACGGCAACCCGTTGTGCAAAATGCTTCACTAAGTTGAGGTCATGAGTAATTAACAAAATACTCATGCCGCCATGCTCTTTGGATTCTTGTTGTAATTCTTTTAAGAGATCCAGAATTTGCATCCGCAAACTGACATCTAGCGCGGTCGTTGGTTCATCTGCAATCAGCAATCTTGGCTTGCATGCCAATGCCATCGCAATCATAGCGCGTTGCCGCTGACCACCAGATAATTGATGCGGATAGGAATGAAAACGGCGCTCAGGCTCTGGAATGCCGGTCTTCTTAAGTAAATCAATCGCAGCATCAATGGCATCCGCTTTGGATATCAAGGGCTGATAGATCTGCACAGCCTCGATGATTTGATTGCCAATAGTAAACAGCGGGTTGAGAGCTGTCATTGGCTCCTGAAAGATCATGGCAATCTCGCGCCCACGAATCTCCCGAATATCTTCAATCGACATTGAGAGGAGATCAACCTCACCCTGCCCATCATTCACGTCACTTTTTTTCCACAGAATCTTGCCACTTACTTTGGCACCCTCAGGTTCTAATCTAAGAGGCGCTAATGCGGTGAGTGTTTTTCCAGAGCCAGACTCACCCACCAAGGCTAGTCGTTCGCCAACACCGATATCGAGATCAAGTTGATTGACCGCAAACTTTTCTCTTCGACCTACACCAAAGGAAATAGAAAGATTTTCATAGCACAAGAGGCTCATGAACGTCCTCCGCTCATCAACCCAGCTTTACGCGAGTCATAAGCGTCACGTAGTGCTTCACCCATAAAGGTCAGCAGCAATAAAGTGCTGACTAAAACTACAAAGGTAGATAAAGAAATCCACCAAGCGTCTAAATTCCCCTTACCCTGCGAAAGCAACTCACCCAAGCTAGGCGTACCTGGAGGAACTCCTAGACCAAGAAAATCCAAGCTAGTGAGAGACAAAATTGCAGCACTCATGCGGAAAGGTAAGAAGGTAATGACAGGGGTCAAACTATTAGGAAGGATGTGGCGCCACATGATTTGCACGTTTGTTAATCCCAGCGCTCTAGCGGCTCGAACATACTCTAAGGCGCGGTTACGGAAGAACTCAGCTCGCACATAGTCCGATAAACCCATCCATCCAAATGCTGCCAAGAGAAGAATCAACAATAAGACGCTTGGATGAAAGATCGAAGCAAAAATAATGAGCAAATATAACTCTGGCATTGCCGCCCAAATCTCAATCAATCGCTGAGAAATCAGATCAAACTTGCCACCAAAAAATCCCATTAGCGACCCTGTGATGACGCCAACCGTTACACCTACGATCGTCAATGCCAAACCAAAGAGAATAGATAAGCGAAAACCATAAATCAGGCGAGATAGAACGTCGCGCCCCCGATCATCAGTCCCCAGCCAGTTCTGCCAAGATGGTGGAGCTGGGTTTGGTGATGGCGCAAAGTAATTGAGCGTCTCATAGCTATATTTAATCGGCGGATAGATCGCCCAATTTCCGCCACTCGTAATGTTGTGACGAATATCAGGATCTAAAAAGTCTGTTGGAGTTGCAAAGTCACCGCCAAAAACCGTTTCGGGCTGACTCTTCACAATCGGAAAATAAAAATGTCCATCATAACGAACCACTAGAGGCTTATCGTTTGCAATCAACTCGGCGCAAAGGGATAAACCAAAGAGGCCAAGGAAAATCCACAGGCTGATATAGCCACGACGATTCGTCTTAAAACGCTGCCAACGACTCATGACCCCCCTCCTGAACCAAACTGGATACGAGGGTCAACATATACATAGCAAAGATCAGAAATCAGCTTAGTAAATAAACCAATTAATGTAAATAAATAAAGGGTTCCAAATACCACCGGGTAATCGCGGCGCATGACCGACTCATAAGAAAGCAAGCCAAGTCCGTCTAAAGAAAACAGGGTTTCAATCAGCAGTGACCCAGTAAAGAATGCGCCAATAAATGCAGCAGGAAAGCCCGTTACAAGCGGCAACATCGCATTGCGGAAAACATGCTTCCAGAGTACCTGCCTCTCAGTCAGGCCTTTGGCCCTCGCAGTCAACACATACTGTTTACGAATCTCCTCCAAGAATGAGTTCTTAGTCAACATCGTCACTACTGCAAAGCTACCCAATACCGATGCTGTAATTGGCAAGACAAGATGCCACAGATAATCCATGACCCTGCCAATCAGACTCAACTCACTCCAGTCATCCGAGGTGAGACCCCGCAAGGGGAATATTTGCAGAAAGCTACCACCGCCAAATATCACGAGTAACAAAACTCCCAATACAAATCCTGGAATGGCGTAACCTACTAAGATCATTGTGCTTGTAACGGCATCAAATCGAGATCCATCACGTACTGCTTTGGCAATTCCGAGGGGAATAGAAACTAAATAAGTAATGAAGAATGTCCATAAGCCAATACTGATGGAGACTGGAAGCTTGGATACCACTAAACGCCAAACACTTTCGTGCTGGTAATAGCTATCACCCAAGTCAAATCGAGCAAATCGGCCTAGCATCATGAAGTAGCGTTCAACTGGCGGCTTATCAAAACCATAAAGTGCTTTGACTTCTTCCAAGCGCTGCGCATCAATACCTTGGCGCCCTCGATAGTTTGCACTTGCGCCTGCGCCAGAAGATTCGCTGCCACCGGTTGCAGCGCCACCTTTGCCTTTGAGCTCAAGCACCATTTGTTCAACTGGACCACCTGGAACAAATTGCACCACGGCGAATGTAAGCGTTAAGACACCCAAGAGAGTCGGGATCATTAATAACAAACGCTTGAGGATATAAACGCGCATTTGAGCTTGCATTATTTACTCTCCTCTTTCCACCAATTTTGCATAATCCAGGGCTCGGCTTGGTAATACAGTGGCGGCTCTGGATAACGCATTTCCTTGCGGAAGGCGACACGATGGGTGGGGTTGTACCACTGCGGCACTACGTAATAGCTATTCCACAAGACCCGATCGAGTGCGCGAGCAGCCGTTCTTAATTGATCTCGATTTTGGGCTCTCGTAATTTCCGAAACTAGCGCATCGACAACCGGCGATTGAATTCCGATCACGTTATCCGAACCTTTTTCTTTTGCAGCCTGACTACCAAAGCGATCCCACAACTCACTTCCAGGATTTTGTGAATCCTGGAAACGCACAGTCGTCATATCAAAATCAAATTCATTCATGCGTTTTTGATGAAGTGCAAAGTCACTAGTGCGCACATCCACCTGAATTCCGAGCTTTTCAAGATTGCGAATGTATGCCGAAATCACTCTGAGGAAGAATCCGCCATCCTCCACAATCTCAAATCGAAACGGCTCACCCTTTTCATTGCGCAAAGCGCCACCGCGATATTGCCAACCCGCATGCATTAATAACTCTCGCGCTTTGCGTAGGTTTTGCCTCAAGCTGCCTGGCGGCGCAGTTGATGGGGCCGGCGGCATCGGCCCAAACACCGCATCAGGCACCCACTGGGGATATTGGGTCTTGAGGGACTTGAGCAACTTCAACTCCCCATCAGTCGGCTTGCTTGGACCATCAAAGTTCGCACTCAAATCACTATTCGTGAAGTAACTATTAATGCGACCGTATTGGTCAAAAAAGATCTGGCGATTAAGCCACTCAAAATCTAATGCCAATCCTAAAGCTTGGCGAACGCGCGGATCCTGAAAAATAGGTTTGCGAATATTCATTGCAAAACCTTGCATGCCTGCACCATTGTGATTGATGAATGCTTTCTTCGTCAGCGTGCCGTTAGCAAACTTTGAACCAACATATCCTTTGGCCCAAATTTTGGCGCGATACTCTACGATGGCATCGAACTCCCCTGCCTTAAATGCCTCAAGGCGAACAGCATCATCACTATAGAGTTTGTAGAGCACACGATCGAAGTTGTAAAAGCCAACCCGAATATTGAGCGGCTTAGCAAGTTGATCAGCCCAATACTGTGGGTTCTTTTTATAGACAATCGATTTGCCAGCCTTGAACGACTCTATTAAGTAAGGGCCGCTTCCAATCGGAGCCTCAAAAGCAAGTTTCTCAAATGGAATCATGCTGCCATCAGGCTTCTTGCCCCAGTTACGCGAGAAAATGGGAAGTGTTCCCGCCAAAATCGGCAATTCTGAATTGTTATTCTTAAATTCAAAACGCACCAAGCGATCAGAGAGAACTACTGCGGATGTGATGTCGGCAAAAGTGGTTTTATAACGCGGATGTGCTTTACCACTCATGAGCACATCAAAACTGTATTTCACATCCGCTGCTAATACGGGACTACCATCTGAAAATTTTGCTTCTGGGCGAATATGAAACGTAACTGACTTGCGATCCCTTGCTACCTCAATGTCATCTGCAAGCAATCCATAGACGCTTGATGTTTCATCAGCGCTACCCTCAGCCAAAGATTCAAACATCAACTCAATTCCTGGGGCGGTAACGCCACGCAATGTGAATGGGTTGAACTTATCAAAACTGGTTCGTTGCCCCGGATTGGGCAAAACAAGAGTGCCTCCCTTGGGGGCATTCGGATTGACATAGTCAAAATGGGTAAAGCCCTCTGGATACTTTGGTTTGCCGTACTGGGCAATGCCCTGAGCCGCCAATGCCAGACCGCTCAACGCCGCAGTTAGGGCGACCAAGAGCAAGAATTGGGTAATTTTGCGGAATAAGGCAGAGGAGGCAAAAAGGGTTTGGGCTCGCATATATGCAACAATTGTAGATAGCAAATCATATTTGAAGCAAAGGACACAACATGGGCTTTCTCGCTGGCAAAAAAATCCTCATTACCGGCCTCCTCTCTAACCGCTCGATTGCCTATGGCATCGCC
This sequence comes from Polynucleobacter tropicus, assembly GCF_013307225.1. Lineage (NCBI taxonomy): Bacteria > Pseudomonadati > Pseudomonadota > Betaproteobacteria > Burkholderiales > Burkholderiaceae > Polynucleobacter > Polynucleobacter tropicus. The sequence continues at coordinate 816,992 of NZ_CP028942.1, read as the reverse complement.
AAAGCCTGCCACCGTGAAGGTGCCGAGCTTGCCTTTACCTATGTTGGCGAGCGCTTTAAAGACCGTATCGTGGATTTTGCGAAAGAATTTAATTCTGAGCTGATTTTTGACTGTGACGTTGGTAGCGATGAGCAAATCTCTGCGCTCTTTAGGGATTTAGCAAAATCCTGGCCCCAGTTTGATGGTTTTGTACATGCAATTGGTTTTGCACCACGCGAAGCGATTGCCGGTGATTTTTTGGATGGCCTCTCACGCGAGGGATTCAAGATCGCTCATGATATTTCCGCATACAGCTTTCCAGCAATGGCAAAAGAAGCATTGCCAATGTTGCGCGATAAGTCTTCATTGCTTACATTGACCTATCTTGGTTCAATGAAGAATGTTCCGAACTACAACACCATGGGTTTAGCCAAAGCCTCACTTGAAGCATCCGTGCGCTACCTCGCTGGATCTGTTGGCCCTAAAGGGATTCGCGCTAATGGCATCTCTGCCGGCCCTATCAAGACCTTGGCAGCCTCTGGTATTAAAGGCTTTGGCAAGATTTTGGAAGCGGTTGAACAAACCGCGCCACTACGTCGCAATGTCACAATTGACGACGTGGGCAATACTGCTGCCTTCTTGTTATCTGATTTAGCAAACGGCATCACTGCTGAAATCATTTACGTTGATAACGGCTTTAGCCAAGTGATTGGCGGAATGGAAGAGGCTTGAGTTCACCCTCAACTATTAGCCTTCGCGAAGCCCTCAAATTTTGGACCAAGCTAGGCTTTATTAGCTTCGGGGGACCCGCAGGACAAATTGCAGTTCTGCATCAAGAATTAGTAGAAAAGCGTCGCTGGATTTCTGAGCGGCGCTTTTTACATGCACTTAATTACTGCATGCTCTTACCAGGGCCGGAAGCACAGCAACTGGTTACCTATATTGGCTGGCTCATGCATCGCAGCTGGGGTGGCATTCTGGCAGGCAGTCTATTTGTTCTGCCCTCCCTTTTGATATTGATTGCCCTATCTTGGGTTTACATCGCCTTTGGCCAATTGCCATGGATAGCCGCTGTTTTCTTTGGCATTAAACCAGCGGTCACCGCCATCGTCTTGCATGCCGCTGTGCGTATTGGTAAACGCACAATTCACAACAATGCCCTGAAATGGATTGCACTGTGCTCTTTTTTAGCAATATTTGTATTGAACCTGTCTTTCCCAATCATTGTGTTGATTGCCGCTGCCATTGGCTACTGGGGTGGTAAGCGCCATCCAGAATACTTTCAGCAGTCTGGTCATAGCAATAAAGAACTTGCGCATTACGGCACTGCCATCATTGATGACAATACCCCTACGCCACTGCATGCGCAATTTCATATTCAAAAAACAGTGTTGCATAGCGTCGTCGCCCTGAGCTGCTGGCTTATTCCCATCGGAATGCTCGGCTTAGTATTCGGATGGAAAACGCTTTACCCCAATATCGCTTGGTTCTTTACCAAGGCTGCATTCTTAACGTTTGGTGGCGCATATGCGGTTTTGCCATATGTTTACCAAGGTGCAGTGGATCACTTCCATTGGTTAAGCGCCAATCAAATGATTGATGGACTCGCTCTAGGAGAAACCACTCCTGGTCCACTCATCATGGTTGTCGCTTTTGTTGGTTATCTAGCGGGTCACATTCAACACCTTATTGGAAATAGCAATCCATTTTGGTTTGGCGCATTAGGCGCAATTGTGGCAACTTGGTTTACTTTCTTGCCATCGTTCTTTTTTATCTTGGTTGGCGGACCCCTTGTGGAATCTACTCACGGCAAACTAGGGTTTACCGCACCGTTGACCGCAATCACTGCCGCCGTTGTCGGAGTTATTGTTAATTTGGGATTATTTTTTGCCTACCATGTGTTCTTTCCGCATGGCATTGGCGGATCCATCTCTTGGCTTTCAATAGCTATTTGCGGCGCGGCCTCGCTTGCCCTCTTTAAGTATCAAAAAGGTGTCATGACGGTCTTAGGTGGTTGCGCCCTTGCCGGCCTTTTAAGCTACCTCGCAAGCGTATTGCTAGGATGATCTAGCGCAATTGCATTTTCCCTAAGATTGGCATAATAGAAGTTATGCGAATCGAACCCCAAACCATTACCCATCTACAAGAGTGGCTCGGCAAAACCGAGACCTTAACGGACACCGTTACCGCTGCACCAGTGCGAGCACTATCAGCAACTCTAGATAGACCAGACCCCGAGCCAAATAAAGGCACTTTTTTGCCTGAGCTATGGCACTGGCTTTATTTTTTGCCACATGCTCGTCAATCAGAAATAGGTCCCGATGGTCACCCAAAACGTGGTGGATTTTTACCGCCCGTTCCACTACCCCGCCGGATGTGGGCAGGTAGTCGCTTGCAGTGGCTAGAACCTTTAGCTGTTGGTGATGAGATTAAACGTCTTTCCAAAATTGAATCTGTAACCCATAAATCTGGTCGCACAGGGGATTTGATTTTCGTTTTAGTTAAACATGAAATCTCTAATCAAAAAGGTTTGGCGATTATTGAAGAGCACGACATTGTTTATCGCGATGCTCCCGGGCCAGACGACAAACCTGTTGCACCAACACCTGCGCCAACTGATGCTAAATGGAGCAAGACAATCACTCCGGATGATGTTTTGCTATTTCGCTACTCTGCACTCACGTTTAATGGTCATCGCATTCATTACGATCGCAAATATGTCACCGAGGTAGAGGGCTATCCAGGTCTGATTGTGCATGGGCCTCTGATTGCGACATTACTTGTAGATCTGGTGCGCCAAAGTATCTCAGGCTGTAAGCTCAAGAGCTTTGAGTTCCGAGCTATTCGCCCTACTTTTGATATCAATATCTTCAAAGTCAGCGCCAAACCTGATTTAGAAAAAGATCCTTCTGGCAAAACGATTGCCATTTGGGCGCAAGACCATGAAGGGTGGCTCACCATGCAGGCAACTGCGGTTCTTGCTTAGAAAACGAATTTAGCAATCGAACATGACAACCGAACATTTTTCTCGTGAGCTAGCTGCGTTTGCGGCAAATCTCAAAATTTCTGACATTCCTGATAATGTAATTGCCAGGGCAGAAGATCTTTTGGTCGACTGGTTCGGCTCTGCAATTGCCGGCAAAGGCTCACGCCCAGTTGAAACGATTACCCAATTTGCAGAGCACATGGGCGGCTTTGATGCTTCTCATGCTGGTCCTTCAGAAATTCTAATCACTCGCAAAACATCAAGTCCATTTTTAGCGGCAATGGCAAATGCCGCCGCATCCCATGTGGCAGAACAAGATGATGTGCATAACGGCTCCGTATTTCATCCAGCCACCGTAGTGTTTCCGCCAGCGCTAGCTTGTGCACAAGCGATTGGTGCATCTGGCGAGGATTTGATTGTTGCTGCTGTTGCTGGATATGAAGTCGGTATTCGTGTTGGTGAATTTTTAGGTCGTTCGCATTACAAAGTGTTTCATACGACAGGTACCGCAGGCACTATTGCTGCTGCGGCAACTGTTGGGCGACTACTTAAACTCAATCCAGAGCAAATGTTGCATGCCTTTGGATCTGCTGGCACTCAATCTGCCGGCCTTTGGGAATTCTTGCGAGACGCTGCTGATTCCAAACAATTACATACCGCCCATGCAGCCTCTACCGGCTTAATGTCTGCTTACATTGCCAAGTCTGGCTTTACTGGCGCAGAGCATATTTTGGAAGGCAAACAAGGATTAGCGGCTGGCATGTCAAGTGATGCAGTTCCAAGCAAGCTGGTTGACGGCCTAGGCACTCGCTGGGCTTTAGCAGAGACGAGCTTTAAATATCACGCCTCTTGTCGACATACCCACCCTGCTGCCGATGCTCTGTTACAAGTAATGCTTGCGAATAAGCTCAAACCAAGCGACATCGCAAAAGTTGAAACCCTGGTTCACCAAGGTGCCATTGATGTTCTAGGTCCAGTGACAGATCCCGCTACCGTTCATCAGTCCAAGTTTTCTATGGGTACAGTGCTTGCGTTGATCGCGCATTACCAATTTGCCGGCCTACAAGAATTCGATCAGCATTTTCATGATGATGCGATTTGCCTTTTCCGCGATCGTGTCACCATGATTCTGGATCCTGAAGTCGATTCCGCCTACCCACAACGTTGGATTGGCAAGGTAAAAGTGCATCTTCAGAATGGTCAAGTACTTGATGGTCGCGTTGATGAACCCAAGGGAGACCCTGGCAACACTCTCTCTCGCGCAGAAATCACCGATAAAGCACTTCGTCTCGCTGCATTTAGTGGCGGCGCAAATCCAGCTGAAATGAAACAAGCTATCGATCTTTTGTGGAACATTCGCAAACAAAAATCGATTGGCAATCTCTTACCAAATACCTAATTTCAAAAGTCATTCCTTCCTACATGAACCCACTCAACACCCCGCTCGGTTTTTGCTCTAATTTCTTATTCGTTCCTGGCACACGTCCAGAGCGTTTTCTGAAAGCATTAGATAGTGGCGCCAGTGGCGTCATATTGGATCTAGAGGATGCGGTAGCGGAAGAAGATAAAGAAACTGCGCGCGCTGCTATTCGGTCTACTTGGCCACAGTTTTCAGATGAGCAAAAGAAACGCCTTGTGATTCGCACAAATTCACCGGGCTCTAAATTTTATTCAGCGGATTTAATTCTGGCGCAAGAGTTACAAGTTGCTTGCATCCTGATTCCTAAGAGCGAATCTTTAGATCAAATTAATGGCGCCGCCCTCATACTCCCAAACACTGCAATTATTCCGATGATTGAAACAGCCCTTGGTTTGCATCACCTGAATGAAATCGCAAACTCCAATCAAGTTTTGCGCCTAGCTTTGGGAAATCTAGATTTGCAAGCCGACCTTGGCATGATTTGTGATTCTCAAGAGACTGAACTGCAAACAGCGCGTTATCAAATCGTCCTAGCTTCTCGATTGGCGCAAATTACCCCTCCGGTTGATGGGGTTACACCATCTACCGATGACCTACCCCGCATTACTGATGACGCTGAGCGAGCCAAACGCATGGGTTTTGGCGCAAAACTTTGTATCCACCCCAAGCAAGTCGCCATTGTTCAGACAGCCTTTATGCCTACCGAAGAAGAGATTCACTGGGCTCAAAGGGTGATTGAGGCAGACAAGACCTCCAAAGGAGGTGCCGTGAAATTAGACGGAAAGATGATTGATCGCCCAGTGGTACTTTTAGCCAAAAGAACGCTTGCAATTGCTGGTAAACACTAATTTAGAAGCATCCTCTTTTTTGCCAAAAAATGGCAAAATGATCACCTCTTAGCAGTACCAAAAAATTACATAAACGGTGGGACTAATCATGAAATTTTGCAAATCCTTTATTACAAGCGCATGCGCAATCGCTGCAGGCGCACTCTTAACTAGTGGTGTTTTTGCTGCTGACGTTTACCCAAATAAACCAGTTACCTTGGTAGTTCCTTTCGCCGCAGGCGGACCTACTGATGCCGTCGCTCGCTTAATTGCGGTGCCTATGGGTAAAGAATTAGGTCAATCTGTCATTGTTGAAAATACCGTTGGTGCTGGCGGAACGATTGCTGCTACTCGCGTAGCCCGCTCTGCTCCAGATGGCTACATGGTATTCATTCACCACATGGGTATGGCGACTGCGCCGGCTTTATACAAAAAGCTGCCTTTCGATCCAATGAAAGACTTCGAGTACATCGGTCAAGTGGTTGACGTACCTATGGTTCTTTTGGGTCGCAAAAACTTCCCACCAAACAACTTTAAAGAACTAGAGACCTACATCAAGGCCAACAAAGAGAAGGTTACTTTGGCAAATGCTGGTCCAGGCGCGGTTTCACAGCTGTGCGGCCTTTTATTTATGTCTCGTGAAGGCGTAGAACTCACAACTGTTCCATATAAAGGTACCGGTCCTGCGCTAACTGATCTCTTGGGCGGTCAAGTTGACCTCTTGTGCGATCAGACAACGCAAACCATTCCATACATCAAAGATGGCCTCGTAAAAACTTATGGCGTAACCACACCAAAACGCCTTCCTGCCCTACCAAACGTTCCTACATTGGATGAACAAGGCCTCAAAGGCTTTGAAGTAAAAGTTTGGCATGGCATGTATGTTTCTAAAGGCACACCTCCAACCGTCATCAGCAAGATCAATAAAGCACTCAACGTTGCTTTAAACGATCCTGAAGTCAAAGCTCGTTTAGTCGAGTCCAATATTGAAATCGTGCCACCAGCCAAAAGAACTCCGAGTGGCTTAAAAGACCACTTGGAAGCTGAAATCAATAAATGGGGTCCAGTGATTCGTAAAGCGGGCGCATACGCAGACTAATCCAAGTCCCTCTAGCAAATAAAGCCAGCTAAGCAATTAGCTGGCTTTATTTTTAGCTACAAATCATGCAGTCATCCTGGCCTGAATAAATATCCAGATCGAGCCTTTTCTTTTCGCTGCTTTCGAATTCCATCCAATGCAGCAAATAGAGCCCAAATTGCTAATGCGGGATCCAATAAGTAATCCCATAAGTTGTTTGACTCATGCCAATGAAAGCTCCATGCAATGATGGCGAAGCCAATAATCCAAACCCCCTTGGTCCAAGCGGCTAAACCACAGATCAAGGCAAAGATCAGAACACCAATTAGAAAGGCAATGGAACCATAGCCCCAAGCATAAGGATCAAACATGCTGACACCCAAGGCAAATGGATAAAAGATGATTGCCACAATCGCAATACACCATTTGATTGGGGTGGGTGTAGCTTGGTGATTCGGTAGCAAAGCACTCCAAAGCAAGAGCGTGCTCACAATGCTCAAATCTCCAGTCACTCCTCGTATGTAAGCAGCCAAAGGCAATTCCATCGATATTCCTAGAGGCCAGAAAAATAAATTAGCGAATATTAAAACGAACAATCCCTTTGCAAAGAATGGGATGCCATTACGAGCAAAGGCTTGAAACAACAGAATCAATAACGCCGAGCATGTAATCGACATCTCCACCAAGGCGACTATTTGCATGAGATTATTTGTCATTGGGCCTCTCCTGATTCAGCAGCAGATTGTCTTTCAACAGCGTTTGGTAACTGCTTATATGCCCGATCCAACCATGCGCTTGAGAAATAAGCATGACGAATCTTTTTACGATCCCAGGTATACACCAGATGCGCATCATCACCATGGGCGCTTAACAAATAGGGATAAGAAAACTCCTTACGTTCTTGCTCTGGCAAAGCTTCGTCGTTTTCGATGGTTTCTACAATATGCCATTCACCTGACTTGGGCTTACTCATCATCAACACCAGGCGATAACGCCCTGCATCAATATTATTAAGCGCCAGTAATTGAGTCCCGTTTCGCAATAGCACTCCTGCCACCGCTGAATTTGGATTTAGAACTTCTAAATCACCCAATGATTGCCAAGATTGGCCTGCATTTTGAGTGGCGCTTACTGGAATTTGTTTTGGCTGCCCTGCACTACGCGTTTGCCTGAAAAGCGCAGTCGCACTTTGAGCATCATTGATAAACATAACGGGCTGTATAGCGCTACGTCCTGTACTCATGCGACGCTTATCTAGAACCTGAGCAGTATCCAATCTCAAAAATTCACCAAAGCGACCAATCCATTCGTGATATGCAGGCAAACCTAAGCGACCGTCTGTAAATGCTACTGCTGGTGATTTAACTAAAGTACTGAGATTAAAAAACGGTGAAGTAATTAAACGTTGTGGACGAGACCATGTTGCGCCCTCATCCTCAGAAAATATCGTTGAAATTGAGCTACCAGCCCAACCGCCAATCGATACCGTTACAAAGAACAGTTGTAAACGTCCGTCAGGAAGTCGCACTGGCACAGGATTGCCGAGTTTAGCGATATAACGTGAGAGACCTTTCTCTGCTGCAACTCTATCCATCACTACAGTTGGCGCACCCCATGTATTTGATTTTGGATCCAGCACTGCGGTGTTAATCACTACGTCTGGGGCGCCTTCGCGACTACCCGCAAACCAAAATGCCCGAATACCGCCATCCTTTAATGCAATTAATGAAGCTGCATGCACTGAAGCAACGCCTGTATCAGGCAGCCAGTCCATGCGTGGGCCTTGGACTGTAAATTGTGAAACATGCTTACCTTTTATAGCACCTGGCTTTAATTCTGGAACTTTATCTAATGATGCGCCCACAGACTCTTCATGAGCACCTTCATTTGTAGCAAACGGCGCCCAAGATGGCCGACCATCAATATGAATAAAGCCAAGCACTGCGGCTAAAAGTAAAAAGCAAAAAGCGAGTACACGACTCATCTGCAAACATCCTTCACATTCAATAAGCCTGGACTAGCAACAGAATTAGCCGCCGGAGTAGATACCAAGTATTCGACCACAAATAAATGCTCAGCAATTTTTCCAAGCAGCATTTCTTTAATCTCCTCATCGGAGTGACGCGCCCTCATCTCCATGCGTTGACCCAATAACTGACAAGAATCACATAATGCGGGCGCGGCTCCGATTGGCGCATGAACGGCGACAATTGGATACGTTTTTGTGAGGCCCTCTATATCACTGGCGTCTTTAGCAAGATATCCATGCAATTGAGCTCCTGGGAGTAGCAATCGATACTCCTCATCCTTTGCGCGATAGTCGCATGGAATCCATACATCTTTACTCTGCACGCGCTCAATCGTTTCTACGGAAAATCGCCCCAACTGTCCCTCAAGCGGAGCCAAGCTACTAGTTAAAGCACCATAAACCAGAAAACAAGCCATTAGAGCAAAAGCCTTGCACTGCTCACGTCGGATCAATCCAGCAATCACAAGCAATAGGCTCAACCCCATGAGAAACCAGTGCAATGGGTTGTAATGCCAAGCTCCTGACTCTCCCATTAATGTAGAGATTTGAAGATTGACTCCGAGCCATAACAATAGTGCGAGCACGATTGCCTGCAAGACCAATGCAATTCGGAATCCCCATAAAGGCAATCGATCCCAATGCATGGCAATCAAAGTGGCAAATGCTGGCATCACAGGAAGAAGATAGCGAGCAGATCGTTGACTTGGCAAACTAAATACTAAGAAAAAAGCTCCAATCAGCAATAACAACAATGATTCTTCTGTGGACATGAATCGTCTTTCACGCCAGCACTGCAGTAGGGTTGCAATCAGTACAAAGATGAAGAGCCCAGCATTGGCAAGCGTCGTGAGTGCTAGCATCCAAATGCTGTCACCGCCACGCACCAAATCCAAAAGATAGCTAGAGCTTCGAGCAGAAAACTTTCCTGCGTTTTCACCCAAGACAAACTCTCGCCAAACAGCCTCAGGGTTAGGGTCTAAGAAAAACCATAAGGAGAAAATGCCAATCGCAATAATGCCAAGCAGTATCAACTTATATAGATCGCGAATGAGCGTTTGGGGAATGCTCCACTTACGCCAATGCCAGTAGTACAAGCCCAGTGCAAATGCGGCAGGAACAATATAAGCGAAGGATTTAGCAAATAAGGCAAACCCAAGGGATAGGCCAGCCAATACCGGGAATAATAGTATCGACTCAAAGGCGCTCTTGCCCCAATACAGAAGCGCAAAAAATGGCAGACTTAACCAAAATACTTCTGGGGGGTCCGTTAGAAATGGTCGGCCATAGCGATAAGTTGCAAAAAAAGATAGCCAAACCAATGCGGCAAGTATTCCTGTTTGCGTTTTTCCACTAAAGCGGCGAACAGATAGAAAAAGCAGTAAGGCGGTTAGCGCGGTATATAGAACGCTAGGCCAACGTAAGTTTTCTAAACTCCATTGACTTGCCCAATGGGTACTGGCAATCCCCTGCCAAAAAATCAGCGGTGGCTTGGTATTTTTAATGCCGTCCATTTCAGACTGAAGTGGCAACCATGATCCCGAATCCGCGGTCATTCTGACAATATGCATATAGGGATACTCATCCCCATTTTTAGGGGCAAAACGACTATCCAAACCGTACAGGTAGGCAAATATCGCCAAGACCAGGGTCAATAGTGCATATCGGAGGGTAAATGAACCGCGCATACCTATAGTTTATAGGCGCATGGGCTTACAGCGACAAAAATGGGTTTACCCCTGATTGGGTATGAATATATAAAAATTCCATCTTAAAAGGGAATTTCGTTTTCTTCGTATTTGCTTCGTTCTTGATTAAGATAGTACAAGCTTTAAACAAGGCTGCCTTCCAACTGAGGTGCCAACTAGAAATGGAGATTGTTCTCATGCAATGGAAACAAATAAAGTTCTCTTTATGCCTTTTGGGTTTTTTAAATCTTTTCTTGATCTCTCATCAAACCCAGGCACAGTCAACAGACGCAACTAATCTTTATCACCGCGGACTTGCCGCAACCTGCGCTAACTGCCACGGTACCGATGGAAAAGGTGTAGTTAATGGTGGTATGCCATTAATTAACAATCTTAGTAGCGAGCAAATTCTGAATCAACTTAAAGCATTTAAATCTGGCACTCGCGAAGGCACCATCATGCCGCAACTCGCCAAAGGTTACTCCGATGAGCAACTCGAAATCATCGCCAAGCAATTGGGAAATAAATAGGAGCCCAACATGGATCGTCGACACTTTATTGGACAAAGCGCAGCTGGAATAGGCTTATTGGCAGGCTTTGCTGGCCAAGCCCATGCAAACTTACAAAAGGCGGAAATACTCGTGATTGGTGGTGGCTATGGTGGCGCTACCGCGGCGAAGTATCTACGTCTTTTTTCAAATAACACAGCAAATGTGACCTTGATTGAACCCAATGCCGCATTTATTTCATGCCCCTTATCCAACCTTGTAGTTGGTGGATCGCGCACTCTGGCTGATATAACCAGCCCCTATGACAATCTCAGTAAGCGCCATGGAGTCAAGATTGTTCAAGACAGCGTTAGCAGCATCGATCCGGAGAAAAAAACTGTCAAGTTAGCCTCAGGCAAAACCTTACGCTATGACAAAGTCATTTTGTCACCAGGCTCTAGTCTGTTAATGAATAGCATTGAGGGTCTCGCACAAGCCAATAAAGCTGGAGTGACCTTGCAGGCATGGAAGGCGGGTCCTGAAACTGTAACCTTATACAAGCAACTAGCCGCAATGCGGGATGGTGGCATCTTTGCTATTAGCATTCCAGAGGCGCCCTACCGTTGCCCTCCCGGACCCTATGAACGCGCTTGCCAAGTAGCGAACTATTTCAAGCAATACAAACCAAAGTCGAAAGTACTCATCCTAGATGCCAATCAGGATGTGGTTTCTAAAGGTGCGCTCTTTAAAAAGGTCTGGGCTGAACAGTACCCCGGCATGATTGAATACTTACCAAAATACAACGTAACCGGTGTTGATGCAAAAACCAAAACAATCAAGTTTGAAATTCAAGAAGACATCAAAGCCGATGTGCTGAACTTATTACCCGCGATGAGTGCTGGCGACATTGCCGTGAAAACTGGCCTTGCCAATGCCAACGGTCGCTGGGTCAATGTGAACTTTCTGAACTTTGAGTCAACAGCGCAAAAAGATATTCACGTACTAGGTGATTCGATACAGGTTGCTTATGCAATGCCAAAATCTGGTCATATGGCAAATCAACATGCCAAAGTGGCGGCAGCCGCAATTGTTGCTGAACTCAGCGGCTGGGAAATAAATCCTTCCCCGGTATTAACAAATACCTGCTATAGCTTTGTTAATGCGAAAGACGTAGTCCATGTGGCTAGCGTGCATCAGTACATTGCCGCAGAGAAGACCTTTAAGCCCGTTCCGGGATCTGGCGGCCTTTCACCTGCCCCATCAACACTAGAAGGGGTCTATGCATGGGGATGGGCCCACAATATCTGGGCAGATACCTTGGGTTGATCCAGGTCAACACTTATGAAAAAAGGGGTGCATTTGCCCCTTTTTTTGTTTACTTATTGACGCCGATAAATATACTGAGCTCAATAACAATAATGCAGGAGGCTTTATGAATATGACCCCAACCTCACCAAAAGACGCAACCAAAATAGAAAACGCCATCGAACGGTGGACTGTACCTATTGGCAATTTATTTGTCTCGCTCTTTCATCGGATTGCATTGTTTGGTATTGGCGCGGCGACTGTTTGGTCAGCAGCAGTTGCCTTTTTAGGAATGGTCAGCAAAGGATCTGCATCAATTGAAGATCTGCTGCTTTTATTTATCTACCTTGAAATCGGCGCGATGGTCGGAATTTATTTCAAGACTAACCATATGCCAGTGCGCTTTCTGATTTACGTTGCCATCACCGCGGTAACACGTTTGATTATTGATTTGGTAAACACCAAACACGAAGCAGATATGGCCATCCTGCTGATGGGCATCACTATTCTTGTTTTAGCCCTAGCCAATGCTGTCGTTCGGTACGCGTCTTACAAATTCCCAAGCCGTCACGCGGACAACGAATAACTATAGATCAGGGTCCACTGCATCATTGAACTGATAGGGGTGCATACCCCTATTCAGACAATTGCGAACGTAATCAATGCTGGTTCGCAAGGCGTAGTAGTCCCCCGCTAGGCGTTTCGACACCTTGATGTTGAGCGCTTGATATTCCATTAGATCCAGCTTTTTCAAGTACTCATCTCTTTTTGCAGGATCAAAAGTTAATAATAGACTTTGCTCAAAAGTTTTTAATTCACCATAGAGGCGATTAATCTTGTTGTACATCAATTTAGTTCGATAGCTTGGCAAGCTACGCAGAACTGGGTACGCGATGATACAAAACGGCAGGAAAATAAACAAAAGACGACTAATAAACTCCGCAATCCAGAATGGGAAATATGCAGAAATTAGCGGGTAACTATTCTTCTCATAATGAACAGCTACTGGGCTCTCAGGCCAAAGAGAATCTTTAAAGGACGGGAATTCTCCCCTATTCGCAAAAAATGATTCCTTGCCATTGATTTCTCTGGCGGCTTCTAAAAATAAAAACTGAATCGCGGGATGCATCCGGTCATCAATCAATAAATTAGTTGTGGTTGCAATTAACTTGATATCTTGACTTGGGAAATTACGTTCTAGATTAAATGCGCCCTCTGGGACGCTTAAGATTTTCACATAAGGCAATAGCTTCGTGAATGCCTCTGCGCGCTTAAAGGTAACCAAATGCAACTGTGGATCCTTTAGCAAGGTCTGCACGTTATGCGCCTCTAAAGCGTCAACAATAAATGCGCCATCAATCTCTCCGGCTTGTAAAGCCTTAACAGCCTTTTCACCCGGGTAGTTCACAAATTGCAGGCCGGCCTTTTCCAATCCCGATAGTTTAATAATCCGAGTAGTCTGAGCATGAGTCCCGCTGCCCTCTACGCCGACGGATACTTTGCGATTAGAAAAATAATTAGAGTGTCCGGCGATGACTTGAAAGTCGCTGCTTTTTATTTCTGGACCGCGATAAAAGAACCAAATCGGATCATAGCCAATTGAACCCAAAGATTGAATGCCGCTAATATTTTTAGGCCGTTCCACTCCAGCCTGAACAAAGGCAGCTTGAACAGGATCATTCCGATCACTTAAACGAATGAGATTTTCTTGCGCCCCGTTAGTTGGGACGAGCTCAAGAGTGACGCCTTTGCCAGCAAAATACTCAGCATATTTTTTACCTAGATCTTCATAGGATCCGCCTGCTGATCCTGTAGCCATCTGCACATGTCTAGGCGGTGGTGGATCTGCATACCACCAAATACCCATCAAAATCGCGAGTAAGAGAATCAATAAGGGCCATGTCTCCTCGAGAAACTGGATAAAGTCAGTCCATTTTTCTTGAACTGTCTCAGCCAACCCCAAAAAGGTTTCACGAGTATTCTCTTTAAAACTTCCCATGGCCTACCATTTAGCAAATATTCCAAAAGCTAATGATAATGTGCTTAATATAGGAATAACCAAGAAACGACGCTCAATATGCTACTTCTCCGAAAATCCCAAGAGCGAGGCTATGCCGACCATGGTTGGCTCAAAAGCTTTCACTCCTTTTCCTTTGCTGGTTATCACGATCCCCGATTTATGGGCTGGGGAAATTTACGCGTTATTAATGAAGATCGCGTTGCACCTGGCATGGGGTTTGGGAAACACGGCCATCGCAATATGGAAATCATTAGCTATGTACTCTCAGGCGAATTGGCACATGAAGACAGCATGGGAAATATTAAAGGGATTCCTCCTGGCGATGTGCAACGCATGAGCGCCGGAACCGGAGTAATGCATAGCGAATTCAATCACGCCAAAGACCAAACCACGCACTTTTTACAAATCTGGATTGAACCCAATCAATTAGAAATTACGCCCAGTTATGAACAAAAAACAATTCCCGCTGCCAATAAGGATGGAAAGCTATGTTTAGTTGCCTCCCCTACCGGCGAGGCGGGATCAGTCAGCATTTCGGCTGATGCCAAAATGTATGCGGGACTTTTTGACGGTGAGCAGTCAGCCAATCTGAAATTAGACACGAGTCGTAAAGCCTACGTTCACCTTATTCGCGGTTCACTTCAAGTTAATGGCCAGGAATTAAATGGTGGCGATGCGCTTCTTATTCAGAATGAAGCTGACTTAACGTTTTTGAATGGAAAAAGCGCCGAAGTCTTGGTATTTGACCTCAGCGCTTAATCGGTAAAACTGGGTTTAGATTTAGTCGAGCTTAATCTTGGCTTTTTCCATCACCACTTTCCACCTAGCAATATCGGAAAAGTAAAGTTCTGAGAACTGCTTGGTATCCATAGGCGCGATTTGTACGCCTGCCTTTTGAAAACGCTCCTTCATCTCAGGAGTTTCCAGAATTTTCAGAGTTGAATTGTTAAGTGCTTTGACAATATTTTGTGGAGTTCCAGCTGGAACAAACATGCCCTGCCACAAAGCCATCTCATAACCCTTCACTCCAGCCTCTTGAATGGTTATTAACTCAGGGGCACCACTAAAACGATTCTTACTTGTCACTGCTAAAGCTCTCGCCTTATCACCTTTATAAAGAGGAAGACCTACTGGCATACCAGCGAAATAGAAATCAATTTGACCTCCTACTAAATCTGTCGCTGCAGGTGAGCCACCTTTATAAGGCACGTGAATGGCCTGTAAACCAGTGGTAGCCAGAAATAACTCGCCTGCCATATGATCAGAATTTCCAATACCAGAAGAACCGAAACTCAATTTACCCGGATCCGCTTTCAGCATTGCCATTAGATCAGCCACGGTTTTTGCCGGAGAATTATTGTTCACGATCAAAATGTGAGGAGTGGCCGCAACACCTACTACAGGCAATAAATCTTTTTGGCCGTTAAAAGGTAATTTTGGATTTGCGGCAACATTAATTGCTAAACCGTTTTGAGCAAATAGGATGGTGTAGCCATCAGGAGCGCTTTTGGCGACTGCTTCAGCAGCCAAACTTCCCGCTGCACCACCACGATTTTCAACAACTATTGGTTGTTTAAGCGCAATACTTAAATCGTTCGCAATCATTCTGCCTACGATATCGGTTGAGCTACCTGGCGCATAACCAATCATCATCTTGATCGGTTTGTCTGGATAGGCAGCATTGACTGCTCCTACCAAAAGGCCGGTGATCGCCACACTAATTGCTATGTTTTTATATATATTTTTTTAAACATATTGTCTCCTCCAGAATTTTTACAGTACTAGTGATGTGATTCCGCATTCTCTAGCGCAGGCATTTAAGGCATCTAATAGTTCGGGCGAAACTGGTATGCCCAGTTTCTGTCTTTCTGCCATAGTTTTGGCGGCACCTTCTCCTGGCACACGAATTTCCTTAACACCCGGAAGGGTTGTTGAGCTCTTTAAATCATTCACCAACTCAATCACCCGAGCAATGAAATCATCCTTGTTGCCAAAAGCGCTTGGATCCACCGCAATAATCGTTTGCCCAGTATTGGTAACCAAATCATGGTGAGCATTGAAATCAATAGTTCCCTTGCCTACTGCCGCATTATTTAAAGCACCAGCCAATAGGCCAATCATGACCGCCAAACCATAGCCTTTGTAACCACCGATAGGCAATAAAGAGCCTTCAGCAGATCGCTTAGGATCTGTAATCGGTTTGCCTTGTTTATCAATCATCCAATCATCAGGAATGGATTCGCCCTTTTGCGCGGCCACTTTTACTTTGCCGTAGGCGGCGACTGTAGTTGCTATATCCAACAAGACAATCGGCTCTTTGCCAGCAGGAACCGCAATAGCAATCGGGTTGGTTGATAAGAGCAAATCAATTCCACCCCATGGAGCCATATGATTTGCATTACCTACAGCCATGTAAATGCCAATATATCCTTGCTCGGCTAGTTTACGAACATAAACCGAAGCAGCGCCAGAATGATTTCCAAAATGGCTGCCAATCCAGCAGACGCTGTGTTGTTTCACCTTCTCAAGCGCTAGCTCTACTGCGCGATTCATAACTAAATGACCTAATGCATTGTCGCCATTAATAAGTGCCGTCGCACCCTGCTCACGTTCAACACGAATATTGGGCTGAAGATTTACACCGCCAGCACGAATTCTCTTCAGGTAAGCGGGTAATCGGAAGATGCCATGCCCATCAGCACCAGCCAAATCTGACTGCACCATCAAATTAGCAATAATTTTCGCATCCGCTGCAGGCACTTTTTCCGCTTCAAGAGCACTAGCAATAAAACCTTCTGCATCTGCAATGGATAAATATTTCATCGTGATTTATACCTCTGAGCTCGCTTTAAATTCCATGCTGTATTTGTATTTATTTTCTGGATGGTGCGTGACCGTTACCTCAAACAACTTATCTTGGTCATCAAAATAGCGACGAATAATTACCAAGCATGAGGCATTGGGCTCTATATTCAACTTTTTGGAAATAACAGGCGATGCGGCTCCTGCATAAACATCCACTTCAGCACGTTCAATACGAGCCCCATATTTCTTTTCAATCTGCTCGTACACCATTACTTGAGTGTGCTCAGGGTCTTTAGTCAAAGATGCAAACTGCGGCAGGATATAAATATCTGTCCACGCAATAACCTCTTCCAGCTTTTGGCGTTTGCGTATTCCACCAATGTGATACCAAGAAGATCCAACCGGAGCGCCAACGATTTGACTCAAGGATTGATCTAACTCGATATATTCCTCAACTAAGTTCTCGCGATAGGTATCTCGTGAATAGCTCAAAATATCAATCGGGGAATTAAAGCTTTGCGTGAAACGACGCAAACGTTGGCGGGATACGACTTTTGTAGGTGCGCCTTGATGGCGATAGATCAATCCATTCGCTTCCAAAATCTGCAAAGCATGTCGCAAAGTATGTCGACTAGACCCAAAGTCTCGGCACAGGTCTGCCTCAGCAGGCAAGACAGACCCCACCGGCCAGTCTCCGTTATAAATACGTTGCTCTAGCGTATTCGCTAGAGACTTGTATAACGGCAATCGCTCAGACAATTTAGGAAAGTCCAAACATTTTTTTGCCAGCCACTGGCAAAGTTACTTTCAAAATATCGCCTGACAAAGATTCGGTAATGTAGAGATCTTTATTGTCAGGGCCACCAAAGCACATATTTGCTAAGTGGTGGTGATGTGGGTTCTCGGAATAGATTAAATGGGTTGGCAGCATGTTGCTGTCAAATCTCCAGATGCCGATTCCCAGGTGGCATACCAACAAACCATTCTCAGAATCCATCTCAATACCATCAGGACCTGCAACACCACCAGTTAACTGAATAGCCACACCGGTCTTGGAAACCGAACCATCGGCCATTAAAGGTAGACGCCAAATTTGCTGTGATCGAGTAGCTGCAACAAATACATGCTTCTCTTGAGTGTTTAAAGTAATGCCGTTAGGGCTTGGAACGTTTAACGCCAAGCGATCCAATTGACCGTTTGCACGCAATCTGAATACACGTCCTGTTGGATCTGCGATGCCGGTCTGACCTTGATCCGTGAAATATAGGTCACCATTGGATGCGAAGTGAAGGTCGTTTAAACCCTTGAAGTTCTCGCTATACATGGATCCCAGGATAGTTTCAATTTTTCCTGTTTTTGGATCTAAAGCCAACAATCCTGCTTTGTAGTCACAAATGAATGCGCGACCATCTTTGTGGAACTTCAATCCATTTGGCCATCCATCATATTGAGTAATTAATTCCCAATTGCCTTTGGTGTCGATTCTGAAAATGCGGCCAAAGGGGATATCAACAAACCACAAGTTACCTTCGCGATCAAAGGATGGGCCCTCCAAGAAGCACTCTACTTCTGCTCCCTGACGGTTTGGATCTGACCAGCCAGTACGAGATTTCTTTCTGAATTTCTCTGGCATTGTTGCAAAAACTTCCGTTTTGATTTTTTCTACTGGCTGGAAGGGGTTATGCATGGTCACGCTTTGTCTCCTCGAATTAGTTATACGGATAAGTTATTTTTAAGGTTTCACTATTAAACCATAATTAATGCTAATCTTACGCAATTATTAACGCATCACCTTCTAATCAAATAATTACTTAGCCGTATAGGTTTATAAATATGAAATCTGTAGTCGTTGTTGGAACCGGAATCATGGGCGCAGGTATTGCCGCTGGATTTTTAGCCCGCAGCATCCCTGTAACCATCCTTGGAAGAAATAAAGAAAAGGCGGAGGCCTGCCTTGATAAGGCCCTCACCCTTGCAAAGAAAATTGGCGTGGAAGGAGACAATGCCACCAAAGATCAAGCTGACATCAAGAAGCAGCAGGTCGTTGGAATAGTGGAGGAATACCAGGGGTGGAATGATTCCATGTGGGTCATCGAAACCGTTGCAGAGAACCTTGCATTAAAACAAGAGGTTTTCAAATATCTAGATCAAGTAGTTCCAGCAAATATTCCCATTGGAAGCAATAGCTCCGGTTTCCCAATCAGCAAAATAGCTGAGGGCTTGAAAACTGCAAACCGCATGATGGGCGCACACTACTTCATGCCTGCCGAAGTAGTGCCATTAGTTGAAATTGTCATGGGTCAAAAGACAGATATTCAATACGCGGAGCAAGCTTGTGAGCTCTATAGGTCGGTTGATAAGAAGCCGGTTCTAGTTAAGAAAGATATTCCAGGATTTCTGGCAAACCGCATTCAACATGCCCTCATGAGAGAGGCTTTGTCGCTAGTGCAGGAAGGTATTGCTACTCCAGAGGATATCGACGATGCAGTACGTTATAGCTTTGGATTTCGTTATGCAGCCGTTGGTCCAATGACGCAAAAAGAAATCTCAGGCTGGGACGGAATGGCTAATGCCGCAAAAGAGATCTACCCATCCCTTTCAAACATCACCACCCTACCACCGAAGGTTGTACAACTTATGGCTGATGGTAAAACTGGCATGAAAGCCGGTGAAGGTTTTCGTAAGTGGAGCCCCGAAGAAATTGCTCAGGTATCCGACTCTTATTCACGCAGATTAAAAGCTGCATTTGATGTTCTTAATATTGAATAGTTGAATAACCTTGGGCCACAGCATCTTTAACGCGACTGATATTGGGAGTAATGCCAACCCCAACGATATTCATTTGGGCGCAATCCAAATGCCCCTGATTGGCTCGCAATGGCTTGTCGCAAATATCAAACTGTAGATATTGATTTGACATGCTAAATCCCCAGGGAACCTCGCCTAAGGCAAAGCCAATTGAAGCAGTTGCCGCACCCGATAAGGATGTTTCCGCAACTTTGCATGCCAAATTAAGCTTAAAACTCTTTTCACGCAAGGTCTGGGCGCAAGTCCACGCTTCTAGAATCCCGCCCGTTTTAATCAATTTAAGACTTGCCCCATTAAAAGCTTTAGCCTTCATAAACTCTTCAATTTCTTGGATGCCATGGATAGATTCATCCAAAGCAATGGGGATTGCAGAATGCTTCTTAAGTTTCACAAAATCCTCTAGAGAAGAATTCGCATTGATCAATTGCTCTGCGAAAGATAAATTTTTAGCTTCTGTAGATTCGCAGAAACAAATTGCATCTTCTAAAGACATGGCGCCATTGGCATCAACTGAAACGACATCGCCCTTTAACAACTCAGACAATACCTTAACGCGATGCAAGTCTTCATCTAAAGATAAAAGTCCAATCTTGATTTTCCAATGCTTAAATCCAGCTTGGCGAAATGTTTTTGCATCTTCAATCTCTTTTTCTAAACTGCCACCAAGCATTCTTAGGAGTGGTATCTCATTTGGACTTGCTACAGCATTTCCATTGCTTAATGACTGTAAGTATTTCCAAAGAGGAATGGATTTCTTTTGTGTATATAAATCAAGCAATGCCATTTCTAAACAAGACTTTGCGGATGGATTGCCATATAGAATTGCATCAAGCTGGCTAATAAATCCTTTGGGATCAGCCCATTCTGTTGTGCGTACTTTTTCCGCCAAGTATTTAACACTGGCAAGCAAACTATCAAGGGTCTCGCCCGTCATCAGAGGCGCTACTGACGCTTCCCCCCAACCTTGGCGGCCATCTTCATCAGTCAAGCCTACCAATACAGTTTTGGCATCAACGATCACTTCCTTAGCCATCTTGATTGGCTCAATCAATGGGATGGATAACGGAAAAATGAGAGCCTGAGTAATTTTCATATTAAAAATTAACTAATACACTAAAAGAAACGATTA
Organism: Polynucleobacter tropicus; assembly: GCF_013307225.1. Taxonomy (NCBI): domain Bacteria; kingdom Pseudomonadati; phylum Pseudomonadota; class Betaproteobacteria; order Burkholderiales; family Burkholderiaceae; genus Polynucleobacter; species Polynucleobacter tropicus. The sequence continues at coordinate 796,433 of NZ_CP028942.1, read as the reverse complement.
AAAAAATAATTAGGGAGAACATTACATGAGAAAAGTATTTTTAGCATTGTCGCTAGTCAGTATTTGCTTTGCCTTTAATGTGCAAGCTCAAAGCTACCCTTCTCAGCCGATTAAATTGGTTATTCCATTCGCAGCTGGAGGCCCTTCTGATGTTCTGGCTCGAGGCTTCACACCAAAGCTTGGTGAAAATCTTGGGCAACCCATCATTATTGAAAACAAACCAGGCGCTGGCGCTAACTTAGCGGCAGAGTACGTGGCAAATTCAAAACCAGATGGCTACACATTGTTTTTAATGATGGTAGGAACTCAAGCTATCAATGAAACTCTTTACAAAAAGCTGAATTACAACCTCATCAAAGATTTCTCACCAGTCTCATTAGTTGCTTCTTCCTCATTGTTATTTGTTGCCAATCCCTCAGCCCCTTTTAAAACGATCCCCGAACTTATTGCATACGCTAAAGCAAATCCAAACAAAGTTAGCTTTGCTTCCTCGGGTGCAGGCACCCCCTTGCATTTAGGTGGTGAGCTCTTTAATACACAAGCAGGAACCGACATCCTGCACGTTCCATATAAAGGCGCAGCGCCAGCACTTACCGATGTACTGGGTGGGCAGATTGAAACAGCTTTAGTTGGCACGCCTGCAGCGCTTCCTTATGTTCGTTCAGGAAAATTAATTCCATTAGGAATCACGAGCCTTAAGCGTTCGCCAAACGCGCCTGATATCCCAGCTATTTCTGAATTTCTTCCAAAGTTTGAAGTTGAGTTGGTGTACGCGATTGTTGCCCCTGCTAACACCCCAAAGGCAATTATTGACAAACTCAATTCTCAATTGAATACAGTATTAAATAATCCCGAGATTAAAAGTCAGATCAATGGCAAAGGATTTGACATTGTCACTAGCACTCCCAGCCAGCTAGGTGATTACATCAAATCTGAAGTTGCCAAATGGGGCCCGATCGTCAAGAAATCTGGCGCCACTGCAGAATAATTAAATTCATTTACTAGAAAGCATTCCATGATTGAAATCTCTGAAAAAAAATTAGCCGGCCCAATCATCCGCCTACACCCGAACGACAACATCGTTGTTGCTCGAATAGATGTGGGCATTGGCACTGAAGTGCCTAGCGAAAACTTTACAAGTCGCAGCCAAGTACCTGCAGGCTACAAAATTGCCGCCAAAAAGATTCTTAAAGGTGAACCCATTCTTAAATACAACGTCACCGTTGGTTTTGCCAATACGGATATTGAGCCCGGCACGATGGTTCACAGCCACAATACCGAGTTCCGTGAATTTGATCGCGATTATGCGCATGCCAGCGAATACAAGCCCACTCAAATGCTGCCCGAATCTGAGCGCGCAACCTTCCAAGGCTATGTCCGAGCAAATGGCAAAGTGGGCACTCGTAATTTCATTGGTATTTTGTCGACCGTTAACTGCTCCGCTACTGTAGTAAACAAAATTGCGGCGTATTTCACCCCCGAACGTTTAAAAGATTTTCCGAATGTTGATGGGGTTGTTGCGTTTAGCCACGGTATCGGTTGTGGAATGGAAATGAGTGGCGAGCCGATGCAGTTACTTCGTCGCACTATGGCAGGCTATGCTCGTCACCCTAACCTTGCTGCTGCATTAATTGTGGGTCTTGGTTGCGAGCGCAATCAACTAAAAGGCTTAATGGAGCAAGAGGACCTAAAAGAAGGCTCCAATTTGCACACCTTCATCATGCAAGAGTCTGGCGGTACACGCAAAACCATTGAAGCCGGTATTGAAGCAGTTAAAGCCTTGTTGCCTGAAGCAAATAAAGCTAAACGCCAAACAGTATCTGCAAGTCACCTTACAGTAGGCCTTCAGTGCGGAGGCTCTGATGGCTTCTCATCCATTACAGCCAACCCAGCACTGGGCGCAGCAATTGATATTCTGTCTCGCCATGGTGGTACGGGTATTTTGTCCGAGACTCCTGAGATTTATGGCGTTGAACATACGCTTACCCGCCGCGCAGCCAGCAAAGAAATTGGTGAAAAACTGATTAAACGTATTCGTTGGTGGAAGGATGAATACTCAGTTGGACGCGATGTGCAAATTAACGGCCAAGTTAGCCCAGGAAATCAAATTGGTGGACTAGCTAATATTTTTGAGAAGTCATTAGGCTCTTCCATGAAAGGTGGGACTGGTCCATTAATGGAAGTCTATAAATATGCAGAGCCAGTTACTACGAAAGGCTTTGTATTTATGGATACCCCTGGATTTGACCCTGTATCAGCAACCGGTCAAATTGCCGGCGGCGCGAATCTCGTTGCCTTCACTACTGGACGCGGCTCTATGTTTGGATCTAAACCTGCGCCATGCCTTAAATTGGCTACGAATACCCCTATGTATCAGCGTCTTACTGAAGATATGGACATTAACTGCGGAGAAATTTTGGACGGCACAGTCTCTGTCCAGGAGATGGGTCAACGCATATTTGAATTATTCCTTAGAACGGCGTCTGGAGAACCATCCAAGAGTGAGCTTTTGGGTCTAGGAGACTATGAATTTGTACCTTGGCAAATTGGCGTAATGAGCTAATACGCCTGTAGAATTAATCCAATAACGCAGTATTGATTGGTTAAGGATTAATAGAGGAATTAACGCAGGCATATGAAATTTAGGGATTATTACGAGACCCTCGGTGTTGCTCGCACAGCCACCGAGGCGGAAATCAAATCGGCCTATCGGAAGATGGCTCGCAAGTATCACCCAGATGTCAATAAAGAATCTGGTGCCGAAGAAAAGTTCAAAGAAATTGGTGAAGCCTACGCTGTATTAAAAGATACCGAGAAGCGTGCTGCTTACGATCGCTTTGGCGCTAACTGGAAAAATGGACAAGACTTCACTCCCCCGCCAGACTGGAATGAAGGCTTTGAATATTCCGATGGCGGCTTTGGCGGTGGCCATCCTGGATATGGTGGCGGCTTTGAAGGCGATCAAAGCGAATTTTTTGAATCGTTATTTGGCAGAGGAAAACATCGTCAAGGCGGTAAAGGTAGTCATACACGCCAAGGCATGAATTTCAAAGGGCAAGATCATCATGCCAAAATATTGATTGATCTTGCCGATGCTTATAACGGTGCTAAGCGAACTATTGCCCTGCACATGCCGGCCATGGATGCTAGCGGTCACGTGATCACACAAGAACGTAAATTAGACGTAAGCATTCCAAAAGGCATTAAAGCAGGTCAGAATCTCAGACTTTCTGGACAAGGTGGTCCAGGCGTTGGTCAAGGTCCTGCAGGCGATCTCTTTCTCGAAATTGATTTTCATGCAAACCCCATTTATCGCGTCGATGGAAAAGATGTCTTCATTGATATCCCTCTTGCGCCATGGGAAGCCGCCCTTGGTACCACAGTGAATGTTCCAACTCCTGCTGGATCAACCCTGGAACTGAAGATACCTGCAGGTACCATTGCCGGTCGAAAAATGCGCCTTAAGGGCAAAGGCATACCAAGCGCGGAACCTGGGGACTTATATGTAGTTCCAACTATTTCACTACCTCCCGCTGATACCGATGCTCGCAAAGAGGCGTATCAAAACTTTGAGAAGGCTTTTGATTTCAACCCTAGAACCCATTTGAAGGGATGATGCCATGACACAAATAAACACAAGCAATATCACTTGGATTGAAGGTAGCGTTGTCGAGAATGAAGTGCATATGAGCATTGTTGAGCTCTCACACGCATCACGTACGCCAGAAGATTTAATCATGGCTTGGGTGACTGAGGGGGTACTAAGCCCTACTGGCTCATCACCAGAAGACTGGCGTTTTAGTGGAGATTCTTTGCGTAGAGCTAAGACTGCCGCTCACCTCACCCACGATCTCGAGTTAAATGTTCCTGGCGTTGCTTTAGCCCTTGATCTGCTCGATGAAATTGCGCAGTTACGCTCACAACTTCATCGCGGCGACTAGTTCTTTAAGATTCTGAGCGACTTAGCAAAGCTTCCCAGCGCTGCAACTTTTGATCAAGCCGATCTGTAATCTCACTCAAGCGCGCCTGCATACTGGCAGCTAATTCTGGCTCGTTCTTATATAAATCAGGATTGCTCATCGCAATTCCAATATCCGCTTGCTCAGTCTCCAACTCTTCAATTAGAGCTGGCAACCCTTCTAACTCTTGCCGCTCTTTGCCATTTAGCTTCTGCACGTTATTTTTGGCTACTGGTTTAGGAGTTGGGGTCGAGGTTGGCGCAGGCTCTTGCCTTGCAGGAACCTTTTGACTTTGGTTGGCTGCACGTAATTGCTCTGAACGTGCTTTTTGTATCTTCCAGTCTTCGTAGCCACCCTCGTACTCACGCCAGAAGCCATCGCCTTCATTGGCGATGATGCTAGTAACTACGTTATCCAAGAAATATCGATCATGACTGACCAAGAAAACAGTTCCTTTGTAATCTTGTAACAATTGCTCGAGTAAATCGAGGGTATCAATATCTAAATCGTTTGTTGGTTCATCCAAAACCAGCACATTTGCAGGTCTTGCAAATAAGCGCGCCAATAAAAGGCGATTGCGCTCGCCACCAGACAGTGTACTTACCGGTGAATTGGTTCTCTCTGGCGCGAATAAGAAATCACTCAAATAACTTTTAACGTGTTTCTTATTGCCATTAATTTCAATCCATTCACTACCAGGGCTGATGCAGTCTTCTAGAGATGCATTGAGATTAAGACCTTCGCGCATCTGGTCAAAGTAGGCTACTTCAATACGGGTGCCCATGGTTGCAGAACCAGAGTCTGGCGCAATCGTCCCCAGAATCAATTTCAGTAAAGTAGTTTTGCCGGCGCCATTTGGACCAAGCAAGCCCACCTTATCCCCACGCAATATCGTAGCCGTGAAATCCTTCACAATTGGCTTGTCGTAAGACTTGCTGACGTTTTGTAACTCGGCAACAATCTTGCCACTGCGCTCACCAGCAGAAACGGCAAGCTTCACCTGACCCATCGCATCTCTCCGCTCAGCGCGACTGGCGCGTAACTTTTCCAAGCGGGCAATACGGGCTACGCTGCGAGTGCGTCTTGCTTCAACGCCCTTACGTATCCAAACCTCTTCTTGTGCCAAGAGCTTGTCAGCTCTAGCGTTGGCCAAAGATTCTGCGCTTAGCTCTTGCTCTTTAAGAACTTCGTATTGCGTGAAGTTTCCAGGATAGCTGCGTAGTATTCCACGATCTAGCTCCACTATTTGCGTACAAACATTATCCAAAAATGCTCGATCGTGTGTAATCAGAATCACAGAGCCTTGATATTCTTTCAGAAGCTCTTCTAGCCACGCAATCGAATCTAAATCCAAGTGGTTGGTTGGCTCATCTAACAATAGAACATCCGGAACTTCAACCAATGCCCTAGCAAGTGCCACCCGTTTTTTTGTACCGCCAGATAAATTGCTGATTTTGACGTCAGCATCTAAATGCAAGCGATCTAGAGTTTCGTGAACGCGCTGCTCCCAGTTCCATCCACTCAACGCTTCGAGTTTGGATTGAACTTCATCCAAGCGATGATGAGCAGCATCATCCCATTCCCCAACGCTAAGGGCCTCATACTCCTCACGCAAAGCCTTTGCTTCGGCAACACCCTTGGAAACCGCCTCAAATACTGTTTCTTCTGCCTCAAATATAGGCTCTTGAGGAACATATGCAATACGAAGCTCTTGCTGATACTGCAAGAGTCCATCATCCATTTTCTCTATGCCAGCTAGGATCTTCAGCAAAGAAGATTTGCCGGTGCCGTTACGGCCAATTAAGCCTACGCGCTCGCCCGATTCGAGAGAAAAAGCAGTGTTAGCAAGGAGGTCTACATGGCCAAAAGCCAGTTTTGCATCAGTTAGTACGATTAAAGCCATGGCGACATTATCGTCACTTCAGAGAAATAGAAGAAATTTCTCCCATTTTCTGCGAGACTAATACCAAATGGTCTGCAAACTTACCCCCTCCGCCCCTCGGCTCATCCTTTTCGCAGGACATGCTGGAACAGGTAAATCCACACTAGCTAAAAGAGCTCTGCCTCTTATTATTGAAAGCACTGGCGAAGATTTTTTCTTTTTAGATAAAGACACTGTCTATGGCGCTTTTAGCGCTCATGTGATGGGGCTAACAACCCAGAACCCCAATGATCGCGATAGCCCCTACTATCTTCAAAATTTGAGGGATTGGGAATATCAAGGCTTAATCGATATTACTCGAGAGAATTTGTTGTTGGGTGTCAATGTCATTTTGGTAGGGCCATTTTCAAAAGAGATTCAAAGTGGCCGCATGTTTAACCCTGAAGCACTTGGCATTCCAGCACAAACAAAGATATCCATTGCCTGGATTGATCTTGAAGAAAGCGAAGCAAAGAGTCGAATGGAAAAACGTGATGATCCACGAGATCAATGGAAGCTCGCCCATTGGGATGAATATGCCAAACGCAGGATTGATCCACCCCAGCATTCAAGCATTCAACGATTTGATAATCTGAATTTTAATCAGGCAAAGTTTGAAGAACTCATCAATGCCCTGATCAAATAAAAATAGAGCCCCTAAGGGGCTCTATTTCAAGATACTAAGAACTGAATTCTTAGAACTTGTAAGTCACGCCAACAGAAGGCATGATGGGATTAAGCGTTAACTTGCCGATGCTACCAGCACTAGCTAGCGGACCCGCACCATTTACTTCAGTACTCATCGTTGCGTATTTAACATCCACATTCATACCCCAATTTTTATCCAACATATAGTCTGCACCTACCTGGAAGACTGCGCCAACGCTTGATTGGTTTACAGTAAGAGAATTTGGGTAATTAGTTCCGCCAGCCGCAAAGGAAAAGTTATTTCTATTGCTAAATATGGTGTAGTTCACGCCAGCACCCACATAAGGCTTAAATGCGCCCAAGTCTGTAAAGTGATATTGCAATAAAAGTGATGGAGGCAAAGCAGTAATTGTACCTGTTGGTCCAGCAGTTAGATTTGAGTAAATATTGACACGCTGTGGGTAAGTAAGAACTAATTCAGCTGCAATATTTTTTGTAAAGAAATAAGAAATATCAAATTCCGGAATCCATTGATTTTTGGCTCGCACATTATTTGTTTGAACGCCTGCATTTAAGCCATTAGTTCCGCCATTCGATTGACCATTCTGCCAAAGCAGGTCTGTCGCGCGAACGCGAACCATCCAAGGATTTTCTTCGGCAGCGTGTGCTGCGATTGGGACTAAGGAAGCTACCGCAGCCATTGCTGCTACTAGTGATTTAAGACGCATGATGATTCCTTTTTGTTATCAATTTCGATGCATTCATTTTGAAATTGATACTCTTGGGGGAATTTGACTTAAATCAAATTGGTTGGCGTCGAAAATTTTTTATTGGTTTTAAAGCAACAGTGTTTTGCCCCTTATTTGATCTAGATCAAATTGACTGAGGTTTACCCTAAAGCACTTTGGAGTACGTGCCTTTAGCTTGTGACTCTCTTAGATGACGATCAAATGTCATCGCAACACGCCTTGCTAGTAGGCGGCCTTTAATGGGCACATAAATATCTTCTTCACGCCACTCCAATAGGCCAGCCTTCTCTAGGTCTTTAAGCTCTTCTATCTCTTTTTTGAAATATGTCTGAAAGTCGATCTGGTGTTGGCCTGCAAAGCGCTTTGTATCTAGATTGAACTGGCACATTAACTCGCCGATCAATTCTCGGCGCATTAAATCATCTTGATCTAAGCGCAAACCCCTCAATACTGGAAGATGACCAGAATCTAGCGCAGCGTAATACTCATCCAAAGTGCGCACATTCTGAGAGTAGCAGTCATCTACTTTGCCAATAGAAGAAATTCCAAAAGCCAATAGATCGCACTCGGCTTGTGTGGAATAACCCTGGAAGTTACGGTGCAACTTCCCCTCTCTTTGCGCGATCGCCAATTCATCATCAGGTTTCGCAAAGTGATCCATGCCAATAAATTGATAGCCCGCTTCACCCAACCTCTCGATCGTGTTGGACAGAATATCCAGTTTAGCCGCAGCTGGCGGAAGATCTGCTTCAGCAATACGACGTTGTGGTTTAAAAATATGCGGCAAGTGAGCGTAGTTGTATACCGAGAGGCGATCCGGATTCATCTTCAGCACCGCATCAACAGTTTCTTTAAAAGTCTCTGGGGTTTGCTTGGGCAAGCCATAAATCAAATCAACGCTACGAGATTTAAAGCCATACTTACGAGACCAATCCATTACAGCCTGGGTTTCTTCAATGGTTTGAACGCGATGTACTGCTTCCTGCACCGCTAAATTGAAATCCTGCACACCCAAACTGATGCGGTTAAAGCCAAGATCGGCCAAAAGCTTAATGTCTGCCTCGGACACTCTACGCGGATCGATCTCAATGGAATACTCGCCACCTGGTAATAAGTCAAAGTGCTGCCGAGTATGTTGCATTAACTCAATCATCTCTTCATGAGATAGAAAAGTAGGTGTACCACCACCCCAGTGCAGTTGTGTAATGGGAATTTTTTTATTAACACCCATTGCATCGCAAACCATCGCCATTTCTTTTGCCAGGTACTTGATGTATTTGGCACTACGCCCATGATCTTTAGTGATGATTTTGTTACAACCGCAGTAGTAACAAATGTTGGGGCAAAACGGCAAATGAAAATACAGCGATAAAGGCTCGTTAACGCCTGCTACTCGCTTGAGAGCCCCCAGATAATCTTGCTCTGAGAATTCATTATGAAACCGATCGGCGCTTGGATAGGATGTATAGCGCGGTCCATTGATATCAAATTTCTGGAGCAACTCAGGATGAAACAAGACTTCTTTTTCCTGTGTATTTCCTTTTGTTTGTCCTTGAGGTGCGCTGGAGCTCATGTACGCTTATTAGTGTGTGGATTCTAAATAATCTAGTGCTACTGCTTCTGCTACTTTAATCCCATCGACGCCAGCTGACAAGATTCCACCTGCATAACCAGCACCCTCTCCTGCAGGATATAGGCCTTTGATATTAAGACTCTGGAAATTGGGTCCACGTGTAATACGTAATGGCGAAGAAGTTCTAGTCTCAACCCCAGTCAATACAGCATCCTTCATTGAAAAGCCCTTAATCTGCTTTTCAAAAGCAGGTAAAGCTTCTCGAATGGCTTCGATTGCATATGACGGCAATGCTTGAGCCAAATCCGTTAAATGAACTCCAGGCTTGTAAGATGGAATCACTCTGCCAAACTCAGTTGATGGCCTACCTTCGATAAAGTCCCCCACCAATTGGCCTGGCGCTTCATAGGTTCCACCGCCAAGCTCAAACGCTTTTGATTCAATTTGGCGCTGAAATTCTATTCCCGCTAACGGACCACCTGGATAGTCTTCTGGCGTAATGCCAACTACGATCCCCGCATTAGCATTGCGCTCATTCCGAGAATACTGGCTCATACCATTGGTCACAACGCGATTAGGCTCTGATGTTGCAGCAACCACAGTTCCGCCAGGGCACATACAGAAGCTATAGACAGAGCGTCCATTCTTGGCATGGTGAACTAACTTGTAGTCGGCGGCACCAATTAACTCATTGCCGGCATGAGGACCTAAACGCGCCTTATCAATTAAGGACTGCGGATGCTCAATACGGAATCCTACTGAAAATGGCTTGGCCTCCATAAAGACGCCAGCATCATGCAATGCTTTAAAAGTATCGCGCGCACTATGTCCCAAGGCAAGAACAACATGACTGGCTGGTAAATCTGGATGCCCCTCAATTTTGACGCCAGTGATTTGCTCATTTTTTATATCGAAGCCAATCACTTTTTGTGAAAAGCGGATTTCACCACCCAAATCAATGATTTCTTGGCGAATCTTTTCCACCATACCTACCAAGCGGAAGGTGCCGATATGGGGCTTAGCTACATATTGAATTTCTGGGGGAGCCCCCGCTTTCACGAACTCATTGATGACCTTGCGCCCATAAAACTTTGGGTCTTTAATTTGACTATAGAGCTTGCCATCAGAAAAGGTTCCTGCGCCGCCTTCACCAAACTGCACATTGGACTCAGGGTTCAATATCTTTTTGCGCCATAAGCCCCAAGTATCTTGAGTGCGTTCACGAACTTGCTTGCCACGCTCAAGCACGATCGGCTTAAAACCCATCTGGGCCAACAACAAAGCAGCAAATATTCCGCATGGGCCAAACCCAATTACTACAGGGCGCAATACTTCACCCGAATTAATAGATGCTGGCGCTTTTGCTACGAAGTGATAGCTAGTGTCTGGCGATGGGCGGATATGAGCATCGTTTGCCAATTTCTTTAATACAGACTCTTCGCTCTTCACCGAAACATCGACGGTATAAATAAAAGCAAGCGAGACATTCTTGCGGGCGTCATAACTGCGCTTGAAGATTTCAAATGAAATTAATTCTTTTGCGGTAATACCAAGACGCTTTAATATTGCCTCCTCCAATGATTCAGGAGCGTGATCGATTGGTAAGCGCAGTTCGGTAATTCGAATCATGTGACTTAATTCAGCCTATTTGCTTATTCAGGCTTTGCGCCTGATGCTTTAACAACTTTTGCCATACGAACATAGTCTCCAACCAATAGCTGATTTAATTCACTGGGAGTCAAACGACCAATCTCAATTCCCTGGCGCTTCATGCGCTCAATAATTTCAGGTTGTTTCAATATCCTGCTCATTTGCGCCTGTACTTTATTAACAACCTCTTGTGGAGTCCCTGCTGGCGCGAGCAATCCAAACCAACTATCAAAAACATAGCCCTTCACAGTATTGCCAATGGGCGGAACACCTGGTACGAATGGCGAAGGCTTCTCTGAAGAGACTCCAAGAAACCGAATGCGCGGGTCATTTGCAAATGGCAAAGCGGCCACATTCGCTGCAATCACTGCTTGAGCACGACCTGCTAATAATTCAGTAATTGCATCGCCAGTTCCTTTGGTGGGAATATGCACCAACTGAATACCAGCCATACTGTCAAAGTAAGCCATCGCCAAGTGCGAGGCACTGCCATTGCCAGCGCTTGCATAGTTGTATTGGCCTGGGTTTGCTTTTGCAAGAGCAATAAACTCTGCCACCGACTTTGCAGGAAACTCTGCATTTATCATCATGATGTAACTGCTAGTACCAATATAGGCTACACCAGTGAAGTCTTTAATAGGATCAAAACTCAACTTAGTAAAAAGACTACCGTTGATATTGTGACTCGCTGCAGCCAACAAGAATGTATATCCGTCAGGGTTTGATTTGGCAACGATTCCTGTTCCAACGGTACCGCCTGCCCCTGCTTTGTTTTCCACAACTACGGCTTCGCCCAAGGCGGCACCAAGCTCATTGGAAAAAGATCGGGCAAGAGCATCCTGAACACTACCCGGCGAAAAAGGAACGATGATTTTGATTGGCTTAGTTGGCCAAGCTTCAGCAGAATTCGCTGCTGAACTAAATAAAGCAGATACACCAAACAAGAATGTCGCTACTAGGCGAACTCCTAGAGTCATGCTGGTGATCATATGGGCTCCAAAGCTGAGAAATTCCTAAAATGATACGGCAATATGGGGTTCGTCCATTTAAAGGCGATAATGCCCCATGGCTCTACGCGCAACTATCCATAAAGCCGACCTTCACGTCGCAGATTCAGACCGCCACTACTACGGCAGTCATTCCCTCACCATTGCAAAACATCCATCTGAAACTGATGAGCGGATGATGATCAGAATCATCGCTTTCGCACTGCAAGCCCATGAAGATTTGGTTTTCACTAAAGGCTTAAGTGATACCGATGAACCAGACCTTTGGATCAAGGACCTCACTGATCAAATCAAACTCTGGATTGAGGTTGGCCAGCCTGATGAACGTCGCATCCTGAAGGCTTGCGGTCGCGCAGATCAGGTCATTGTGTATTGCTATGGCGGTCAAACCAGCAAAATTTGGTGGGACGGCATTGCGAATAAATTAACGCGCGCTCGCAATCTTCAAGTAATTGCCATTCCAGCAGAACAGTCGCAAGAACTCAATAAGCTAGTAGAACGTAGCATGGTGTTACACGTAAACATTCAGGATGGTGAAGTCTATGTATCCTCGGATCAAGGTCAAATGACAATTACCCCAGAAATATGGCGTAGTCAGCAGGATTAATTTTTAAACTGATTTGATGAAGACCGTTATTTTTGACACCAATGTGTTGCTAGATATATTTGTCTTTAATGACTTTCGAGCAATTCACATCAAGGCTGCTTTAGTAGATAAGCAATTAAAAGTTTTAGCCACACCCAAAACGATTGAGGAATTCGCGGATGTTATCTCTAGACCTCTCTTCTCTTTGAATCAATCTACTCAAGAGCAAATACTTAATGAATGGCGCAATTTAGCCACCATCATCCAGGATGATTCGCTTAATAATGCACCTTGGCAATGCCAAGATCCTGATGATCAGGTCTTCTTAAATCTTGCTTACACCTCAAAGCCTTGTTTATTGCTCAGTAAGGACAATGAACTTCTGAAGCTAGCCAAGAAAGCAGCATTAGAAGACGTAGTCATTAGCGCCGATTACAACGCCATCTAATTGAATCCTGAGTATTAGCAGGGAATCACTAAAGGCTTTGAGCCGCTTGAGCCGCAATCTCAAATGATTTGAGACGTGCCTTGTGATCAAAAATTTGCCCTGTGAAAAGAATCTCATTGGCACCCGTACGATCCAGCCATGTACGCATCCCCTCCCGAATGGTATCTAGCGAACCTACCAACGAGCATTGCAAGGTATGGGCCGCAGCCGCTTGCTCATGGGGATCACAAAAATCATCTAAATTCTCAATAGGTGGCGGCAGTTGGCCTCGAGTGTTACGACGCATGCGCACGACATTCTGCTGCAAGGTTGTAAATAGATATTGTGCCTCTTCATCTGTATCGGCTGCAACAACATTCATCACAAATCCAGAATACGGCTTTGCCAATTGCTCTGAAGGTTTAAATAAGTCTCGATAAATCGACATTGCCTCCAATAAATGATCTGGCGCAAAGTGCGATGCGAATGCATAAGGCAAGCCAAAATGCGCGGCTAGCTGGGCACCATAGAGACTGGATCCTAAAATCCAAATGGGTACATGGGTGTTTGCTCCTGGAATTGCTTTTACAGACTGCCCATCTTGGATAGGGCCGAAGTAGTGCTGTAACTCACGAACATCTTGAGGAAAGCGATCATCGCTTCCCAATAGATCACGGCGCAATGCCCTCGCAGTCATTTGATCTGTACCAGGCGCCCTACCCAACCCCAATTCAATTCTCCCAGGGTATAGAGATTCGAGTGTGCCAAATTGCTCCGCAATCACTAAAGGCGCGTGGTTAGGCAGCATCACCCCGCCAGAACCCACTTTAATCTTGGTAGTGCCACTAGCGATATGGCCAACCAATACAGCCGTGGCTGAACTGGCGTTACCAGTCATATTGTGGTGCTCGGCCACCCAATAGCGCGAATAGCCCCACTGCTCTGCATGCTGCGCTACGTCCAAGGAATTGCGCAAAGCATCGGCCGCGGTAAATCCTTGGGGAATAGGAGATATATCTAGAATAGAGTACGGAACAGAATTTGCCATCACCAAATCATACCGAGAAAGTGCGTTTTATGAGTAAACCCAAAATGGCCGATCCAGACGATGGAATCTTTAAGCCTGGCGCTAAGCTGCGACACATAAAGACTGGTGGTTTTTATAAAGTTCTTTTGCTAGCCAACGTGGAAGCTACCCTCGAGCCGGCTTACGTCTATGAATCCATGCAATCCCATGATTTTTGGATTAGGCCTAAAACGGAAATGGAAGATGGTCGCTTTGAACTTATCACTGAATAATGAAGGCAAGACATGACCGACGATCGAATTACCAATCTCGAAATCAAACTAAGCTTTACCGAAGATCTCATTGAAAAACTAAATGAGACGGTCTACAAACAGCAGCAACAAATTGAATTTCTCTATAGAGAGCTAAAAGCCATTAAAGAACAGGCTAGCGCTAGCGGCTCAGGTGGCGGCAGCCTTAAAGATGAAATTCCGCCGCATTATTAATGCGGCTGATACCATATCGTTAAAAATTTATTAATAACCATTATCAAAGGAGTCCAGTATGGGCAACCTGACACTGTTTTTAGTTCAATGGGGTCTAACATCCCTCTCTCTATGGGTAGCGAGCTATATTTTTAGTGGCCTGAAGTTTGCTGATGGTGGCTCTCTATTAATTGCAGCCTTACTCTTGGGTTTTGCCAATGCGGTAGTGAAGCCTTTGCTCATCCTACTTACACTCCCATTAACGATTGTGACAATTGGGTTGTTCCTATTGGTAGTTAATGCATTGGTATTGATGCTGGTATCTGCGTTGGTTAGCGGATTTACGATTTCTAGCTTCTGGACCGCTTTCTTCGCAAGCATCTTTATTTCCATCTTCAGCCTATTCGTAAGTGGCCTCATTTTTTAATTAACCCAATCCATGAATACAGATAACCTTCCAAAGTGCCCCGCTTGTCAAGAGGACATGACCTACCCCGATGGCGATAACTATATTTGCGCTCAGTGTGGACATGAATGGCCTATGACGGCAGTCGAGGAAGAAGAAATCGGCTTAGTCGTCAAAGATGCCAATGGCAACTTACTAGCCGATGGAGATACCGTGACACTGATCAAGGACCTCAAAGTAAAGGGCTCTTCAACCACCCTTAAGGTTGGCACCAAGATTAAGGGCATTCGATTGGTCTCGGGAGACCATGAGGTGGATTGCAAAACAGAAGCAGGCAATATGCTACTAAAAGCCTGCTTCCTAAAGAAGGCTTAAGCCCCTCTAAATCACTAGGCGGCGCTAGCCTTCTTGAGTACTGCGTAGATCTGATCCTTCAATAGAAGCTTTTCTTTCTTAAGAGTCTCAATTTCTTCTGGAGTACTCGGCTCATTATGGTCTTCCATACGAAGAATCTTGGCATCTAGGTTGTTGTGCTTATCAAATAAATGAGAAAAGTGGCGGTCGGTGGTTTTAAGCTTGGTAATTAATTCACGATATTCCGGAAACATAGAATCTCCCATTTAAAAGTAACGAAATAAAAATGCATTGAGCATTTACTACCCTACTCAAGACACTTTTAGTGTATCAACCTCAACCCCGAAGAACAATACACAAAAATAATATTTTTATTAATCTTAAGGTCATTCATATCGCGTGATTAATTTGCGGTAGTATTAATAAGTTGATACTACTAAATACACACTTTAATAACCAAAGCATAAGGGCAACATATCATGGCCACAAAGAAGACGGCAACAAAAAAGAAAGTGGCTAGCAAAGCGGTGAAAAAGACTCCCGCCAAGAAAGTTACTAAAAAGACAGTTGCTAAAAAACCAGTAAAGAAGCCAGCAGCTAAGAAACCTACAGTTAAGAAAGTAGCAAGCAAGAAAACTGTTGCAAAGAAAATTGCCGCTAAAAAACCGGCAGCAAAAAAGGCGGCGGCAAAAACAAGCAAGAAGACCACCAACAAATCACCTAAAGTAGATCAATATGGTCTAGAGAAGGATGATGAGTTTTATGGTCTTTACTTTGCTAAATCCACCAAAAAGGGATTGGTTGAAGTGAAGCCCTGCACCTTCTCGCTCATGTATTGGTGGAAAGGTTTGCTTGGCTATCCTGACATGATCGAGATTTCCAAGAATAGCAATACCGCCATGTTGCAGTTTGAATCCACTTTTGGTGGTGGCGACTCTGGCGAAACCGAGCTGACTGAACAGGACGTACTGGATATCGATCACATCATCGAAGTAGATGAAGAAGAAATGCTGATATCACTTTACTCTTATGTTCCGATTCCAATCCCCAGCAAGGTATTGGGTGCTATTGAGCTTTCTGTTCTGAATATCAACCCTGAAACTCGTTATGGCAACCTAGAAATCTGCACTACCGAGAATGAAGAAGGTGAAACGGAGCACTTCTTGCGCTACCGTGCTGCAACTTACTTGCGGGGAATCAAATCTGGCAAGGTGGAAGCCATTGAAAACATGGTCACCAATGGCTCTGAATTCTTTGGGCTTGCCTTAGATGCGATGTGCGTTAATAAATCCATCAAAAAGTGGCTTTTAAGTTAACCCACTAGCTCAACAAAACCTATCTACACAGATAGTTGTACGTCATCGGAAAGCGGTCATTGACCGTTTTCCGACTATCAATAATCGTTACATTGCGTTTACCTAATTTCTTGCACTCCGCAAGTGCAACGTCTTGAGCCTCTTCCTCTTTTGCATCCTTGGGTGCATGCACACCAATGGTTCCATCCGATTGCTGATACACACCAAATCGACTTGGTGGCGTTGAGCAGGCGCCAATAGCGACCGCAATCAGAATAAAAAGAATGTAACGAAAGAAATTCATAGTGAATTCCTAAATTGGAATTAAAAATATGGCGGAGAGGGAGGGATTCGAACCCTCGGTACTATTGCTAGTACGCCTGATTTCGAGTCAGGTACATTCGACCACTCTGCCACCTCTCCGAACCGACAGCAAATTATAGCTTTGGGATGGTTTTTCAGCGGTAGAGGTAGCCTACTCAACTTAAGCCGGCTTAAGAACTTCCAGGCCACCTAAGTAAGGCTGCAATGCTTTCGGGATTGCAATGCTGCCGTCTACTTGTTGCTTATTCTCAATCAGCGCAACCAATGCCCTACCAACAGCCAATCCTGAACCGTTGAGGGTATGAACTAATTCTGGCTTACCTTGCCCTGCTTTAAATCTAGCTTGCATGCGGCGCGCCTGGAAATCACCCATGCTTGAACAAGAACTAATCTCTCTGTAAGCATTTTGTGATGGCACCCACACTTCTAAGTCATAAGTCTTAGTGCTACCAAAACCCATATCACCAGTACATAACAAAACTTTGCGGTATGGCAACTCAAGAAGCTCTAAGATTCGTTCAGCATGACCAGTTAGATCCTCAAGTGCCCGCATAGAATCTTCTGGTTTGGTGATTTGTACTAACTCAACTTTGTCAAATTGATGCTGACGAATCATGCCGCGCACATCACGGCCATAGCTGCCAGCTTCAGAACGGAAACAAGGTGTATGGGCAACGAACTTTAAAGGGAGCGTATCCGCATTCACAATCTCATCACGCACAAGATTGGTTACGGGCACTTCTGCGGTAGGAATGAGGTAAAAGTTTTCAGTTTTAGTTTCGCCATCTCCGCTCTCACCACCCATTTGACGAGGAACCTTGAAGAGATCCTCTTCAAACTTTGGCAATTGACCGGTACCGCGCATAGATGCAGCGTTGACCATGTAAGGCGCATAGACCTCTTGATAGCCATGATTGCTTGCATGTGTATCAATCATGAATTGCGCTAGAGCGCGATGCAATCTAGCAATAGGTCCTTTGAGCACAACAAAGCGTGAACCGCTAATCTTCGCCGCCACTTCGAAATCCAATCCTAGCGGGCCTCCAAGATCAACGTGATCCTTAATCTCGAAATCAAAAATTGGTTGCTCACCCCAACGCTTGATTTCTTTATTTTCGGTTTCATCTTTACCGGTTGGAACAGACTCGTCTGGTAGATTTGGAATGCCCATTAAGAAGTCTGATATCTCTGCTTGCAATATAGCTAAACGTGCGGCACCAGATTCCATATCCACATTGACTTGAGAAACCTCAGCCATTTCGGCAGAAGCATCTTCGCCTTTGCCCTTTTTCATACCAATTGCTTTGGATAGCTGATTGCGTTTTGCCTGCAGCTCTTCGGTGCGAGTTTGCAAAGATTTGCGCTCAGCTTCAAGGGTGTTGAATTTCTCAATATCCAACTGGAATTTACGCGTAGCTAAACGCGCCTGCACTGCGGCGATATCTTTACGAAGTAGTTGCGGATCAATCATGTAACACTCAATGAATAGGGGTTAATCTGTTATGGACTATTTAGACTCTAGTTTAAGCGCAAGACTTCGGCTCCCGCAGGAGGCGTGAAATTAAAGCGATGAGCCGGCAGATTGACGTTTAGTTGAATCTTATCCAGAGTCACCAACACCACGCTGCCTAAGCCGTCTACTAGCTCCAAAGCCTTTGGTAGGCCGTTGCTCATACCAATCGATATCTTTGTGTAAGGCAGATCATTTTTATTCTTGGCGCCAGGATCTTTTTTGGGTGCTAATGCAACCCATTTCATTCCCAAACGCTCTTCACCATCAATTAAATCGAAATGCTGGTCAAGAGAGGTCTCACCAAACAATATTGCGGCTGGTGTTGCAGCTAAAGCCTGACCTGCAGGACGAATGGTTGCTTGATTTAAATCTTTATCCCATAAGACCAATTGACTTCCATTGGTAATGAGTTTTTGCTCGTAAGGCTTTTGTGTTTCCCAAACAAAACGACCCGGTCTTTGAAAAACAAAATGGCCTTGGGTTTGGCGTACCACCTTCAGACCTTTATCTTGTGGCTCATTGGCCTTAGGTGCTCGTAACTGCTGCTGTACAAAGTCACCCTCGGCAGTTTTGGAATTACGAACAAATTGACGCAACTGTTCAGAGCCTGTTTCGCCTTCTGCCAGTACTGAGTTAGACAGAGCAATACACGCAATACCAATGAACACCGCAGACCAGAATTTTTGCAAAGGGAATTACTCCGAAGGGCGATGAAGAATCTCGCGATTACCGCCATTACCCATCTTAGAAACGAGGCCCGCCTTTTCCATATCCTCTAAGAGGCGTGCCGCACGGTTGTAACCAATACGGAGATGACGTTGCACCAAAGAAATCGATGGGCGCTTGTTTTCTAGAACAATAGCAACCGCTTGATCATAAAGCGGGTCAGCTTCGCCGCCGCTCTCACCGGTTAGCGCGTCAATATTAGACTCGTCGGCACCTTCGAGAACGCCATCAATATAGTTGGCCTCACCCTTCTCTTTGAGCCACTCAACCACACGATGCACTTCATCATCAGATACAAAGGCGCCATGCACACGAACTGGCAATCCAGTGCCTGGTGCCATGTACAACATATCACCCATACCCAAGAGCGTTTCTGCACCCTGCTGATCCAAAATTGTGCGGCTATCAATCTTGCTGCTGACTTGGAATGAAATACGAGTTGGTACGTTGGCTTTAATCAAACCAGTAATCACATCAACGCTTGGACGTTGTGTAGCCAGCACCAAGTGAATACCAGCGGCACGAGCCTTTTGAGCAATACGGGCAATCAACTCTTCAATCTTCTTGCCAGAGACCATCATCAGGTCAGCCAACTCGTCGATCACAATCACGATGACTGGCGCCTTATAGATAGGTTCTGGATCTTCCGGGGTTAAGCTAAATGGATTAGTAAGCTTCTCACCCTTCTCTTCGGCTTCAGCAATCTTCTTATTAAAGCCTGCAAGGTTACGTACGCCAAACTTACTCATGAGCTTGTAGCGACGCTCCATCTCATTCACGGCCCAGTTGAGCGCGTTATATGCCTGCTTCATATCCGTTACTACTGGGCAAAGCAAATGCGGAATCTTGTCGTAGATCGCCATCTCTAACATCTTGGGGTCAATCATGATGAGACGTACTTCATCAGGCTTAGCCTTAAAGAGGAGGGACAAAATCATGGCATTGATACCAACAGATTTACCAGCACCAGTAGTACCAGCAACTAAGCAGTGCGGCATCTTCGCCAAGTCAGCAACCATTGGACTACCAGAAATATCTTTACCTAAAGCAAGCGTCAATAAAGAATGGTTGTCGTTGTAGACCTGCGAAGTCAAAATCTCAGATAAGTACACAGACTGACGTGTTGGATTTGGCAACTCCAAGGCCATGCAAGTTTTACCGGGAATTGTTTCCACCACGCGCATACTGACAACGCCTAAGGAGCGAGCCAAGTCACGGGATAGATTCACAATCTGACTACCCTTAACACCTACCGCTGGATCAATCTCATAGCGAGTCACCACAGGACCAGGGTAAGCAGCAATAACAGTTACCTGCACATTGAATTCAGCTAACTTACGCTCAATCAAGCGCGAAGTGAATTCCAATACATCTGCGGAGATAGTTTCCTTAGCTTCCGGAACCGGATCTAGCAATGCTAGCGGCGGCAGTTCTGAATCGGGGATATCCACAAATAGTGGCTGCTGCTTTTCGCGCTCCACTCGCGCACTCTTTGGAATTTCTACTGGTGCACGCACAATCTGAACCGGTGTTGCAACTTCAACACGCCCACGAATTTCTTCAACAAACTCTTCGCGCTCTTCAGCGGCAACTTCACCGAGCTTGCGATCTTCCTCGCTATCGCGACGCTCACGAATGCGGTGATAAGAAACTTCCAAGAAGCGCCCTACTTTTTCAGCGACATCGAGCCATGAGAAATGCAAGAAGAGTGAAAGGCCTGCACATAAACCAAACAGCAAAACTAAAGTAGCGCCAGTAAATCCTAGAGACATTTGCATCGGGTCGCCAATTAACTCACCCAAAATGCCGCCAGGTGGTCGCGGCAACTCCCAAGTCAAAGAATGCAAACGAATAGATTCAAGGCCCATACTGCAAACCAAAGTCAGAGCAAAGCCCAACCAACGCGTCAACAAAGAATCTGGTTTTGCGTCTGGGTCGACTGGCAAAGGGATGCTCCAAAGCTCTCGCCAACCCTGAAGGACGCGACGCCCAAACAGAACTACCCACCAAAAAGCGGATATTCCGAAGATATAGAGCATTAAATCGGCTAAATAAGCACCAAAACGACCGCCCAGATTCTTAGGGGCCTCAAAACTAGCATGTGACCAGGCGGGGTCTGCCTTAGAGTAAGTAAGAAGGATGGCAAATAGACCCAAACAGAGGCCCAGGGTGATAAACCAACGGACCTCCAAGAGGAGGCGGGGCATTCTGCCCTGCCCATCGCCGCTGGGGGGCTGGGGGGTCGTTTGGGTCTTAGACTTTGGGTATACGGTTCTCGCCATGTTCTACCGATTGTAAACAAGCAATTCTATAATTTGGGTATGACTACAAATACCCCAAAACACTACAAAGTTCTCATCCTCGGATCCGGTCCTGCAGGCTATACAGCTGCGGTTTATGCCGCCCGAGCCAATCTCAAGCCCACCCTCATTACCGGCCTAGCTCAAGGAGGTCAATTAATGACCACTACTGACGTTGAAAACTGGCCCGCAGACCCTAATGGGGTACAAGGTCCAGAGTTGATGGATCGCTTTTTAAAGCATGCTGAGCATTTCAACACCGAAATCATTTTTGACCATATTCATACGGCTGCTCTCAAAGAGAAGCCAATTCGCCTCGTTGGTGACGCTGGAACCTATACCTGTGATGCGTTAATTATTTGCACTGGCGCTTCTGCTCAATACATTGGCTTACCAAGCGAGGAAGCATTCATGGGTCGCGGTGTATCTGGCTGCGCAACTTGTGATGGCTTCTTCTATCGCAATCAAGATGTCTGCGTTGTGGGTGGTGGCAATACCGCCGTTGAAGAAGCGCTCTACCTCACCGGCATTGCCAGGAAAGTAACTGTCATTCATCGTCGCGACAAATTCCGCGCCGAGCCAATCCTCAATGATCGCTTAATGGCAAAAGTTGCTGAAGGAAAAGTGGAATTGAAATTGAATTCCACTCTTGATGAGGTTCTTGGCGATGAAAAAGGCGTAACTGGTGTGCGCATCAAAAAACAAGATGGCAGCACTGAAGATATCGCCGTTACTGGCGCCTTTATTGCTATTGGCCACAAGCCTAATACCGAACTATTCGTTGGTCAATTGGATATGAACAACGGCTACCTCAAGACCCACTCAGGATTAGAGGGCAACGCTACTGCTACCAACATCCCCGGTGTGTTTGCGGCTGGGGACGTACAAGATCATATCTATCGTCAAGCGATCACGAGCGCTGGCACAGGTTGCATGGCTGCCCTAGATGCACAACGTTATCTAGAGTCACTTTCTTAAAAAGCAATTCTGTTGTGCAATAAAAAACGCCTAGCAATGCTGGGCGTTTTTGTTTTAGCTGATTAAATACCCAGTGCCAACAGTGCGACTTCTGGTGCACGATCAAGTATTTTTAGCAATGCTTTAGCGGCACCCGTGGGACATCTCTTGCCTTGTTCCCAATTTCGAATTGTCTCCAAGGAAACCTCTATTCGATTTGAAAATTCTTGCTGTGACAAACCTATGCGCTCACGAACTCGTTTTGCATATTTCGCAGCGTCTTGCATTGCTTCAGCATCATCCTCCTGTTGATGTAATTTAATAAGACGCTCAGTAGTCGCTTCCACCAATTTTTTATTGATGAAACCTTTAGGGAAACTTTTGGGATTATTTAAATCAACGCTGACTCGAACTATTTTTTTCATATCGCTTGACCTCCATACCATTTGCCCTTCTAGCCGAAATGATTCGGATAGCTTTATCCCTTCTAGTAAACACAACAACGTAAACCTTGCCCTCTACGATACCTAGAGCTCTGAATCGTTCCTCACCATAATCCCAACGCTGATCATGCTCCACAAGCAAAGTAGGATCTACAAAAATTGCTATTACATATGCAAAATCAAAATTTCGAGAGTTCCGGCAAGCATTACTTTTGGCCAGATCCCATTCAAAATCCATTAACGCCATAGTAGTTCATTGAACTACTCCATGTCAATAGATCAAATAAAAAAACGCCTAGCATTGCTAGGCGTTTTTGTTTGTTACAACTATTTCAGTTGCGCATTGCTTAATGCGTGCTTAACGTGTAATTACTGGTAGCAATGGAACGATGAGCAAGGCAACAATGTTGATGATCTTAATCAATGGGTTCACTGCTGGACCAGCGGTATCTTTGTAGGGGTCGCCTACAGTATCGCCAGTAACAGCCGCTTTGTGCGCCTCGGAACCTTTGCCACCGAAATTACCTTCTTCGATATATTTCTTAGCATTATCCCAAGCGCCACCACCAGTACACATCGAGATCGCAACGAATAAACCGGTCACGATGGTACCCATCAATAGGCCACCCAATGCAGCAGGTCCTAATAAGAGACCAACAACGATTGGAGCAACTACTGGCAATAAGGAAGGAACGATCATTTCCTTAATGGCAGCTGAGGTGAGCATATCCACGGCCTTGCCATACTCAGGCTTTGCAGTGCCAGACATGATGCCTGGGATATCACGGAACTGACGACGCACTTCCTCAACCACAGCACCTGCGCAACGGCCAACCGCTTCCATCGCCATCGCACCAAACAAGTAAGGAATCATGCCGCCAATAAAGAGACCAATAATCACCATATGATTGGATAGATCAAAGGACACTTGCTGACCAATACCCTCTAATGCATGGGTGTAATCTGCGAAGAGCACTAATGAAGCTAAACCAGCAGAACCAATCGCGTAACCTTTGGTAACCGCTTTGGTTGTATTACCAACAGCATCCAATGGGTCTGTAATATCACGAACGGCTTGTGGCAATCCAGCCATTTCTGCAATACCACCAGCGTTATCAGTAATTGGGCCGTACGCATCAAGCGCAACCACAATACCTGCCATGGACAACATGGATGTAGCGGCTACTGCAATACCGTACAAACCAGCTAACCAGTAAGCGGCAAAAATCGCTGCACAAACAAATAACACTGGATAAGCAGTCGACTTCATCGAAATACCCAAGCCAGCAATAATGTTTGTGCCGTGACCTTTAGTGGATGCTTCAGCAATGTGTTGCACTGGCTTAAATTGAGTGCCTGTGTAGTACTCGGTAATCCATACCAATGCTGCGGTCAACAAGAGGCCTACGACAGTTGAGCCAAACAAGCGCCACTGGCTACCTGGAATACCCAGAGCATCATCAGGCATCACAAAGTTCGTCACAAAGTAGAAAGCAACTAATGACAAACCGCCAGCAATGATCAAACCTTTGTACAGTGCTGGCATCACATTCTTCATACCAGGACTTGCTTTAACAAAAGAGCAGCCAACGATGGAAGCAATGATCGATACACCACCAAGAACGAGTGGGTAAATGATTGCTGCCACTGGCGCACCAGAGACCATCAAAGATCCCAGGACCATTGTGGCAATCAGTGTCACTGCATAAGTTTCAAATAAGTCGGCAGCCATACCTGCGCAATCACCAACGTTATCACCAACGTTATCGGCAATCACTGCTGGGTTGCGTGGATCATCCTCTGGAATACCTGCTTCAACTTTACCAACCAAGTCGGCACCTACGTCAGCACCTTTAGTGAAGATGCCGCCACCCAAACGGGCGAAGATAGAAATGAGAGAAGATCCAAAAGCCAAACCAATTAATGGATGCAAGACAGAAGAAAGGTCTTGTCCAGCGCCAATTGAAACTAAGAACATAAAGAATAGGCCAACACCTAGGAGCCCGAGACCTACCACTAGCATGCCAGTAATAGCGCCACCTTTAAATGCGACATTAAGCGCTTCATTCATTCCCTTGGTTGCGGCTTCAGCAGTGCGCACATTAGCGCGTACTGAAACGTTCATGCCGATAAAACCACATGCACCGGAAAGAACTGCACCGACTACAAAGCCGATTGCGGTTGCAAGATCCAAAAAGAGCGCCATCAAAATAGTGAGGACTATTCCCACAATGGCAATCGTTTTATATTGACGCGATAAATAAGCTGCCGCGCCCTGCTGAATCGCCTCTGCAATTTCTTGCATTTTGGCGTTGCCCGTACTTTGCTTCAAAATCCAGCTGCGCATCACAAAACCGTAAATCACGGCTAGGACACCGCATGCCAAGGCAAAATACAAGCCTAAAGTGACATTAGTCATGCTTGAACTCCCTAAAGTTAGTCTTTATTGTTTTGTATCTACTAGCGCTTAGGTCGACCAGGTTTGCGAAGGCTTTAAACTATGGTCTTTAAGCTGTACCAGTATGTAGCAGAATTACCCCTGAGACCCCTCTCGAGGATCAGGGTATTTACTAATCACTATTCGGAGTATTTATGAGTCTCGACAACGTCAAGCCAGGTAAAAAGATCCCTGAGAGCTTTAACGTCATTATTGAAATCCCAATGAATGCGGATCCAATCAAGTATGAAGTTGATAAAGAGAGTGGCGCTATTTTTGTCGATCGCTTCATGGGCACTTCTATGCACTACCCATGTAACTATGGCTACATCAACAAAACCATTGCTGGTGATGGCGACCCTGTTGACGTTCTCGTGATTACTCCATTCCCACTCATTCCAGGTGTTGTTGTAAGTTGCCGCGCGATTGGCATCTTGATGATGGAAGATGAAGCAGGTCAAGATGCAAAATTGTTGGCCGTTCCAGAAGACAAGATTTTGCCGATCTACACCCACTGGCAAAAACCAGAAGATATGAACCCATTGCGTTTGAATCAGATTCAACACTTCTTCGAGCACTACAAAGATCTCGAAAAAGGTAAATGGGTCAAAGTTAAAGGCTGGGGTGGTGTTGCCGATGCTCATAAAGAAATTCTGGAGGGGATTGAGCGTTACAACAAAGAAAACGCTTAATTCGCTAACACTAAAAGGCTTTGTGATTCGGAGTGAGCGCGCAAACCATCGCCCTAGCCCAAATCAACCCATTACTGGGTGATTTGACTGGCAATGCGCAGCTCATTCTCAAAGCCGCTCAAGAAGCCAGCACCAAAGGCGCCAAGCTTCTTGTTACCCCAGAGCTCTCGCTTACTGGCTACCCTCCAGAAGACTTATTGCTGCGCCCTGCTTTTATTGAAGCGGCTGCGCATGAGCTGGAATCTCTCTCAAAGTCACTAGCGCAATTTCCAGACCTCTCGGTCATAGTGGGACATCCAAAACAAACTGAAAATGGTTTGCAGAACTATGCTTCCGTGCTGCGCAATGGCAAAGTGATTGCGGGTTACGCCAAGCAAGAATTACCCAACCATGAAGTATTTGATGAAGTGCGCTACTTCGTACCCGGAAATGAAGCATGTGTATTTGAATGTAATGGCATTTCATATGGCGTGATTTTGTGTGAAGACGCTTGGCATGCCGGTCCGGCAAAACAAGCGCACGCTGCTGGCGCACAAATACTATTGGTACCTAACGCATCACCCTACCATCTCCAGAAAGAAGCATTGCGTATCGATGTCTTGCGCAGTCATATTGCGCAAACCAAAATGCCTTTGGTATATGTCAATGCCGTTGGTGGTCAAGATGAGTTGGTATTTGATGGAGGCTCATTTGCCTTAAACAGCAAAGGCGAAGTGGCTATGGCAATGCCACAGTTTGAGTCTAGTCTTGGCTTGGTCAATGTCAATGCAGCCGCCGAACTTGAATCTGGATCCATTACCCCAACCCAAAGCGTAGAAGCACAGGCTTATCAAGCTCTCGTTTTGGGTGTGCGCGATTACGTGAATAAGAACCGCTTCCCGGGTGTGATTATTGGCCTATCTGGTGGGGTTGACTCTGCCTTAGTGCTCGCTATTGCAGTTGATGCGCTTGGCGCTGATAAAGTACGCACAGTCATGATGCCTTCACGCTATACGGCAGACATCTCCTGGATTGATGCCAGGGAGATGGCTCAGAACTTAGGCGTGCAATACGATGAAATTCCGATTAGTGGGCCTGTCGATGCACTGGAATCTTCTTTGGCGGAGCAATTTAAAGGCTTGCCAGTAGATGCCACTGAAGAGAATATTCAAGCGCGTGTACGCGGCACCCTACTGATGGCGCTTTCGAATAAAACTGGACGCCTAGTATTAACCACCGGCAACAAGAGCGAAATGGCTGTCGGCTACTGCACTCTCTACGGCGATATGGCTGGTGGCTTTGCAGTCATCAAAGATATTGCCAAGACTTTGGTTTATCGTTTATGCGCTTATCGCAATAGCATTGCACCAATCATTCCAGAGCGTATTCTGACGCGTGCACCTTCAGCAGAATTGCGCCCCGATCAAAAAGATCAAGATAGCCTACCGTCATATGAAGTGCTCGATGGCATTGTTGAGCGCTATATGGAGCAGAACCAATCTATCTCCCAGATTATTGCTGCTGGCTATGATGTTGAAAGCGTAGAAAAAGTAACGCGCTTGATTAAGCTGAACGAATACAAACGTCGTCAAGCGCCGCCCGGGGTGCGCGTTACCACCCGCGCTTTTGGTCGCGACTGGCGCTACCCCATCACATCCCAATTTAGAGCCTAAAGTGCTCATAGAAGGTCAAATTTGGCACTTCTTTCCAGTTCTAGGTATGATTACTGCATTAGGGGGAATACATGAAACTCATTACATCAATCATTAAACCGTTCAAACTCGATGAAGTTCGCGAAGCGCTAGCTGAAGTTGGCGTCACTGGCCTTACCGTTACTGAAGTTAAGGGTTTTGGTCGTCAAAAAGGTCATACCGAGCTCTATCGTGGCGCTGAATATGTTGTCGACTTCTTACCTAAAGTAAAAGTTGAAGCCGTTGTTCCAGGCGATCGTGTTGAAGCGGCTATTGAAGCAATTACCAAAGCTGCACGCACTGGCAAGATTGGTGATGGAAAAATCTTCATCACCCCGGTTGAGCAAGTAATTCGTATTCGCACTGGCGAAACAAACGAATCTGCGGTCTAAGGATCTAGCTTAGACTGAAGTAGCCAGTTTCAACGAAACTGGGAATCTGCGGGAGCCAATGGCTGAATGATTTCAGCCGGCTCCAAAAGAATATTCTTTGCAGCGATATTAGATGGGCGTACTTTTACACCTTGATAATAGATATCTACTTGGGCCGCACCTGAAGTTAACACCTTCAATGGTGGCTTCCCATAAATACTTACCCCCACTCCAGGCTCTAGCGTTTTATTTTGAGTCTTGCCGCTCGCATCAACAACACAAACCGTTTGCGCAGTCTTTGATTGCAAATACACCATATCTCCCGCCTTTTTAGGTGCGTCCGGTCTGTAACTCACCGCTGCGGTATCTGCAGGCGGACACTCTGTTGGTGGCGCTGCCACAGGAGCTTGGGCCGAGACTGGAGTAGGCGTAGCGGCGGCCGCAACGGGTTCCGGAGTGCTTGGTGATGCAGCTTTAGGATCGGCAGGCGTATCAGAGGAGGTTGTTGCTTGAGTTTGCTCTACAACCACCACTTCTTCTTTAACCACCTCTGGGAAAAATGATGGGCGCAAATTAATGATTGAAAAAACGAGTGCCACAGCAATACCTCCAAGAATATACAACTTTCTCTTTGGATTTTTTGAGGTGGAACTTTGGGTACTTTGATTAATCGCTTGTTGAGATGGTGCAAATTTTCTTGCGTCATCTGCTTTTTTAAGATCGCTTGTCTTAACCGACCCTGATGACTCCGCATCAGTAACTTGAACTTCCTTGGCTACTTTTTCTGAATCCTTAGCCTCCTCTTCGGATTCTTCTTTAACTTCTTCTTTTGCTTCTTCATTAGCCTCTGCTTTATTCGATGCCACCGCTCCAAAATCAAAAGCATCTTCTTCTTTAAGCTTTAGTAAGCCTGCCACTTTTTTTGCGGCAGTTACCTTTACTTGAGGACCATAAAAAGTGTCGGTCTCGCCATTCTCAATTTGTTCGATTTGACGAACAGATAAACATGCCATTACAGATAATTCTTTAGTGCTTAGACCAAGACTTTCTCGAGCCTTGGTAAAGGCCTCTTTTTTAATTTCAGGAAGTTTGTTTGGTGTGTTCACTTGCCAGAATCAATTTTGTTGAATTTAATATATTTGATACTAATCCGATAATGGCACAGAAGTAATTAGCCGTATAGACAATTGTTGGCTTCAGACGGTCAGGGGGTGGTTTTCAAGATCGGACTCCAAGTACTTCTTGACTAAGGTCTGTAGCGATTCCGCATGCATCTTTTCCATCACCCTAGCCTTGTGCACCTTAATCGTGGCATCTGTAGTCCCTAGCTTGACGGCGATATCTTTATTTAACAGCCCCTTTACCAACCAAGCACAGACCTCCCTCTCCCTGGGCGTCAGCTTTTCATAATCACGTTTTGTTTCCACATCAAGAGAAACACGCCTTAGTTGACGACTATCAAAATCAACAGCATCTGCTACCGCCTTTAATAGCTCCTCTAAATTAAAGGGCTTAAATAGAAAATCGAGTGCACCTTTCTTAAGCCCTTGCACAATTTGATGAGGGTGGCTTTGACCGCTTACAAAGACGATGGGTGTCTTGCGACCCAGTTTCAGAAGCGCTTCTTGCAAATCTAAGCCGGTCATATCTGGCATTTGCATATCTAACAAGATAACGGCTGGGGATACCGGAACGGATTTCTCTAAAAATACACTTGCAGAGGCGTAATCCTCTACGAGATAGCCCAGCTCTCGCAACATCCTAGTGAGAGATAAGCGCATAGACTCATCATCATCAATCAGGTAAACGTGGCCGACTTTAGTCATTGAATTCAAAGGAAAAAATATTCTGTAGGTAAATGTACTGCAGCAAATTTGATAAGGCTATTAGCTATCAGGCTAATATTTACTGCCAAACAGCAATATTTCCTGGGATTTGATATTGCAACGCAGCATACAGAAGTCGACTCCAATATCCACCCCAGAAATACGGCATTTGATATATCACGGCACAATAGAGCCTTTCGAAACAACCCTTTTTTGGAGTAACTTGCATGAAACGCCTTAATGAACGCTCTCGTATGGTCACTGAGGGAGTTGCTCGCGCACCCAACCGCTCGATGTATTACGCGATGGGCTATCAAGAAAAGGATTTCTCCAAGCCTATGGTTGGAGTTGCTAATGGCCACTCCACTATTACTCCATGCAACAGCGGTTTACAAAAACTAACTGATGCAGCAGTCACTGCCCTCGAAGAAGCTGGCGCCAAGGCGCAAATGTTCGGCACTCCAACAGTATCCGATGGTATCGGCATGGGCACCGAGGGCATGAAGTATTCACTCGTGTCTCGTGAAGTGATTGCCGATAGCATTGAAACTTGTGTCAATGGTTTATGGCAAGACGGTGTAGTAGTGGTTGGTGGTTGCGATAAGAATATGCCAGGCGGCATGATGGCGATTGCCCGCACCAATGTTCCAGCAATTTATGTTTACGGTGGCACCATTAAACCAGGCCATTACAAAGGCAAAGATCTAAATATTGTTTCCGCATTCGAGGCGGTTGGTGAAT
Organism: Polynucleobacter tropicus; assembly: GCF_013307225.1. NCBI lineage: Bacteria > Pseudomonadati > Pseudomonadota > Betaproteobacteria > Burkholderiales > Burkholderiaceae > Polynucleobacter > Polynucleobacter tropicus. Next base: position 766,367 of record NZ_CP028942.1, on the reverse strand, counting down.
TTACCTCCGGCAGAATGACTGAAGAAGACTTGAAGGGTGTTGAGCAACACGCTTGCCCAGGTAGCGGCTCTTGCGGCGGCATGTATACCGCCAACACAATGAGTTCAGCCTTTGAAGCCCTAGGCATGAGCCTTCCCTACTCTTCCACTATGGCTAATGAAGATGCCGAGAAGGTGGCGAGCGCTGCTGAATCTGCACGCGTATTAGTTGAAGCCATTAAAAATAATTTACGTCCACGCGACATCATCACCAAAAAATCCATTGAGAATGCGGTGAGCGTCATCATGGCGGTTGGTGGATCTACGAATGCGGTATTGCATTTCTTGGCAATTACTAGCGCAGCAGAAATTGAATGGACGATTGATGACTTTGAACGTATTCGTAAACGCGTTCCCGTCATCGTTGACATGAAACCGTCCGGCACTTACCTTGCAACAGATTTACATCAAGCTGGTGGCATCCCACAAGTGATGAAGATTTTGTTAGATGGTGGCTTATTGCATGGCGATTGCATGACAATCACTGGCAAAACCATTGCTGAAGTATTAAAAGATGTTCCATCCGTACCACGTGCCGATCAAAAGGTAATTCGCACTTTAGACAATCCTTTGTATAAGCAAGGCCACTTAGCAATCTTGAAGGGCAATATCTCTCCGGAAGGTTGCGTTGCCAAAATTACCGGCCTCAAGAACCCCTCCATTACCGGCCCAGCCCGTGTATTTGATTCTGAAGATGACGCGATGGCTGCCATCATGGCGCAGAAGATTAAAGATGGTGACATCGTTGTGATTCGCTACGAAGGTCCTAAAGGTGGTCCCGGTATGCGTGAGATGCTTGCACCCACATCTGCCCTAGTGGGTCAAGGCTTAGGTGAATCTGTAGGCCTCATTACCGATGGTCGCTTCTCTGGTGGCACATGGGGTATGGTGGTTGGTCACGTTGCCCCAGAAGCTTATGTTGGAGGCACCATTGCACTCATCAACGAGGGTGATTCAGTAACTATCGATGCACACAAGCTCTTAATCCAGCTCAATGTGAGCGATGAAGAAATCGCTAAGCGTCGCGCCGCATGGAAGCAACCTAAGCCACGTTATACCCGCGGCTTGCTAGCTAAGTACGCCAAGTTGGCGAGCACAGCAAGTAAAGGTGCGGTTACAGACTTGAACTTGGATCTATAAGCAAACAACAGAGGTCCAAAAACATAGCCCCTAGGTAAAACTAGGGGCTTTTTTATTTAAGGCAATCTCAATGCCAATAGCTCTTAGTGACTATGTTGAGCACCAACTTCATTTACAGGCAACTTCACTTCCAACTCACCTGCCTTTGCAAATTTCAGTTTCACTGGAACCGTTTGCCCAGCAGCAAATGGGCCTTTGAGATTCAAGAACATTAAGTGATATCCACCTGGCTTTAACTCAACAGAACCACCAGCAGGAACGGCAATATCTTTTACTTGACGCATTTTCATGACATTGCCATCCATGGTCATTTCGTGTAATTGCACCTCACCTGCCGCAGGCGAACTTGCGGATAACAGTTGATCAGTAGTATTGCCCTTGTTATCGATTTTCATAAAACCACCGGCCACTTGCTGACCAGGTGCAGTAGCACGGGTATAGGCACCCTCAATTTTGATTGCATCTGTTTTAACAGTTTTTGTAACGCCCTGCGCCATTGAGATGCCTAATACTGCAAAACCAAGAACGCCACTAGCAATCACTTTTACTAAAAATTGTTTCATTACATTCTCCTTAAGAATTCTTTATCTTGCCAGCCAACTTAAGTGCTGACTAAATACCATTGTTTTAATTTATCGAAATCCATAGTGCCTGTTTTCCGAATCACTTTGCCATTCTTATCGATAAGTAATGTCATTGGTGTTTCACCTCGCCACTTGGCATCAATCTCGTAGCGCAAAGCATCATCGAATGGTGACGCTAATGTATAAGCATTGGCCCCAGCAAGACCGCCAGATGACATCATCTTAGAGGCGCTATCGGGAGAAACATCGTCGACCTGTATAAAAATAACTTTCGCGTTCTTATTTTGAGCAAGAAACTTCCCCCATTGCGGCATCTCTTTAGCGCAAGGAGCGCAAGTAACACCCCAAAAGTGAATCACTACTGCTTGACCAACATAAGGCTTGGTTACCGCCTTCCAATCCCCTTTTTGGTAATTCTTGATGGAATTGTTTTGCGCCAACCCTGATTGAATAAAAATACACATCAAGGAAATTAGTAGAAGGAGCTTTTTCATTATCTTGAGTTTAATGGAATCAATTGGTAACCATCTTCACGAGTAAGCCAAGATAGATATACCTCATCGTCTTGGTTTAATAGGAGTGGATGATCGCTATAGCCAGTTGTACTAGAAACCATTACTGGCACAGACCAAGTCTTTCCATCATCAAATGATTTCTTTAGGTGGATTGATGTACGCACCCCATCAAATTCTTTCCACACCAACCAAATGGATTTACCCACCGCCAGTAGATATGGTCTTGAGATATTCGCATCTACAGCCCCAATACGTTGCGGCCTTGTGTATGCCTCGCCCTGATTAACGGAGCTTGCGTAAAACACTCCAGAACGAGCACTTCCTTGAGTAAACCAGGCAACATGTATCTTTCCTGAATCGGAGATGGCGATAGTCGGCCCATGATGTGGGCAAGCATCTGTCTTCCACCCATCATTTGAGACGCGACGAATTTGCCCAGACCCAGATGATGTAATGATTTGGCTTGCATGATCCCGTACGCCGCCAGGAAAGATTGCACGGTAGACAATTCCCACCCCACCCTTAGGATCCCCACTTACGCCGATTCGACAACACTCGCAACTTGATTCGTTAGCAATTCTTTCTGGAGCAAAAGTCACCCCACCATCTTCAGAGAATGCATATGCAATAGATCCGCCCAGGCGTTGCTGCCCCGCCTTTTTAGCATCAGCCACTAAACGCTTATCAATCCATGCTACAAAAATCTTGTTATCCGGTTGAACTAATACAGATGGAAATCTCTGGCTAGAGGAGTCATTTACCAAAGAGTTTGGCGTTGAGAATATCTTACCTCCATCATTTGAAACTGAGGTATTGATTTGCGCATTCCAATTGGAGTCCTTAAAAAAGGCATAAGCTAAAAATACTTGACCGTTGGAATTAGCAACAATTTGCGGCCTAGCATCAGCACCTGAATCCAAGGACTTACCGTGTTGAGCAATAGCCACTGGGGATGAAAATGTTTTTCCCTTGTCCCCTGACTGCGCAACTGAAACTACACCACCTGCAGTCCAAGCTAATAACAAGCTGCTGTCAGCCATGAAGAATGGAGTCGCAGCATTGGCGCACTCTAAGCCAGACCCAGCACAAGCCGCCGGCTTGGCTGGAGCAATATCCATCATATGAGATGAGTGATCTGTTTGAGCGACCGCAGACTGGAGGATGAAGAATCCCCCAAGACCTAGCAAAAGAAACTTAGTAAAGATGGAATTCAATTTTGTATTCATCAGAAAATAACTCGTGCGCCCACATTAATAGATTGCGGCATACCAAGAACATAACCTGTATTGCTTGAGCCCGTTCCAAAAGTAATATATTGGCGATTAAATAAATTTACAGCGGATGCATATACAGTCGCATTTTTTGTCAAATCATAGTTGGCACGCAACCCCACAACTGCGTATGCCGGGACTGGTAACGTATTTGCGGTATTCATCCAAGAACTACCAACATAGCGCAATGTCGCACTTAAGCTGGCTTGCGGCACCGGATAGTAAGTCAATCCTCCTCCCAGCAAATTCTGAGGCACCCCTCCTATTTGCTTTCCCGTCGGATCACTGGTGGCACTCATAGTTAGCTGCGTACTAGTAAAGGAATAGTTAGCATCTGCTGCCCACTGAGAATTAATGTCGTGATGAAGCTGAAATTCAATGCCCTGGCTAAGTAAATTCTGATTATTTGTGTAATAGCTTAAGCTTGAAGAATTGCAAATTCCATAATTGCTTTGACCGGTCCAGGTAGCTGAAGCGCCGCATAGTTGCTTTGCCAAGGCTTGATCGGTGGCACTATTTTTATTTAGAGAGTAAGAAGCCACTGCACTCTGAATATAGTTATTAAATCCGGTTAATTGAACAAACCCACCTTTCCATCGATAGTCAGTGCCAATTTCATAACCCGTCATCGTCTCAGGGGTAAGGTTTGGGTTGGCAAAACTGAAACCCGTCGACGATCCATATGACCTGAGAGTATTATTTAAGCCTGGCGCGTGAAAAGCTTGATAGGCAGCCGATCTTAAATCCCAATTATTAGACAGCTTATACAAAAATCCCAAAGTGGGACTCAGTTGCGTCTTACTTTGATTGGGGATATTTTGATAGACTGGATTGGCGCCATTTGCGCCAGTATTGTAATTTGTGGGGGTTTGACTATTCCATTGATCTATTCGGGCAGCCAAGGTTGTCTCAAGCGGGAATGATTCGGCGTTTGACTTTAGCTGTCCCATCAAACCGTAAAAAGTCTGCTGGCCCTGGGCGTAATTTACAGCCGCAAGAGTACCATTGTTATTTAGGTTATTTGTAAAATTTGAGCCGGCAATATTGCGCGCATCAACACCAACAACATATTGATCGATCACTCCCGTTAGCTTTTTCGTAAACAATGCGGACGCACCAACAGTGCTATAAGGATCTTTGTAGTTTGCATTTACATATGGCGTATTAGATGGGACTCCATTCGATGCACTAGTAGTTGTAGATCCATTTTGCTTATTGAAGCCAGTATTTTCATAAAAGATATTGACGTCAACCTTGGATTCATTATCTAAGCGAGTTGTAGTACCGGCAGCCAAATCAGTTTCTTGCATGATATTGGACGCAAACGAATATCCTGAAGATAGATCGGACATGGTGTGATAGCCTGCCCTAAAAAATCCATTGGTATCTTGACTGGTTTTAAAGTAACCCTGCAGCCTCATATTAGAGTTATGAGAACTTGCCGGGCCTTGACCATTTTTAATGCTATTGGGTGATGCTGGAGATATGGTTGCAATCTGTTGATAACCATCGGTTGAAAAATAATCCGCAGAAAACCTCAGCTGCAATGCGTCTGAAGCCATCAGGTCTTTTGATGCCGCTATATTTCCAGTCCCATAGGATCCTATGCTGGCGGAAACTTCTTGCTGACTATTAACTGGAGTCTTAGTCTTAATATTAATAACTCCGCCCATTCCGTAGTTTCCCCATAAACTGGAGACCCCTCCTCGAATGAATTCCACAGACTCAATAGAAGACATGGGAACTAAATTCCATTGCACCGTCCCATAAAATGCATCATTAGCAGGCAGACCATCAATTAAAACTAGAGTTCTAGCATTACCAAGGCCTCGGACATTAATGCTTTGGCCTGTAGGATCTTTTTGATAGTAAGGCGTGTCATTCAAAACAACGCCTGGCACGTTTTTTAATATTTGATCTATGGTTTGGTCGGGCGCTACCTCTAATACTTCTTTAGTCAAAATAGTGGTGTTAAGAGGGATTTCATCTAAAGCACTACCAGAGCGTGTTGCTGAAACTGTAACGCTCTTTAATTTCTGATCATAATCAGGTGGTGGCGCAATCTGCGCCGACACACTAATGATTGCCAAACTCAGCAATAAACCCAATACTGCACTATTTCTCTTCGTCTGTAACCGCATTACTTTTCCACACAATATTCGGCAACATCGTTGCCAATTACATAGCTAGGCTATGCCCTAAGTTTTATTTAGGCTTGTGTAGGAGGTGCTGCTGAGGGAGGCGTTACCCAAACAGAGAGTGGCTTGGGTGATTGATAGAAAAGTTTTGGAAGCAACGCAAACGATGATGGTGCTGCAAAAGTGAGATTGGTATTAAATGCTGGTGTGATGTTGGCGTGAGTTACGCAGTATGGGCAAGGCTGCATGGAATTGCTAGCCTCATCATCAATCTGGACATCCAACCGCATCTTGCTACCATCAGCAGAACAGATTTCCATTGCTAAACCGTGACCACCCTTAGCAAGTGACACCGCTTGTGAAACCGCTGGCGCAAGAGCACTCATTGCAATTGCCATGGCGGCAATCCAGTGAATGAAGCGGTTTTTATGGAAATTCATGATGAGAAGATTTTATCTGAATTAACCAGTCGCCCTCTTCTTATGGTTCACTTTGCATTTTGGGCAAATAAAAAGGGGTCCGAAGACCCCTTTTTGTTGGTATATGAACCAAATTACATATTGGCAGAGCGCTCGATGAGTTTGCGACGCATTGGACGCAATACAAACCAAGCCAAGATCGCAGCAGTTCCGTTCAAGAAACTAGCAACCCAGAAAACCGCTTCCCAACCACCAGTAGCAGTTACCAATACGCTAGACAATGGAACGAGCAAAGATGCTGTACCTTTTGCTGTGTAGAGCAAGCCTGCGTTACCAGCTGCATAGGTTGAGCCGAATGTGTCAGCATTGGTTGATGGGAACAAGCTATAGATCTCGCCCCATGCGAAGAACACTAAACCAGTCAACAGAACAAACATCACTGGATCACGACCGAGGTAGTACAAACCAAGAATACCCAAGCACTCAAAAGTGAAGCACAGTGTCATCGTTTGCTCGCGACCAATCTTGTCAGATACCCAACCAAAGAAAGGACGTGTCAAACCGTTCAATACACGATCAACTGTCAATGCAAATGTCAAAGCTGGTAATGCTAAGCCCATCAAGCTCACTGTTACGCCAGCAATTTGGAAGTCCTTAGCAATTGGGCCCAACTGAGCAGTAGCCATCAAGCCACCAGCTGCAACCATCACGAACATTATGTACATGATCCAGAATACTGGCTGCTTCACCATCTCCATTGGACGGAAGTCTTTACGTGTCTGCACAACGGCTGCTTTAACGTTTGTAATGGCGCTCTTAACTGGCTTAGAAAGCAACAAGCTGAGAACTACTACGATTACGCCCTGACCGATACCGAAATACCAGAAAGCATCTTGGTAGCCTTGGTTAGCAATCATGTTTGCAATTGGAATAACAGTCAATGCAGAACCAGCACCGAAGCCAGCCGCAGTCATACCAGCAGCCAAACCACGACGATCTGGGAACCATTTCAATGCATTACCAACGCATGTGCCATAAACAGCACCTGCACCAACACCACTAACAGCAGCTGCTACGTAGAGCATTGTTAATGTTTCAGCGTGGGCATTCATCATCCAGCCGAGGCCGCACAAGATACCGCCGCCAAATACTACTGGACGTGGGCCAAATTTATCAACGAGGTAGCCTTCAATAGGCACCAACCAAGTTTCGGTCAATACGAAAATCGTGAATGCAACTTGAATTGCTGCACGACCCCAACCAAACTTGGCATCAATTGGGTTTACAAACAAGGTCCAACCATACTGCAAGTTAGCAATCATCGACATACAAATAATGCCGATTAGTAGCTGAAACCAACGGCCTCCAATTGGCCCAGTAGTTTGCGTACCGCTCATTTAAATCTCCTATTTATACTTTTATAGATTCTTAAAAATCACCCCACTAAAAAGGGGTTACGTGATTTTTAAGCATTTGATTAAAGATAATCTTGACGTTAATCAAGATTCCCCCAAAACCCCACTAGTGATTACCCTTCTAAAATCCTTCTAGGATTTAGGGGTATTAAGAGTGATTTAACTGAATTCATCTGCATGGGCGGGCGAAATTTCTAAACAAAAAAGCCACCCGAAGGTGGCCTTTTTGATTTCGTAATTTTTAAATTACATGCCGCGGTAAGCGCCGTCGAAATCATAGTGACGGGGAGCCTGCTCTTGGCTAGTTGTGCTTTCAGTAAAAAGCTGGTTAATCATATTCAACAATACAGTCATTTGAATCTCCTTAAGGGTTAATACTTAGAGTATAACCCTAATATTATTGCGATGCAACAAGTTCGGATAAGCTAATTAGGAAATCCATAAGCACAGTAACTTATTGATTTTATTGTTTTTATAATTTTAGGTGAGGATTATTTGGTGCCGCTTGCCGGAATCGAACTGGCGACCTTTTCATTACGAATGAACTGCTCTACCAACTGAGCTAAAGCGGCCTGGCTGAGTAAATTCTAGCGGAAACGGTCCAAAAACTTCTTGCTGAGCTTATCAAGTTGGGTTGAGTCTTTGATTAAGAACTGCAAGCCATTTGAATCAGCGATCAAAAGTGTATTGCCAGCGATTCTGCGGATATCTTCCTCGCCCTTCAAGCGAATCCGAGTTGGTCCGCGGTCAGTTTCAATATCCCAAATACTAGGCGTTGCAAAGGTAGAAACTCTTGTGATCTTTTCAATCACCGGCATAAATTCACGTGCGGCTAGTTCTTCTTCGATCAGCACAAGCTCTGCTTTAGGAATATCCGCAACATTCGGATACCAGCAAACTTCTTTGCCTGATTGATTCATGATGCCAATGCCACTAGTAGGCGCCGTAATTGGAAATGCTCTAACTGGGTGAACACCAATATGTGAAACACCTTTTGCATCAACAAAAACTAAACGACCTAGTGAATCACGGTGCAGTTGATTGGCAGGGTTGTGTTGTGTCATACCCCTCCCCCAATATTTTTCGCGATCACCTGCAATGTCTCTTCTTGCTTCTCTTCTTGTTTTTCTTCAGCAGATTCTTCCAAACTTTCACCAATGGCGCCGCCTTCAACCAGCTCTGCAGCATGGCGTAATTGGGCTTGATACAAGGTGTAGTAAGCGCCTTGTGCTTCCATTAACTGCTCGTGAGAACCAATCTCTACGATCTCGCCTTTATCAAGTACTACTAGGCGATCAGCCTTTCTCAAGGTAGAGAGACGGTGCGCGATTGCAATAGTTGTGCGGCCTTTAACCAGATTATCCAAAGCCCGCTGAATTTCTTTTTCGGTAGTAGTGTCCACAGATGATGTTGCTTCATCCAAGATCAAGATGCTTGGATTAATGAGCAAGGCTCTTGCAATTGATATACGTTGACGTTCGCCACCAGAGAGTGACTGACCACGCTCACCTACTAGTGAGTCATAACCTAGCGGCAAACGCAAAATGAATTCATGGGCATGCGCAGCGCGCGCAGCTTCAATGATTTCCTCACGAGTTGCATCAGGTTTGCCGTATGCAATGTTTTCCGCAATCGTTCCAAAGAACAAGAATGGTTCTTGCAATACCAATCCGATACGCTTGCGATAGTCGGCAATGCCAATACTGCGAATATCACGCCCATCTAATGCGATAGAACCAGAACTCACATCATAGAAACGGCAAATCAAGTTCACCAAGGTGCTCTTACCTGAGCCACTATGGCCAACCAAGCCAATCATTTCGCCGGGAGCGATTTCTAAATCGATTCCCTTGGATACGGCGCGGTTGCCATAACGGAAACCCACGCCACGCATTGTGATTCGCCCCTGCACAGGACCCAAAGGAGCAGGATTGATTGGCTCGGGAACACTTGATACGTGATCAAGAATGTCAAAGATACGCTTGGCGCCAGCGGCCGCTTTTTGTGTGTGCGAAACAATGCGGCTCATAGAATCTAAGCGCACATAGAAACGACCAATATAAGCAAGGAAAGCAATCAGAACACCCACTGTTACTTTTTGATGAGCTACCTGCCAAATACCAAAACCCCATACCACCAGCAAACCAGTCTCAGTTAACAAAGTTACTGTCGGTGAAAACAATCCCCACACACGATTGACTCGATCATTGATTTGCAAATTGTGTTTGTTGGAGTCTATAAAACGTTTGAGCTCACGATCTTCTTGTGCGAATGCTTTAACAACACGAATACCTGGAATGGTATCGGCCAAAATATTCGTGACCTCAGACCAAATGCGATCAATCTTTTCAAAACCAAAGCGCAACTTATCGCGTACCACATGAATCATCCAAACGATAAATGGCAAAGGGGCTAACGTAACTAATGCGAGCAAAGGATCAATCGAAACCAAGATGGCCGCAGTCATCGTAATCATGAGGACATCAGTCGCAAAGTCAAGCGCATAAAGGGATAGGAAGACGCAGATACGATCTGTCTCTGCACCAATGCGGGCTATCAAGTCTCCAGTGCGCTTGCCCCCAAAGTACTCCAGCGAGAGCTTCAGTAAATGCTCAAAGGTGGTATTACGTAAGTCAGCGCCAATACGCTCGCTTACCAAGGCAAGTAAGTATGTTTTCCACCAACCAAGACCCCAAGCAACTACTGCAGCACCAAATAGCGCTAGCAAATACATGCTCGCCAAATGGAAATCAATTGGATTACCACGCTCGTATGGAATCAATACATGATCCATTAAAGGCATCGTAAGGTATGGCGGGATTAAAGTTGCCCCAGTAGAAAGTAGCGTCAATACAAAGCCGAGTAATAACTGGTTTTGATAAGGCTTGGCAAAACGCCAAAGCTTAAAAAGCGTCCAAGTTGAAGGCGGTTTATCGTCTTCAGGATCGCACGTTGGACAAACGTCAGAGTTTGCTGGCTTAGGACTTAAGCAAACTGGGCAAACTTGTTTGTCGTACTCACTGAGTTCAGTCTCGCTTTGCTGACCATCCTTTGTGAGTTTTCTGAAAGACGATTGAAGACGCAATACCTGGGGGTTTACTGCGAGAGTGAAATACCAAACCCTTTTCAAACTATTGGCTAGCTCGAGCCTTAAGTGCCCGACACCCGCATGATCCCCATGAAGCAAGTGCTCTTCTACATTGACCGCCCAAGACTCGAAATGTTGGCCATCAGTCCACATTAAAAGCCGCCCTGTCAGCAGCAAAAGGCTCTTGTTAAAACGCAGATCTGCATCTAAGTCGAGCTCAACCCATGCCAGCACAGCCTCTTGGGATTGAATGGGCGATTTTTCACCCCTCAGAATAGCTTGCCAGTGGCTTGGCAAAGCGGGGGCAAAAGGTAGGATTTCTGGCTTCATTAACCCTAAAAGTATAGTGGAGCTCAATTTTTTAGATTTATTGTCTCTGTCAACTTTAGGAGGCAGAAAACCGTTAAATTAGCGTAATCAGCCTTTTTATGTATTTTTGCCATTTTTTGGATTTTCAATAAAACTAGAACTCAGAGACAGCCTGCTCCGTCTAAGCCCCAAACATCGGCTAGGACCCCTCGCTACACCATAAATGCCCCAGTTATTAGATAAATCCATTGAAATCCTGAGCGTTAAGCATCTGCGCGGTCCCAATATGTGGACCTACCACCCCGTCATCGAGGTCTGGATCGATATTGGCGAGCTCGAGGACTACCCCTCTAACCTCATTCCAGGCTTTTATGATCGCCTGGTAAAAGCACTCCCAAGTCTAGTTGAGCACCGTTGCAGTTATGGCGAAACCGGCGGCTTTCTTAAGCGTGTTGAAGAAGGCACATGGCCAGCTCACATCATGGAGCACCTAACACTTGAATTACAAAATCTAGCAGGCATACCTGGTGGATTTGGCAAGGCTCGTGATGGCGACCGTCGTGGCGTTTACAAAGTCATGGTCAGTGCAATTAATGAAGAAGTTACCCTCACCGCATTAAAGTACGCTCGCGATCTCTACTTAGCACTTGCCCAAGACAATCAAGATTGCCTTGCCTTATCTAAAGACATTATTGAAAAGTTACGTGATCTTGGTGATGACTTATTGCTTGGCCCTAGTACTGCATGCATTGTGAATGCAGCTGAGGAACGCGGCATTCCATCGATCCGCCTATCTGAAGGTAACTTAGTACAACTAGGCTATGGCGCAAAGCAACGTCGCATATGGACTGCTGAGACAGATCAAACCAGCGCCATTGCAGAAACGATTTCTCGCGACAAAGACTTAACGAAAAGCTTATTACGCAGCGCGGGTGTTCCAACGCCCGAAGGCAGAACCGTGACCAGCCCTGATGATGCCTGGGAGGCAGCACAAGATATCGGCCTGCCTGTTGTGGTGAAACCAATCGATGGCAACCATGGTCGTGGCGTATTTATTAATTTATACACACAACAAGAAATCGAAGCAGCCTATGCCGTAGCGATTGATGAAGGCAGCGAAGTTCTGGTTGAGCGTCATATTGTTGGTGACGAACACCGCTTGCTGGTTGTCGGCAATAAAGTAGTTGCCGCGGCAAAAGGGGAAACCGTTTGGGTTACTGGTGATGGTAAGCATACGGTTCGAGAACTGATTCAGATTCAGATTAATTCTGATCCACGCCGTGGTACCGCTGAAGAGCATCCTTTAAATCCAGTGAGAATTGATTCTGCTGTTGAATTGGAATTGGCTCGTCAAAAACTTACAGGTGATAGCGTTCCTGCCTTAGATCACAAAGTGCTTATTCAGAGCAATGGCAATGTTGCATTTGATGTCACCGATTTAGTTCACCCTGATGTTGCCAGCCAGGTCGCTTTAGCGGCTCGAGTTGTTGGCCTAGAGATTGCTGGTGTTGATCTTGTTGCGCAAGATATCAGCCGTCCACTAGCAGAGCAAAACGCTGCAATTGTTGAAGTCAATGCAGGCCCAGGTCTGTTAATGCACTTAAAGCCTGCAAGCGGTAAGCCACAGCCTGTTGGTAAAGAGATTGCGAATCACCTCTTTCCTCCTGGCGCCGACTTCCGCGTTCCACTAGTTGGCATCTGCGGCCAAAGTGGCAAGACACCCGTTGCTGAAATGGTTGCCCACTTTTTGCGTCTAACCAATGTTTATGTCGGCCTATCCTGTAGCAAAGGGTTGTTCTTTGGGAGTCGCGCCATTCCAAATACCAATTCATCAAATTGGGAAAACGCTCGTCGCACACTATTGAATCGCGCTGTTGAGGCTGCGGTCATTGAAAACAATCATCTGTCAATGCTGATTGAGGGCTTGGCTTACGATCGCTGCCAAGTGGGTGTTGTTCTTAACGTAGATCCTAAAGCCAACTTCCCTGAGTACGCTATCTATGATGAAGACCAAGTCTTTAGCGTTGTGCGCACCCAAATTGATGTTGTGCTTCCAACTGGGATTGGCGTTCTGAATGCTGATGATGCCATGTGCGTTCAAATGGCTGAGCTTTGCGATGGTGAAGTGATTTTCTTTAGCGAGAATCCAGAATCTGAAGTGGTTAAAACCCACATTCAAAATGGTGGTCGAGCTGTGCTCGTTGGCAAACAACAAATTACCTTGAAGTCTGGCAAGTTGGATCAAAAATCGATCCCCGTGCCAAGACATTCCGAATCTAATACCACTACACCTTGGAAAACCATGAACCTAGGCGCCGCCATTGCAGCAGCGTGGGCCTTGGATATTCCGTTTAACGTGATTGAAGCTGGCGCGCAAACTTTTGTGCCAGATGCAACAACCATAACAGGGGCTTAATTGGAAATCACCCGCATTCGTATGTTGCGCGGCCCAAATTTATGGAGCCGCCACACAGCATTAGAAGCCATTGTCACTTGTGAAGTGAACGAGCGTTCAATCGATGCTATTCCGCAGTTTGAAACCAAAATTCGTGAACGTTTTCCGCAACTCGGTAGCATGCGTCGTGGTGGCCTAACCGACCCGCTCTCTCTTGCAAATGCCTTAGAACATGCTGCACTTGGATTGCAGGCGCAAGCTGGTTGCCCTGTGACATTCAGCCGCACTGTTCAAACTCTTGACGAAGGTGTTTACCAAGTCGTTGTTGAATATATCGAAGAAGTCGTTGGCCGTATGGCATTTGATTTTGCCTTCGCGCTCATTCAAGCAACTCTGAATGATGCCCCTTTTGACTTAGCCGCTGCTTTGGCAGAGCTCGAAGCACTGTATGAGGATGTGCGCCTGGGTCCCAGTACTGGCTCAATTGTGGATGCCGCCCTTCAAAGAAACATTCCCTATCGCCGCATGACTGAAGGCAGCATGGTGCAATTTGGCTGGGGAAGCAAACAAAAGCGTATTCAAGCGGCAGAAACCAGCGATACAAGCGCAATTGCAGAAGCGATTGCTCAAGATAAAGAACTTACTAAGAACTTACTCGCCGCCGCAGGCGTCTCTGTTCCGATTGGCGACGTAGTTACCAACGCTGATGATGCATGGCGTGCTGCCCAAAAAATTGGTGGCCCTATCGTTCTAAAACCCAAAGATGGTAATCAAGGTAAAGGTGTTGTAGCGAACATCCAGACCGAAGAAGAAGTTCGCGCTGGATTTGAAGTGACACAAGCCTTTGGTCGTGAAACGATTGTTGAACGTTATCTACCAGGTGCCGACTACCGTCTGCTAGTAGTAGGCAATCGTTTATCAGCCGCTGCTCGTCGTGAGCCCGCACAAGTTGTGGGCGACGGCAAACACACTGTGGCTGAGCTCGTAGAAAAAGAGAACCAAAACCCTTTGCGAGGCGATGGTCACGCTACCGCCCTTACCAAGATTCGCTTTGATGATATTGCCCTAGCGCACTTAGCGAGCAACGGCTTATCGCCACAGTATGTACCAAAGACTGGTGAGCGCGTATTACTTCGCAATAACGCCAATCTCAGCACCGGTGGAACAGCTACCGATGTGACTAATGATGTACACCCTGATGTCGCAGCGAGCGCTGTTGCTGCCGCACAAATGATCGGACTTGATATAGCTGGTGTAGATATTCTGTGTGAGTCCATCTACAAACCGTTAGAACAACAAGGTGGTGGCATCGTAGAGGTTAATGCTGCGCCTGGATTACGCATGCACCTTAAGCCCTCCTACGGCAAAGGTCGACCTGTAGGCGAAGACATCATCAATATGATGTTCCCTCCCGGCGAAGATGGACGTATTCCAGTGGTGGCGGTAACTGGCACCAATGGCAAAACGACTACTGTGCGCTTAATTTCTCATCTTTTAAGTGAAACCGGCTTAAGGGTTGGCATGACTGGCACTGATGGTGTTTATATCAATCATCGCCTCATTGACACTGGCGATTGCAGTGGACCAAAGAGCGCGCGCAATGTATTAATGCACCCAGATGTAGACGCAGCCGTTCTAGAAACCGCTCGCGGCGGTTTATTACGTGAAGGCTTAGGTTTTGATCGTTGTGAAGTTGCTGTCGTTACCAATATTGGTGAAGGCGATCACTTAGGCTTGAACTACATCACCAGCGTTGAAGATTTAGCAATTCTCAAGCGCGTGATTGTGCAAAACGTTGCCCCTACTGGTGCTGCCGTTCTCAATGCAGCAGACCCAATGGTTGCCAAAATGGGAGATAAATGCTCCGGTCGCGTCATCTTCTTTGCGAAAGATCAATATCATCCGGTGATTACCGCGCATCGCGCTAAAAATAAGAAAGTGATTTTCTTTGACGGCACTTATATCGTTGCCTCAAAGGGTTCACGCGTCATGTACCGCTTCCCTGTTAGCGAAATTCCATTGACACAAAATGGTGTTCTTGGCTTCCAAGTGGAAAATGCCATGGCTGCAATTGGTGCTGCGTGGGCACTTGGCCTAGATGCGGAAAAAATTGCACATGGGTTAAACAGCTTTGAAAGCACAGCCAACTCTGTGCCAGGCCGCTTTAACCAATTTAAACACAAAGGCGCTACTGTCATCGCTGACTATGGTCATAATCCAGATGCGATGCGCGCCCTAACCAGTGCAATCGAAGCGATGAAACCTAAGAAGAGTCATGTGGTTATCAGTGGCGCTGGCGATCGTCGCGATGATGATATTCGCGACCTCACCCGCATTTTGGGTAATGCGTTTGATAACGTCATTCTGTATCAAGATGCCTGTCAGCGTGGTCGTGAAGACGGCGAAGTGTTAAAACTATTACAAGAAGGTTTGGTTGGCGCAACCAGAGCTAAGCAGGTAAAAGAGATTCACGGGGAGTTCTTGGCAATCGATACCGCCCTAAGTGAAGTCTCAGAGGGTGACATCTGTTTAATTCTGATTGACCAGGTTGAAGAGTCGTTGGCCTACCTTAAGGAAAAGGTTCAGCCTTAGAAACCTGAATTAATTAGGCTTACCCAATAAAAAACCCAATCACCTGATTGGGTTTTTTGCATCCGATTTCGGAATTCGATCGAGTGATATCACTTATGCATGGTAATGACGCAAAAGATCCACCTCTTCCTTGGATCCAAGTATTACTGATACACGCTCATGTAAGTCAGTAGGTTGCAAATCCATAATCAAGTCCTTGCCATTGGTAGATGCGCCACCTGCCTGCTCTACCAGAAAGCTCATTGGATTAGCCTCATACATCAGGCGCAACTTACCTGGTTTATTTGGCTCACGCTTGTCCCATGGATACATAAACACGCCACCACGAGAAAGCACACGATGCACATCCGCCACCATAGATGCAATCCAACGCATATTGAAATCTTTTTCACGAGCACCACCAACTCCAGCCAAGCACTCCTCGACGTAGCGACGTACTGGATCTGCCCAATGACGCATATTCGACATATTGATCGCAAACTCTTTGGTTGAATGCGCAATGGTTACGGCGTCTTTAATAAGCAAGAACTCGCCTGTCACCTTATTTAGCGTGAACATGACTACACCATCACCCAAGGTCAGAGCCATCGTCGTCTGTGGACCATACACCACGTATCCTGCAGCCACTTGGTGACGACCAGACAATAAAAAGTCAGAGGTTTGCAGTGGTGCCTGTGGTTCTTGCTTCTTCAGAATTGAAAAGATTGTTCCAATCGAGACATTGACATCAATATTGGAAGAGCCATCGAGCGGATCAAATAACAACAGATAGTCGCCTGTGCCTTGAACAGGAACGGGCAATTCCATTTCTTCAGATGCCAAACCTGCTAATGATTTGCAGTTTTTCACACCGTCAATCAATAAATCATTGGCAATAATGTCGAGCTTTTGTTGCACTTCACCCTGCACGTTCCCAGTACCAGCAGAACCTAGCAAACCAATTAATGCGCCTTGAGCAACTTCATGACTTAATGTTGAACAGGTATTTACAACAGCAGTTAGCAAATCCTGAAGACCAGCAGGTATTGCAACCCCCTTTGGTTTGGCTGTCGCTAAATATTGCTTGAAATTGGTATGGGTAGAAGACAAAACGATTTCTCCGAAGATTTCTGCTGGGGCTCGAGAATGCTAATAGCCTCTATTTTGCCCTGTTATCTAAAAACTCAAAAATAGGCGCCAAAATTAGATGCCTAAGGCTTTACTAACCACCTCTTTAACGTCTGGTGACAAGGTCTGGCAAGCTGCTACCTGCTCTAGAGCTGCCTTCATTTTGCTCTGGTACGGCTCAGCAAATAGGCGCCAGCGATCTAAGGCCCTGGCAAGACGAGCGGCAACCTGGGGGTTGATGGGGTCTAGAGCCAAAACACTTTCAGCCCAGAAGGCATAGCCACTTCCATCAGCCTGATGAAAGCTCGCGGGATTGTTTGCGCAGAAGACATGGATAACACTGCGGGCACGATTTGGATTATTCAATTTAAATGCTGGATGCTCACGCAAGCGCTTCACCTCATTGAGCGTGGATTCAAGACCTTCAACAGGCGGGCGACTAGACTGCAATGCAAACCACTTATCAATCACAAGAGCATCATCTGCAAAACGCTTGTAGAAATCCTCTAGACATTCAGCAGCGCCTTTAGCGCCATGCATTACCAGGGCGGCAAGCGCTGCATAACGATCGGTCATATTGTCGGCAATCTGAAATTGATTGCGTGCCATTGGTGCCCAAATCTTGGGATCCGCATCTAACAACATGCTTAAAGCCAGATTCTTGAGAGCACGCTTTCCAGAATTAATAGCATCGGACTTAAAAGGTCCTGGAGTTTGGTTTTGCTGATAAAGCGCAGCCCACTCTAACTGCAATTGCTTAGCAAGCTCTTTTCGGAAGGATATTCGTGCGGCAAATATCTTCTGCGGGTCAACACTCTTGCACTGCTCATATAAATAAGATTCAGCAGGCAGCGTTAATGCCAACTCTTTGAATGCTGGATCAAGGTTTGGATCAAGCAAGATTTCGCGGTAAGCATTAATGAGGGCTGAATCTGGCAGACGATTATTCAAAATCATTTGCATAGCCAGCTTCTGCCCCGCTTCCCAGCGATTAAATGGATCATCATCGCTAGAAAGTAGCGTCAATAAATCCTCCTCTGACTGCTCAAAATCAATATTGACTGGTGCAGAGAAGTTTCGGTTAATAGACAGCACAGGTCGATCTTCAATATGATCAAAAGTCCATGTTTGTGTTGACTCTGTCAGCTCAAGCAGTTGCTCTACTTGATCATTACCAGCAGTAATGAGGCACACTTTCAATCGAATATGAAATGGCTTCTTTTCTGCCTGACCAGGTGTAGGTGCGCAGCTCTGAGTTAATGTGAGGCGGTATTGCTTATTGGCTGCATCGTATTGCCCATCCACCTTCACGCGTGGAGTGCCCGCTTGGCTATACCAATTCTTAAACTGGCTTAAGTCTTTACCATTCGCATCAGCCATCGCAGCAAGAAAATCGTCGCACGTTACTGCCTGACCATCATGGCGCTGGAAATACAAGTCCATACCCTTGCGGAAGCCATCTCTACCTAATAAGGTCTGGTACATCCGCACGACTTCAGAACCCTTCTCATACACAGTTACCGTGTAAAAGTTATTGATCTCTTGGTACTCGTCCGGGCGTATCGGGTGCGCCATTGGACCCGCATCTTCCGGGAACTGTAATTGGCGCAATAAGCGCACATCTTCAATACGTTTGACCGCTCTTCCAGACTCGCTACCCATTTGGTCAGCCGAGAACTCCTGATCGCGAAATACCGTGAGACCTTCCTTAAGGGATAACTGAAACCAATCTTGGCAAGTGACACGATTGCCTGTCCAGTTATGGAAGTACTCATGGGCAACAACACTTTCAATATTGGCAAAGTCAGCATCGGTAGCAGTCTCTGGTTGGGCCAATACAAACTTGGTATTGAATATATTCAATCCCTTGTTTTCCATAGCACCCATATTGAAGTCGCCCACGGCTACGATCATGAAACGCTCAAGATCTAGTTCAAGACCAAAACGCTTCTCATCCCAATGTATTGAAGCGATCAAAGAGTCCATTGCATGACGGGTCTTTTGTAAATCATGAGGCTCAACCCAGATTTGCAGTAATTTTTTTGCCCCACTACTGGTAGTAATGGTCTCTTCTATGCATTCCAGTTTTCCGGCTACTAAAGCAAACAGATACGATGGCTTTGGAAATGGGTCTTCCCAAGTGGCACTATGCCAACCGTTTGGCAATTTTTCTTCTTTGAGTAAGTTGCCATTGGATAGCAACACAGGATATTGGGCTTCAGGCGCCTGTAAGGTCACTCGATAGCGAGCCATGACATCAGGACGATCCAAGAAATAAGTAATTTTTCTGAAGCCCTCTGCCTCACATTGGGTAAAGAAGTTGCCATTAGAGACATACAAACCCATCAGGCTGGTATTTTTCTCTGGTACACAAATTGAAATTATTTCAAGGGTAAATTTCTCTGCTCCTTCTTTTGGCAAAGAGTGAATCGTCAAAGTCTCTGGCGTGAGCTCAAAGCGCCTATGCGCTTCACCATTAATCCGCAAGCTCACAAACTCCAGCTCCTGACCGACCAATACCATTGGTGCGCCTGGCTCAAAACTATTACCTGGTAAAACCTCAATCTTGCTTTTAACAATCGTGCGCGCAGGATCTAGCGCGATATCTAATTCAACTTGACCAAAGGTGTAAACAGGGGGACGGTATTCGAGCCGACGGAAGCTCTGCGCTAATTCAGTTTTCATAGACCTATTTTAAGTCTAAGGCCATGCTATTGCAGAAGGCTGGCTAGCAGTCTAACTCCAAAGCAAAGTTACCACCCCAATAGCAATAAAGGTTAAAGCAGCCACGCCATGGACCCACTTGATTGGCATACGCTTGGTAAATTTCTGTCCCAGCCAAACCGCTGGCGCATTAGCCAACATCATGCCCAAGGTAGTACCGATTGTTACGGTGACTACATCTTCGTATTTCGCACCCAAGGCAATTGTGGCGATTTGGGTTTTATCACCCATCTCAGCCAAAAAGAATAACACCACTGTCAGAATAAAAACCTGCAGGGCTCGGTCCACTACTTTTGATTCAGCTGCGTCGTCAATATGATCGGGTACTAATAACCAAAGACCAATACCTAAAAAGCTCAATCCCAAAATCCATCTCATTACATCGGGCGAAACTAAAGTCATCAGCCAATGACCTAAGAGTGCGGCGCAAGCATGATTAGCAATCGTTGCAATAAAAATACCAGCAATAATGGCTAGCGCCTGTTTGGGATAACGAGCCGCCAGCATCAAAGAAAGCAATTGGGTTTTATCACCCATCTCAGCTAACGCAACAACGCCAGCCGACAGGGTTACAGCAGATAAGTCCATGAGTTTGGTAGTGAAGTGATCAGAATCTAGCCAGTTTAAATCTTCTTTATGACTATTTAGAGATTTCACTCTCACCCATGGATCAATACTTTTTGCTAGGCCGCCAACAACTCCTCTGCTGAAGCAAAGTCCAGGCCTTGGGCCTGGGCTACAGGCTTCGAAGTTAACACCCCTTTATGCACGCTCAGACCATTACGCAAGTGATGATCAATTGACAGTGCATTGACGACACCACGATTAGCCAAGACCTCTACATAAGGAAAGGTGGCATTGGTTAGAGCAAAGGTAGAAGTTCTGGCAACAGCACCAGGCATATTAGCAACGCAGTAATGTAAAACACCATCCACCATAAATGTGGGATCCGCATGCGTTGTTGGCTTTGAAGTCTCGAAGCAACCGCCCTGATCAATCGCAACATCCACCACTACTGCACCTGACTTCATTTTCTTGATCATGTCGCGAGTCACTAACTTTGGCGCTGCACCCCCTGGAAGCAATACCGCTCCAATCACCACATCCGCTTCGCTCACCTCCTGCTCAATTAGCAAACTATCCGAGTAAAAGGTGCGAACTCGATTGCCATAAGAGAGATCGATTTGTCGTAGTCGATCAATATCGCGATCAAAGACACAAACGTCAGCCCCCATGCCCACTGCTATTTGCAATGCATTACGCCCTACCACCCCGGCACCAAGAATGACAACCTTCGCAGGCGAGACTCCGGGCACCCCTGCCATCAAGACCCCAATGCCTCCATGTGTCTTTTCTAAGTGGGTGGCTGCCGCTTGAATCGACATGCGCCCCGCCACTTCGCTCATTGGGGCTAATAGCGGTAAAGCGCCATTGAATGCGGTAACGGTCTCATATGCGATACAGCTAGCACCCGACTGAATCAATGCTTGGGTTTGAATTGGGTCTGGGGCTAAGTGCAGATAGGTAAATAGAATCTGATCCTCGCGCAGCATGGCGCACTCTTGTGGCTGAGGCTCCTTTACCTTCACAATCATTTCCGCCTTCTTAAATACTTCGGCGGCACTGTTAATTAAGGTGGCACCAGCAATTCGGTATGACTCATCACTTAGACCAATTTGCTCACCAGCCCCTCGCTGAACTAATACCGAATGCCCTTGTTTGCAAAGTCCACTGACATTGCCTGGCGTTAAGCCAACCCGAAACTCATTATTTTTTACTTCCTGTGGAACACCAATAATCATGTTGATCTCCTATGATTTAAATACAGCTTGCGTTTTTGTTTTGCGATGCAAGCCCACGATGTAAAACATCGCGAGATACACGCCCAGTAAGCACGGACCCAATATCAATGCAATCCGAGCATCCTCATGAAAGCCCATAAGCACTACAACCAAGCAAATGAATGCCAAAGCAAACCACGAGGAATAAGGCCACCAAGGAGCGCGATAACCAAGCTCAGCTACTTGCGCTTTTGTTAAAGAGCGACGGAATTTCATTTGAGTAAACAGAATGGCAATCCACACCATCAATCCCACAAAGGTGACTGCAGCCATGATGTATTGAAAGGCTTTATCAGGAACGAAGTAGTTCAAGACAACCCCAGACATACAGACTCCAACGGTAGCCATCACTGCACGATGCGGAACCCCATATTTGGATAGCTTTGCAAAAGACGCGGGTGCATAGCCATTAGTAGATAAGGAGTACAGCAATCGACCGCCGCTGAAAATGCCAGCATTGCAAGACGACAGTGCAGCGGTAATCACCACAAAGTTAATCAGACCAGCCGCTTCACGTAAACCAATTCGCTCAAACATCACTACAAAAGGACTACCCTGCTGACCCACCTCATTCCAAGGGAAGATAGCTAAGATAACCAGTATTGCACCCATGTAGAAAATCAAAATTCGCCAGGCTAATGAATCGATTGCCATTGGAATTGTTTTCTTAGGATTTTCCGCTTCGCCGGCAGAAAGACCAATCATCTCAATACCAACATAGGCGAATAAGACCATTTGCAATGAGAGCAACATTCCCTCAAAGCCATTTGGAAAGAAACCACCATGCTGCCAAAGATTACTCAAGCCAATAGGCTGCCAATCATTTGTGAAGCCAAATAAGATGACTGAGCCACCCAATCCAATCATGGCAATGATGGCAACGACTTTAATGAGCGCAAACCAAAACTCAAACTCGCCAAATACTTTTACAGCGATGAGATTGATCAAGCCCATCAACACAATCGAGGACAGCGCCCAAATCCACTGCGGCACTTCAGGAAACCAAATTCCCATATAAATGCCCACAGCCGTCACTTCGGCAATGCCCACGACTATCCAATAGGTCCAGTAACCCCAACCCACCATATAGCCTGCCAGCGGCCCAACATAGGTATTGGCATAAGCAGCAAAAGAACCCGCTACAGGCTCATGTACCGCCATTTCACCTAAGGTGCGCAAGACAATGAAAGCAACGATTCCTGCGAGTAGATATCCCAATAGAATCGATGGGCCAGCGATTTGAATAGCGCTAGCAGATCCTAAAAATAAACCAACGCCAATCGTTGATCCTAAAGCCATCAAACGAATATGTCGTACTTTGAGATGGCGTTTTAAGCCAGTTTGTTCAGTCTGCAAAAGAGACCTCCTTTCGATTTGCTGTTGGCGGTTTACCAACGAGACAAAGTCTAGGGAGGAGTTTTGTTATTCACTAGAGGGCAAAAGTTCCTAAAGTGATTTAAAGACTAAATATGAACCCAGAAATAGAAAATTGTCTTTTAAAACAACTGTGCTCTATCAAGAATTAATTTTCACCTGCAAGAGAATCAGTAATTTCTTACAGGGAATCCCCTTAGGAATTTCTGCTGAATTGAAGGCCTTAATTTGAAATTGATGAGCCAAGACTTATTGTTGCTCTTGACCAATCAGATTAAGTATCTCTGCAGCTGCTGCTAAACCACAAGCCGCAGTCACCATGACAGTTGAGCCATAGCCTGAGCAAGCCAGCCCCCCGGTAGAAGCTCCAGCACGGGGCTCGTGGGAGTAGATTGCTCTGATGCCAATCTTATGTTTTAGGTTTCTTGAGAAACCATGATCTTGTCTCAGCCCCTGCCGTACTTTTGCTAGCAAGGCATCTTGCTCGGTTCGCGAGAGGTCATCACATCGCACTGCTGTGGGTTGAGTCTTTCCTCCAGCGGCGCCACACATCACTAAAGCACGGTTATGCGCTCTAGCCCACACTGATAATGCAATCTTTGTTTGAACTGAATCAGTAGCATCTAATACATAAGCATCTGCTGGAATAATACGTTCCAAATTATCTGACTCTAAAAATTCATCGCAAACGGTTAAACGAATATCTGGATTGATCTGCAAAATGCGCTCAGCCATCGCTTGAACTTTTGCTTTGCCATACTGCCCCTCGATGGCATGAAGTTGGCGATTGGTATTGCTCTCCGCAATATGATCAAGGTCTACCAAGACTAGGTGACCAATCCCAGTACGAGCCAGTGACTCAGCAGCCCATGAACCAACACCGCCCAATCCAGCAACTACGACTGTGGCATTCAGAAACTTCACACGCAGGTCGGATCCATAGAGTCTAGAAACCCCTCCAAAACGGCGATCCTCAATACTGCTATCTGTCTTGTTTTCTGCCATAGCCTCTTTATACTGAATAAATGAACTCCATTGCCCAACTTCGCAAAAACTATACCCTTGGTCAGCTTTCGGAAACCGAAGTTCCCCATCAGCCATTACCCCTATTTCAGCTATGGTTTGATCAAGCAATCAAAGCAGAGTGCCCCGAACCCAATTCAATGACTCTAGCCACTGCCGATCAAGCTGGAAATCCATCAGCCCGTATTGTCTTACTAAAAGGCGCCGACGAAAATGGCTTTACTTTTTTTACCAACTACGAGAGCCAAAAAGGGAAGGAACTAGCCATTCGCCCACAGGCGGCGCTTCTATTTCATTGGCATGAACTTGAGCGTCAAGTGCGCATTAAAGGTATTGTTGAAAAAGTTGATGCCACTGAAAGCGACCAATACTTTCAATCCCGCCCACCCGCATCTCGAATTGGTGCCTGGGCTTCACCTCAAAGCTCCGCCATCCCAAATCGTGAGTTCCTTGAAGCGGCAGAGCAGAGATTTAAGTCGGAGTTTGGAGAAAACCCACCACGCCCAGAGCACTGGGGCGGATATCGCCTGCGTCCTACAGAAATCGAATTCTGGCAAGGTCGCCCTTCCCGCCTGCATGATCGCATCCATTACCAACTCAAGGGTGACCGCTGGGAAATCAGCCGACTGGCCCCTTAAGCGTCGTTAGTAAGCCTTACTGATATTGCTGGGCAATCAAGGATTTAAATTTAGCCCTGAATTTTTCAAGCTTGGGCGCAACCACAAATGCGCAATACCCTTGGTTCGGATATTGCTGAAAATAATTCTGGTGATAGTCTTCCGCTGGATAGATGATTGGCGCAGCTTCAATTTGTGTGACGACTGGATCACGATAAATCTTCGATGCCTCTAGCTCGCGCACTACCTCATGAGCGATTTTGAGTTGCTCATCACCATGGGTAAAAATCGCTGAACGGTATTGCGTACCATGATCATTACCCTGATAGTTCAAGGTCGTTGGGTCATGAATCACAAAAAAAATCTCTAAGAGGTCTCGATAGCTAATGACTTGAGGATCAAACTCGATATCAACAATTTCCGCATGGCCAGTATTGCCATCACACACCGCCTCATATGAGGGATTCGGTACCGCACCTCCAGCATAGCCAGATACGACCGTTTTTACCCCTTGAATCTGCTGGTAAACAGCCTCAAGACACCAAAAGCAACCGCCGCCTAGGGTTGCCCGCTCAAGTTTAGACAGGTTTTTATCGATGATTTCAATCATAGCTTTATCCTAATACCTTATTGAAATCCCTGCAAAATGTTAATCACCGTCTTATTTACCTATTAATTAATACACCATGAATCGCTTCACCATTCAGCTTGATGAAATCAAAGCAGCCTATGAGGCCGAACCCCACCCCAGCATCGAGGTACGACTCGAGCGTATTGGGCGTATTGAAAAGATGATCAAGACCAATGAAGAAAAGTTATGCAAAGTGCTAACTGCCGATTTTGGTGTGCGCCATCAAGCTGAGACTTACCTTGCTGAATTTCAGATGGTGTATCAAGCCTGCAAATTTGTTCGCAAGCATCTCAAAGACTGGATGAAGCCGGTTCAAATGGAAACGCCCTCCTATTTAGATTCATCAGAAGCATGGATTGAAAGCCAATCGATTGGTGTAGTTGGCATCATCAGCCCCTGGAATTACCCTATACAACTCGCACTTCTACCAACCATCTCCGCATTTGCCGCAGGTAATCGTGTTTGGCTCAAACCTTCAGAGCGCAGCTCTCGTACATCAGGATTCTTGGCGAGTCTTATCCAAGAATACTTTCACCCAACTGAATTTTGCGTCAGCACTGGTGGCGAAGATGTAGCCGAACAATTTGCCGCCCTACCATTTGCACACCTTTTCTTTACCGGCTCAGAGGCGATTGGGAAAAAGGTAATGCGAGCCGCCTCTGAGAACCTTACGCCCGTGACCCTAGAGCTCGGCGGCAAGACTCCCGCAATTGTTGATGCCTCTGCCAACATTAAAGATGCGGCTGAAGCAATTATTTATGGCAAATTACTCAATGGTGGTCAAACATGCATTGCTCCAGACTACGTATTAGTAGAAGCCAGTCATCAAGAGACTTTGATTAAAGAGCTACAGATTGCAGCACAAGCGCAATTTAGCAATCCTGAAGAGTTAACTGGCCCAATCGACGATAAGCAAGCAAAGAATTGGCAACATTTATTGAGTGATGCAATTGATCGTGGCGCCAAACCTATTTCACTGCTCCAGAATTCTGGAGCAGGTGCACGTCGCTTCGAGCCCGTGCTTCTCATAAATACTCCAGCAGAAGCGCGCGTATTACATGAAGAAATCTTTGGCCCAATCCTACCGATTGTTGCAATCCAAGATACAGATGCCGCAATCTCTTTCATAAATAAAAAACCTAATCCACTAGCGCTCTATTGGTTTGGCAAAAACAAAAAGCAGTTGAACCAGGTATTGCAAAGGACTCGCTCTGGTGGCGTAACAGTGAACGACGTTTTCTTGCACGCCGCTATAGAGACATTGCCATTCGGCGGAGTAGGTAGCAGCGGCATGGGACGCTATCATGGTAAAGCTGGGTTTGATACCTTTAGCCACCAAAAATCTATCCTCGATGTTCGCGGCCTTTGGGGAACCAGTCTTTTCAAGGGAACGAAACCAGCTCGCCCAACCTATGGAAAAAAGACAGCTCGACTACTACGACGCTTAAAGTAAGCGACTTAGACCAACATCAGACGTATCGCAAAGCTGATAAAAAGAGCTCCGGTAAGCAACCATAGACCTGCTGCTAGACGCTGATGGCCTTGAAAATACCCTGAGAAATATTGGCCTGCAAAGATCAGTCCTGTTAGGTAGGCCATGCTCATTATTTGCAAAACAACTGCGAGATACATAAAGGTATATGCAGGATAAGCAAAGTCTGGGCGAATAAATTGCGAGAAGAAGGCAATAAAGAAAAAGATTGCCTTTGGATTAGTTAATGAGAGCGAAAGAGCCGCAATCAAGGGATGCAATTGCATCAAGCGCGCTTGAATTTCATAAGCATTTGCTTTAGAAGATAAGTTCCAGCGTTGCCGCCCACTTTGCAATAAGCCAAATCCCATCCACCCCAAGTACAAGGCACCAGCAATTCGTACTGTCTGAAAAAGCACTGGGGATGACAACAGCATAGAAGCTGCACCCAAAGCAATAGCGATCATCAAAATAGAGTCGCCAATAAAAATCCCGATAGCACCCCAAGCACCATGCCGCCATCCCTTTTGCGTGGAGATCGTCAACACATAAAGTGAGTTTGGACCCGGCAACAAAATAATCAGTAGGGTTCCGAGCAAATAGCTTGAGAAATCTGCTATTCCGGCATTTACTGGCGATAAAAGGTTAACTGCGCTCCATTCCATCACTACATCATAATAAATTCGGGAAAACCCTTGAAATTAGATGTTCATACTGTCATAATGAGAGGCTTTTTTAAGCAATTTGATTCATCGCCCCCCAGCTATATTTCAGCGCACCGTTTAGAAGCTATAAGCCCTAAACACCGGAACTACCGGAACAACAATCGCGCTGCCGCCTGTCTGATGGTCGATGCCTTTGACCATCGCACTTCAAAAAAACATGAGTGCAACATACGGAGACATCTCTCAAAAGGAGATGTGTAATAGCATGACTTTTTCTAAAGAAAACAAACAGACTGGAACTGAATTCCAGAATTTTGCCTTGGCAGCACCACTACTCAAAAATATTTCTGAGTTGGGCTTTACTCAGGCAACTCCCGTTCAGGCTCAGGTTATTCCTGCAGCTTTAGCAGGTGGTGACTTATTGGTTAGCAGTCAAACTGGTAGCGGTAAAACCGCAGCCTTTTTGTTGCCGATCATTCATCAACTGATTGAAGACAATCCTAAAAACTCACCTGTACCAGGTCGCGCGCAACCAAAGGTTCTCGTGCTCTGCCCTACTCGTGAGTTAGCTCAACAGGTTGCTGCCGATGCGGTGAATTTCGTGCGTGGCATGAAAGGCATTCGTATTGCCACGATTATGGGTGGGATGCCTTATGGCAAACAAATCCAAGCTCTTAAAGGCGCTTTGTTGGTAGTTGCCACCCCAGGACGCCTATTAGATCTATGCGATAGCAAAGCCATTCGCTTGGATGATGTACAGCAACTGGTGATTGACGAAGCAGATCGCATGTTAGATATGGGTTTTGCTGAAGACTTAGAAGCCATTGATCAACGTTGTGCAGGTCGCAAGCAAACCTTAATGTTCTCTGCAACCTTTGCGCCAAAGATTATGTCTTTAGCAAATGAGTTGACCACTGATGCGAAGCGTATCGAACTGGCTCATGCTGGTGAAAAACACGCCAACATTGAGCAGAAGTTACACTGGGCCGACAGCATGTCACACAAACACAAGCTTCTTGAGCACATCTTGGCTGATGCCTCTTTGGATCAAGCGGTGGTGTTTGCAAGTACACAAGTTGAAAGCGAAAAGATTGCGGATACCCTGCGCTCTAATGGCTATGAAGCAACAGCACTACATGGCGCAATGCCCCAAGCAGTTCGTATGCGTCGTCTAGAGTCCTTGCGTAAAGGTCACACCAAGATTTTGGTAGCAACAGACGTTGCTGCTCGAGGGATTGATGTGCCACGCATTAGCCACGTGATTAACTTTGGCTTGCCAATGAAACCAGAAGACTACACACACCGCATTGGTCGTACTGGTCGTGCTGGTCGCAATGGCGTAGCAATTACCTTGGTTGAGCACCGCGATCGCGCGAAGATTCGCAACATCGAACGCTTCACTCAGCAAGATATTGTTGCCTCTGTAATCGCAGGACTTGAGCCACAAGCTAAACCGAGCTTTGGTGGTGGCAATCGTTCCGGTGGTGGCGGTCGTCCTGGTAACCGCTCAGGCGGTGGCTTTGGTGGCAATCGCTCAGGCGGTGGTGGCGGTGGTCGTTATGGCTCTGGAGCGCGTTCTGAATCTCGTTTTGGCGGCAATAAAGAGGGTGGAAATCGCTTTGGCGACTCACGTCCTAGCCGCTCTGCGGATTCTCGCCCTTCACGCTCCGCAGACTCTCGCCCAAGTCGTCCGGCCGGTCCTCGCTTTGCGAAACCAAAGTCAGGCAGCCAACGTCGCAACTTTAGCGGCAGCTAAATATGCCCCACCGCAATCGTCTCCGTTCTGCATGGAATCGAGTCGATTCCGGTGAAATTCATCGGGCGCCACTTCGGTGGCAACCATGGTTAAGTGACACTGGGTCACTTACACAAAAGATTGAGAAAGCGATTGGCCAAAAGCTAACCGTCAAGGTTTTACGAGATCGCCCTCAATCTTTGCATCAAGATGAATACCTCTATTTTCAGAACAGAATTAAACGCTGCCGAGTGAGAGAGGTATTACTCTGCGTTAATGAAACACCACTTGTCATCGCGCGCAGCATTATTCCCACACTGAGCTCAAGCGGTAGCAATCATTCGATCTTGCGCTTAGGAACAAGACCTCTAGGCGCAGTTTTATTTAGCAAAACTCGGATGCAGTCGAGGGCTAGGCCTCAGCGTGATATTGCTCGTATTGATAAAAGTGCTTCACTGTGGAAAGGCTTTAACAAGGCAGGCATTACATTGCCTTCATCTCTTTGGGCGAGACGTACCCTATACCGCCTAAAGGGTCACCCCATCCTAGTTAACGAAGTTTTTCTACCTGCCCTACTCCAATACTCCGCAATTTAATTGCATTAATTAATGGAAGAAAGACTTTTAGATCGAGAGCCAAGCTAATGTGGTTTTGATCATGGCTTCATCACCTGGCTCGGTCGTGAAGACTTCACCAAAACCAATTGCTTCCGCTGCATCGGTAATGTTGTAATGCGGACAGATCGCAACCGCAAGGTTCAGACTTTGTGAAAACTGATCTTTTGCCACACTTCCTAGATATCGAACCGCTTCTGAAGAAGTCAATATCCACAGCGATGTTGAAAAATCTACCTCTCGAATAGATTGCCAAGCGGGGTTATCAAGATCTAACGGAATACGAGAATAAGTAGAAATCGCTTCTACTATTGCCCCAGCTTTTTTCAGTGTATCGGCAAGCCACTCTCGACCGCCATCACCTTTAAAAATAACAATTTTTTTAGCTGTCCAATCCCAACCCAGTTTTTGCAACTCTTGCCACAAACCTTCAGAGTCCCACTGCCCGCTCTCTTGCGGCATAAGCACTGGAGTCGGGGTGTCCTCTAGGCCGATCCCATGATTGCTTAATGCCAAACGACTGCTACCACCCATCACCCCAACAGGGATGACGTTCTTAGAAAAATCCTGCCAGTTACGCTCAAGTAAACGCATGACGCTTTCAATTGCATTTGGACTTACAAATATAGCTAAGTCCGAATCCTTTAAGGCGCTAGCAATATGGTCAGCCAGTTGCTCATTATCTTTTGGTACAATCGTCAACAGGGGTAATGAAATGATATTCACTGTCGAGCCGACACTGCTTTGGTCGATAGCCTTGCGCAGCAATTCCACTTGCTGTCGCGCCTGACCACTTGGTCGAGTTATCACGATAGTTTTAGTGCTCATGATGACTTAAATAATGAATGCACAAAAAGATTAAAGAGTGCTTACTTTGCAATCTTAGGAATCAAATTTTCAGCACCCTGCGCAATCAGATCTTGGGCCACCGTTAAACCCAGAGCCTCGGCTTCTGCGACTGAATTGACTTTTGCATTACCAGTAGCCAAGCAGAATGATTTGCCATCCGTGCTAGCTACAAAGGAACGAATATCCATCTGCTGATCTTTCCATTGCGCATAGGCAGCTAAAGGCACCTCACAAGATCCACCCAATTGACGGGAAACCATACGCTCTGCTGATACCGCATATAGAGTTGCAAGATCATTTAATGGCGCTAACCACTGTTTGATATTTGGATGCTTACTCAGTGTTTCGATACCCAATGCGCCCTGTCCTGCTGCAGGAGTGTAAGGATCAAATGGCAAGCAATTGCGAATACGACTTTCTAAACCCAATCGCTTTAAACCAGCTGCTGCCAAAATAATGGCTTGATACTCACCGCGATCCAACTTACTCATGCGAGTATCTAAGTTGCCGCGCAAAGGAACAATTTCTAGATGGGGAAATTTTGCTCGCAATACAGACTCACGGCGCAAACTCGAGGTACCGACAATGGCACCTTTTGGGAGCTCTTCTAAGCTAGCGTAGTCATTTGAGACAAAAGCATCTCTGGCATCCTCTCTTGCCATCACGCAAGCCAGATCAAATCCCTCGGGCATGACCATGGGGACATCCTTGAGAGAGTGAACAGCTAGGTCAGCTCGACCATCTTCTAGCGCAGTTTCTAGCTCTTTAACAAAAAGGCCTTTGCCCCCCACTTTGGAAAGGGCTCGATCCAGAATTTGGTCGCCACGGGTTGTCATGCCCAAAATCTGCACGTCGCATGCTGGATAGAGCTTTTTTAGGCAATCGCGCACGTGTTCAGCCTGCCACATGGCCAATCGGCTCTCACGGGAGGCAATTACTAGGCGCTTAGGGGCTAACTGAGCAGCTACAGAAGATGAAGAATTTAGAAAATCAGACATAACATTTAAAATAATCAAAGACCTACACCAATATACTGTGTTTATGAGCTCATCTAAAAATTCCTTAGCCAATAAAGCCCAAGCCTGGTCGGCCCGTTTTGCCGAACCAGTTGACGAACTTGTTCAGCGTTATACAGCCTCTATTGGCTTTGATCAACGTTTTGCGCTTGTCGATATTGCAGGATCTTTAGCTCATGCCCAGATGTTAGCTACTCAAAAAATCATCAGCGCCCAAGACCTTGCTGATATTGAGCGCGGTATGGCTCAAATTAAGAGCGAAATCGAAGCCGGTGAATTTAATTGGCAGCTCGCCCTCGAGGATGTCCACCTCAATATTGAAGCCCGCCTTACCGAATTGGTTGGCGATGCTGGCAAACGTTTACATACTGGTCGCTCACGTAATGATCAAGTAGCAACTGATTTGCGCCTATGGTTAAGAGGCAGCGTAGATGAGATCGCTGCAAGCTTGAAAACACTACGCACAGCATTATTGGATTTAGCCGAAAAGCATGCTGAAACAATCATGCCCGGTCATACTCATTTACAAGTTGCTCAACCGATTACTTTTGGCCATCACTTGATGGCTTACTTTGAAATGTTTAGCCGTGACGCAAGTCGTCTTGCTGATCTGCGTGCGCGCTTTAATCGTTTGCCTCTAGGCGCTGCTGCGCTTGCTGGTACTACCTACCCTATCGATCGCGAGCAAGTAGCCAAGACGCTTGGCTTTGACGGCATTTGCAACAATTCTTTAGATGCTGTGTCCGATCGTGATTTTGCAATTGAATTCTGTGCCTTTGCATCCATTTTGATGATGCACGTTTCACGTCTTTCTGAAGAACTTATCCTCTGGCTAAGCCCTCGCTTTGGCTTTATTGATTTACCGGATCGCTTCTGCACTGGCAGCTCAATCATGCCCCAGAAAAAGAATCCCGACGTTCCTGAATTAGCGCGCGGCAAAACTGGACGTGTTTATGGCGATCTGATTTCTTTGTTGACGCTTATGAAGGGTCAACCTCTTGCGTATAACAAAGATAATCAAGAAGACAAAGAGCCTTTGTTTGATGCCGTTGATACCGTGCAAGATACTTTGCGCATCTTCGCGGACATGGTGCCGCACATTGAAGTGAAGGCAGCCGTCATGAAAGCAGCTGCGGAAGAAGGTTTTGCTACAGCAACCGACTTAGCCGACTATCTCGTGAAAAAAGGTCTTGCCTTCCGTGATGCTCATGAAGCTGTGGCCCATGCGGTAAAAGCCTGTGTTGGCAGAAACTGCATGTTGACCGACTTAAGCCTTTCAGAATTGCGCTTTGCTTGTGGGTTAGATAGCCGTCCTGAACTCATTGGTGATGATGTATTTAAGTTACTTACAGTAGAAGGTTCCGTGCAATCTCGCCAACATGCTGGTGGCACAGCCTCCGCCCAAGTTCTGGCCGCCATCAAACGAGGTCGGGCAGACCTGTAATCAGTATGGGGTTTTGGAACATAATCTCCAAGGGAATTGATTCGATCAATCATTTGCTTGGCAACGCAGCCAGCATCATGATTTTGCTCTCTTGTATTGTTTCCGCTGCCAATGCCTTACTACGTTATGGCTTAGATATCAGCAATAACTGGCCCCTTGAATTGCAGTGGTATTTATTTAGCGCCGCTGTCATGCTTGGCGCTTCCTACACACTCAAGCGCAATGAGCATGTCCGAGTTGATCTAATCTACTCACACCTCTCTGATCGTGGCCGCATTTGGGTAGATCTATTTGGTTTAACTTGCTTCTTAATGCCCGCTTGCTTACTCTTTACTTGGCTCTCATGGACAAGTTTGTTTTATCCATCCTGGCTCATCGCCGAGGGCTCACTGAATTCTGGGGGTCTTGCGCGCTATCCCATTAAGTTCATCGTACCGTTTGGATTTTTCATGTTGAGCCTACAAGGCTTATCTGAAATCATCAAACGCATTGGCGCCCTCAAAGGTGAATACACCTTGTCCGCCGAAGATCTTCATTACGAAAAGCCCATGCAATGATTTCATTGGAGTGGATGCCCCCTCTCATGTTTGGCGGCCTGGTCATCTTTATGTTGATCGGCTTCCCAGTAGCATTCTCATTGATGGCCGCGGGTTTATTCTTTTCTGTGATCGCCATGAGCGAAGGCTTTTTTGGCATCGCGTTTTTACAAGCTATTCCACAACGTATCTTTGGCAGCGTACTCGCCAATGATTTACTCTTAGCCATACCCTTCTTCACCTTTATGGGTGCCATTTTGGAGCGCTGTGGCCTCGCAGAAGAAATGCTGGACTCGATGGGTCAGCTCTTTGGTCGCGTGCGTGGTGGCCTTGGCTACTCCGTCATTATTGTGGGCTTTATTCTTGGGGCAATCACTGGAACTGTAGCCGCCCAAGTGATTGCTATGGCAATGATTTCTCTTCCGGTGATGATGCGCTATGGCTACAACATGCGCTACTCTACGGGCGTTCTAGCGGCATCCGGCACGATTACTCAATTAGTACCTCCGTCACTGGTACTGATTGTGCTGGCAGATCAACTTAAAACCCAAAGCGGCAGTGCGGATGTAGGCAGCATGTATCTAGGCGCATGGGGTCCATCTATTTTGCAAATTGCTTTATTTGCGCTCTACACCTTCTTCCTCTCACGTATTCGCCCTGACTATTTGCCACCAGTCCCCGAAAGCGATCTCACCCTCAAAGGCTGGGCGCTCTGGAAAAAATGTCTCATGGGCATCATCCCGTCTGCGGTTCTAATCTTCTTAGTTCTGGGCACCATTATGACCGGCATTGCCACTCCAACGGAGTCGGGTGCAATGGGTGCTATGGGTGGGCTATTGCTTGCTTGGCTGCGTCGGGCCAGCATTCCAAACCTTTCAGGGCTGATTAAGCAGTCATATCAGAACACCATGCGTATTACCGCAATGGTGGTCTTTATATTGATTGGCTCAACCTGCTTCTCAGTCGTCTTTCAAGGGGTTGATGGTGGTCGTTGGGTAGAAGAGCTATTTTCCAACTTGCCTGGTGGCTGGATTGGCTTTCTGATTGTCGTGAACCTGTTTGTCTTCTTCTTAGCATTCTTCTTAGACTTCTTTGAGATTGCCTTCATTGTGGTGCCGATGTTGGCACCAGTAGCGGTTAAATTGCTTTCACCTGTATTGCTTGAGTCCATGAACGGCAATCCTCAAGCTGCCGCAAGCGCTGCCCTAGTTTGGTTTGGCGTGATGCTTTGCGTCAATATGCAAACTTCATTTATGCACCCACCTTTTGGCTTTGCCTTGTTCTATTTACGTGGTGTAGCGCCTAAAGAAGTAAAGAGTAGCGATATCTATTGGGGCGCCCTTCCCTGGGTAGCTCTGCAATTAGTGATGGTTGTCCTTGTGATGGCATTCCCAGCCATGGTCACTACCTTCTTAGACAAACCTGCAGCAGTAGTACAAAGCCAGGATTTCAATTTCACTGGAACCGATGAAAACAAGCCGGAGCAAGCCAACAAGGTTGATGAAGATGCTCCGGTCACATTTCAGCTGGATAAACCAGGTAAATAAAAACCCCGCTGCTGCTGGGTTTTACGGGGTTTTTATTTAAGCAAGAATTCCTTTTATAGAGTGATATCAGGCTGCTGTCTTACGCAGTCGACATAGTACTCACTGCGGCCATCCACTTCTGCCTTAACTAGGCCATGGATATCAGTCTCAAAGCCAGGGAACTTCTCGTTAAAGTCTCTAGCAAAGTAGAGGTAGTCAACGATACGTTTATTAAAGCGCTCACCTGGAATCAGCAATGGAATACCTGGAGGATAAGGTGTAACCAACATCGCTGTTACACGACCATCCAATTGATCTAATGGAACACGATCCACTTCCCTATGCGCCATTTTCGCCCATGCTTCTGAAGGCATCATGGCAGGCTCCATATCCGATGTATACATCTCGGTTGTCATACGCGCCACATTGCGACTCTTATAGAACTCATGGATCTGCTGGCAAATATCTTTCAGGCCAACACGCTCATAACGTGGGTGCTTCGCCACAAACTCAGGCAAGACTTTCCAGAGCGGCGCATTTTTATCAAAGTGATCTTTAAATTGCTGTAACTCTGTTACCAAAGTATTCCAACGGCCTTTGGTAATGCCGATAGTGAACATGATGAAGAAAGAGTACAAACCACACTTCTCCACAATCACGCCATGCTCCGCAAGATACTTTGTCACGATGCTTGCTGGGATACCCATTGAACCAAAGTTACCTTCGATATCGAGGCCTGGAGTAACGACTGTGGCCTTAATTGGGTCAAGCATATTGAAGCCCTTGGCCAGTTTGCCAAAGTCATGCCAGCTTGCATTCGGCTCCAGCACCCAATCAGAGCGCTCACCAACTCCCTCTTCAGCCAAATGATCTGGACCCCAAACCTTAAACCACCAATCAGCGCCAAACTTATCATCCACTTCGCGCATAGCACGGCGAAAGTCCATAGCTTCAGCGATCGATTCTTCAACCAAGGTTGTGCCACCAGGTGACTCCATCATCGCGGCAGAGACGTCACAAGAAGCAATAATGGCGTACTGTGGACTAGTCGAGGTATGCATCAGATAGGCTTCATTGAAGCAATCCTTATCAAGCTTGTGCTCTTCCGCATCCTGCACCAAAACTTGCGAGGCTTGAGATAGACCGGCTAAGAGCTTATGAGTTGACTGAGTAGCGAACATCAAACTCTTCTTGGTGCGTTTACGATCAGCGCCAATTGCATGCATATCCTTGTAGAACGGATGGAATGCGGCGTGTGGCAACCAAGCCTCGTCAAAGTGCAAGGAGTCTACCTTACCATCCAACATCTCTTTAATCATTTCGACGTTGTAAACGATGCCGTCATAAGTGCTTTGTGTCAACGTCATCACACGTGGAACAACGTTTTTATTCTTAATGAACGGGTTCGCATCAATTTTCTTCTTAATGTTGCCCCACTCAAATTCTTCTTTTGGAATCGGGCCAATAATGCCCAGGTGATTGCGAGTTGGCATTAAGAAAATAGGAATCGCGCCCATCATCGTGATCGAATGAATCACGGACTTATGGCAATTCCGATCAACTAAGACTACGTCACCAGGAGCAACTGTGGAATGCCAAACAATTTTGTTGGAAGTTGATGTGCCGTTGGTCACGAAGAACAAGTGATCTGAATTAAAGATGCGCGCAGCATTGCGTTCACTCTGGAGCACTGGTCCAGTATGGTCCAAGAGCTGACCCAGCTCTTCAACCGCGTTACATACGTCAGCGCGCAACATGTTCTCACCAAAGAACTGATGGAACATGCGTCCTACAGGACTCTTCAGAAACGCAACACCACCCGAGTGACCTGGGCAGTGCCACGAATAAGAGCCTTCAGATGCGTAATTGGTTAAAGCGCGGAAAAATGGCGGCGCCAATGAATCTAAATATACCTTCGCTTCACGAATAATATGGCGCGCCACAAACTCGGGCGTGTCTTCATTCATATGAATGAAGCCGTGTAACTCACGCAAGATATCGTTTGGCATGTGGCGTGAGGTACGTGTCTCGCCATACAGGAAGATCGGAATGTCTTCGTTACGCTTACGCACTTCTGTAATAAATGCACGCAAGTTATTTAAAGCGGGTAAATCATGATCTTCAGAGTCCGATACAAACTCCTCATCATCAATCGATACGATGAATGAAGAAGCGCGGGAGGCTTGTTGTGCGAATGAGGTCAAGTCACCATAGCTAGTTAAGCCAATGACTTCCATGCCTTCGTTCTCAATAGCCTCGGCGAGATCGCGAATACCTGAGCCCGAAATATTTTCGGAGCGAAAGTCCTCATCAATAATGATGATTGGGAAACGAAACTTCATAAATACTCCCCTGCTGTTTTGTCCGATGTGCTCGAAACCCACTTCTCAAAATTGATTAGCGAGGCTTGGCTACGGCCTTGGTGCAATTTGTCTACTACCGCGAAAGAATTAAGTCTTAGGCAGGGTTACGCCCCGCTGACCTTGATATTTACCACCACGATCTTTATATGACGTGCCACAAACTTCATCACTCTCAAAGAAGAGTACTTGCGCGCAACCTTCACCCGCATAAATTTTTGCTGGCAATGGTGTGGTGTTAGAAAACTCCAAAGTTACATAACCCTCCCACTCAGGTTCGAATGGAGTTACGTTCACAATAATGCCGCAACGGGCATAAGTACTCTTACCAACGCACACAGTTAAAACACTGCGTGGAATCTTGAAATACTCAACCGTTCTTGCTAAAGCAAAAGAGTTTGGTGGAATGATGCAAACATCACCCTTGAAATCAACAAAGGATTGTTCATCAAAGTTTTTAGGATCAACAATCGTGCTGTTGATATTGGTGAAGATCTTAAATTCGTCTGCGCAACGAATGTCATAGCCATAACTTGATGTGCCATAACTTACGATTTTGTTGCCTGAAGCGTCTTGGCGAATTTGCCCAGGTTCAAATGGGCTAATCATGCCTTGCTCGCCCATGCGGCGGATCCAGTGGTCAGATTTAATAGTCATGGGCGAATTGTAAAACCTTCACCCCGTACTGCCCATGAAATTATTGGCTTTTTGGACTAAAAACCACCCGCTCCGGGGCGTTGTAGATCTCAAAATGTTTGCCCGAACAACGGGACAGGATGGTTAGATTGGTTTTTCGAGCCAACTCCAGCCCCATCAGGGTGACTCCAGAGCGCGTTAACAAGAATGGAATGCCCATTTGGGCACCCTTAATCACCATCTCCGAGGTGAGGCGCCCAGTAGTGAAGAAGACCAAATCTCTGCCAGGCTTATTGTCCAGCCACATCAAACCAGAAATAGAGTCCACAGCATTGTGACGCCCTACATCTTCGATAAAGTGGAGCAGGCGTACGCCATGCTCACCCTCACGCTCGAAAACGGCGCAAGCATGAACCGACCCTGACTTCTTATAAATCGTGTCATGAGTCCGAATATTTTCAACAAGGGTGATGATGGCCTCTTGGGTTAGCTTCGGACCATCAGGCAAGCGAATTTCGGCCATCTCTTCCATGAGTCCGCCAAACATGGTTCCCTGACCACAGCCAGTAGTGACAACTCGCTTGCTCGTTAGAGCATCAATATCAACCGTACTACGCCGTGTCTTCACCGCGGCTGAATCGGTTTCCCAGTCCACCTGAATACTTTCAATATCGTCTGGCGATTCCACCAGGCGCTGATTGCGTAGGTAACCCAGGACCAAAGCTTCTGGAGCACTTCCCAAGGTCATCAAGGTCACAACCTCTCTCCTATCTAGATAAATCGTCAGCGAACGCTCTCCAGGGATATGGGTTAACTTGCGACGCCCAGCCTCGTCCAATACCTCGACCTCATGCACCAAGGGCACTGAAGCGCTAGACATCTGGATTGTGGATTTTGCCGCCTCTGAGGACATGAACTACCTTCTAAATCGGGTGTGAATACTATTTTATCGAGACTAAATGGGTCTTTACTTTAACCGCAGACTAAAATCACTGCTCAAGCCATCATAATGTTGGATTGAACCCAATTTAACCCTTCTTTATTAATCTGCATTACATGAGCAGCCCCCAGCGTCGCCTTCTCGTTACTTCCGCCCTACCGTATGCCAATGGTCAAATCCATATTGGCCACCTGGTGGAGTACATCCAAACAGATATCTGGGTCCGATATCAAAGAATGCGTGGCCA
Source organism: Polynucleobacter tropicus (assembly GCF_013307225.1). Lineage (NCBI taxonomy): Bacteria > Pseudomonadati > Pseudomonadota > Betaproteobacteria > Burkholderiales > Burkholderiaceae > Polynucleobacter > Polynucleobacter tropicus. The sequence continues at coordinate 727,107 of NZ_CP028942.1, read as the reverse complement.
TGAAGTCCATTATGTTGGCGCCGATGACACGCACGGCACCCCAATCATGTTGCGCGCGGAAAAAGAGGGTCTAACCCCCAAAGAATTAATCGCCAATGTTTGGAAAGAACATAAACGCGACTTCGATAATTTTCTGATTTCATTCGATAACTACTACACCACTGATAGCCCCGAGAATGAAAAACTGTCACAAAGTATTTATCTAAAGTTACGCGATGCTGGTTTGATTGAAAAACGCGCAATTGAACAAGCTTACGATCCTGTTAAAGAAATGTTTTTACCGGATCGCTTCATCAAGGGCGAATGCCCGAAGTGTGGCGCAAAAGATCAGTATGGCGACAATTGCGAAAAATGTGGCGCCACATACTCCCCAACCGATCTCAAGAATCCATTTTCTGTTGTGAGTGGTGCAACCCCCATTAAAAAGATTTCTGATCACTATTTCTTTAAGTTATCCGATCCTCGTTGCGAAGCATTTTTACGCGAGTGGACGCAGGTAAAAACGCCCCTGCAATCCGAAGCTCGTAACAAGATGAAAGAATGGGTTGGCGGGCCTGGTGAGAGCAAATTGGGTGACTGGGATATTTCTCGTGATGCCCCCTATTTTGGCTTTGAAATCCCCGATGCCCCAGGCAAGTACTTCTATGTCTGGCTGGACGCCCCAATTGGCTACTACGCCAGCTTCCTCAACTACTGCCAGGCTAAAGGCCTGAATTTTGATGAATGGGTTAAGCCTGACACCACCACAGAGCAATACCACTTCATTGGCAAAGATATTCTGTATTTCCACACCCTGTTCTGGCCAGCCACTTTGCAATTTGCGGGCTACCGCACCCCTACTAATGTATTCGCTCATGGCTTCTTAACCGTTGATGGTGAGAAGATGAGTAAATCACGTGGCACTTTAATTTCCGCAAACAGTGTGATTGAGTGCGGCTTTAATCCTGAATGGTTCCGCTATTACTTCGCTACCAAGCTCAACGACAGCATGGAAGATTTGGATTTAAATCTTCAAGACTTTGTTGCGCGCGTAAATAGCGACTTACTAGGCAAGTACATCAATATTGCAAGTCGTAGCGCAGGATTCTTAGTAAAACGTTTCGGCGGCGTTGTTTCTGATGAGGCAATGAATCATTCATTGCTAAAAGAAATTGCCGATGCTAGTGAAAAAATTACAGCGCTTTACGAGGCGCGAGAATTTGCAAAAGCCTTGCGCTCGATCATGGAGCTTGCTGATAAGGTGAATGGCTTTGTAGATGAAAACAAACCTTGGGAAATCGCCAAAGATCCTGCCCGAGAAGCTGACTTGCAGAAAGTTTGCAGCGTGACGCTAGAAGCATTCAGAATGCTCAGCCTTTATTTAAAGCCAATCATCCCGAATGTGGCGGCTGGTGTAGAGGAATTTTTGTCATTGGCATCTCAATCTTGGTCCGATATAAATAAGCCTCTCTCGAGCAAAAACCCAATCAAGCCCTATAAGCACCTGATGACCCGCGTGGAAGCCCCACAAATCGAGGCTTTACTGGCTGCAAACTTGTAAAAATCGGTCCAAAAAGCACCTATAATGGTGCTCGTAGACCGTAATTCCCATTGATCATTAACTTTTTAAGTTATTGAATTTATTGAGTATTTTAGGAAACATCATGGCAAGATACCAATCTGAATTCACCCAGTTCTTAAATGAGCTGAAAACCCAGAAACCTCATCTGGAGGCTGACCAACAAGCTGGTCGCGCCCTGCTATGGGACAAAGAGCCTCTGACCGCGGAAGATCAGCGTCGCGCCAAAGCAGCCAAACTCAAACAACGCGCCTACGTTTACTCGAATGACTGAGCCAAATTCTCAGCCAATTCCAGATTTACTTGATAGCACCCCATCAGTTACTGATGGTATGTCGGAGGCGTTCGCCAAGCTTTATGGCGAGCCACTATTCAAGCTTCCAAACGATTTATACATCCCACCCGATGCATTAGAAGTTTTTCTAGAGGCCTTCGAAGGTCCACTGGACCTTTTGCTGTATTTGATTCGCAAACAAAACTTTAATGTGCTCGATATTCCTATGGCGCAGGTCACCCAACAGTACCTGAGCTATATCGATCAAATTCGCCATCACAACCTAGAGCTTGCTGCCGAATACTTACTAATGGCTGCCATGTTGATTGAAATTAAATCACGCATGTTGTTGCCAATGAAGAAGGCTGACAGTGAAGAGGAAGTAGATGATCCACGCGCTGAATTAGTCCGTCGCTTATTGGAATACGAGCGCATGAAATTGGCAGCCCAAGAGCTTGACCAAATTCCCCAGCACGGACGTGACTTCCAGGTGGCACATGGCTTTGTGGACACTACCATTGCGATCTCATGGCCGGAAGTGAATCTTGAAGATTTACAAATGGCATGGCGAGATGTTTTACACCGCGCTAAATTAACTCAGCACCACACTATTACTCGCGAAGAACTTTCTGTTCGCGACTTTATGACTCGCATTTTGCGTCGCCTGCAAAGCACCCGCTTTATCGAATTTGGCGAGCTATTTGAAGATGCCATCAAGTCCGGCAAGGGGATCCCGGTTGTGATCGTCAACTTCATCGCCATGCTAGAACTTTCTCGCGAATCTTTGGTGGAGATTACCCAAGCTGAGCCTTATGCTCCGATTTACGTTCGCTTGGCCTACACTCCCGTTGCATGAAAATCATTAGCGACATTCAAGAGCTACGAGATCATTTGCGCGGACAAAATCGCGCCTCATTTGTGCCAACCATGGGCAACCTTCATGAAGGCCACCTATCCCTAATGCGCCTAGCAAGACAGCATGGTGATCCAGTAGTAGCAAGCATCTTTGTGAACCGCCTACAGTTTGGCCCAAACGAAGACTTCGATAGCTACCCTCGCACTATGCAGGCCGATATCGAGAAGCTTGAAAAAGAAGGTGTATATGTTTTGTTCGCGCCTACCGAGCGTGACCTCTACCCGCAACCACAAGAGTATCGAGTAGACCCCCCTCAACAGCTCGGAGACATTCTTGAAGGCGAGTTCCGCCCAGGCTTCTTTAAGGGTGTGTGCACCGTAGTTTTAAAACTCTTTTCCTGCGTACAGCCCAAGGTAGCCGTGTTTGGCAAAAAGGATTATCAGCAGTTGATGATCATCCGCCAGATGGCCAAGCAGTTTGCATTACCAGTAGAGATTGTTCCTGGCGAAACTATTCGCGCAGATGACGGCCTAGCGCTCTCTTCCCGAAATGGCTATCTATCTGTTGAAGAGCGTGCCGAAGCGCCAGAACTCCAAAGAGCACTCAAGGAAGTGCGTGAGCAAGTATTACAACTAAGTTCACGAAACGCTAATGCGATTTCTGAGATTGAAAAAGCGGCTGTTGCTAATTTAGCAAGCCGAGGCTGGAAACCCGATTACATTGCGATTCGTCAGCAAAGCAATCTTGCCCCTGCTTCTAATGAAAACTTGCAAGCAGGTGAGCCACTAGTGATTCTGACTGCCGCCAAACTTGGTAAGACTCGCTTGATTGATAACCTAGAGATTTAATCTCTAGGTTTTTCTTATAGGGCGAAGAACTGCCCTACTTGTAGATTCAATTCCTTAGCCAATTCGGCGCCATTTACCTTACCAGCAGCGCCTTTAGCTTTAAGCACTTCAATCTGACCACCGTGACATGTCACAAAAAATGAATCCAATGTGATTTGAGTGACCTCACCTGGCTTGCCTTTGACTGCGCCAAAAGTTGCGGCAACATGTTTGTGGCAATCGTAGATTTGCACCTTTTGTTCGCCAAATTTAGTCCATGCGCCTGGCGCAGGGTTACAAGCACGAATCAAGTTATAAATTTGTGAGATATGAATTGCCCAATGAATCTGCGCAGCATTGGCGTCAAACCAACCTTCATAATTAGCCTGAGATTCATCTTGAACAATTTCTTGATGCTTGCCAGCCACCACTAAGTCAGCTGCCTCAAGCAAGGCTTTTACGCCAATCGGAAATAAATGATCAAAGTAGATTTTTCCGAGAGTGTCATCTGGCCCAATGACCACTTCTTTTTGCAAAATCACCTCGCCCTCATCCAGACCATCGGATGGACGGAAGATGGTGAGACCCGTTTTTTCTTCTCCCAATGCGATAGCCCAGTTGATGGCGCTAGGGCCACGATACTTTGGCAATAAGGATGGGTGATATTGAATCGTGCCGTGCTTCGGAATTTTGCAAAGCTCTTGCGGGACAAATTGCAACACATAAGCCATGACGCAAATATCCGCCTGGCTATCAATCATAGCCTGAGCGGCCTCAGGACTTTTAAGGGAGGCAAACTGCAAGGGGGTTAAACCCCTTGCAATAGCAGCCTCTTTTAAGACCTCTGGTTTGCTTGACTTGGGATTGTCTGGTGGGCAAAAAACAGCAACCACTTCATCGCCGCGATCCAAAAAGGCCTCTAAAGTCGCCTTACCAAAATCCGCACTCCCAATCAAAGCAATCCGCATCTTAGATCACCTTATCGTGACGAAGTGCAATCAAGTCATCTGTAGTGTATCCAAGCTCACTCAGAATCTCATCGGTGTGCTCACCAAGCAGTGGTGAACGTGTCACCTCTGTTGGGCTATCAGACATCTTAATTGGATTGCCCACTGTCAAATACTTACCACGAATCGGATGATCTACTTCCACCACTGTTCCAGTAGCACGTAAAGCTGGCTCTTCTGCGATTTCTTTCATCGACAAAATTGGGCCGCATGGAATGTCGTACTTGTTCAAGATATCCATGACTTCAAACTTAGTCATCGTCATTGTCCACTTCTCGATCTCCGCGAAGATCTCCATTAAGTGCGGCAAACGAGCCATTGGCGATGCAAAGCGCACATCAGTAATCCAATCTTCACGACCAATCACTTTACAGACCGCTTCCCATACTGGGGCTTGAACAATCACATACATGTAGGCGTTGGGATCTTTTTCCCAGCCTTTGCATTTCACAATCCAACCGGGCTGACCGCCACCAGAAGCATTGCCGGCGCGGGGTACAGAGTCACCAAACTCACCATTCGGGAACTGTGGGTACTCTTGCATTAAGCCATTGCGCTCTAAGCGCTGTTGGTCACGCAACTTCACGCGGCACAAGTTCAATACTGCATCTTGCATTGCAGCCAATACCTTCTGGCCACGGCCAGAATGTGTGCGTTGATACAAAGCAGTCACGATACCTAAGGCCAAATGCAAACCAGTACCGCTGTCGCCAATTTGCGCACCAGTCACCATAGGAGGGCCATCATCAAAACCAGTTGTGGATGCAGAACCACCTGCGCACTGCGCAACGTTCTCATACACTTTGCAATCTTCGTATGGACCAGGACCAAAACCTTTCACTGAAGCCATGATCATCATTGGATTGAGTTCTTGAATGCGCTCCCAAGAAAATCCCATACGATCGAGCGCACCTGGTGCGAAGTTCTCAACTAAAACATCGCACTCTTTAATCAAGCGCTCAAGAATTTCTTTACCCTTTTGGGTTTTTGTGTTGACGGTAATTGAACGCTTGTTGTGGTTCAACATCGTGAAATACAAACTATCAGCATCGGGAATATCGCGTAATTGACCGCGAGTAGCATCCCCCTCTCCAGATTTTTCTACTTTGATTACATCCGCGCCAAACCAGGCCAACAACTGCGTACAAGTTGGCCCTGATTGAACGTGCGTAAAGTCGAGGATTTTGACCCCTTCTAGTGCTTTTGCCATGGTTTAAGTCCTAATAAGAATGAAAATTTTGAATTAGGACGATTTTACCAGCGGGGACTGCTGAGAAACGGCATGTGCCTATTTTTTAAGCACACTCTGCGGACAAAGCCCGCAGGGACTAGATGAGATTAAGCCAGTGGATTTTCTAGGTCTGCAATGCGTTTTTTAAGGGCTCTTTCCTCGGCAAACCGAACCGTCTCATCCCGAATGATTGCGACAACACCGTTTGCTTGATGATGCTCGTCAAATAACATGCCAACTGTAAAAGCGATCGATAGTGTGCTGCCATCCTTATGCCTAGCAGGAACCTTTAGCAAAGAAGTGCCGTAGCGAGTTGTGCCTGTCTCCATAGACTTGCTATACCCCTCGCTATGTCGTTGGCGCTGACGCTCAGGAACTATCAAATCTAAAGTCTGCCCTAATGCCTCTTCCTCTGTATAGCCAAAGATTCGGGTTGCGGATGGATTCCACAAAACAATTTTTTCATTGGCATCTGACACGATAATCGCATCGCCAACACACTCCACCAACTGGTGTAAATCAACACTGGTTTTCATACGCTCAGTCTAAAACGATTTCAAAATATCTGCTCAATTACTTGTTGCATTTGATGCAATAAAAAAGGCGCTCACTAGGAGCGCCTTTGAGATACATCAATTGCTGATAGTTCTTATTAAACTGCTTTCGCTGCGTGCAACTTAGCGATGTCATCAGCGCTGTAGCCAAGGTCAGACAACACTTCATCAGTATGCTCACCCAATACAGGAGATGGCTTCACATCGATTTGCAAATCAGAGAACTTGATTGGGCTGCCGATAGTCAAATACTTACCGCGTACTTTGTGGTCAACTTCAACAATCGAACCGCTCTTACGCAAGTCTGGTGATGCGGCCAATTCTTTCATAGAGAGAACTGGGGCACATGGAATATCGAACTTGCGGAGAATGTCCACAGCTTCGTATTTAGTCTTGTCTTTGAGCCAATCTTCAATGGTTGCGAAGATGTCAAAAATCTTATCTTGACGAGCTTCAGCAGTCATGTACGCAGGATCTGTTGCCCACTCTGGTTTGCCCAAAGCCTTAGTAATTGGCTCCCAAGCGTGACCTTGAATTGTGAAGTAGATGTATGCGTTTGGATCAGTTTCCCAACCTTTACACTTCAACACCCAACCTGGCTGACCGCCACCACCAGCGTTACCGCCACGTGGAACTACGTCAGAGAAAGAGCCGTGTGGATATTGTGGGTACTCTTCCAAGTAGCCAACTTTGTCCAAACGTTGTTGATCGCGCAACTTCACGCGGCACAAGTTCAATACAGCGTCTTGCATTGAGCAAGATACTTTCTGGCCACGGCCAGTTTTTTCACGCTGCATCAATGCAGTCAAAATACCGATTGCCAAGTGCATACCAGTGTTGGAGTCGCCCAAAGCTGCTGCAGAAACAGTAGGAGGACCATCCCAGAAACCAGTTGTAGAAGCAGCACCACCAGCACACTGAGCAACGTTCTCATACACCTTTAAATCTTCGTATGAGTGGCCATCGCTAAAGCCTTTTACAGAAGCCATGATCATCTTTGGGTTCAATTCTTGGATACGCTTCCAAGAGAAACCCATGCGATCCAACGCGCCTGGACCAAAGTTCTCAACCATTACGTCAGAAGTCTTGATCATCTTCTCCAAAACTTCTTTACCTTCTTGGGTCTTGGTATCGAGAGTCAATGAACGCTTGTTACCGTTGAGCATTGTGAAATACAAAGCATCAGCGCCTGGAATATCGCGTAATTGGCTACGTGTAACGTCACCAGCACCTGGACGCTCTACTTTGATTACGTCTGCGCCGTACCATGCCAACAACTGAGTACAAGCAGGACCAGCTTGTACGTGTGTGAAGTCAATAATGCGAATGCCATCTAATGGTTTAGTCATGCTTATTTCTCCTTAAGTATTTCTTGTTTGCTTCTAAATTAATTAAATTACTTCTTAGCAGCTGCTGTAGATGGGTTTAAGTTTGTTAAACGTCCACTTTCAGTTCCTGCAGTCTCATCAATAACAGCATTGATGAGGGCTGGTTTACCGGCAGCAATTGCTTCTGTTAATGCTGCTTCTAATTCTGCTGGGGTTGTTACATAGTAGCCAACACCACCAAATGCTTCGATCATCTTGTCGTAACGCGCGTCTTTAACAAACACGGTTGGCGCAACATCCGCACCACCAGTTGGGTTTTGATCAGTGCCGCGATACACACCATTGTTATTGAACACAACAGTTGTGATTGGGAGCTTGTAACGGCAAACAGTTTCTAATTCCATACCGCTGAAACCGAATGCGCTATCGCCCTCAACTGCCACAGTTGGCAAACCACTAGTTACGGCTGCACCGATCGCGTAGCCCATACCAATACCCATAATGCCCCATGTGCCTGAGTCAAAACGTTTACGTGGCTTATACATATCCACGATTGCACGGCAGTAATCCAATGTGTTTGCGCCCTCGTTAACCAAGTTCACATCTGGGTTCTTCTTGATCACATCACGAATTACACGCAATGCGCCATGGAAGTTCATTGGGTTAGCTTCTTTAGCCAATGTCTCAGCCATCTTCGCTGTGTTCTTCTCTTTCTTTTCGGTAATCGCAGCAATCCACTCAGCGCTTGGCTTCGGAACCGCAGAAATACCTTTCAAGAGTTCACCAACGCATGAACCGATATCACCGATCAATGGTGCAGCGATTTGTACGTTGCTATCCACTTCGTTTGCTTGAATATCGATCTGGATAAATTTCTTAGGATCTTTGCCCCATGTCTTGCCTTTACCGTGAGCAAGCAACCAGTTCAAACGCGCACCAACCAACATCACCGCATCAGCTTCGGCCAATACAAAGGAACGCGCTGCAGAAGCAGATTGTGGATGGTTATCAGGCAACAAACCTTTTGCCATAGACATTGGCAGGTAAGGAATGCCAGATTTTTCGATCAAATCACGAATCTCTTTATCAGCTTGAGCATAAGCAGCGCCTTTACCCAAGAGAATCAATGGACGCTTAGCGCCTTTGAGCACATCTAATGCACGAGCAACTGCATCAGCAGCTGGGATCTGACGTGGAACTGGATCGATTACCTTGAAGATTGACTTCTTAGCTTCTTCAACAGGCATTGTTTGAGACAGCAACTGTGCTGGCAAGTCCAAATACACACCACCTGGACGACCAGAAACAGCAGCGCGAATCGCACGAGCAAAACCAATACCGATATCTTCGATGTGATTGATACGGTAAGCGGCTTTACAGTATGGTTTAGCAGCATTGAGCTGATCCATTTCTTCGTAGTCACCCTGTTGCAAGTCAACGATTTCGCGTTCGCTTGAACCAGAAATCAAAATCATTGGGAAACAGTTCACAGTAGCGTTTGCTAATGCGGTCAAACCGTTCAAGAAACCTGGCGCAGAAACAGTCATGCAAATACCAGGCTTTTGTGTCATGTAACCTGCGATCGCTGCAGCATTACCTGCGTGTTGCTCATGACGGAAACCGATGAAGCGCAAACCTTCCGCCTGAGCCAAACGGCAAAGGTCAGTAATTGGAATACCAACAAGACCGAAAATAGTATTGAGGTCATTTGCTTTCAACGCATCGATAACGAGGTGAAAGCCATCTGTTAACTGGGTGTTTTGATTATCTGTTGTCATAGTTGTGTATGTGAATTGCAGGTATGGCCCCAACCTTCGTCAAGGCAATTTAGCTTGCGCTACCGTCTCCAATAAAGTTATTAATCGCACAACGGGTTTTGGGACCCGCTTAGGCTGATGTGAATATTAGGCTTGAGGGTGGGGATCATCATTGACTTCGGTCAATTTCCCTCAAATCCTTGATCCTAAAGGGGGTTACCCCCTTCTAAAAGGCTTAAATGAAGAGCTCTTTATGCTTGGTTTTGAGGCGGCTTAAGGTCTCTGGGGAGAGGTTCAAATAAGCGGCCAACTCCTTCTTAGGGAGGAGTTCAAAGAGGTCTTCGTACTTACGCAGAAAACGCTCTACCCTGCCCGGGGCATCAAGCATGTGCAAGGTAATCGTGTGAGCCATGATTTCGCTCATCAAGCGCATCACCTCAAACTCAAAGCTCTCTTTAAGCGACTTATGCTCCTCCAAAAACTCTGCCCACTTTTTAAGGGGCATACGAGCTACGCGGGCTTTTGTAACGCTGGCAATGCTATATGGAGCTGCGGTCTTTAGGCGCCACGCAGCGTAACTAGTCTCAATGTCTTTTTCAATGGAAAAGCGCAAAATCATCTCTTTGGCGTCTGCGCTAGATACGATGCGCTTCAGAATTCCGTCCAGCACAAAGTACTGCTCCATCTGATGATCACCCTGATGCAACAGAATCTCAGACTTTTTGAGGTCTGAAATCTCTAAATGGCGCTCTAAATCTGCCATTGCAGCTGAATCCAGGCTATTTAGTACACAGTTTTGGCTCAACTGAAGGCGAATCAGGTTTTTTTCGGGGTGCTTATCTAATGCAGTCATGAATCTTTTGTCCTAGGCCTCTATTGTAGGCTTATTGACCTTGGTCAAGTCTTTTGGTTTTTGCTGCGTTGCAATAAGAATTCATCACCCAGCTACCTTAGACGTCTGCTTCGGAACATTGATACGGCCATATGGGCAATGGCGACAAGAATTGCCGCAACACCTTCCCTGTTTAAGAAGCGCTGCGCTAGTAAACACCTGATATCCAGAAGATGGATCGACATAAGTATCACTGCCTTGGTCACAAGCGGCTTGATGTAACTCCGTGATGGACTGCATATTTATGAGGAATGCCAATGGCAGTCCTCTTTCCAAATCTCAGTTAAAACTATATTTAGCCGTCAAAAAGACTGATCTGCCATCAGAGGGATAGTAGTAATAGTTGTAGCCAGAGGCTCCACTAGCATTTGTGATGAATGCATAACCCCCAGTTGTTGCATAGTGGGCATTTCCTACGTTCTTAACAATAAACTTTACATCCCATTGCTTTTCTGCGTAGTTCACAAACACATCACCCGTGGTGTATGCAGGCATTTGGCTTAATGAGTTGTAATCAGTCCAGGCACTCACCCCTGTATCGTAACGCTGGCTGCTAACAAAATTAACAACCCCGCCCAAGGACCAATTGGAATCAACTGCATAATTAGCTCTCGCATTAAGCAATAGGTTTGGTGCCAAAGCTACAGCGTAACCTGCATAAGGACCATTTGCATAAACGGAATTTTGAAATTGCCCACCCGCAGCAAGCGTTAATCTATTGGTTAGACTTGATGACGCATCTAGATTTATGCCTCTACGATTAATGTAATAGTCAGAATTAATATTGTTTCCACTATCTACATCATATCGAATCTCATTCTGCGTAACGGAAGAGAATGCGGCTCCATGAAGCTTTAAATTGCCAATTAACCAGTCTCCGCCAATCTCATAAGCCTGGGTCGTTTGAGGTTTCAAAATTCCGCTAAATGCTCTGTTATAGGTTGCTTGATCCCAACCCCAATACTCATCAATATTGGGGAATCTATAAGACTGATTCCACTTAATATAGATTCTTTGATTTTTCTGATAGTTGTAATTTAAAGCTACATCTCCTGCATTGGCGGAAAAAGTTTTGCTAGCATTTTTACCTGCATTAGAGTTATAGGCTGTCGTTAAGGAATTATCGTAAGCCGTGGCACTTTGTGTTTGATGTCGAAATCCACCACTAAAGTCAACGCTTTCCACTAGAACCAGCTTTAGAATTCCATATATCGACTGATTGAGCTGACTGGCAGATTGAGTACCTTGCTCAGTTGAGCTTGGATTTTTAATTTTATTCGCCGCAAGCATTGCAGCATAGGTATTTGGACTGTATGCGTTATAGCCACCCTGGCTAGACTGATTAAACTCATAACCCAAAATTCCACTGCCAAAACCATTAAAGGTTGACTTAAATCGCGGACTAAGATTCATTGTCCAACCATTTAGGTTGCTATTGCCAGCACCGTAATTGCCAACTCCTATTGCCGCAGTACTGTCATAGTATGGTGTATAAAAAAATGTAGACTTATTTGAGTAATATCCGTCAAGCTCAGCAATATTTTGCGAGCTAAGCTCTTTAGTGCCGCCAAATCGGATACCGGAGTTGCTTACAGTCGTGTTAGCTCCAACGTTATTAAATTTAGGGGCTTGAGGATTTCCAGACCCGACTTCACCAACCACTCCGCCAGGGTTCTGAGCATTTGTATATGCATAAAAAAGATCGGTATAAATTTTATCTATACCGCCAAATGACTGAGTAATTTTTCCATCAAATGAATAAGCATTTGCAGCAGAATTCTGTCGCCAACCATTTGAATTTGAAGTATTAGCGGTTACTTGATAAGTAGTTTTATCAACACTGTCACGAACAATAGCATTACCAATAGTGGTGCCAAAGCTGCCATAACTAATGCTTGCTTGGTTTAATTTTGCTCGATTGCCATTGGTAATAATGTTAATTACGCCACCAACCGCACCATTGCCATATTGGACGCTTGCACCACCCCTTAAAATCTCAATTCTTTCAATTGAGTCAATTGGGACTGATTCCCAGTTAACGTTGCCCGAATCAATCGGATTAATTCTTTGCCCATCAACAAGGACAAGGGTATTACTACTTGCAGTAGCACCATAGCCACCCATATCAACGGTAGCATCCAAATTTAACTGCCCACCATTGGTGCTTCTTACATTTAAGCCTCCAATTTGCGACAAGACATCTGGAATATTTTGAGATGTTGAGTTTGCTATTTCATCTCGAGTGATCACTGTTACGTTTGCAGGAACCTCGTTTAAGTTCTCCTCAAAACGAGAACCTGTCACAACAACCGTTTGCTGACTCGAGGATTGGGAATAGGAGTTAAGACTGGATACTGCAAATACTCCACCAAGCAATAACTTGGTTAACTTACTTTTTTGAAAAAAATGCTTCACATTGGACTTTCAGTATTCGGTGACCAATTAACTTCCCCGTTAATTAGTCCGAACAAAGTTCACAAATAGAAATAGCATGCTGAGGTTAATCATTAACCAATCGGCGCGCAAACTCCCACGTTGCAAACTCTACCTACTGAGGCCGGTATCCGGGCTGGCGAGTTTAGGTATTTCACCTTCCCATGCAATTAGATTGCACAGTGGTTTACTGAAATACTGAGTACTTAAAGCACACTCGCTTACCGTTGCGGGGACAGCGCACGTTTGGTTAGTGCTTCCCGTTTAACTTCAATGCCCCTTTAGGGCTTTGAAGCACCATCAGCACGCCCACTATAGCATATGAGCCTTAATTGATATGAAATAACTCCCGCCTGAGGCTACAATGCCCATATGAGCGAGCCAACCTCCCTGCCCCCAAGTCTTGATGACCTCAGCGCGTCAATTCAGCGCTTATCTGAAAAGATTTCTCTTGTTCAAGATGCTGTGCGCAACCTGACTCAGAGTCGAGTGCAACTTGAGGGAAAGATTGAGGATGCTCAAAAACGTGTACAACGTATTTTGAGTCGCTTGCCAGAGCAAAACGATGGACGCCAACTCAACTTACTTGGCGAAACAATTCCAACAACTAATCCAGAGGACGACAGTGAGCCAACAACGCATTGAAGTAACCCTTGCTGGTCAAAAAATCACTTTAGCCACCAGCGCTGAACATGAACCACTGCTTCGTGCAGCCTGCGTATTAGTTGACGAACAAATTCAACTTGCCATTAGTGGTGGCAATCGCAGCATTGAGCGCGCCAGCATGATGGCCGCACTCAAAATTGCTGGTGACCTAATTAAGCTGCAAAAAAATTCAGCGCAACAAAGCTCTTCCTCTAATGTCAGCTCTGATGAAGTTAGCCGTCTTCAAGCAGAGATACGGAGCCTCGAAGATCAAGTGGACGCTTTGATGCAAACTCTTTCCCTGCCTGGTTCGCCAAGGCCAATAGTTCCTTGAACCGATGCGCAAGCATCAGGAACGATCTTTACCTTGTGGGCGTGAGCGTTTTGCGGGTTCACAGTGCCAACTCAGACTTGGTTTCTCCCTGAACTCCTTAATGCACCCGAAACAAAGTAGCCGTTCCACCTTGAACCTTTGGGTTCAGGATGACGGCCTAGCGGCTAAGGCGGGGAATTCATGTTACTAAGCGATATCTTGATGTTGATGCTGTGTGGAAGCATCTCCGGGTTTTTAGCAGGACTTCTTGGCATTGGTGGCGGCATGATCTTGGTGCCGTTCATGATTCTTGTTTTTAATCACCTCGGCTTTAATCAAGAGGTGATTGTGCACATGGCTATCGCTACAGGCATGGCCACAATTTTATTTACCACCTCTTCCGCCATTTGGGCTCACCACAAACACGGCTCGATTGATTGGAAATTAGTCGCATCACTCAGCCCCGGAATGATTTTTGGCGGACTTGTTGGTGGAAGTGAATTATTTGAAGCTTTAAAGACATCTTGGCTTTCATTGTTCTTTGCTATTTTTATTGTTTACACATCAATTCAGATGCTGCTGAATAAGAAGCCTACAGCGGGCAGAGATCTGCCTGGTGTTATCGGTCTTTTCTCCTTCGGAACCTTCGCAGGCGCTTTAGCCAGTCTCGTTGGCGCAGGTGGCGCCTTTATTACCGTGCCATTTATGCTTTGGTGCAATGTAAAGCCACACACAGCAATGGCAACCTCTTCAGGCTTAGGTCTTCCAGTTTCGCTGGCTGCAACTATTGGTTATATGTATGGCAGCTGGGGTAACCCCAACCTTCCATCAGGATCTTTAGGGTTTGTGTACTTGCCTGCGGTCGCCTGCATTGTGATTGTGAGTATCTTTACGGCACCCTTTGGCGCCAAGATGGCCAGAAAACTTAACGTCGCTCAACTCAAACGCGTCTTTGGCATCATGCTGTTTTTCCTTGCAGCCTTCATGTTTAATGAAAGCCGCAAGGCATTTGGTTTCTAACAGCTACTGAATCAACTGCTGTATTGCTGACGCAGAATATTCTTCTGCACTTTACCCATTGCATTACGCGGTAAATCTGAAACAATCTCTAAACGCTTTGGAATCTTAAAGTTAGCAATCTGGGTTTTCAGTGTTGCAATCATGGCATCGGCATTCAACTTGGCACCCGCTTTAGGGACTACGATTGCCATTACTGCCTCACCAAAATCAGGATGTGGAATACCAATTACCGCGCTCTCATCCACGCCATCCATATCATCAATAAAACCTTCGATTTCTTTTGGATACACGTTGTAACCACCAGAAATAATCAAGTCCTTGCTGCGTCCAACGATGCACAGGTAATCATTTGGAGCTTTGCCGCCATTGGCCTCACCACCCCAACGACCTACGTCACCAGTCTTAAACCAACCGTCTTTGGTAAATTCTTCTGCGGTTTTTTCTGGCATGCGCCAGTAGCCTTTAAATACATTCGGGCCTTTTACCTGAATGCTACCGATGTCATTCACGCCGCATGGTTTATTTTTATCATCTACCACGCGCACTTTCACGCCCGGCAATGGCAATCCAACTGATCCGCCTACGCGCGGACCTTTGCATGGATTAGAGACCAGCATCACTGTCTCACTCATGCCATAGCGCTCTAAAATGGGCTGACCAATAACCTTTTTGAAGGTATTAAAGGTTTCAGTAAGCAATGGTGCTGAGCCTGAAATAAATAGACGCATATTGCGTGCTACTTCCTTATTAAATCCTTTATCAGCTAGGAGGCGAACATAGAAAGTTGGCACACCCATCAGCACTGTTGAATTAGGCATGTGATGAATTAACTGCGCCACATCCAAACGTGGCAACCAAATCATCTTGCTACCGTTGATCAGTGCGCCATGCGCCGCTACAAAAAGACCATGCACGTGGAAAATTGGCAAAGCGTGTAAGAGCACGTCACCTTTTACCCAACCCCAATACTTTTGCAACACTTGAGCATTGCTATACAGATTCTTATGAGTCAGCATTGCACCTTTACTGCGACCAGTAGTGCCAGAGGTGTACAAGATAGCAGCTAAGTCATCGTCTTTAGTGGTTACTGTTTTAAACACATCGCTCAACTTACCTGCGCGCTCAAGCAAAGTACCAGTGCGGTTGTCATCTAAGGTTAGGACATGTTTTGTGCCCGCCTTGGTTGCAACCTTCGATACCCAGGAGTAATTCTTACTACTGCAGACCACTAGAGCTGGCTCAGCGTTTTCAATGAAGTACTGCATCTCAGCCGCTTGATAGGCGGTATTGAGTGGCAAGTAGACATAACCAGCGCGGATCGTAGCTAAGTACAAAAACAGGGCTTCAGGAGATTTTTCAACTTGAACTGCAACTCGAGCACCTGCCGGGAGCTTCAGACTCTTCAATAAATTCGCGAGCTTGGCTGTAGCTCGCTCCAAGTCACTCCATGAGTAATACAAGCCATCATGGGTCTCAATGGCGCAGGCTGATTTATCTTTTGGAAAGCCTTTTTCCAATACTGAATACAAATTCATGAAGTAGTCCTAGTAAATGCAGTTATTTCAATTCAATCAATGAACCCTTGCTGGTCCCATAACGTAGTCAGATAAACCAGTAGCAATCTCTGGCATAAAGCAGAGAAGCACAACCGAGAGAATCATGATCACAACAAATGGTAGAACTCCATAAATGATTTCATTTAGGGAAATATCGGGTGCAATATTTTTAATCACAAAGATATTGAGACCTACCGGTGGATGTATTAATCCTGTTTCCATCACGATGGTCATCACAACACCAAACCACACCAAGTCAAATCCTGCGGCACGCAATGGTGGCAAAAAGATAGGTGCTGTCATCAAAATGATCGACACTGGTGGCAAAAAGAATCCCAAAATAATCACCAGAATCAAGATGGCAGTTAAAAGACCCCATCTACCCAAGCCAAGATCGACAATGGCTTGCGCCGCCGACTGACTTAAATGCAAATGACTCATGACATTTGAGAACAATAAAGACATGCCAATAATAAACATCAGCATGGTGGACTCTTTAATGGTGGCATTGAGCAATGGCGATAAATCTTTGACGCGCCACATCTTGTAGATGCCCGCAATCAAGGCAAAAGCCAAAATCGCACCAAGGCCAGCAGTCTCAGATGGAGTTGCATAACCTCCATACAAAGCAACCATCACACCAATCAATAGAACCAAGAATGGCAGTACGCGAGGGAGTGAACTCATTTTCTGCTGCATGGTGTAAGTCTGTCGCTCCAAAATAGCCTGCTTTGGAGCGCCCTTCTCTACTGCATTTAGAGCTATGTTGTATTCCTTGCGGAAACGATATACGGTATACATAGAGAAAAAGACTACTAACATCAAACCAGGGCCAATACCCGCGAGGAATAATCTGCCCAATGATTGCTCCGCAGCAACAGAGTAAAGAATCATGGTGATGGAAGGGGGCAACAAGATGCCGAGTGTTCCACCGGCGGCAATGATGCCTGCCGCTAAGCCGGAGGAATATCCACGCTTACGCATCTCTGGTATGCCAGCGCTACCAATTGCTGAGCAAGTTGCCGGACTTGAACCCGCCATTGCAGCAAATAATGCGCAAGCCAGCACGTTTGCAACGCCAAGTCCACCAGGAACCTTGCCTAACCAAACATGCAATGCCTCGTACAAATCTTGACCAGCGCGTGATCGACCAATAGCCGCGCCCTTCAAAATGAATAGCGGAATTGAGAGTAAGGTAATGCTCGCCATCTCTTCATATACGTTCTGGGTAACTGTATCTAATGAAGAAGCTGGCATGAAGAAGAACATAAATACAACTGCGACAGAGCCAAGCGCAAATGAAATTGGCATGCCTGAGAACATAATCAACAAAGTGACTACGCCAAATAACAACCCGAGCATCATGATAGACATGCTATTCCCCTTTGTTTGGATTAACTACATCTCCAAACGCTTGGAGCAAAACTTGGAATGCCAATAAAGTCATCCCGATCGACATCATGATGTATGGAATCCACAAAGGTGGCGCCCATGAGGATGATGTAACTTGACCATCCACCCAAGCCTCATGAAATAAAGTCCATGACTTCCAAGCGAAGAATGCACAAAAAGCAAATGATGCAATGTCAATCAGCAAGACTCTGACCTGGTTGACCGCCTTAGGAAGCATTGTCGAGATCGCAGAGATCCCAACGTGCCCCCGAATTTGCTGCACATAGGCACCACACAAAAATGTCGCACCTACTAAGCAGAAAACCGCAGCCTCATCTTGCCAATCTGTCGTAGCCCCAAAAAAAGCACGGGAAGCTACGCTGTAACTCAAAATTACTGAGGCTGCGACCAAGGCCAATGACCCTAAAAAGACCATCAGTCGATTAATGCCTGACATAAAGCGGTCAGTCGCTTGCAAAAGCTCACTCATATCAGCTTATTTTTTCCGCAGCTTTAAGTAATGCCGCACAACTTTCGTTCTTCTCTGAGTAATCTTTCCATGCGGTATCACGAGCAATTGCTTTCCACTTTTCTACAACTGCGGCATCAACATCAGACACCTTACTACCAGCTCTTGCATAAGCTAGGGCTGCAGTCTTATCGTCATCCTTCGCCGCATCCATTCCAAACTTTTCCATTTCGGCACCAGCAGCCATCAATGCATCACGCTGGTCTTTTGGCAATGAGTCAAAAATTTGTTTTGACATCATCAAAGGCTCCAACATGAACCAATAGGATTTTTGACGGGCGCTTGTAAAAGCCTTAGCAAGCTCTTCCAACTTAAATGACATGAAACTGGTAGAAGAGGTATAGGCTGCATCCATTGCGCCAGTCTGCATTGCAGCATAAATCTCATTGGATGGTAGGGAGATCACCGAAGCGCCAGCAGCTTTGAGCATCAAATCAAACTCACGGCTACCACCACGGATCTTTAAGCCTTTAACATCCTCCGGTAGAACAATTGACTTTGAGCGACTTGCGACACCACCCGCTTGCCAAACCCAACTCAAAAGAATAATTCCCTTATCTTCCAAAACCTTAGTTAGCATGCGACCGACTTCCGCAGTCTTCCACTTGGCTGCCTGCTCGTAGCTACTCACCAATGCCGGCATTAATCCAATATTCAACTCTGGCACTTCACCGCCTGCATATGGCATTGGAAACAGTGAGATATCCAAGGCACCCTTACGCATTGCACTGAATTGCGCATTGGTTTTCATCAATGACGATCCTGGATAAACCTGAAATTTCAATGCCCCCTTAGTGCGCTTTTCTACAGATTCAGCAAATTTTCTGCACAGACGATCGCGAAAATCACCTGCCTGAATTGTTCCACCAGGAAATTGATGAGAAATATTCAATGTCTTGGTCGCGCCCTGGGCTGATGCATTTGAGCCGTAACCCATCACTCCCGCCAAAGGCAAAGCGGCTGATCCAGCCAATAATTGCCGACGAATAGTATTTGGCTTTGATTGGCCTGCATTCAAATGAAATTTGTTGCTCATGCTGATCTCCTCATTAGTTCATTCTTCTACTATTTATATAGCCTGGATTTTGGTGCCCAGTTCTCTCCATTCTAAAGCGAATCACTCGTTGGGATTCTGCCTTTGATGCCCCTCCTAAATACCCTCCACGGCAAATCAGACCTGCATTAAACGCCCTACAGCACGGGAATAATCAATTTCTCCATGGGTAAAGCGCTCATGATTTTCTTCCACAGAAGATAAGTCGTATAGGTAATTGACCATCAAAGAGGCGGATTGGCGCAAGCCTTTACGAGATAAATCCCCCGCCCAATTGATTTGATGCAACTTGGCACCATTACCCAAGTGAAACTTAGCAACTGGATTGCCGTTTCTACCAGCAGACCCCAAAGCAAGATAAATACTCGCAAGACAGAGTAATGCAGACTTTTCTTTTTCCGTTGCAGTATCGGGATGCCATCCAGCGCTGAGTCGCTCCGTCCAAGATCGATTAGCCAGATCCAACACCTCCAAAGATTGCTCTCGAGCCAATCGAACCGCTGGTTTTAGTTGAACACCGGTTTTTTCATCGCTTATATCGGCGCCCGCAGCAACCCAATCAATAAATCCTGGGATAGGAGAAAGCGTTACAAAGGTTTTAATGCCAGGGAATTCAGCATGCAATTTCTCGGCAACACGTTTAATCAAGAAGTTGCCCATGGAAACGCCACGTAAACCAGGTTCGCAGTTACTAATGGAATAAAAAGCGGCAACTTTGTATTGCGATGTCTGATGCACGGTCTCTGCCTTCTTGTCTACCAAAGGCGTAATCACCGCTGGAATCTCCGGGAGTAATGCAACCTCAACGAAGATCAGAGGCTCATTAGGTAACTGCGGATGAAAGAAGGCAAAGCAACGACGGTCAGGCTGTAGACGTCTGCGTAGATCATCCCAACCATCAATAGCATGGACAGCCTCGTGTTGAATCAACTTCTCCAATATCTCCGCTGGCGACTTCCAGTCAACCTGGTGCATTTTCAGAAAACCAGGGTTAAACCATGAAGATAAGAGATGACGCAAATCGAAATCCACTGCAGTCAGCTCAGGCTGTTTATCCAGTAGCTGCAATAAATCACGACGCATTGCAACTAAGTCGGCAGTTCCGTTCGTTGCGCGATTTAAGCGACGAAATAATTCTTGTCTTGGTGGTTCCGCAACCCGCTGCAATTTAATGTAGTTGCGCGCGCTAGCTTCTACGGAAAAGTTTTGCGCAGCACTCATCACTGCAACAGGATCCGGATTTAATTTCTCAAATAAAAAAGTAAAAAACTTTAGATGCTGATCTTTGGTGAGCTTACGATAGTTATTAAATACATCGTCCGCCATACTTAGGGCATTAGACTCGCCTCGCTCAGAAATCAGACGATTAACTGCGCCTGTGACTCTTGAGAAATATCGCGCTTTTGCTAACTTTTCAAGCATTTGAATAACTTTCTAATGACTTACAAAGATTAAACAGGGTTCGCACTTCACTTAACTCAAATTATGAAGCCAAAGACGTTAATCTGCGTTGCATTAGATAGATGCCAAAGATGACCATGGGTACGCAAAGCCATTGACCCATAGATAAGCCAAGGCCTAAGAGGCCTAAAAATGCATCGGGCTCCCTAGCGTATTCCGCCAAGAAACGACATACGCCATAACCCAACAGGAATAAACCGGAGATCTGACCTACCCTTCTAGGCTTGCTTGCGTAGATCCATAACACCACCCCAAGCAAGACACCCTCTCCAAGCAATTGATAAATTTGGGAAGGATGGCGTGGAATTGAATCCACCAAGGGAAACACCATCGCCCAAGGCAAGTCCGTTGGTCTGCCCCAAAGCTCACCATTAACAAAGTTGCCCAGACGCCCAAAGGCCAATCCAAACGGTACTAAAGGCGCAACCAAATCACTGACAACGAAAAATTGCGTGCCCTTCTTTTTAGCGAACCAGAGCAAAGCCAGCAACACACCCAAGAGGCCACCATGAAAAGACATACCGCCTTCCCAAATCTTCAAAATATTCAATGGATGTGCAAGATAAAAACCAGGCATATAGAACAGGGTATAGCCAATACGCCCACCAAGCACTACACCCAAGACACCTGCAAATAGTAAGTCCTCTAGATCTTTATAAGTCCAACCTAAGACTTGATAGCGTGGCGCCCGAATACGCAAACGACCAAGCAACAAGAATTGAGCAAACGCCATGAGATACATTAATCCATACCAGTGAATCGCAAAAGAACCAATGCGTATCGCAGCAGGATCAAACTGTGGATGAATCAACATGAAAAATGGGGATTTACTTTTATTTAGATTGAGATTGGTCAAAGTTGTGCAGCTCGTGACCAAGTTCACGATAGGCTTTATAACGCTCGCGCCCCGCTAAACGCTCAGCCTCATTAACTGTCACCACTTCAACAATACGGGGAAATCTCGCAACCAAAGCTGGCACATCAGTAGGCATACGCATACCTAGATGAATCATGACGTCAGCATGAGGAATGGCGGCAAGCGATGGTGATGCAAAGCTCTCGCTCAGAACAATAGGCGTTTCAGCAGCAGCCTCATCATCAATGTAACAGTGGGGTAAAAAATCAGTACTACTAAATGACCAGAGCAATTCATCCAGCTTTTTGAGATCTGCTTTTTCTCCAACAATCACAATATTGCGTACGGGCTGACCTTCTGGTGTCGCACTCCAAATTTTGCGCGTCAGACGGCATGCATATTCCAATTTGTCAGCCACATTGCTGTGAAAATCAATTCTTGCCATGGTTGCTAGATTTATTTTTGCTCGAGCAAAAAGTTCACTAATAATGGCACTGGGCGCCCAGTAGATCCTTTAGCGGCCCCACTCTTCCATGCGGTGCCTGCGATATCCAGATGCGCCCATTTATATTTCTCAGCAAAGCGCGAGAGAAAACAAGCCGCAGTCACACTACCAGCAGGACGACCGCCAATATTGGCCACATCCGCAAAGTTGGACTTCAATTGCTCGTGATAGGCGGCATCTAATGGCAATCTCCATACGGTATCTAAAGAGTCTTTACCTGCTTTGGTAATGGCATGCACCAAATCTTCGTCGTCAGAGAACAAGCCGCTATGCACATGACCCAAAGCAATGATACATGCGCCCGTAAGAGTGGCGATATCAATCACTGCTTTTGGCTTGAAACGCTCAACATAGGTAAGCGCATCACAGAGAATTAAACGGCCCTCAGCATCCGTATTGAGAATTTCAATCGTTTGGCCAGACATGCTCTTCACAATATCGCCAGGACGCGTTGCTTTGCCTGAAGGCATGTTTTCACAAGTAGGAATGACGCCAATGACATTCTTCTTCAATTTCATCAGGCCAACTGAATACATTGTGCCAATGACTGATGCAGCGCCACACATGTCGTATTTCATTTCATCCATTGCTTCGCCTGGCTTTAATGAAATTCCGCCGGTATCAAAAGTAATTCCTTTGCCTACCAAAACAATCGGTGCCTCACTAGCTTTACCGCCTTGATGACGCATCACGATAAATTGAGGTGGCGTTTCCGATCCTTGCGCCACAGATAAAAAAGATCCCATACCAAGCGCTTGAATTTGTTTAAGGCCGAGCACCTCTACCTTCAGCCCCGCCTTTTTAGCTAAACCCTGAGCGGTTTTGCCAAGATAGGTAGGCGTACATACATTCGGAGGTAAGTTACCCAAATCCTTGGCAAGGTTCATACCCTCAACCATCGCGCCACCCTGCTCTACAGCGAGCTTCAACTCTTTTGCGCACGCATCGTTGCCTGCAAATACCAAATGCTTGAAAGTGTCAGCCTTATCCTTAGCTTTAAATTTCATTGCGGGTTGGCGCACACCAAAGCGGTAAGCCTGGTCGCCTGCATATTGAATTGTCAGACGCACTTCTTGAGCAATTGCCTCGGTTGATTTTGAATGCGTAAAGCTTGGGGAGAACCAAATGGCATTCTCAATAGAGCCACCACTCAACGCCTTCAATCCTGCACGAGCCACTTTAGAGTAGGCATGAAGACTGCGCTCAGATGATAGATGCAAATCACCCAAGCAAATTAACAGCACACGTTTTGCCTTCACAGCATTTGCTGACCATGACTTGTCTGCTCTCAAGACACAAACAGAAGCTTGCTTGTCATACAGATCACCCAACACATGAGCATGACTTACAGCCCCACCTAAACAAATATCTAACTCAGCCAAAAGGCCCGATTTTGTTTTTGCGGCCTTAGTTCCAGCAAAGCCATCCAAATCTGTTTTGGAGTAAGCCAAAACCAAACAATCCGTCGTTTGGGCTAATAGGGTTTTTAGGCTGGATTTAAGAGTTTTGGCGCCCTGAAGGTCTGCTTGAGGGAAAATCTTGGTACTTAATTGAATAGTCATGATGAATTGCGTTACTTTTAGGTCGATCTAAGGTCTAAAGATACAGATTTATGATGTTTATCCATTATCCTCCGACATGAGATTAACCTAATTTGTCTAACCATACTGATAAGCAATCAAACCCCCAGAAACCAAAAGTTAGTCCTAATTTAGCCCCAGACAAATCCCCCATCCATGATCTTTAAAAGTGCCCTCCGCCGCGAACTAAGCTTTACTACTGGTGGGGTCTTTTTGGTGCTGGTAACCATTATGGTCACCACCTTGGTGATTCGAATCCTAGGTTATGCAGCTAACGGCACTGTCAACCCCGAGGATGCCATCGTACTGATCGCATTAGCCACCCTAGGTTACCTTGCTGTTTTATTAACCGTTTCACTATTTGTTGCCACCCTCATTGTCTTGGTGCGTTGGTACAAAGACTCGGAAATGATCGTCTGGTTCGCTAGCGGACTAAGTATCAGCAACTTAATTCGGCCAATTTTGCAATTTGCTACGCCACTCATTATTGTGATCGCCCTACTCGCTCTTTTTGTGTGGCCTTGGGCCAATCGCGAGACAACGCTGATTAGTCAACGCTTTCAGCAACGCGATGACGTCTCGATGGTGAGCGCTGGACAATTCAAAGAATCCGCCCGAGCCGAGCGGATTTTCTTTATCGAAGAGCTTGATGTCGACAAGAGTGAAGTTAAGAATATTTTCGTTGCGGACAATAAAAATGGGCGCCTGAGCATTGCCGTTGCCTCTACTGGATTCATTCAAAACTCAGAAGGCGGAGAAAAATCTATCGTGCTTCGTAATGGGCGTCGCTATGAAGGATATCCCACAGAGCCTGATTTCCGGATATTGGAATTCAATGACTACACCACCAAGATTCGCAGCAAAGAGGCTCTAGCACCAGCACCTCGTGATAGAGAAAAAACCATTTCTGAATTGCTAAACGACGGCAACCCCAATGCCATCAATGCGAACCGCGCTGAATTGCTATGGCGCATAGGCCTGCCACTCATGGCATTGGGTTTAGTGCTCATTGCCATTCCCCTCGCTTACGTCAATCCCCGCCTCGGCAATTACACCGCTATGTTTTATGCGGTTCTCATCTATTTGATTTACAGCAACTTACTGAATCTCACGCAAAATTTTGTTGCCCAAGGAAAGTTCAGCGTATTTGTTGGTGTCTGGCCTATTCACCTGCTGGCCTTACTGATCGCGACGATATTAATTCGTAATCGTATTAACCCATCAGTGAAGTGGTGGCGTCGTCAATTACCTGCTGCATTAGCTAAAAAATGAAATTGCTCTTTCCCCATATTTACGAACGCTATTTAGCCAAGCAAATTTATGTTGCGTTTGGTTTTATCTTGTTTGCATTGGTAGCGCTATTTCTATTTTTTGACATCCTGAGCGAACTGGGATCAGTACAAGGCAGCTACACTCTACCGCTAGCGCTATTACATGTTTTATTAAAAGCGCCAGGCCGTATTTCTGAAATCATTCCTATTGCAGGCCTGATCGGCAGTATCTATGTGTTCGCGATGATGGCCAGTCAATCCGAGTTCACCATCCTGCGTATCGCTGGATTAGATGTGAAGCGCGGTCTGATTGCGCTCACCAAGATTTCTATCCCATTAATCGTTCTCACGCTTGTGATGAGTGAATGGGCTGGTCCATATGCTGAGAATAAGTCAGAGCAGATCCGTATGAAGGCGCTTGGCGCTACATACTCCTCGCAATTTAAGACCGGTGTTTGGGTTAAAGATCGCCTACGTGATGAGGATGGTAGCGGTCCTGTACGCCCTGGAGTTCGTTATGTCAACGTGGGAAATGTTGATAAGGACAATGAGATTCGCAACATTCGCATGTATGAATTCAACGATACCTACAATTTGCTTTCCATTCGTAGTGCACCCTCTGGTCACTTTGATGAGGGTGGTATTTGGGTTCTCAATGATGTAACCGAGACACGTTTCAAGGAAATAAAACAATCTGATCCACTAAATCCTGTATTTAGTGCGCAAACATTTACTCACCCGATTTTGACTTTGGAATCTGAGGTAACGCCCCAAATTTTGAATGTGCTCTTAATTAGTCCAGAAAAAATGTCGATTGTGAGCTTGGGTCGCTTTATTGCGCATCTCCAAGAAAATAAACAAGATGCAAAACGCCATGCGATCGCATTCTGGAAAAAAGTGATCTACCCCCTCACTATTTTCGTGATGCTTGCTCTCGCACTGCCCTTTGCATATTTAAAGGTGCGCGCTGGTAGCGTGGGTATCAAAGTATTCGGCGGCATCATGCTTGGCATGAGTTTCCAACTTTTTAATTCTTTATTCTCCAATGTGGGGCTGCTGAGCGCATGGCCGGCACTTTTGACAGCTTTAATTCCCCCAATGTTTTATTTCTTCTTAGCCCTTGTAGCGCTAAGATGGGTTTCTAAAGCCTAATACCTAAAATTCATATAGAATTTGATTCCTATATCTTTGTAGATATATAGACAGGAGTCGTTCTCATGAATTTGCATCAATTTCGCTTTGTCCGTGAAGCCGTTCGTCAGAACTTTAATTTGACCGCTGCTGCTAAAGCCCTCTTCACTTCACAACCTGGTGTTTCAAAAGCCATCATTGAACTTGAGGATGAGCTCGGCGTAGAAATTTTTCGTCGACACGGCAAACGCATTCGCTCGCTAACAGAACCGGGCAAACGCATCTTGGTTTCTATTGAGCGCATTCTGGATGAAGTGGAAACTTTGAAACGCGTGGGCAAAGATTTTGCGAGCCAAGATCAAGGCAACTTCGTTATTGCGACTACACATACTCAAGCACGTTATGCGCTTCCTAAAGTACTTACAGAATTTACTAAGCGCTTTCCAAAAGTGCGTGTCAGTATTCAACAGGGTAGCCCAGGGCAAATTGCTGAACTCCTTATTCATGATCGCGCCGATATCGCAATTGCTACCGAGGGTATTGCGAATACCCCTGGAGTGCTTGCCCTGCCTGGATACCAGTGGCAACACGTCATCATGGTTCCACTAAGCCACCCCTTGCTAAATCAAGCCACTGTTACCTTAGAAGAAATCGCAAAATATCCCATCATTACTTATGACAAAGCTTTTGCTGGTCGTAGCAAAATTGATGCTGCATTTGCGCAGCGCGGCATCACTCCCGACATTATCTTGGAAGCGATTGATGCTGACGTGATTAAGACCTATGTTGAGGCTGGCATGGGCATTGGTATTGTTGCTGGGCATGCATACGACACTGACAGAGATCGCAATCTGAAAGTTGTTCCTGTGGGTCATTTATTTGGAAACAACGTCACCCACATTGGCGTGAAGCAAGGCGCTTATCTACGTTCTTTTGTGTACACCTTCATTGAACTGTTCTCGCCAACACTCACCAAGAAAATTGTTGAGCAGGCTATGAATGAAAAGGCGGAGACTTACGAGATCTAGTTACAGATCCAGTAGTACTAGGCACTTATCGGAAGAATCTTGGGATTGAAATAGGTTCAATAGATGGTGCCTCGGGGCGGACTCGAACCGCCACGCCTTGCGGCACCGGATTTTGAGTCCGGCACGTCTACCAATTCCATCACCGAGGCAGGTGTTTGCAGTGGAAATTCTGCTTAATTAGCCAAATTGCTACAGCTGAGACATGAGAGTGTAACAAAAATGCCTCCCTGCCACCTACCTCGCATTCAGAACCCTTTAAAATAGGGTCTTATAGCCAAATAATGCAAAGGACTTACCCGTATGGCCGGCCATTCGAAATGGGCCAATATTCAGCACCGCAAAGGACGTCAAGACGAAAAGCGCGGCAAGATTTGGACCAAGCTCATCAAGGAAATCACCGTTGCTGCCAAGTTAGGCGGTGGCGATATTTCCACTAACCCCCGTTTACGCCTCGCCATCGATAAGGCAAAAGATGCCAATATGCCCAATGACAACGTGCAAAGAGCAATTGCTCGTGGCACCGGCTCATTAGAGGGCGTGAACTATGAAGAAATCCGTTACGAGGGTTATGGCATTAACGGCGCAGCGGTGATCGTAGATTGCTTGACTGATAACCGTACTCGCACCGTAGCTGAGGTTCGTCACGCTTTTAATAAAAATGGTGGCAATATGGGTACCGAAGGTTCTGTTGCCTTCTTATTCAAGCATTGCGGTCAAATGCTATTCGCACCAGGCACAAATGAAGACCAACTCATGGAAGTGGCATTAGATGCTGGTGCTGATGATGTGATTAGTCATGATGACGGATCCTTTGAAGTGCTTACGCCTGTGCCTGATTTTCCAAAAGTACAAGATGCCATTGCTAAAGCAGGATTAAAGGCGGAGCTAGCTACGATTGCGATGCGTCCTGAAACAGAGATCGCTCTCGAAGGTGATCAAGCTGAAAGTATGCAAAAGTTACTGGATGCACTAGAGAACCTAGATGACGTACAAGAAGTATTTACCAACACCGCTCTATAACCCTCGCTCTATAACTCTATTTATTCTTTTTTATATTTGTCATTATGAAAATTCTTCTCGTTGGATCCGGTGGACGTGAGCACGCATTAGCTTGGAAGTTAGCCCAGTCGCCACAGGTACAAACCGTATATGTGACACCAGGCAATGGTGGCACCGCCACTGCAAAGCAAACTGCAGCTGGCATTGAAAACCTTCCGATTACCGGCCTTCAAGAATTGGCTGACTTTGCCAAACGTGAAAAGATTCATCTCACTGTAGTTGGCCCAGAAGCACCGCTAGCGGCTGGCATTGTTGATGTATTTCGTAATAACGGTTTACGCATTTTTGGCCCAACACAATTGGCCGCTCAACTCGAATCATCAAAAGACTTTTCTAAAGCTTTTATGAAACGTCATGGTATCCCTACTGCTGACTACCAAACATTCTCGAGCGCAGTAGAAGCGCATGCTTATATTGATGCCAAAGGCGCGCCGATTGTGGTTAAGGCTGATGGTTTAGCGGCAGGCAAAGGCGTGGTAGTCGCCATGAGCCTTGAAGAGGCGCATGCAGCAGCAGATATGATGCTGGCCGACAACAAATTAGGCAATGCTGGCGCACGAGTTGTGATTGAAGAATTCCTCACTGGCGAAGAGGCTAGCTTTATTGTTTTAGTTGATGGGAAAAATGTTCTTGCATTAGCGACCAGTCAAGATCACAAGCGTTTATTAGATGCCGACCAAGGTCCTAATACCGGCGGTATGGGCGCTTACTCCCCTGCCCCTGTTGTTACACCTGAAATTCATGCACGCGCTTTACGTGAAGTAATCATGCCAACTGTTAAGGGCATGGAAGCCGATGGTTTGCCATACACAGGATTCCTCTATGCGGGACTCATGATTACGCCTGATGGAAAAATCAAAACACTCGAGTTCAATTGCCGTATGGGCGACCCTGAAACCCAGCCAATCATGGCTCGCTTGCGCAGCGATCTAGTAAATGCCCTGGATCATGCTGTCGATGGCAAGTTAAATGAAGTTGAATTGGAATGGGATCGTCGTACCGCACTAGGTGTTGTGCTTGCTGCACACAACTATCCAGATACTCCACGTAATGGCGACGTCATTACCGGCATTCCAGCGGATACCGATGACCAAATCACCTTCCATGCGGGCACCAAATTACAAGATGGAAAAGTGGTCACTTCTGGTGGGCGCGTTCTTTGTGTTGTTGGTTTGGCGGATACCGTTAAAGGCGCGCAACAAAAGGCTTATGATGCAATTAGCAAAATCCAATTTGATGGCATGCAATACCGCAAGGATATTGGCTACCGAGCTATTAAGTAAAACTTCCAATAGAGATTCGATCTTTTGTCAGCAGAACAAACCCAAATTGATATAGCAGCCCTCAAGAATTATTTTCTAGGCCTGCAAGATCGCATCACTAGCGCAATGAGCGCACTTGATGGCAAAGTTTTCATCGCCGATGAATGGCATAAGCCTGAAGATAGCAAGCTCAAAGGATATGGTCGCACCTGCATTTTGGATGGCGGCAATATTTTGGAAAAAGGCGGCGTTGGCTTCTCCCATGTTCGCGGCGACCAAATGCCCCCTTCCGCGTCGCATCACCGTCCTGAAGTAGCTGGTCGCAGCTTTGAGGCCATGGGGGTTTCCTTGGTCTTCCATCCCAACAATCCTAAAGTACCGACTACGCACATGAACGTGCGCTGCTTCATTGCTCAAGCGCCCGATAAAGAACCAGTGTGGTGGTTTGGTGGTGGCTTTGACTTAACGCCCTACTACGGTGTTGATGAAGATTGCAGGCACTTTCATCAAACCGCAAAAGATGCGCTTGATCCTTTTGATAAGGCCCTCTACCCTCGCTTTAAGAAATGGTGCGATGAGTACTTTTACTTAAAGCACCGAGAAGAACCCCGCGGTATTGGTGGAATATTTTTTGATGACTTTAATGAGTTAGGGTTTGAGAAGAGCTTTGCCATGACTCGCGCAGTCGGTGATGCATTTATAAATGCTTACCTTCCAATTGTTGAAAGACGCTATAAAGATTCCTTTACTGCCGAAGAAAAGTCATTCCAAGAATATCGCCGTGGTCGCTACGTGGAATACAACCTCATCTTTGATCGCGGCACTATCTTTGGGCTGCATTCTGGTGGGCGCACTGAGTCAATCTTGATGTCGATGCCACCAGTGGTGCAGTGGCGTTATAACTGGCATCCAGAGCCAGGCACGCCCGAAGCCAAACTCTATGACTATTACCTCAAACCACGTGATTGGTTAGCTTGAGCACTATAGAAACAAGTTCTCGCAAACGCATTGGTATTTTGGGTGGTACCTTTGATCCGCCTCATGTTGGTCATTTAAAGCTTGCAACTCATTTTGCAAAACTTCTGCACCTCGATAGCCTATTATTTGTGCCTAGCGGTGAACCTTGGCAAAAAGGTACTGGCATTACCCCTGCTGAAACTCGCTATCAATTAACGGAAGCAGCTGGCGTTGATTTAGCAAGAGCATTTCTGTATCTGAAGATTCCGACCCAAATTGGAATTGATCGCATTGAAATCGATCGCGCAGGACCAAGCTATTCGATTGACACCGTTAAGGAATTGCGAAAGCGATTTGGCGATGAAGCTAGCCTTATCTGGTTGATGGGTGCAGATTCACTGAATGCGCTACCCAGCTGGAACTCTTGGAAAGAACTCCTCAATTATGTGAATTTCGCTGTGGCAAGCAGACCTCATCATGATCTTGAGGCAAATAGAAGCGCTGAAGTAAAAGAATTGCTACTCAATCATCAAACCATGGATGCAAGTGCTCTTGAAAACCAAGCTTTTGGCCTTATTTATGTAGATGAGACACTAGCAGTGGATCTTTCTTCAACAAACCTGAGAAAACAGCTTAAAACCGCGCGTAATTCGATTGAGGTCGAAGCTATTCCATCTCAAACCCTCAGCCTAATTCACAATCTGGGCTTGTATCAGTAATCAAGCTAAGATCGCATACAACATTAGAATAGTTAACGATATGGACTTAAAAAAATTACAACGCGTCATCATTGATGCCTTAGAAGATGTGAAGGCGCAAGATATTCGCGTATACGACACCACCAAGCTAAGCGAACTATTTGATCGCGTCATCATTGCAACTGGTTCTAGCAATCGCCAAACACGATCTTTAGCTATGTCGGTCAAAGAAGAAGTAAATGCCAAAGGTGGAGAAGTCATCTCGATTGAAGGCCTAGAAACTGGCGAGTGGGTGCTAGTCGATTGCGGCGATATCGTGGTGCACATTTTGCAACCGATGTTGCGCTCTTATTACCAGCTCGAAGGCATGTGGGGTGCTAAGCCCGTGCGCGTAAAATTAGCTGGTAGCAAGGGTCTAGCTAAAGCAAGCGAGTCCGACGAAGAGTAATTTACGTCCCGCCAATGCGTTTAACCATTGTTTCCGTTGGCCACAAAATGCCAGACTGGGTTGCCACCGCAACCCAGGATTACATCAAGCGTATGCCTGCCGATTGCAGCATTGATATCAAAGAAATCAAACCAGATCTGACCCCCGCTAAAGAAGCTGTAAAGATCCTGGCGGCGATACCAAAGGGATCACGCGTCATTGCCTTAGATGAGCGTGGCAAAGATCAAACTACGCAGAACCTAGCTACTCAATTAGCTAATTGGCGTCAAGAAGGTTTTGACATCACATTCTTGATCGGTGGCGCGGACGGCTTAGATGCGGACCTTAAGAAGAATGCTCAGGCTATGTGGAGACTATCTAGCCTCACAATGCCGCATGCGATGGCAAGAGTCTTGCTCGTAGAACAACTCTATCGTGCATGGACTATTCTGCAAGGCCATCCCTATCATCGCGAGTAATCTCTTGAGTGACTTTATCTACCTGGCCTCTCAGAGCCCTAGACGTCAAGAACTCTTAAAACAAATTGGGGTTCGCTATGAAATGCTGCTTCCTCGACCTGGAGAAGATGCTGAAGGTATTGAAATTCCTTTTCCCCAAGAAAAAGCTCGCGATTATGTGAAACGCGTCACTCTAGCGAAAGCGTCATTAGCGCTCGCACGTTGGAAAAAAACTGGTTTACCTTGGGTGCCTATTCTCTGTGCGGATACTACGGTGAGCCTACCCAATAGTGCCGATGGGGAAATTCTTGGAAAACCGATTGATGCAAATGACGCTCGCCGAATTCTAGAAATGCTGAGTGGCAAAACCCATGAAGTATTAACGGCTGTTGCCCTCATCAACAATCCAGAAGATGTGCCAAATTGCGTAGTCCAGATATCGGAAGTGGAATTCACCTATCTCTCCTCGGAACAAATTAATAGCTATATCGCTAGCGAAGAGCCTTTTGGTAAGGCTGGCGCCTATGGCATTCAAGGCAACGCTGGCGCTTTCATCTCCAAGATCACTGGGAGTTATAGCGGTATCATGGGGCTTCCGCTTTACGAAACTGCTCAACTACTGGATCACGCGCGAATTACCCGTATATGAATGAAGAAATTCTAATTAATATCACCCCGCAAGAAACGCGCGTTGCACTTATTCAGCAAGGCGCTGTTCAAGAACTACAAATTGAGCGCACTCGTCAGCGTGGCATTGTTGGCAATATCTATCTTGCAAAGGTTGTCCGAGTGCTACCAGGCATGCAATCCGCCTTTATTGAAATTGGTCTAGAGCGCACCGCTTTCATGCATGTAGCGGACATTACCCAAAATAATCCGCAAGCCCAAATCGAGAAGTTATTGTTTGAAGGTCAAACGCTGTTAGTGCAGGTCTTAAAGGATCCGCTTGGCACCAAGGGCGCGCGCCTAACTACACAATTGAGTATTGCTGGTCGCAATCTTGTTTACCTCCCCCCAGCAGGAACTGATGTTGCTACCGAGAAATACATTGGGGTATCTCAGCGCATAGACCAACCAGAAGAGCGTGAAGCGATCAAAGCGCGTCTAGCGGGTTTAATGGCTGAAGATGAAAAAGGTGGAATTATCGTGCGCACCAGCGCTCAAGATGCTACCGATACCGAGTTGCAGCACGATATGCACTATCTCAGAACTACCTGGGAAAGCATTCGTGTCGCTATGAAACATAAGGCGGCACCAAGCTTGTTATATCAAGATCTCAGCCTTGCGGAACGCGTACTACGCGATGTTGCTGGCGAAGAAACTACGCAAATTCGAGTGGACTCTGCCGAGAACTTTGAGAAGCTCAAGGGCTTTGCCAATCTGTATATGCCCAACCTCTTAGGTAAGCTAACTCTGCATCGCGGCGAACGCGCCCTCTTCGATCTATTTGATGTCGATGCTGAAATTAATAAGGCGCTTGGTCGTCGGGTTGACCTCAAGTCTGGCGGTTACCTCATGATTGATCAGACAGAGTCCATGACAACGATTGATGTCAACACCGGAAGTTATGTTGGTGCTCGTAATTTAGATGACACTGTCTTTAAAACCAACCTAGAAGCCGCTCAAGCGATTGCCCGTCAATTGCGTTTACGGAATCTTGGCGGCATCATCATCATCGACTTCATTGACATGATCAGCAAAGATCATCAAGAAGCTGTTTTAAATGAATTGAAGCGCAATCTTGAGCGCGATCATGCCCGCACCTCGGTGAGTGATTTCTCCGCATTAGGCTTGGTAGAGATGACGCGTAAACGTACTCGTGAATCACTAGCCCATATCACCTGCGAGCCCTGCCCCACCTGTACCGGCAAGGGCGAGATCAAAACCGCGCAGACCATCTGCTACGAGATTTTGCGAGAAATCGTGCGCGAACATCGTCAATTTAATCCGCGTGAATTTAGAATCGTTGCCGCCCCCGATGTGATTGATCTCTTCCTGGAAGAAGAAAATCAATTTTTGGCGCAGCTAGGTGACTTTATTGGCAAACCTATCACCCTACAGGCAGAAGGAAGCTTCCGCCAAGAACAATACGATATTGTCCTTAGCTAGGGATATTAAGCGTTCGCAAACTGAATGCGATGAAGATTGGCGTATAAGCCATCCTTCTTGATCAACTCTTCGTGCGAGCCATTCTCCACAATATGCCCATGCTCAAGCACTACGATGCGATCCGCATGCTCAATCGTTGAGAGTCGATGTGCAATCACCAAAGTAGTTCTGCCCGCCATCAGACGTTCTAAGGCATCCTGCACCTGACGTTCTGATTCTGAATCTAGAGCTGAAGTGGCTTCATCCAAAATCAGGATCGGCGCATTTTTATAGATTGCCCTAGCAATCGCTAGGCGCTGGCGTTGTCCACCGGATAAGCGGTTGCCGTTATCACCAACCAAAGAGTCAATTCCATCTGGAAGCTCACGAATCATGGCGCTCAAATTGGCGGCCTCTAAGGCCTCCATGACACGCCCACGATCAATGCCCTTTTCGCTTGTGGCGCCGTACGCTACGTTAGCTGCAATAGTGTCGTTGAATAAAATCACATCTTGACTTACAAATGCCATCTGCTTTCTGACATCAGCAAGCACAATATCCTCCAATGGATGATCATCGAGGTAAATATGTCCACTAGTAGGCCTAAAGAAACGTGGCAACAAATTAACCAGCGTTGACTTACCACCACCAGAAGGACCAACAAAGGCGACTATTTCACCGGGCTTGATATTTAAATCAATATTGCTCAGAGCATCTTTACGACCTTGCTCTTGCTGATAAGAGAAGCCAACATTCTCAAATCGAATTGCGCCTTTGGCTTTATCCAAGGGCCGCATATTGAGTCGATACTCTTCTGCCTCTTCAAATGGCTGATCCATCAAACCAAAAATCATTTCTGCCGCAGTAAGACCGCGTTGCAATGGCTGATTGATATCTGCTAAATGCTTTAATGGAGAAATCACCAACATCATTGCGGTAATAAAGGCCGCAAACCCACCAACAGTAGTACCCTCTGTGGCTGACTGCATCAAGGCAATCACCAGGACTATGGATAAGGCCATGGAAGCGATTAACTGTGTAATCGGTTGATTCAAGCCCCCTGCGACTGCGGACTTAAGAGCAAATTGGCGCAAGCGCTCCGCCTTTTGCATGAAGCGATTCATTTCATATTCATGGGCACCATGAACCTTCACAATCTTATAACCAGCGGCAGATTCCTCAACGATGTATGCCAGCTCGCTGGTTAAATTTTGTTGCTCCCGATTGAGAGATCTCAAGCGACGATTAATCTTACTCATGATGAAAGCAATGACTGGGAAGATAAATAAAACTACGAGTGTTAACTTCCAGTTCAAGTAAATCAGATAACCCATCAAGCCAACCACTGTTAATGAGTCTCGTACTAAACTAATTAACATGCCGCCCATAATTGACAGCACATTATTTACTTCGAACACCACTGCATTAATTAAGCTTGATGCAGAATTTTTCTGAAAGAACGTCGTACTGGCATGCAACAGCGTCTGAAACATTTGCTCTCGAAGTTTTAAGAGAACCGCATTGATGACGCGCGTCAGCAAGTAGTTCGACAAAAATTGCGCCAAACTCCGAACCAAAGCTAATCCCACTAAAAATACGGGTACTTGCCAAAGCTTGCTATTGAGCTGACCAGTGAAGCCACGGTCCAATAAAGGCTTCATCAATGCAGGTATTGATGTCTCGGCCGCGGCGACCAATGCCATAGCCAACAAAGAGCCGACTATCAGCCCAATATGGGGCTTTAGGTAGGTAATTAAGCGATTTAGTGCGGTACGGTCTTGAGCATTCATATAATGAATTATGCCCACCTTATCCGTCATACTCATCACCCGCAACGAAGAGGCCAATTTAGGGGACTGTCTAGCCTCCCTGGAAGGGATTGCCCAGCAGATCGTGGTGGTGGATACCAATAGCACCGACCGTACCCTAGAAATCGCCCAAAAGCATGGCGCTACCGTCGCCCAACCATCAGATTGGCCGGGTTTTGGCCCCCAAAAGAACCGTGCTTTAGATCTAGCCACGGGCGACTGGGTTCTTTCTCTGGATGCTGATGAGCGCCTAACTCCCGCCTTGAGATCAGAGATCCTGACCGCTATTCACCATAGCGCCCATGTGGATTGCTTTGCCATCCCTAGGCTGTCTTGGTATTGTGGGCGATTTATTCGCCACTCGGGATGGTCTCCGGATTATGTTGACCGCTTATTTAAACGGGGCACCGCTTGCTTTTCCGATGACTTAGTCCATGAGAGACTCATTCCGAATGGTCCAGTAGCCAAACTAGAAAACCCCATGTTGCATTACAGCTTTAGAGACTTCTCTCAGGTGCTCAATAAAATTGATCGTTACTCAACCGCTTCTGCGATACAAGCTTTTGCTGCTGGTAAACGTAGCAATCCTTTTAAAGCGCTCTTACATGGTTTCTGGGCTTTTTTTAGAACCTACATACTGAAGGCTGGATTTTTAGATGGTAAACACGGTTTTGCCTTGGCAATCTCCAATGGCGAAGGTAGTTACTACCGCTATATGAAAATCTGGCTACTTGAACTTGATAAACAGAATGAAAATTAGCGTTATCGTAGCCACCTATAACCGGGTGGATGCACTCAACTTGGTGCTGCAATCACTTGAAACGCAAACGGACTCGAACTTCGAGGTCATTGTCGCGGATGATGGATCGCGCGAGGAAACCAAAGAATTCATCTCAAAATTTGCAAAGACGTCCAAGCTTGCAATCAAACATGTTTGGCATGAGGACAAAGGGTTTAGGTTGGCTTTAATTCGAAACCTTGCTACCGCCCAGGCATCTGGTGAATATCTCATATTTTTGGATGGCGACTGTATTGCACAACCTGACTTTGTGGCTCGTCATCGCATGCTTGCGCAGAAAAACTTTTTAGTAACAGGTAGTCGCGTCCTACTGAGCGAAGCGCTGACTCAAGAACTCCTTCGATCCGCCCATTGGGACTTTAAGCTTTTTAGTGCAAGCCTTTTAAAATATCGCCTTACGGGTGGAATCAATAAGTTTTTGCCGCTCAAATTCAAGTTTGGTGATGGCGCTTGGCGCCACTACAAAAAATTTGTATGGCGTCGCATTAAAGGCTGTAATTTAGCTTGCTGGAAAACTGATGCGCAAGCTATCAATGGATTTGATGAAACGATGACTGGCTGGGGCCATGAAGACGCAGACTTTGTTTTTCGACTACAGCATAACCATATCAAAAGAAAGTCTGGCTCATGGTCAACTGAGGTTTTGCATCTCTTTCATAAAATGAGCGATCAAAGCAATGCCGCCGAGAATGCTCGCCGAGTTCGTGAAAAAATCATGGCTAAGACCCTTTGAATACAAACGCTATGAAGTCCTTTTCTAACTTCAAACCGAAAAAAGTATTATTTATTGCCACTCGACAAATCGGAGATGTACTTGTCACCACCCCTTTGATAAGTAAAGCGCGAGAGCTCTGGCCTGAGGCAGAGTTCCATTTTCTAGGCTACAAGGGCAAGATGGATATGCTCAAAGGCAACCCGGATATCGCCCAAATCATTGAGACTTCGGATCGCCCTGGCTTTACTGAATATCTATCATTATTTAATCGCCTCTTTCAGCGCTATGACCTCGCATTTGTTACTCAGCCCAGTGATAGAGCCTATCTATATGGCCTAGTTGCAGCCTTTCATAGGGTTGGCGTGCTTGGAGGACATCCTCAAGGCAAGCAGAGCCTATCAAGCGATAAAACTCAAAAGCAAAACGCATGGAAAAAGTTTGTTTCTATGCATACAGTCGATGTCGATTATTTCAATCAACACGTCATTACTGAAAAATTGCGTTTACTTGAAGCATTTGTTAATGAGCCATCTCAGTTATTTGCAAAACCGATTGATGTCACTCCGCCAGTTGCTGAAGCACTGACACCTGTTATTGCTAGTCAGTTGACGCAATCCTATGTGGTTTTGCATCCTGGTCCATTAACTGCTTACAAACGTTGGCCATTAGCACATTGGCAAGCACTCATTACTTACCTAGCTCAACGTGGACTCCAGGTAGTTCTCAGTGCATCCCCTGCCAAACAAGATTTGCAACTCAATCAAGACATTCTGTCTTTGTTGAGCGATGGGGTACGTGCACAGGTAATTGATACAGCCGGAAAACTAACTATCCCACAGGCTGGCGCCCTACTCAGAAATGCATTGCTATATATCGGTGTTGATACTTCGATTACCCATTTAGCAGCAGCGTGCAACACCTCAACGATTACTTTATTTGGGGCTACACCGCCTACCAACTTTGGCCCATGGCCCAATGGCTTTGTCGGCAAACAACCTTATCAATTACGCGCCCGCTCTCAGACTGTTGGCAATATTACGATTTTGCAAGGTCCTGGAGAATGCGTTCCTTGTCGCAAAGCGGGATGCTTAGATCGCGCTGATAGCAATAGCGAATGTCTTGATTTACTTGAACCCAGTCAAGTTATTGCTACCGTAGAAAAAATACTAGATTAAAGCCTCTTGGCTTTAGTGATATTGAACCTGAACAGGGTCTTTCTGTTTAATGCCCAGTAATTGATTCAAACTGTGTAGGCATGCATCATCTGGATAGATGCGCATCTCTTCTGGAAACTGCACCAAGCACGCGCCGCCACTCGTAGTAACCGCAGCAGTGAGCATCAACCCTTTCACACCATCGTTGGCATTCGCAGTTGGATTTAAATTACCCAGCTTTGGATCGCGCGCACGATTAGACATCAGGTATGGGCCAATCTGATTGCGCAGCATACGAACATCAACCGCAGGATCTAGATTAACGTGCACATTGCGCGCGAATCGCATACGTGCACCGGTAATATCCATGACCGCCTCAGAAACGATACGCATACCACCAGAAAACTTGTCAGGCGTGACATTCACTTTGGCAATCAACAACTCATCTTCTTTGAGCCATGAGCGATTCGGTTCGTAGACTTCGCTATACAGCGTAATTTCTAAAGCAGCCGTCCCATCGTCAATAGTTGCAATCATCATGCGGCCCCGTTGACCAGTCAGCATGCGGGCGGAAGTAATGATGCCGGCAATCAATTGATCCTTACCTTCAGTAATTTTTGCCAATGGCTGACGAATGAAATGAGATGTTTCTTCGCGATAGGCATCAAACATATGACCAGTAAGGCAAAGTCCTAAAGCAGTTTTCTCCTCTTGAAGTCGCTTTTTCTCAGACCAAGTGGGCTCACGCACCAACTCTGGAAGATGGCGATGATCTTCACCTGCCACCTCAAACAAACTTACCTGGTGAATCGATGCTTCAGCTTGCTCGGCCGCTTCAATTGCCCTAGCCAAGGAAGCCAATAGAGTTGAACGAATGTCATATAAATTACCGCCAGCAGGAACCTGATCGCGATAGAGGCTATCAAAAGCGCCTGCACGCATCAAGGCTTCAATCGCCCTTCGGTTTACTTGCCTGCGGTCTACGCGAGCGCAAAAATCAAATAAGTCTTTGAATGGACCACCCGCTTGACGCGCCTTCACAATCACTTCGATCGCCGCTTCACCAGTACCCCTAACCGCTCCTAAACCATAACGAATATGGCTAATCGGGGAATCTGGTGCGGCATCCGGCGCACGCAATGGCGTGAACTCATAAACACCAGTATTGATGTCAGGCGAGAACACACGAATTTGATTTGCCAAGCAATCGTCATAGAGAATCTTCACCTTATCGGTGTCATCCATTGCGAGCGATAAGTTAGCCGCCATAAATTCGGCTGGGTAGTAGGCTTTTAACCAAGCAGTTTGATAAGCCAGCAAGGCATAGGCAGCAGCATGGGACTTGTTAAATCCATACCCCGCAAAACGCTCCATCAAGTCATAAATCTCATTAGCTTTAGCTTCAGAGATACCGCCTGCTTTTGCACCATCGCTAAAGATCTTGCGATGTTGAGCCATTTCTTCTGGCTTTTTCTTACCCATCGCGCGACGCAACATGTCTGCGCCACCCAGTGAGTAGCCACCAATCATCTGCGCCATCTGCATCACCTGCTCTTGGTAGACCATGATGCCGTAGGTCTCTTGCAAAACAGGTTCAATACGAGGATCTGGATACTCTACTTTTTGACGACCATGCTTACGCTCAATAAAGTCTGGGATCAAATCCATTGGACCCGGGCGATACAAGGCCACCAAAGCAATAATGTCTTCAAAGCGGTCCGGCTTAGCTTCGCGAAGCATGCCTTGCATGCCGCGGCTTTCCAACTGGAACACGGCGACGGTATTCGCTCTTTTTAAAACCTCAAATGCCTTCTCATCATCGAGCGGAATTTCGCTAATACTCCAATCCTTACGATCTGCATGCAAAGCTTTAATCCAACGCTCTGCCGCCGCCAAGATGGTGAGCGTGGTTAATCCTAAGAAGTCGAATTTGACCAAGCCAATGGCTTCTACGTCATCCTTATCAAACTGACTAATAACAGAGCTACTGTCTTGGTCTTTCGTCTCTTGCGTGTAGAGTGGGCAGAAATCCGTCAGGCGTCCAGGTGCAATCAAAACGCCACCCGCATGCATACCCACGTTACGAGTCATGCCCTCTAATTGCTCTGCTAATGAAAGTAGCTGACGAACTTCATCTTCATTTTTCTCGCGCTCGGCTAACTGCTTCTCTTCCTTCTTGGCCATATCAATGGTCATGTATTGACCTGGCTTATTCGGCACCAGCTTTGCAATGCCGTCAACGAAGTTATAGCCCTGCTCTAAAACTCGACCCACATCTCGAATCGCCGCACGCGCAGCCATGGTACCGAAAGTCGCAATCTGACTCACCGCGTCCTTGCCGTACTTATCCTTCACGTACTGAATCACGCGATCGCGTCCATGCTGGCAGAAGTCAATATCAAAGTCGGGCATCGATACCCGCTCTGGATTTAGGAAGCGTTCGAAGAGTAAGTTGTAACGAAGTGGGTCAAGATCGGTAATGCCTAATGAGTAAGCCACCAAAGATCCTGCACCAGAACCACGACCAGGCCCTACTGGTACGCCATTATTTTTTGCCCAGTTAATGAAGTCGGCCACAATCAAAAAATAGCCTGGGAAACCCATTTGTGCAATCGTTTTGACTTCAAACAACAGTCGCTCACGATAGCGCGGCATTTCTTTGGCGCGCTCTTCCGGATCTGGAAAATTGCGCTCCATGTGACGCTCAAGTCCAATCTCGGATTGAGCTAAGAGGTATTCATCCAGAGTAATGCCGGGAGGCGTTGGGAAATCTGGTAAACGCGGCTGGCCTAAGACTAGAGATAAGTTGCATCGCTTCGCAATCTCTACAGAGTTAGCCAGTGCTACCGGCAAATCAGCGAAACGTTTTTCCATTTCCTCTTGTGTCAGGAAATACTGCTCTTCATTAAATTTCTTTTGACGACGTGGATTACCGAGCAACTCACCTTCAGCGATACAGACTCGCGCCTCATGCGCAATGAAGTCGCTCTTTTGCATAAATTGCACTGGATGGGTTGCCACTACCGGCAGATCTAGCTGACTCGCTAAGTGACAAGCTAACTGGAGTTGTCTTTCATCTTGGGGGTGTCCGCCACGTTGCACTTCAATATAAAAAGCATTGGGGAATATTTTCTGAAAGCGTTTAATAGCCTTTTTAGCCTGCTCTTCTTGGCCTGCTAGCAATGCCGTACCCACTTCGCCCATGCGCGCACCTGAAAGCGCGATCAATCCATAAGCAAGTGTTTTCTTCGCAGCCTTATCTTCCGCTTTTGCGGCTGGGTCACTAAACCATGACAAATCAATTTCAGCGCGACCACGATTTTGATTGTCCAAAGAAGCTCTGGATAGAAGCTGGCACAGATTTAAGTAGCCAGAATGGTTTTGCACCAGCAATAGGAGTCGATGAGGCTGATCTTGATCTTGTGGATTGCTTACCCATACGTCAGCTCCAGCGATTGGCTTTACACCCCCAGAACGGGCAGCAGTATAGAAACGTACCAAACCAAATAAATTGCTCAGATCCGTAATTGCCAGAGCACCCATCTCATCTTTGACTGCCGCAGCCACCGCATCGTCGATGCGCACCGTCCCATCCGTGATGGAAAACTCAGAATGGACGCGAAGATGTACAAAACGGGGTGAAGCCATGAGATGATTTTAGCTGTGTCCAAGCTCAAAAACCCCTCACCCCCAGCCGACGGCTATCGTGGGCGATTTGCCCCTTCGCCAACAGGGCCACTTCATGCCGGATCGCTAGTTGCCGCCCTTGGAGGTTGGTTAGATGCCCGTGCAAATGGGGGTCAATGGCTCCTCAGAATCGAGGATATTGATACCCCTAGATGCGTACCAGGGGCTGACATTCAGATACAGGCTCAATTGCGCGCTTGCGGCCTTTTTTGGGACGAGGAGCCCAGTTATCAATCTAGACGGCAAGAGCTCTACCAAGCCGCTTTTCAGCGCCTTAATGGGCTTGGCAAACTATATTCATGCTCTTGCTCAAGGCAGACAATCGCCAATACCTTGGCAGCAGCGGGTATTCATACTCCACGCAATCAAGAGATGGTTTATCCAAGAACTTGTAGACCGTCACAGATCACCCCCTATTCAGATGAATTGTTAGGCGAAACCAAAAAAGCATGGCGTATCGCCCTTCCTGAAAATTGCCAAATTCAGTTTGAAGATCTTTCCCTCGGAATGCAGAGTCAAGACCTCAATCATGAAGTGGGTGATTTTGTTTTACGCAGAAACGATGACTTATTTACTTATCAACTCGCAGTCGTTGTTGACGATGCACAGCAAGGTATCACCCATATTGTTCGTGGCCAAGACTTGCTAAATAACACCGCTAGGCAAATCTATCTACAAAATCAATTGGGCTACTCAACCCCAAGCTACCGCCACCTTACTCTAGTACTAGATGAGCATGGCGAAAAGCTCAGCAAGCAAACGCTAGCCAGCTCAATCAATACTGAAAATGAGAAAAGTGCGCTTACCGAACTTCGCAAAGCCGCAAAACACCTTGGCTTACATGGCTTGCCTGATAGGGATACCACTATTGCAGGGTGGTTGTTCGCCGCCACTAAAGCTTGGAGAAGCAATACTACTTGACTTATTGTAATCGATCGAATACAATGACTAATGTATAGAGTTTTTGAGACTGATAATTTCCTTGAGTGGCTGGATAACCTTAAAGATCTTTCAACTCGGATTCGACTGGCTAGAAGACTGGATAGAGCTAGATTAGGAAACTTAGGAGATATTAAGGCTCTCAGTGATGGCATTTATGAAATGCGTGAAAAGTTTGGCCCTGGATGGCGAATGTATTACGTATTAAGAGGTAAAACGATT
Source organism: Polynucleobacter tropicus (assembly GCF_013307225.1). Taxonomy (NCBI): domain Bacteria; kingdom Pseudomonadati; phylum Pseudomonadota; class Betaproteobacteria; order Burkholderiales; family Burkholderiaceae; genus Polynucleobacter; species Polynucleobacter tropicus. The sequence goes on along the minus strand of NZ_CP028942.1, from coordinate 683,776 downwards.
ATTGTGATGCTAGGCGGTGGAGACAAGTCAAGTCAATCTAATGATATTAAAGCCGCAAAAAGGTTAGCGAAGCAATTGGAGGATTAAATGAAAGCTACTAAAGTAAGCAAGAAAATAAAAATTAGTGATTTAACTGAATTTGATATTACTCGACATCTCAAAAGTAAACGTGCGATGACCGAGTATTTAAATCAAGTGATTGCTGATGGCGATGATGCTGAATTAGCAGCCGCCTTAGGACATATTGCTAGAGCGAAAGGTATGGCGGAAATATCTAAATCAAGCGGAATTACAAGAGAAGCTTTATACAAAGCCCTTAAGCCGAACACCAAACCCCGTTTTAATACGGTATCGAAAGTTATTGGCGCCTTAGGCATGAGAATTATCGTCCATGCTTAAACGGCTTTAAAAAACTTGTGGATGTCCGGCTAAATGCACCTACAAGTGCGCTGAAACTTGCACGCCTAAATATTAGGTAATCTATTTTTTCTTAAAGCCACCTAGCAATGCACCCACAGCAGGCTTAGCAGGAGTGATGCCTGCCTTTTTTACGTCCGGCAACTGAGTTGCTTGTGCCGAATCTGCATTTGCGGATTTTAGTGCACCGCCTGGTTCATAAGGTTTGTAGAAGAACGGGTCTGTGATTTGCCCTGGGGTGGATTTCACATCAGGCAATGGAGCCACTTCTAGTTTGCGCTTCATTAATTTCTCAATATCATCGAGCAAACGCTTTTCACTGTCGTCAACTAGGGCAATCGCATCGCCTTTACTACCTGCGCGACCCGTACGACCAATGCGATGAATAAAGTCTTCAGCATTAAATGGCAACTCATGATTAATCACGCATGGCATATCGGGAATATCCAAGCCACGCGCTGCAACGTCAGTTGCTACTAAAGCTTCAATTGCACCTGACTTAAACGCTTCTAGAGTTAAGGTGCGTTCACCCTGACTCTTGTCACCATGAATCGCGCCAGCCTTGATGCCATCACGCTCTAGGGCGCGTGCTAATTTTGCGCAACCAAGACGGCTATTGGTAAAGATGATGCACTGACGTGACAAGCCTTGACGAGTACGATTCTCCAAGACCTTCACAATCGCACGTTGCTTATCCATTGAATTTACCAAATGTACTACCTGCTTCACTGTATCAGCCGCGGCATTTTGTCGTGCCACTTCTACCGTTACCGGAGAGCGCAAATAGCTTTGCGCTAATTTCTTAATCTCTGGCGAGAAGGTCGCAGAAAATAATAAGGTTTGGCGTTGCGCCGGAATCAAATTGATGATGCGCTGCAAGTCAGGCAAGAAGCCCATGTCGAGCATGCGGTCTGCCTCATCTAGCACCAGTAACTCTACTTGTGACAGGTTGGCCACCTTGGAACCAATGTGATCTAGCAATCGGCCTGGCGTAGCAATCAAGATCTCTACGCCATTACGTAAGACTTGCACCTGCTCTTTCATATCAACACCACCATAGACCACAGCAGTGCGTAAATCCGTATGTTTTGAATAATTAGCCGCGTTATCGGCCACCTGCACCGCCAACTCTCTTGTTGGCGTCAACACTAGCGCGCGAATTGGGTGACGTGCTGGTGAAGCACTATTACTTGCGTGACGCAAAATCTTTTGAATAATTGGCAATACAAAGGCTGCTGTCTTACCAGTGCCTGTTTGCGCTGCGCCCATCAAATCACTCCCCGCTAATACATGGGGAATCGATTGCGCTTGAATCGGTGTTGGGTTGTTGTAACCCTGTTCGGCAACCGCTTTTTGAATCAGCGGATCTAAACCAAAATCAGCAAAAGTAATTGTTGCTGTAGGGCTGGCAGCAGGAGCTGCGCCAGACCCTGTAGATGAATTGTTATCAGTAGCAGTATTTGTCAAGGTAACTTACAAAATGGCCGCAATGCCGGCCTTAGCGGTCTCAGCATCTTCGGACGATTTAACGCCGGAAACGCCGACTGCGCCGATGGTAAACCCATTTACCTCGATGTTGACCCCACCCTCTAACATGCCAGCGATATGCGGAGCAGATAAGAAAGAAGTACGGCCATTGTTAATAATCTCTTCGTAAACACGGCTTTCGCGTTTACCCATTGCGGCAGTACGCGCTTTTTCTTGTGCAATGTATGCAGACACAGGAGCGCAACCGTCACGACGAATTAAGCCCAACATATGACCACCATCATCACAAACCGCAATTGTCACTGCCCAATTATTCGCAGCGGCATGTTTATTAGCAGCGTCCAAGATTTTTTGAACATCTACTTGTGTGAGGTAAGGTTTAGTTGCCAACATGTTGAATCCTTTTTAAATACGTTTGTCTCGAATATGTTTTATGTGATGAAAATATCATCTTTACAAGCCCTTGAATTATAAAGGGTGTAGCCAGACTCAAACCTACAAGCCCCGCTACACCGCATTTCTAAGACCTGGAGATTACTTCAGGAACTCCTGGGCAGCCACTACGCCGCTTGCCTTGGGCTTATAGCCCATTGCGCCCAAACTCATTTCAACACCGCTCAAAGCAGCCATCAAGCTCAATTCATTGCAGTCACCTAAGTGACCAATACGAAATGCCTTGCCTTTAATCTTGCCAAGACCAGTGCCCAATGAGAGATTGAATTTCTCAAGAGCGTGCTTACGCAATACATCCGCATCCATACCTTCAGGCACAGCAATACAAGTTAATACTGGTGAATAGCAATCTTTATCTTGGCACTGAATTTCCAAGCCCCAAGCATTTACCGCCTCACGGCAAGCAGCAGCTAAACGTTGATGACGTGCAAAGATGTTATCTAAGCCCTCAGCCATCATCATGTCCATTGCTTCATGCAAACCATACATCAAATTGGTGCTTGGAGTAGTTGGCCAGTAACCATTCTTATTGGACTGCAAAATCTCATCCCAAGCCCAATATGATTTCGGAAAAGTATTACGCTTACTTGCTTCAATCGCTCTTGGTGATAAGGCATTAAAACCAATACCAGGAGGCAGCATCAAACCCTTCTGAGAGCCAGACACTGTCACGTCTGCGCCCCACTTGTCGTGCTCGTAGTCCGCTGAGCCTAAGCCAGATACGCTATCGACTAGCAATAAGGCTGGATGCTTCAGGGAATCAATTGCTTTACGCACTTGGGCAATATTGGAAGTGACCCCAGTAGAAGTTTCGTTATGCACCACACAAACCGCTTTGATCTCATGCTGCGTATCTTTGCGCAAACGCTCTTCAATCACAGAAGCATCAACACCCCAACGCCAAGTATCTTGCCCTGGTTTGCCAACCACCTCGACACCCAAGCCAAGTCGTTTTGCCAAGGCGCGCCACAAGTTTGCAAATTGACCGGTCTCATAGAAAAGCACCTTGTCACCAGGATTAAGAACGTTTACTAAAGCACCTTCCCATGATCCTGTTCCTGATGCGGAGTAAATAATCACCGGCTGCTCAGTTTTGAAAATCCTCTTAATACCTTCAAGAACCTGCAAACCAAATGCGCCGAATTCAGGACCACGATGGTCGATAGTTTGGTAACTAATAGAGCGCAACACTCGGGAAGGCACAGGACTTGGGCCAGGAATATGCAAAAAATGGCGTCCTGATGCGTGGTTATCAAGTTTCAGCATGGTTTGTCTCGCTATAGATAGGTTTTAGGAATTCAATTCTGATGCTAGTGTATGCCAATTTTGGGGAATTTTCCATTTTGTATACAAATTAATCTTAATAATTTAGCGAAATAAGGCTTATTTATGCTTTATTATGGCTTATTGACTATTTTGTATACAAATTTAGGATTCCAGAATCATGGCAAACGAAACGCTGAATTCCCAGAATCTTCACGAAGTCACCTTCCAGAAGCTCCGCTCTTTATTAGTGGAAGGCAAGATTGCCCCCGGTAGCAAGCTCAACGAACGTGAGCTAGCTGAAAGTCTGAACGTTTCTCGCACACCGATTCGCGAAGCGATTCGCCGCTTAGCTGCTGATGGCTTGGTAGAGCTAATCGCCAATCGTGGCGCCATTGCTGTGCAACTTACGCTTGAAGATGTTATCCACACTTTCGACGTGATTGCAGATCTTGAAGGATTCTCTGGAGAATTAGCGGCTAACAATATTAGCGATGCCACCCTTTCTGAATTAGAAGCCCTTCAATATGAAATGATGGCTTCATATGCGCGCAGAGATTTATCCGGCTATTACCAACTCAACCTTCGCATTCATCATCTAATTAATCAAGCAGCAAATAACCCCGTTCTCTCTCGCTTGTTTACCCAAGTTAATGCCCGCATTGAAGCCTTGCGCTTCCGATCTAACCAGGATGGCGTGAAATGGGAGAAAGCCGTTGAAGAACATCAAGAAATGCTCGACGCCCTGAAGGCTAGAGATGCCAAGCGCATGCGCAAGATCATGATGCAACACGTTCATAACAAACGCGATGTTGTCGTGCAATTACTCAAATCGGAAATCTCTCTAGAGGCAATCAAATCATGAACAAACCCCTTACTAAAGAACTCATGATGGATACGGCCCTACTGACAAAACGCCTACGCCAAGAAACTTCTAGCGAAGTCATGACCGACAGCGCGAGTCGTGGACGTTATGCAACCGATGCTTCTATTTACCAGGCTATGCCTGTCGCTGTTTTTGTGCCTAAGACAGCGCAAGATATTGCTAGCGCTATTCAGATTGCAGCAGAGCTAAAGGTACCTGTATTGCCTCGTGGCGGTGGCACCAGCCAGTGCGGTCAAACTACTGGCGCTGCTTTAGTCATCGATAACACGAAATACTTTCGCAATATTCTTGACCTCAATGTAGACAAGGGTTATGTAGAGGTTGAACCTGGAATAGTGCTTGATCACTTGAATAGTTCGCTAAAGCAACATGGCCTTTGGTATCCAGTGGATGTCTCTACAGCTGCGCAAGCCACGATTGGCGGCATGGCAGGCAATAACTCCTGCGGTAGCCGTTCAATTGCTTACGGCAATATGGTGCATAACGTTTTAGGCATTGATGCTTGGTTAGCAAATGGTCAGGTTGCGCAATTTGGGAGCTATGCCAATAGCTCTGGTGCCGCAAAACAGTTGGGTGATTTTGTCAAAGACTTAGCCCACACGCTACAACCTGAAATCGAGGCACACTTTCCGAAAGTACTTAGACGCGTTGCTGGTTACAACCTCGATATCTTTCATCCACAGAGCGAACTGCCTTACACCCGGGATGGGAGCGTCAATCTCGCGCATCTCTTAGTTGGTAGCGAAGGCACGCTGGCTTATTTTAAATCCCTAAAGCTTCAACTGGCGCCTTTACCTAAACACAAAGTGCTGGGTATTGTGAACTTCGCCAGCTTTTACAAAGCGATGGATAGCGCGCAGCACATTGTCAAACTCGGACCAACCGCAGTTGAGCTTGTCGATCGCACCATGATTGATTTGGCACGCAGCAATCCCAGCTTTAAAAAGACGATTGAGACTTCACTCATTGATCCTGCCGCGCAAACACCTGAAGCCATTCTCTTGGTGGAGTTTTCTGGTGAAGCGCATGCGCCATTACTTGAGAAACTCAAAGCCCTGCAAGAGCTCATGGGTGACTTAGGTTTACCGGGCTCAGTAGTAGCAATGCCGGACGCAGGTTTACAGAAAAATCTTTGGGAAGTTCGCAAAGCTGGCCTCAACATCATGATGAGTCTCAAAGGCGATGGCAAGCCAGTAAGCTTTATTGAAGACTGCGCCGTTCCTCTAGAAAGCCTAGCTGAATACACCCAAGCCTTGACTGATGTCTTCTCTAAATATGGATCACGTGGCACTTGGTATGCGCATGCATCCGTTGGTACTTTGCATGTACGCCCTATTCTAGATATGCGTCGCGATGGTGCACAGAAGATGCGTGCAATTGCCGAAGAAGCCTCTGCCTTAGTACGCAAATACAAAGGGGCATATAGCGGTGAGCACGGTGACGGCCTATGTCGTGGTGAATGGATCTCTTGGCAATTTGGACCCAAGATTACCGAAGCGCTTGCGCAAATAAAACAGGCTTTTGATCCAAAGGGTTTATTTAATCCTGGCAAGATCGTCGACCCACCCAAGATGGATGATGCAAGCAACTTCCGCTTTCCACCAAGCTACAAAGTCATTTCATTGCAACCCGCTTTAGATTGGTCTGCCTGGAATGTCCAAAATAATCCGGTCACAGAAGAAACCACTTCGCCTGGAACAGGTGGTGACCCTGCTCAAGGATTAGCTAAAGCAGTTGAGATGTGCAATAACAATGGCCATTGCCGCAAGTTCGATGCGGAGGTGATGTGCCCTAGCTATCGCGTTACCCGCGATGAGAAACATCTGACGCGCGGCAGAGCCAATACCTTACGATTAGCTCTATCCAATCAACTAGACCTTCAAGATAAGACATCGCCATTAGGTAGTGATGCCATTAAAGACGTGATGGAGCTTTGCGTCAGTTGTAAGGCCTGCCGCCGTGAATGCCCTACTGGTGTTGATATGGCCAAGATAAAGATTGAGTTTCTGTCGGCTTATAAAAAACGTGTAGGTCACTCATTGCGAGATTTAGCAGTAGCTTATTTACCTAAATATGCAGCTACGATTAGTAGCATTCCTCTTCTACCGTCATTACTTAATCTACGCAATCACATCGCGCCCATCGCCAAACTACAAGAATGGGTAATGGGCATTTCTGCAGAACGTAGTTTGCCTATTTGGAAGAGCAAGACTTTTTGGAGGCAGAAGAATACATCCTCTCACCAATACAGCCCTGCTCAATTAGCAAGTCAAGATGGTAAAGGCGTGGTATTGCTGGCTGACACTTTTAATGCCTACTTTGAAGATGAAAATCTCCAAGCGGCGATTAAAGTACTAGAGACTGCAGGATATCAAGTACACATTCCACAAAAGAGTAAAGACAAGACCAAGACAAACGCCTACACTCAAAACACTTGCTCTAAAGAATTTTGTTGCGGCAGAACGTATTTGGCCGCAGGCATGGTTGACCAAGCAAAAGCGACATTAGGTGAGCTAGTTAGTCACTTAGCGCCCTACGCAGAACTTAATATTCCGATTATTGGCTTGGAACCTTCTTGTCTTTTCACCTTAAAAGATGAGGCGCTAGTAATGGGTCTTGGTGAGCAAGCAATATCGGTCTCTAAGCACGCTCAACTCTTAGAGGAATTCTTGGCCAAGGAAGCTAAAGCAGGAAAACTGACGCTCAATCTCAAAGCGGCGACTAAGGGAGTACTCTTCCATGGCCATTGCCACCAAAAATCTTTTGCTGCAGTGACTCCTGCGCTTGAATTACTCAAACTCATTCCAAATGCCGAACCCAAACTGATTGAGTCTTCTTGTTGCGGCATGGCAGGCAGCTTTGGTTATGAAGCTGAGCATATTGAAGTATCCAAGCAAATGGCTGAAGCCAGCTTATTGCCCAGTATTCGTAAATCGGCAGATAATTGGGTGGTTGCTGATGGCACCAGTTGTCGCAATCAAATTGCCGATGGCACGAACCGTGAAGCGGTGCACATCGCCAAAATACTGGCAGCGCATCTTGAGTAAAAATTGTTCAGCGAATAATGCCGTAACCTACCATGAGTAAAGTACCAGTCAATAAAGCCGGTACTAAGCGCTTGGTAGGTTTAGATACCATCACGCCAATACTGAGTCCGCAAATGAGAATGCGTATCCACAAAGGTACGGTTGCCATCAATCCTAATGGCATCACAATCAATCGAATCGTTAAAGCGGCTACCATCGCATAGGTCACTGCTGAGAGCCAGCGGAAGATTTCACTATCTTGATTAATGCTATTGGAGAGCAAGACCCCAATAGCCCTACAGAAATAAGTACCAAGGCAAGCGCCAACTAAGGCAATCCAGAGACCCCAGCCAGAAAGCGCATCAGCCATGTTGTGAATCACATTCATTAGCCGATCATCCCTGCTCTTTTACGCAAAAACTTACGGTCGAGGAAGTAAGCCAAAGTGCCTCCAATGACACCCGCTGTCAACAAACTAGTATCACGGTCCACAATAAAAAAGATGGGGCCAAAGATGCAACCCATCAAGATGGCAATGCGATTAATCCAGGGTTTTACTTCGGTAAATGTCAGCAAGAAGAATAGAGGATTAATAAATACCAAACCTAAAGTCACAGCTGGCGGAACCATTCCCGCCAAATAGAAACCCAGAATCGTCCCTGGAATTGAAATCAACCAGCAGAGCAGACCTAAGCCCACGAAATAACTCAAGCGATGCTTCACCTCAATAGAATGAAACTCCTTCATCGAGATAGCCCATGCTGTCATAGCCAATAAATGTACGGAGGCATATAAATTGCGATTGCGATCTTTTTGATGAAACTGCGGAAAGAGCGTCACTGTCATCGTGACAAAGCGAGTTGAGGTCAAAGTAACCGCCAAGGCAATTGCTAAAACCGAAGAACCAGTAATAGCCATTTCCAGAAGAACTACCTGCCCTGGCAACGCGAACATGAAAAAAGTTGTAAAGCTAGTAAACCAAACATCAAAGCCATTGGTCTTGCCCATTGCACCAAAGCCCACCATGCCTGCAAACAGCACCATGGCCGGGGCACCTGCCGCATCGCGTATGCCCGACCAAAATGCATCGCTACGATTTTGAAAGCGTTGCACTACAGAAGTTTCATTGGAGGACATGGTGTGATTGTAAAAGCCAGGTTCAATCTTTGCTTGTTTTAACTGAAAGTGCCCACTCAATGTGCTCGGCCACTAAAGGGTCTGCGCTGGCAATCGCATTTTGCAAGGCCTCACGAATCTCTTGCCTCTCTTCATTGCTTACTTTGGTGCTGGCTAAGGCATTACCCAGTCCGACGGCTAAATTGCGACGCCAACGAGCATATCCAATACGACGAATCGCACTACCTTCATGACGATGATTAAATTCAGCTTCAGTCCATGACCATAGTTGCAGCAAGCTAGCATGGCCTAGGCCATTGCGCTGCGCAAAATCAGGAAGCTGTGAGCGCTTAGCAAATTTATTCCATGGGCAAATGAGTTGGCAGTCATCACAGCCATAGACGCGATTCCCCATTGCTTCACGAAACTCCACTGGAATGGCTCCGGGATTCTCAATAGTTAAATACGATATACACCGCCGTGCGTCTAATTGATATGGAGTAGTAATCGCCTGCGTTGGACAAACATCAATACAAGATTGACATGTTCCACAATGCGCCTCTTGAGGCTCATCTACTGGGAAGGGAATATCGACTAAGATCTCACCCAAGAAAAATGTTGAGCCTGATTCTCGATTGAGCAATAGCGTGTGTTTACCGCGCCACCCAAGCCCTGCTTTACGTGCAAGCTCTACCTCCATTAATGGCGCTGAATCCGTAAACACGCGATAACCAAAAGGGCCAATTTTTTCTTCGATGGCTTTTGCGAACTCTTGCAAACGATTGCGCAAGACCTTGTGATAGTCGCGACCACGAGCATAAATAGAGACCGATGCTTTGGTTGGGCTCTCTATGCCTTGCCACTCTGCATCGAAATCAATGTCAGGCGAGAGGTAGTTCATAGAAACGCAGATCACTCTGAGAGCGCCTGGTACTAATAATTCGGGATTGACCCTTAAGTCCGCATGGCGCTGCATGTACTCCATGTGCCCATGGCGCCCTTCTGCCAACCACTCTTGAAGTTTTTGGCTAGCATCACCCATTAAAGTATCAGTGATTCGTAGATCATCAAAACCCAACTCCACTGCCTTTGCCCCCAGCCATACACGCAGCGAGGCAGCGTCCTCGGCTGAAGCTTGACTTGAAGGATCAGTGGATAAAGGCATATAAGTAGAGAATGTAGCCGAATAATTGAATAAACTAGAACAATGGCCAAAATACCAGAACCACTGGACACCATTACGCAATATTGTAGGCAGGAAGCGGATACCGCTCAGCTTGCCCAACGATTTGCCTCTAGCATTCGCAAAGGGCTTGAACTAAACCCTAAAAGTCATCTCAATATCGCTCTTGAGGGTGACTTAGGAACTGGTAAAACTACCTTTGCTAGATATCTGATTCAAGGCCTAGGCTATAAGGGCAAAGTAAAGAGTCCCACCTACACCTTATGTGAGCCTTACCCACTTCAAGCCGACAATACCCAATACTCTGCACATCACTTTGATCTGTATCGCATGCGCGATCCATTGGAGTGGCAAGAAGCAGGATTTGCAGAATACTTTGATGTTCCTGGTTTTTGCTTAATTGAGTGGCCAGAGAAAGCAGAAGGCACCTTACCACCATTTGATATACAGGTTGCGCTTGAAGCTGGCAACAAGGAGGGTGAACGCGCAATCAAGATCAGTGCTTTTTCAGAACAAGGTCTAACTCTTTTGAAGAGTATTGCTTAGTCAGCCTATGAATAAGCCAAATTCACAAACCAGTCTTGCCAGAAGACGCCATCTTAAGACTACAGCGAAAGCATTGGGCTTCGTTCTACTTATCGGCGAGCTAGATCTAGCTTGGGGCGCCAAGATTCTGGGTGTGCGTGTTTGGCCCTCTGAGGATTACACCCGCATTACTCTTGAGTCTGATACGCCACTGCCGATTACGCAGCAGGTTTTGACTAATCCTGATCGCCTAGTGGTGGATGTTCAGGGATTAGAACTCAATCCAACACTCAAAGATCTGGTTGCTAAAGTCAAACCCAATGATCCTTATGTTTCACAAATTCGGGTTGGACAATTTCAGCCCGGGATTGTGCGCTTGGTGTTTGATTTAAAAGAACCCATCAAGCCACAGCTCTTTACATTAGATCCCGTTGGTGAATATAACTACCGAATGGTGTTTGACTTATACCCAAGCACCCCACTCGACCCACTGATGGAGCTAGTGAAAAATAGCGCTCGCAAGGAAACGGCTTTAGCTAAATCCAATGAAGAAGTCGATTTGATTGCGCAATTTGCAACTAAGAAAGATAAAGAAGTAACAAAAGGACCGTCTGGCCCAGTGGTTCAAACCATTCCAGAAACCAAAGAAGCGGCCGCACCCTCTAAATACAAACGCCTTATTACTATTGCCATTGATCCCGGCCATGGCGGTGAAGATCCTGGAGCGATTGGCTCCTTAGGCTCTAAAGAAAAGCATGTCGTTCTCTCAATCGCCAAGCGCTTGCGTGACAAGATTGAAAACGAATCCTATATGCGCCCTTTCTTAACTAGGGATGGCGATTACTTTGTGCCATTACATACTCGAGTACAAAAAGCTAGAAGGGTTGAGGCCGATTTATTTGTATCGATTCATGCGGACGCATTTATTCAGCCTCATGCAAAAGGCGCGTCTGTTTTTGCCCTCTCGCAAATGGGCGCTAGTAGCACCATGGCGCGCTGGATGGCAAATAAAGAAAATGCTTCAGATTTAATTGGCGGAATCAACATTAAAGTTCAAGATAAACAAGTAGCCAACTTACTGCTGGATATGTCTACCACCGCTCAAATTAAAGATTCATTGCAAGTTGGCAATTCTGTTCTGAGGCAAATTGGTGGTTTTGCGCCCTTACATAAAGGCAAGGTTGAGCAAGCAGGTTTCGCTGTTCTCAAGGCCCCAGATGTGCCGTCCATCCTCGTAGAGACAGCATTTATTAGCAATCCCCAAGAAGAATCGAAATTAAATGATGACGGCTACCAAGACCGAATCGCAGATGCCATTTTGAGGGGAATTAAGGACTATTTTGCTAAGAATCCACCCGTTGCCAGACGGGGAAATGCATAGCGCACTTGTAACTACAAGGGCTCTGGGGCAGACACCCCGCACTCGAGTAAGCGCCAAGAACTTCTTGCTATAATTTATCGCTTAACTGGGTCGGTAGCTCAGTCGGTAGAGCAGCGGACTTTTAATCCGTTGGTCGCGAGTTCGAATCTCGCCCGACCCACCAGTTATATGAAAGCCTCTAGAGAAATCTAGGGGCTTTTTCTTTTGGTTAAATGGAATGTGTTGTTACTGTGTGGACTCAATAGGCAATCTTGTGAATCGTTACACGTCAGGATGACGGACGCTGGACTGAGACTAGGCATCTCTTGGGTTTTATCGGTCTTCAAGTGTCGCGTTTCGAGACACTTATGACTTAACTTCAGACTTAAGAATGGGTGACCACCACGTTTGTCGGGTTACCCGACAAGTTACTTCCCATCAACCACCAATCTAAACCCTAGATGCGACATAGGGCTATAGGGATCTGCTCCTCGGCGTGCGCTAGGACGATAAGACTGGCAATAGTCTTCATTGCATAAAAATGATCCACCTCGAATAACTCGCTTAGGTGCGTTAAGCGGTACGCCACTATCATCGGGATCGTATGAATTGCCTGGCCCCTTTGGATTCAGAATTACGTTGCTTCCAAATTCTTTTGCCTGCATCGCAAAGTAATCTGCGCGATACCAATCTGCAACCCATTGCCAGGCATTACCCGTCATATCGAATAAGCCATATCCATTTTGCGGAAAGGTCCCAACAGAGCTTGTACCAACCGCACCGCCTGCTTTGGGGCTCACCACTGGAAATGCCTGCTTCTTTACATCCCAAATATTGGCTTGTAATTTGCCATCCTGCTCAAGCTGATCACCCCAGACATAAGTAGCCTGATTGAGACCACCTCTTGCTGCAAACTCCCACTCTGCCTCTGTAGGCAATCTTTTGCCAGCCCATTTAGCATATGCAAGCGCATCCTCGTAACTTACTTGAACAACAGGATGATTTCCTTTGCCATCAATATTGCTTTTAGGTCCAGTTGGATGACGCCAATCAGCGCCCGGCACGTAAGCCCACCATTGCGAGTAATCATTGAGGTTTACTTTGGCTTTTGTACCCACAAACACCATAGCGCCTGGCACAAATACCGAAGCTGGTGGTTTAGGTGTTCCTGGTGGCAATTGCACTCGAATGGTTTCCCAATCAGGAACTTGTTCAGCAGTAGTTTTGTAATTGGTCTCTTTTACAAATTGAGCAAATTGATCATTTGTGACATGAGTGGTATCCATCCAAAACCCGGACACCTTCACTTTATGTGTTGGTCTCTCATTAGCTTGAGACTTTTGATGGTCGCTACCCATTAAAAATTCACCTCCGGGTACCCAGGCCATTCCGAGAGGGGCATTTTTGCCATCACTTAATATGATTGCTGGTGTAACTTGTTTTGGCTTGGAGAAGAATTGCTTCCACGCAAAGAAAGCGCCGATGCCTAACAAGATAATTGCGAGAGCTAGCAAAATCTTTCGTTGTAAAACAATCATTTCTTATTTACCTAGTGGCAGACTAATCGTTGCGATTGTGGCATAGCCCTCAACACGATTCTTCGCCCAGAACTCTTTATAAGTTCTTAAGTTAATGTAAGCCTGATTGGCCCCCATATTAAATACATAACCAATTTGTGGGCCAATTGCTGCAATTTGAGATTTAAAAGCGCCCACCTTATCGCCACTACCCGAATCACCCGTCAACTGGTAGTACGCATAACCTGCAATACCCACCTGCCATTGCTGTGACAAAAATTGAGAAACTGACCAATCCAGGTGGGAATCAACGCCGTTCTTGTAATTGGTTTGCTTATTCTCTAGGTTATAAGTTGCACCTGCGATCGCTGAAAACTCTAGACCTGTGGTGTTATTGAGATAGGTATACCCACCACCTGCATCCATCGCTCCGTGTCCAATCCCAATACCAGACAAACTAGTTGGACTATACGCACCAACTGGAATGTCGCCAGTGATATAGGTTTTGTAATTATTATTTCCACTATTCCAAGTCAGACTTGCTAACGGGTAAATATCTGAACCACCAGTCATGGTATTTGTGCGATTGAGATCAATATTTGGGTGAGTGACACTCACTGATGCGGTGGTTGTGTTTGTTCCAGGACCCCACCCCAAACCAATATAAGGTTGACCACCCAGAATCTTTTCCTCAGCAACATATCCTAGCTGAATGAGTCCAAGAGTCATGCTTGTTGACAATCCCGCGTTGACACTTGGACCATGTTGAAAGGTTTTAGATTTATCTGCACTTCCACTATAGACATAGGGCATTGCTACCAATGACCAACCCGTTGCCATTGGTACTGCAGCCATACTTGCGTATTGACCCGACATCCAAAAAGGAACTCCGCCCTCATCAGCATGAGTGCAAAAGGGAGTCACCAAGGTGGTAAATAGAAAAAAAGACTCGACTATTTTTAGTCGAGTCCATGCAGGCATATTCATTTTATATGCGCGCCTAAGAGTAGCCTCTTATTCGCAATTAATTACTTAACGGCTGAGAAAAATTGGTGACGTTTGATGGAGGCGGGTTTGGAAACTTCTTAACCGAAGCCAAATACTCTTCAACCACTTTAAATATGGGTCCACCAATCCATGCATAGTTGGTCAATTGCAAATCTTCATGAGGATCCATTTCAACGTTATAGAACTTTGGGGTATATAAAGGCGCTGAGTTAGCCCACAATCCACCGACTGTTTGCTGCCCCGTCCCAGTGCGATTCATATCCTTAAAATAAATTCTCCACTGCTTCCAACGAGCAGCAACTAAATCAGGCCCAATGAAAGACAACAAGGATTCCCGATTACCTGTTGCGCTTTTACCCATGAGTACATCAAGCTGATTTACACCGTCAATTGCTCGGTCAGTTGGAAGTTTTGCACCCAGAATATTTGCAAATGTTGGCATGAAATCCATAATAGAAAACATTGCGTTAGATGTGCTGCCAGGCGCCGTATGCCCTGGCCATCGTATGATGCAAAACGTACGGACAGCACCTTCAGTTGCTTCACCTAAATCGCCACGAAATGGGCCATTCGATCCCATATCTGGAGCTCCAAGCCCCTGACGATCCCAGTGCATCACCGTTTGACCCGTTGAGCCATTATCGGAGGCGAACACCAAAATCGTGTTGTCTTCGATATTCATTTCCTTAAGAGCATCCATAACCTGACCAAGGTGATAATCACCCTCCATCATTTTGTCGCCATATTGACCAATGCGTGATTTACCAGCAAATTGCTTGGAGGGTAAATTTGGATAATGCCCCATAGAGAAAGGCAAATACAAAAAGAAGGGTTTGCCCGCAGCATTTTGCTGCTTCATAAATGCTATGGATTTATCAGTCAGCTCATTATCAATCTCAGCTCGAACAGCCATGGTGTAGGGCTTCACTCGTTCCAGAGGTCCATTGCCCTTTTGCTGGTTGATCCAAGGGCCTTTGTCATACAAAACTTTATCGGGGACATCGCCAAATGAATGTGTTTGTATAGCCTGGGGCACGAGGCTGGCAGAGTCCCAAGAAATATCGGGTGGGATTCCATAAAACTGATCAAATCCATGGGCACCTGGCAAGCTCTGAGGGGCGCTACCTAGATGCCACTTACCAAAAAGCGCTGTTGAATAGCCAGCATCTTTGAATAATTGACCCATTGTGTAAGCCTTGCCAGATAAAGTGCTTGGCGAACCAGGAATGATAACTAGCGATAAGCCATTCCGTATTGAATACTGACCAGTCATTAATGCAGCACGTGATGGAGTGCATGCGGGCTCAACTAGATATTGCGTTAGTCGCAAACCACTTTTTGCTAATTCATCTGAACGAGGTGTAGGAGCGCCACGCAACTCTCCGCCACCATACGAACCTAAATCTCCATAACCAACGTTATCGGCCAAAATGAAAATTACGTTAGGCTTTTTTTGCTTGGCCTCAGAACTGTTCTGAGCATGTACGGACACTGAAGATGTGGCAATTAGGGCCGACAACACTCCAGTCAATATTTTTTTCAAGAACATCGAGCTTTCCTAATTTAGGTCTATATTTTTTTGAATTAGATGGAGAGTTTAAAGCAGTAAATCTAGATATTAATGATATTTTTATTCGTCTTAGCCGCTTTGGTCTTGAGGGCAATAAAAACTACCCGGAGGTGGTTTTTGGCAATAATGTTGTGACTACAAACCCTTGTAATACGCATTAACTTGGCGACAAGGGAGTCACACCCTTAAAAAAGCAAAATATAAGTCAACAGCAACGGATCACCAAATCCGTTGGTCGCGAGTTTGAATCTCGCCCGACCCATCAGTTATAAAAAAGCCCCTTGAGAAATCTAGGGGCTTTTTCTTTTGCTTGGCTTAAGAAGTTATTAGTGCGAGATAGATTTTGAAAAAACATTAATAATCACAACTCCAGAAATGATGAGTGCAATTCCAATCAGCGCCCCCAAATCCAGTTTTTGATCTAACCATACCCAGCCAATTAAGCCTACGAGAGAAATCCCAGTGCCCGACCAAATGGCATATGCAATAGCAGTCGGGATTTGATCAAGCACTTTTGAGAGTGCAAAAAATGAAATGCCATACCCAGTTAGAGTTATCAAGGTAGGGGATAGCTTTGTAAAACCTTCTGTGTACTTTAGAGCAGTTGTTGCGATCACCTCGGTGATGATCGCTAAACTCAACATAAACCACGCCATAGTTCGCCTTTATAAAATTAGCGCTTCTCACTCATTTGCGCCCACAATCCCGGATTGATCACCAAAGAATCGCCTGTGAAATCGAGCACCAATGGGTAGCGGGCCGACTCATTTAACGTGAACTGGGTTAAATTCTCATTAATGGGCAAAAGTTCAACGGATCGGCCCTTGGGAATAGCAAAGGCATTTCGCTCACCAGTTGCCCGTGCATATAGCTTGCCATCTTTAGCCGTAATTTCTACAGTAACAAATCGACTAAATCGATACTTACCCGCGTATTTCGCTGGAAGTACTTTATCTGTTTTGATTGGAATGGGCAATGCAGGCTGCTCAGGAGCGGCAGATAACAATGCATCCCACATAACTTCAGAAGCAATTACAGGGAGCAATGCCATGGTTTTTTCACGCTCAACCTTAGCAGTAGGCAAATCAACCTCATCGGTAGAGACTGCAAAAAGTACATCGCCGTCCCACTGAGTGGCAAATGGTTGAAGTGCTCGAGACATTGAAGTATGAACCTGAGTTGCTAATCGCTGTAGGTCAGCGTTTGGCAACTTTTGATTCACAATGATTAAGCTAATAGTCGTGTTTTGAGTTTGCCGAACCTCGTTGTCTTTGGTGCCCCAGGCGTTTTTGGTAATCCTTAATAAATCAGCAATTTTTAGGTTGGGCGGCCAACTCGAATGAGAATATCCAGTCTGAATATTGCCATCCCTATCCACGACAGCACCTAGTGGATTAACCACGGCAAATGCCGCGATCTTTAAATTACCTTTTTCATAAAAGGCACCACCCTGTCCAGAATAGCCATTTAATCCAAAAAGTCCGCCACTCTTTGCGGAGCGCCCCGCTCCAGCAGAGCCAACTCGAAAAATACCTTCCTTAGCATTTCTATATGCCGCTTGCGCTAACTTTTTATCTGGGACAACTTCATTTAAACGTCGATCTCCTAGGTCATAAATAATCGCACCGGTCGATAATGCGACATCGCCAATAGTGCCTGTTCTATATTGATCATCTTTCATTGCGGAGGCAACAGCAGTCGTACTCTCTAAACCGTAGATTGATCCTCCCGATAAGACAACGGCATCTACCACTGGGGTATCACGCCCTAATCTCAACCATTCCGTATTGGCAATACCCGGCTCCCCTCTTACATCCATCACTGCATGTACTTTATTATTAAAACTAAAAACAGTTACGCCCGTTGGCCCCTCTTTGTATTCTGCGGTACCAATTTTGAACATGGGCCAGTTAAATTTTATTTCTTTGCCACCTGAATTTACGATAGGCTTCAGACTTGACTGATCATTAGGAATAACATCATCCGTTGCAGCTATAGCATTCATCATAAAAACGGAAGAAGCAATTACACCAATTAAGTGCTTTGGTAGGCCTATTTTGATTTGCATATTTCTGAATTTAAAGGCTGCATGTTAGAGATGTATTTAGTATAACGATTCACAATATCGCAACCCTATTGACCTAAATCAAACTTAAATAGCTCAATTTTTACGACAAATCCTTAAAGCATGAAAAAATATCGCAATCAAATAATTCTTAGACTGGATATCCTTAGTTAAGCATTACCTTTATATTCCCAGGTGGAAGCCTGTGGAGTCGTATATAACTATTTCCCATTCATATCAAGAGAGCATCATGTTTAAAAGTAAAAATATTGCCTTCGCATTAGTTGCTAGCCTATCAATAGGCCTTCTAAATAATCAGGCGATTGCTTGTTCTCGTGTTTTATTTAATTCAACTGGCAATGTTGTAGTTGGTAGAACAATGGATCTGTATATGCCAGATCACGCTAAGCTCATGATTTATCCAAGAGGTGTTGCTAGAAACGGCGGAGTGCCTAATTCAGCAAAATGGAATGCTAAATACGGAAGTGTTGCAGTTAACTCACTAGATGTCGGTAGCTCAGATGGCATCAATGAAAAAGGCTTAGTAGCTAATCTTCTTTATCTTCATGAGTCTCAATATGAAAAAAGGGATACTCGCCCTGGCGTATCAAATGCGGTAATCGTTCAATATTTGCTCGACAATGCGGCGACAGTTAATGAGGCGCTCGCAGAGATAAAGAAAATTCAGATTGTTTCTATCAAAGCATCTGGACGCGAGTGGCCCCTACATGTATCTCTTTCAGACGAAGTAGGTGATTCTGCGGTAATTGAATTTATTGATGGCAAGATGGTCATTCATCATGGCCCAGAAACAGCAGTAATGACAAATGAGCCGCCATTGGATTGGCAATTAAATAATCTCAAGAACTACAAATACTTTGGTGGCAAGGAATCCCTTCCTGGTGATATCGACCCAGCCAGCAGATTTGTTCGTGCCTCTGCCTTCCTAAAAACTAGTCCAGTACCAAAATCTACGCAAGAAGCATTAGCTCAAGTGTTTAGCATCACTAAAACAGTTTCCGTTCCTCTTGGCGCTCACAATACCTCTACCGCAATCGAGTCTGAAGATACTTGGCCTACCTTGTGGACAACTTTGGCGGACTCTAAAAATAGGATCTACTACTTTAATGCCTCTGATTCCCCAAATATGGTTTGGGTTGATCTAAAGAAAGTAGATTTTTCTAAAGGCGCCTCAATTAAGTCTTTATCTGGTGAAGACTCGACAATAAGCGGCGATGTGACTAGCAAGTTTCAGACATTAAAGAAATAATCTTCTCATTTCATTAGTCAGGGAATTAAAAGCTGGAAATCTAATCCACAGATTCGAACTTTGCACCAAAAAGCAATCGCACAGTCAATCGCACGGTCATATTTTGGTCGCTTAAAGCCTTATGTTATATAGGTTTTTGAAGAGGTATGACTTCTTTTAATCCGTTGGTCGCGAGTTCGAATCTCGCCCGACCCACCAGTTATACAAAAGCCACCTCTCGGTGGCTTTTATTTTTGATTTATAAATTGACTAGTAAGTTTTATAGGATAGATATTTACCCGATAAAACTACCTGCACTCGATCGCCCTTGGGATCAGGCTCTCGTTGGATATCCATAGAGAAATCAATAGCACTCATAATTCCATCACCAAATTCCTCATGAATGAGCTCTTTGATTGTTGTTCCATATACGCTCACGATTTCATACCAACGATAAATTAATGGATCCGTTGGAACCGCTGTTGGTAAAGAACCTTTATAAGGAACAATTTGCAACCATGCCATCTCTTCATCAGTTAAATCAAACAATTTTCCGGCAGCTTCGGCCTGAGCTTTAGTAAAAGTCATTTGACCTAAGCAACCAGCCGTGACCCACTCTTTTGACTCACCAATTGCTTTCGCAATATCAGCCCACTTCATACCTTTTTTTACTTTTGCTTCAATAATTTTTTGTGTCACTACTGAACGATCCATCTTTTTCTCCTTAATTGTAGGTTTTTGATTTATTGCGTAACTGGGGTTTGTAGACCTGGGCAAACTAATATAGGCTTATAGCCGTCCAACATGCCCGCCGAACCTTTGGCTTGTAAATCCTTTGAACGGTTAACCAAAAAGTCAACTAAGTGATTGCGCATTGGATAATACATTGGATCATGATGCAAGTTTGCACGCTTTCGATCCTTTGGCAATGTGTTGATTACGATCTCGGCAATACGAGCATTTGGCCCATTACTCATGAGCATAATTTTGTCTGAGAGCAAAATAGCTTCATCAACATCGTGCGTAATCATAAATACAGTTTGCTTCGTTTCGCTGCATATCTTTAGCAACTCATCTTGTATCACTCCTCGCGTTAAAGCATCTAAGGCGCCAAATGGCTCATCAAGCAATAACATTTTGGGCTCAATCGCAAATGCTCTGGCAATACCAACCCTCTGCTTCATACCGCCAGATAATTCAGAGGGCTTTTTATTCTCGGCGTTAACCAATCCAACCATTGCTAAGTATTTTTTTGAATGCTCCTCAATTTGAAATTTATTCCAATCAGGATGCTTAGATTTGACGGCAAAGGCTACATTTTGAAGAACTGTCATCCATGGCATTAATGCATGCCCTTGGAAAACAACGCCGCGATCTAAACTAGGCCCTTTAATCTCTCGGTCAAGCATATAGGCATAACCGCCAGATGCATCCTCAAGACCAGCAAGCACATTAAGAATTGTGGTTTTGCCGCAGCCGGAGTGGCCAATAATGCAGACAAACTCGCCGCGATCAATTTCAAAATTGATATCTTCAAAAACTGGGGGTGCATCTAGCTTATAAGATTTAGATAGGCCATCTACCCTGAGGAATGCTTTTTCAATCTGCATATGAGACCACTTTCTGAAGTTTTGCAAAGACCATATCTAGCAACATGCCAACAATCCCAATCATCACAATTGCAAAAATAACGCTCGAAATAGACAAGTTATTCCACTCATTCCATAAGAAATATCCAATACCAGTACCACCAACTAGCATTTCTGCAGCAACAATTACAAGCCATGCGATACCCATTGAAATTCTCATCCCAGTCAAAATAGTCGGAGCGGCAGCAGGTAAAATTACCAAAAACGCCTTGCGCAGAGGAGATACTTCAAGGGTTTTGGTTACATTAAGCAATTCTTTTCTGACATTGGCTACACCAAAAGCGGTATTTAACAGCATTGGCCAAACTGAACAAATGAAAATTACAAATATTCCCGAAATAGAAGAATCTTTAATTGTGTATAGCGCTATTGGCATCCAAGCTAAAGGGGAGATGGGTTTTAGA
The DNA here is from genome assembly GCF_013307225.1 of Polynucleobacter tropicus. Taxonomy (NCBI): domain Bacteria; kingdom Pseudomonadati; phylum Pseudomonadota; class Betaproteobacteria; order Burkholderiales; family Burkholderiaceae; genus Polynucleobacter; species Polynucleobacter tropicus. Next base: position 662,597 of record NZ_CP028942.1, on the reverse strand, counting down.
ATTTGAATAAATGGATTGAATGCTTCATAAGCCAACGGAGACATTCCGATCAAAAATCCAAATGGAATAGCAACGAGCATTGCCAGAAAAAATCCTAGTCCAACCCTACCCAAGGAATATGCAAGCTGAATACCAATACCTTTGTCATTCGGCCCATTGTCGTAAAAAGGTCGAGATAGTTGCTTATAAAAAGTCTCGCCCATCTGAGTTAGAGTTGGGAAGCCTGACTTCTCAGCATCACCGCCTCCACCTTGCCCCATAAGCGCCTGATATTCGCTTGAGCCAGAAGCAACAATTGGAGTGGTGGCAACTTTTGGAGCGGTGGCTATGTGCCATATGCATAATCCAAAAAATAAGCATCACCACGGAAAGCATTGCACCCTTCGCCTTGAGAGATAAGTTATTCATTTTTAAACTCTCTACGCCTTGCTTATGGGAAATGATTTTAGATAAGCAGCAGGCTGGGAAGGATCAAACTCTTTGCCCATAATCTTGTCTTTCTTGTAGCCAACCTTTGCCAAAGGAGGAACGGAAATGCCAGTCTCGCCCATATATTTCTTAGCATCAGTCAACAAAAAGACTTTCTCTGAGATGTCTTTATAGTTCACATCACCTTTTACATAGCCCCAGCGCTGCATCTGCGTTAACATCCAAGTGGCCATGGAGTACCAAGGTATTGGGTTGAAATCAATGCGGTCAGGCACATTTTGAACATTCCCCAATCCATCAGCGAACTTTCCAGTCAACACCTGCATTACTACTGTTTCAGGCTGGTTGAGATAATTTGCAGGAGAGATCACTTTTGCAATTAGAGGTCGATTAGCTGGATCTCGCGCCATCGTTGAAGCATTTAATACGGCGCGATATAAGGCTGCAAAAGTGTTTGGATTCTTCTTGATAAAGTCCTCAGATGTTCCAAATGCGCAGCAAGGATGTCCATCCCAAATTTCTTTGGTTAGGATATGAATAAAACCAACTTCATCATAAACCGCGCGCTGATTAAAAGGATCTGGTCCAAGGAAGCCGTCAATATTTCCAGCACGTAAATTGGCAACCATCTCTGGTGGAGGTGTCACACGGATTTGAATATCCCTATCTGGATCTAACCCAGCTTGTGATACGTAATATCGCAATAAGAAGTTATGCATGGAGTATTCAAATGGAACAGCGAATTTCATGCCCTTCCATTTTTTGGGATCTCGATTATCTCTATGCTTATTAGCCAAAGTTATCGCCTGGCCATTTACATTCTGGATTGTTGCAACTCTCATCTGACTTGGATCAGATCCAAGACCCATAGACATTGCAATTGGCATTGGAGATAAAAAGTGTGAAGCATCATGCTCTTTGTTGAGCATCTTGTCGCGTATAAGGGCCCAGCCGGCAGTCTTATTCAAAGTAACATTTAAGCCCTGCTTTTTATAAAATCCTAAAGGGTCAGCCATGATGAGAGGGGTTGCGCAGGTAATCGCAATAAATCCAATTTTGAGGTCTGGCTTTTCAATAGGTGCTTTTTCTTGAGCCATGGCCTGCAAAGCGCCAACCGGAAGAAACCCAGATAGCGCGCTCATTGCACCACCAGCACCAACTGCCTTTAGAAAAGCACGGCGACGGCTTTCTTGAGGAAATAATGCTTTAACAAGGCTGGCCTCAACAAAATCTGCGCTTATCTTTTCTTCGTCGATTTTTGCCGATAGCTCTAAAGCATGCTCAGCGTCGGATGCATGACGCCCACAACTACAGCGACTAGTAAACAAAGGCCTATCTGGGTCAAATGGGCGGTATGAATTCATTTCAATCTCCTCATGTTTTTTATTCAGCTGACTACATGAATCCATTCTGAATAAAACGCTTTGGGTTAATCCCGAGGAAATGCACCAAAAGAACTCATAGAAAAATCGTATGCACCAAAACTGTATTTTTATTGGCCTGATTTTCTTGAAGTTTTAATCAACGATTCAAGTAAGACCGATAGAGGTAGCTTGCCAAAGATAATAAGAGGGAGTCGACCATAAGTGGATAGAAGGCAAAGTCCAAACTATCTACTCCCGCCATCACTATAACCACCCCTAGAAAAAAAGCTGGTGGGTGGATGCAATTTAGGAGATAAAGCCCTAAAGTAGTGCATAACATACAAATAATAAGCCCCAATATTGGTATGGGCATTATGTATACACAGGTTAGAGCAACAAATGAGGCAAATAAGTTTGCCTCCAATATTGTTAACGGTGAATACATCATGCTATTTGGAAATAGGAATATCAACAAGGCAGTCACCCCAAAGACAGCAAGCACCATTGACTCACTAACACCAAGAGTGCCATAAGCGAGATTCATGAATTCAATAGCAAGTACTGCAATGCCAACGCCAGCCGATATTACCAAGGCTCTTCGCCATTGAACTACAGGCTGGCCAGGCGCTATACGATCAAGATAAGAATTTAACTTAGCAATAAATTTTTGTAGCATGCAAAATTACAAACAATTAACAATTTATGGATCATCATATATCCATATTGAAATAATTATGATTAATGGAGCTAAAAATGGAAAAAAAATTACCTCTCCCGCCATTCACAAGAGAGACGGCCATTCAAAAAATTAGGATGGCTGAGGATGCATGGAATACTCGGGATCCTGAAAAAGTTTCGCTGGTCTATACAGAAGATACCATTTGGAGAAATCGCGCTGAATTTCCAATTGGGCGCGAGCAAGTAAAAGAATTTCTTCACCGCAAATGGGCGAAAGAATTGGATTACCGATTAATTAAAGAACTTTGGGCGTTTACTGATAATCGAATTGCGGTCAGGTTTGCCTACGAGTGCCATGATGACTCAGGAAACTGGACGCGAAGTTTTGGTAACGAGAATTGGGAATTTAATGAAAATGGCTTTATGATGCGTCGCTTTGCTAGCATCAATGACCTACCAATCAAAGAGTCTGAGCGGAAATTTTTTTGGCCCCTCGGCAGAAGACCGGATAATCATCCAAGCCTGAGCGACTACGGTTTCTGATTTTTGCCCTGTTAAGGGAAATCTGGTCAATCGTCCCAAATACCCCAATTATGAGTTGGGGGCGATGGTTGCGTCCATGAAACAGGATACTTTTTTGATCCAATTCCGAGGCGACTCCAGATCATTGCAGTCAAGAAAATGATCGATACTCCAGCCATCACAGTGACACCAAGATGAATAAAGCTAGCATGGGCCTGGATCATAATCAGCGGATTTGCGCCCGCTGGAGGATGCACACACCTAGTGAGCAATAAGATCGCAATGGTAATAATCAAGGCAAGAACATAAACCCAAAAAGCATCTCCAAACAATTGATATGCCAAAATGCCAATCAAACTACTGATCAAGTGCGCACCAAATACCGCCCTAGGTTGAGCAGCCGGCGCCCCCGTGAGTGCAAATAAAAACAAAGTTGTTCCACCAAGGGATGCCAGCAATAGCGGAGAATTTGCCTTTGTAATAAGTAAAGCTAAACCAATGGCAATAAAAGATCCAAATAGGACCCATAACAATCGTAGTGAATAAACTTTCATTGATAAATCATAGGCATTTACCCTCCGGAATGCATTGACCTCCATCAATGTGCTCGTCAAAAGCTCAATTAGACCCCTTTCCGAGCGATTGCTTGCATAGTTATTTAACTCCTTAGTCACCAGTTGGAATCTCGTCCGACCTACCAGTTATACAAAAGCTCCTTGAGAAATCTTTGGGCTTTTCATGTTTTATCCAAAGCTGCAACTGAACGCATTAAGGTTAAGAGCTTGGAGTCATTCTCCGGCAAACCATTAAGATGCTGCTTCAAATTCGGGATATATTTCGCAATTCGATCAGCACCAAAGAATCGCATACCCCAACTAGGAAATGCTCGCTCATCAATCTCTCGAAAATCTAATTCACGAATAATTACATGACGATTATCGTTTTGTATTTGCTTCCATAGATGAGAAATGTCTTCCCTAGTGCCCTCTAATATTTGAGCAAAATATCGATTTTCATAGAACAAGACGCCGGTAACTCTATTTGCGGTATTGAAATTAAATGCCTTATCAAATAGCTGAACTAGCTGTAGTTTCGAAAATGGATCTTTAGCTCTACTGATATAGCTAAATTCAATTAGAGATTGTCGATCCATCAACGCAGAACCCTACTCAGTAGCTTGACCAAAAATCGGGTCCCGCTTTTCAAGGAACGCTGTAATCCCCTCTTTATAGTCGCTACCCATATAGACGTTTTTACGCAATGATTGCAAATGCTCAAAGACAGATGGGTTCATGACAGCCGCATCCGATAACATTTGTGCCTGAGCTTTGAGGACTGAATTAGCCTGTGGTGATCGGGAAGCAATGGTTTTTGCCATTTGATATGTCTTAGCTTCCAATTCACCCGACACGTAAAGATGATTAAGAATACCAATCTGTAATGCTCTGTCAGCGCCAATTGGATCTGCCGTTAAAAACATTTCCTTAACTACATTAAGGGGCATTCTTGACATGAAGTGCAAGATACCACTTGCCGTGTATGGAAGACCTAGTTTTGCGGGCGTAATTGCAAATGTCGAATCATGGTCCCCTATTGCTATATCGCAACTCATAATCAGATCTGTAGATGCGCCCCAGACAGAACCATCAACCATGGCAATTACTGGCGCCCTAAAAGCCCTAATAGATTTCAGCAAAACCATAACAGGATCATCTGCTGGAAGGGGATCACGCTCAGACCTAGGGAGCTCCATTACATCATGACCGGCAGACCATACCTTATTCTTTTTATCAGATCGAAGCACTAAGACACGTACATCCTCTTTACTAAAAAGTTCAAGCGCATGATGTATCTCTTCGATTAAACATTCACTCAACGCATTTCTTTTGCTGTAGTGATTGAATCGAATTGTCGCAATCAATTCTGCTTGTTCAATTTTGATGTACTGATAATTCATTTATAAAACCTTTTATGCCGCAATCAAAAGATCCCCTAATTCCATCTTTTCCCACCAAATAAAAGGCAACAAGTAAACAGGTTCCCCAGCATCCTGCAAAATTTCTAATGAGCCATCATTGATTTTGTTTGCAACATATTTTCCTGGTTGAAGCGATAGAGAACCTCTATCAGTTCCATCATTGCGCCGCATCCTCGCAACTATCCCATTAGTGATATAGACAACCATGATTCCCTCCCGATTTAAAGAGCCGATTGAATGTGGTTACGAACAACGGGATATATTTGTGTATCCCAGCGCTTACCGTTAAATACACCGTAATGCCCCACACCAGCCTGAAGATGGTGTGACTTCATGTAGCCCGGCAGACCACTACAAAGATCTTGGGCAGCCAATGTTTGTCCTATGCCACAAATATCATCCCTTTCTCCCTCCACCGTCAGGAGAAAAGTTTTTTTTATTAGCCTTGGATTAACCAATCTACCATGGTATGTCAACCTTCCCAAAGCAAGGTCTCGATCCATAAAAACTTTTTGGATTGTTTGCAGGTAAAACTGGGCAGATAAATCCATGATGGCAAAGTACTCCTCATAAAACTCATGAATAGCGTCAGCCTTCTCAGTCTCACCGCTAATTCGGTATTCGTAGAGCTTACGAAACGATTCCGCATGACGATCTGGATTCATGCTCATAAATGCCATTAGCTGCAAAAAGCCTGGATATACTTTTCGACCCGCACCTCCAAAAGGTTTTGGTATCTCTCCGATAAGCTTTTCTTCAAACCATGATATCGGCTTGCTACTTGCTAACTCATTTACCTTAGTAGGATTTTGACTGACATCAATTGGGCCAGCCATCAGTGTCAAACTTGCTGGCACATCAGGACTTTTATCTTCGGACATGATTGCTGTAGCAGCAAGGCAGGCTACCGTTGGCTGACATACCGCCATGAGATGAGTTTGCGGACCAATAAACCGCAGAAAATGAATAATATGTTCTACATAAGAATCAAATTCAAATTCACCGCAGCTCAGAGGTATATCGCGAATATTGAGCCAATCAGTGACATACACATCATGATCTCGCAATAGGGTTCTAATAGTGCCAGCCAAAAGAGTGGCGAAGTGCCCTGACATAGGCGCTACCAACAATATCTTCGGCTGACCCTCAACAGCAGGTTTATTAAAGCGCACCAAATCACAAAAATGGGTTGAGTGCACCTTTTCTTCTCTTACAGCTTGCTCTATGCCGAACGAATCAATTACAGAATGAATCTTAAAATCTGGCCTCGTGTGCGTAAAACCAAGCAATGCAATTTGTTCATAGTGCGCCGAGAGCCGTTGTAGCGGATTTAAGCTGAGATTACCAAACCAATTATTGGAAACACGCTCTGATGCTTTCGCAAATATTCGAATAGGATCATGCAGGTTTGCAAAGGTTTGGTAAGCCTTGTACATCATTTATAAGAACCGCTCTCAATGTGGCGTAGCGCTCGCTCAGTGGTTTTTAAAGTGGGATCAAATACCCTGCTTAGGGAAACATCATTCGCAATGATTGCCGCTGTTTGTGCTGCTTGTGCAGAAATAATGGATAAATTGACAAAACCCGCAACGTTAAAGATTTTAAGAAGGTCTAACTCTTGTATATCTACATCCGAGAATTCATCCGCCTCAATCTTCTTATAAAGATCTCGGTAATACTCACGCATGCCATCAAGCTCTTCTGCCAACGTCATAATCCGCTGAAACAGCACCGTAAAATCGGAGGTCAGTGAATTCTTACTCAAGACTTCCATGGGGTAACTCCAGGAACATCTGCTGGCCCCTTAGCCACTGGAACCGTTTCAAAATCCGCAGGTCCTACAATTTCTAGATACTCCATATCTGGCGAGTAATCAAATAGATAGTGAGCAATCCCAGGCATTTGATGCACGACATCGCCGGCCTCAACTAATGTGACCTTATCTTCATACATGAACTTTGCCCAACCCTTGTTCATGATGACAATTTGAAATTCAGCTACGTGATAGTGCCAGCCAGTACCATCAACTGGTGGTTTATTGGCTTTAACCAAATGGGCAATTACTTTTCCCTTGGTTGCTTTTGCCACTCCCAAATCGCGGTATAAGAAAAAGTCTCGTAAGCCACCTGGCAAAAACTGCGTATCTGCTGGCTTTACATGAGAAAAATCAGTATCACTTTTAAATTTAACGGGTGCGTTCATGATCAAAACTCCACTTCAAGTTCTTCAATATCATCGGGTTCTTCAAGGGCGCCCATCACCCATTCCTTCATCTCAGGCATTGCCATGATGTGATCACAGTACTTCTCACATGTCTTATCAAGCGCTACGTGATAAGTCAGGAATCTGGTAACAACCGGTGCAAACATGGCATCGGCTAGCGTGGGATCTTTACCAAACAAAAATGGACCACCATAGCTTGTAAGGCAGTCTTGCCAAATGACCACTATGCGATTGATATCAATTTGTGCTTTTGACCAAACCTTAAATGATGCAAACTTTGCCTTAATGTTCATTGGCAATGAAGCACGCAGAGCTGAGAATCCAGAGTGCATCTCGCCGCATACAGAGCGACAATGTGCTCTAGCAATAGGATCTTTTGGTAATAGATGAGCGCCTGGCTTAAGCTCATTCAAATATTCGCCAATAGCCATGGTGTCCCAAACTCGACATCCATCATGATCCAACCGAGGAACCAGAATTGAGGGTGAGAGAAGTAATAACTCTGCTCTGTTATCAACATCATCTGGTGACACCACTATTTCTTGAAATGGCAATCCAGAGAGTTTGAGCATGAGCCAACCCCGCAAAGACCATGATGAATAGTTTTTGCTACTGATCGTCAAGGTAGTTTGATTGGACATATCCACTTTCAGAGGGAGTACAACTACAACTTATTCCTTCTGCATTGGGAATTCTGGCCTTAATGCCCTATTTTTGACGTCTTTTGTCCAATTTTGGGCATTTTCAGATTTACCGCACTAGTCTTGTGCGAAGCAATTCTGCACCCTTATAGTGAACTTATAGACTTTGAATCATGTCTATACATGCTGCGCTCCATCACGTCACCGAATATAACTATGACCACCTAGTGGAACTGGGGCCGCAAATAGTTCGCCTACGTCCAGCGCCTCATTGCCGCAGTCATATTCTTTCTTACTCACTTAAGGTGGAGCCTGAAGGACATTTTGTTAACTGGCAACAAGACCCCTACGCCAACTATCAGGCGCGCTTAGTTTTTCCTGAAAAGGTAAAGAAATTTAAGGTAACCGTTGATCTTGTGACTGAGATGGCGGTATACAACCCTTTTGATTTCTTCTTGGAACCTGACGCTGAGAACTATCCGTTTAGCTATAATTCAGAATTAAAAAAGGAATTGCGCCCCTACTTAGGTAAGATGCGCAACGCTACTTTAAATAAGTATTTAAAAACTATCGATCGCAGCAAAATGCGAACGATTGATTTTTTAGTCAAGCTAAATCAAAAAGTTCAACGCGACATTAATTACCTCATTCGCATGGAGCCTGGCGTTCAGACTCCCGATGAGACTCTAGATTTACAAAGCGGATCCTGTCGTGATTCAGCATGGTTAATGGTGAATTTATTACGCCTAAGCGGTTTAGCCGCTCGCTTTGTATCTGGATACCTGATTCAATTAAAGCCAGATGTCAAAGCCTTAGATGGCCCTAGTGGCACAGAGGTGGACTTCACAGATCTGCATGCATGGTGCGAGGTCTATTTGCCTGGTGCAGGCTGGATTGGTTTAGATCCAACCTCTGGACTATTTGCCGGTGAAGGCCATATTCCAGTTGCCTGCACCCCAGAACCTTCAGGTGCAGCTCCAATTGAAGGTGGTGTTGATAAGTGCGAAGTAGACTTTAAGCACACGATGGAAGTCACAAGGATTTATGAATCACCTCGAGTGACAAAACCCTATACAGAAGAACAATGGCAAGCCATTGTGGAGCTTGGTCATAAAGTTGATCAGAAATTAGAAGCTGGTGATGTACGTCTAACTATGGGCGGAGAGCCAACCTTCGTTTCTATCAATGGTCGTGATGAGCGCGAGTGGAATGTCGATGCGCTAGGACCTACAAAGCGTGGTTATGCAACGGATTTAGTGGAGCGCCTACGCAAACAATATGGTGATGGTGGTTTCTTGCACTTTGGACAAGGCAAATGGTATCCGGGTGAACAGTTACCTCGCTGGGCACTTTCGATTTACTGGAGGGCTGATGGTCACCCAATCTGGAAAAACCCAAAACTCTTTGCTGATGAACGTGATCCCATTACCTACACCAACAAAGATGCAGAAAAATTTGTCTATACACTTTCCAAAAATCTAGGGCTTGCTGATAAGTTTATTGAGCCTGCCTACGAAGATGTTTTTTACTACCTCTGGCGCGAATCTAAACTGCCAGTCAATGTCGATCCATTTCAGTCGAATTTAGATGACGAGATGGAACGCACCCGCTTAAAACGCGTCTTTACTCAAAAATTAGATTCCGTAATTGGTTATGTATTGCCGATTGAAGCAGGTCAAGCTCAGAACTACTTCGACACCCATTGGAAAACTGGTCCCTGGTTTTATCGCGAAGATCGCCTATATCTTTTACCCGGAGATTCTCCGATGGGCTACCGCTTACCTTTGGACTCGCTGCCCTGGACCAGTAAAGCGGATTACCCTTACATGATTGAGCAAGATCCGTTTGCGCCTAGACCACCATTGCGAACAAGCGCGCCAGTAGTTCAGCAGCATCAAACATTAATCAAAAAATCCTTGGGCCCTTCTAGTGGCTCTGGTAATTCTATCTGGAGCCAATCTCAAGAAAGCCGCAGTCCACTTCGCCAAGAGTCTGCTGCCTGGATCACCAGGACAGCGTTATGCGTCGAGACTCGTGATCCAATGCGCGCTAGCGGCCCTGATGCCGAAAACAAACATGGCGGCAAAAATGGTGCCCTCTATGTATTCATGCCACCACTGGCCAGACTAGAGGACTATCTAAATCTACTAGAAGCTGTGGAAGCTACAGCTGATCAATTGCAGTTTCAAATCGTGATTGAGGGATATCCACCTCCACGTGATCCAAGATTAAAAATATTGCAAGTTACTCCTGATCCAGGTGTTATTGAAGTCAACATTCATCCAGCTCATAACTGGAATGAGTTGGTCGAGCATACTGAGTTTCTCTATCAGGCCGCCTTTGAGTCTCACCTATCTGCCGAAAAATTTATGACCGATGGCCGCCATACTGGCACAGGTGGTGGTAATCACTTTGTGATGGGTGGCGCCACACCAGTCGATAGCCCTTTCTTACGCAAACCCGAGCTCTTGGCAAGTTTGATTTTGTATTGGCACAATCATCCGAGCCTGAGTTATTTATTTAGCGGCATGTTTATTGGCCCAACGAGTCAAGCACCGCGAGTCGACGAAGCGCGTAATGATCAGCTTTATGAATTAGAAATTGCTCTTAAAGAGATTCATGAAAATCGTAAGAAGTATGGCGCAAGCATGCCACCCTGGCTGGTTGACCGAACCCTGCGTAATATATTGATCGATGTGACAGGCAATACCCACCGTAGCGAATTTTGTATCGATAAGATGTATTCACCCGATAGCCAAACTGGTCGGTTAGGACTACTTGAATTACGCGCTTTCGAGATGCCGCCTCATGCGCGCATGAGTATCGTTCAGCAGCTACTGATTCGCGCACTGATCGCCCGTTTCTGGGATGAGCCCTATTTAGCACCAGCAACACGCTGGGGCACCGAACTTCATGACCGCTGCCTGCTACCAACATTTATCAAGATGGACTTTGATGACGTCATTGAAGAGATGCAACGCCATGGCTATGACTTTAAGCCTGAATGGTTTGCACCACACCTCGAGTTCCGCTTCCCACTCATTGGTCAAATCCAAACCATGGGTACTGAAATCACCATTAGAAATGGTCTTGAGCCATGGCATGTGATGGGCGAGGAAAGTACGGGTGGCGGGACCGCACGATATGTTGATTCTTCTATTGAACGTATAGAGGTGCGCGTGACAGGACTCAATCAAAGCCGCTACACCATTACCTGCAACGGAAAACCATTGCCGCTACAACCGACTGGCACAGCTGGAGAGTACGTTGCGGGAGTAAGGTACAAGGCCTGGAATCCCCCATCAAGCCTACACCCCAGCATTGGCGTTCATGCACCTCTCACCTTGGATGTTGTTGATACTTGGATGAAGCGTTCTGTGGGTGGCTGCCAGTACCATGTTGCCCATCCCGGCGGCCGAAATTACGACACCTTCCCTGTGAATGCTTATGAGGCAGAAAGCCGTCGTCTTGCTCGCTTCTTCCGCATGGGTCATACGCCTGGACCGATAGAGGGAGTTCAGTCTAATATTGAAATTAGTGCCAGCAAAGAGTTCCCATTTACCCTTGATATGCGTCGATGAGACAATAGCTTGTGGATCCTTCTCAAGCAAATCCTCCGATTTCTGTAGACACCCTCCCTTTGGCGGATGAGATAGCTCGTTTAGCCCCACATGCAAAAGCCGGTCATTTTGACGAACTCCGAGGTCACTCCCAGGATCTATTGCCACACTGGAAAACGTTTTTTGAGCAGCTTGGGCCATCTGGGCTGTCTGATTTAGACCAACGAACGCTTGAGCTCAATCGCCAAGTTCGTGATAACGGCATTACCTATAACGTCTATGCCGATGAATTTGGTCCGCAGCGCCCATGGTCGGTAGATCTATTCCCCTTAATTATTAATCCTGATTCATGGCAAGAGATTCAGGCAGGAGTTTTGCAAAGAGCAAAACTCCTTGAGGGCATCATGCAAGATATTTATGGGCCGCAAACTTTGCTTAAGGAAGGATTCATTCCTCCGGCACTTATTCATGGTCACCCAGGATATCTGAGGTCAATGTATGGAGCAAACTTTCATGGCCGTAAGTATCTGCATATCATTGCCTTTGATTTAGCAAGATCTCCAGATGGTAAATGGTCTGTTTTGTCACAGCGCACCCAAGCTCCCTCTGGACTGGGCTACTTACTAGAAAACAGAAACTTAATTTCTCGTCAGTTCCCCAAGGCTTATGAGCAAATGAACGTTGCCCATTTAGCGAATGCCTATCGCGATTTAATTGATGCATTAAAGCTAGAAAGTCCTGCGGGGTCGAATGTCCATATTGCCCTTCTAACTCCAGGCCCATACAACGAAACCTATTTTGAGCATGCTTACCTTGCTCGTTACCTTGGATTAACCTTAGTTGAAGGTGGAGACCTTACCGTTCGAGATCAACGCGTTTACTTAAAAACAGTCCGTGGCTTGGAACCGGTTGATATTCTCCTAAAACGCTTAGATGACGCATTTTTGGATCCCCTTGAATTACGCTCTGACTCGACTTTAGGGGTTCCTGGTTTACTACAAGCCATCCGCGCTGGCAATGTGATTTTGGCAAATGCTCCAGGCTCTGCCTTTTTGGAGTCCCCTGCGCTTCTTGGTTTTTTACCTGCCATCAGCGAGCGTCTACTGGGCGAGCAAATTCAACTACCTGCAATGGATACCTGGTGGTGTGGCGAGCGAGCAGCATTGGAAGCAGCGATTCCAAATTTGGGTCGTAGCGCAATTAAACCAACATACCCTAAAGGTAGCGGGCACCAAAATTACGAGTCAGTTCTTGGCGGCGACCTTACGCAAACTCAATTAGATGAATGGGTTGGAAAAATTACTCGGCAGCCTGATGAGCATACAGTTCAAACCTACATACCACTGGCACAAATGCCAACCTGGTTGAATGCCTTCAATCTCAATGATGCGTCACTAATAGAGCCACACTCTTATATGTTGCGAGTATTCGCCCTGAGCAACGGCGAGAATAGTTGGCAGGCTTTACCAGGAGGTCTTGCCCGCATTGCTAGCGATGATTCAGGTATCGCCTCCATGCAACGCGGCGGAAGTAGCGCTGATGTCTGGGTACAAACCAATCAATCCGCTATCAATATTGAAGAAAATTCTCAGCAAGCAAACCAACCTAAAGAATTAACCATCCGTAAACGCATGGTTACCAGTCGTGCAGCCGAAAATTTATATTGGTTTGGCCGATATACAGAGCGTAGCGAGAATATCCTACGCCTAGCTAAACTGTATCTTGAAAATATCAATAGCGAATACACTCCATCTCGATCTTTATGGTCATGGCTTGAGTATCTCTGCCACCAATATGGCCTAGTACCCGAGGGCGTCCCAAGTAATTTTGACCAAGGCGACATTCGCCATCGTATTTTTGAGAGAACCTTAATTGACTCGCTTAACAACAGCAAAAATGTCACTAGCGTAGGATTTAATCTCAATGCAATGAAACGTACTGCATCAAATGTGCGTGAACGACTCTCAACTGAGCAATGGAGCGCCATTAATCACTGTATTGAAAACTTTCAAAAAGATTGCCATAAGGCTGCCACCTATCACGACTTTTCATCCTCTTTAGCGATTGACGCTCTGGGCCAAGTCAGTAGCTCTCTAGCTGCCATTACGGGCGCCCAAACTGATCGCATGACGCGTGATGACGGCTGGCAGCTCCTCTCGATAGGTAGACACATAGAACGTTTGTCGTTTTTCACAACGGTGCTGGACTCTGCAATTCAAATGGGATTATTGTTTAACCCAAATGTTGATGGCTCTGGATATACCGCGCTACTGAATTTATTTGACAGCACCATTACCTTCCATGCCCAGTACCAGCAGAGCCGTGATATAGCACCGCTGATCAGCCTGTTAGTAATGGACGATGAGAATCCCCGTTCCTTGGCATGGGTCAGCAAGGCTCTACGAGCTCGATTATCTAAATTAGCAGGCACTGAGCGCGACAACCCGGATGAGCTCACTCGTAGTGTGACGAATTTGCAAAATTTCGATCTACTGAAGCTATCCACAGCAGATGCTTATGGTAATTTTTCGGACTTGAGAAACTGTTTGCATGCCGTTTCTCAATCAGCCTGGAATGTCTCTGATGCAATTAGCGCACGCTACTTTAATTTGATTCATACCCAAGAGTACACAGTTCAGATATAAGCACAACTTTATGTTGCTCGAAATTATTCACGAAACCCAATACGACTATGATCCGAGCGTTGAAATTGCGCAGCATTTTGCTCATCTAAAGCCAGCCTCGGTTCAAAGTCAGCAGGTTCTGGAATCAGAGATTCAAGTGAATCTAAAACCTGCTTGGTCAGAAGAGAGCCTAGATAACTATGGAAATGTACGGACTTTCTTTTCTCTACAAAATCGACATAGCGAGTTGTTAATCAGCGCTAAATCATTGATTGAAACCAATGGAAACTTTCAATCAGGACCTAAACCGCAAGATACGCCCGCCTGGGAACTGGTGCGCGAATACTTTCGCTATCACTCCAAAAGCAAATGGGATGCTGCATCAGAATTTTTATTTAGCTCTCCGTTTGTGGAAATTCGCTCAGAATTCTATGAGTTTGCTAGAGCAAACTTCACGTCAGGACGTCCAGTACTAGAAGCTGCAATTGATTTAACCCAGAGAATTTATGGTGAGTTTCACTATGTCAGCAAAAGTACAGATATTGGTACACCCGCACTCGAAGCTTTAAATAATCGAAAAGGTGTCTGCCAGGACTTTGCACATATTCTGATTGCGTCTCTTCGTAGTATTGGACTACCAGCCAAGTACATCAGCGGCTATATCCTTACCAACCCACCCCCAGGTCAACCACGCCTAATTGGTGGCGACGCCTCTCATGCATGGGTTTCTGTATATGTACCTAATATTGATTCAAATGGAGATTTAACAGGTGGAAATTGGTGTGACTTAGATCCCACAAATAATCGCTGGGGATATATCTCACCTGGTGAAGACTATGTTCTTCTCGCTCAGGGTAGGGACTATGCAGATGTGTCCCCCATTCGCGGGGTTATTCATGGCGGGTCAGATCACAAACTAGATGTTGCAGTTACAGTCCGGCCTATAGAGCGTTAGGACCCCTCTCTCCAGTACGAATACGAATGACCTCAGTGATCGGATGCACAAAAATTTTCCCATCACCAATTTTTCCGGTGTAGGCTGCCCGAGAAATTATTTGCAACGCATCTTCCAGCAGCTCATCGGCAACTGCTACTTGAATTTTTAATTTCAAGATAAAGTCAATGATGTACTCGGCACCACGATAAAGCTCGGTATGTCCTTTCTGACGACCAAATCCTCGCACATCATAAGATGTCATTCCATTAACACCTATTTCGGCAAGAGCCTCATGAACTTCATCTAACTTGAAAGGCTTAATAATTGCAGTGATTAGTTTCATAATTCGCCATAAGATCGGATCATTGCATTGCACAAAAATTCTTACAAACTCATTAAACAACCAATTAGGGAGCAATAGTAAATTTTTTGCACTTGAGTAGTGCAATTCATAATATTGAATCTTATTGTGGCACTAAGACTCATTTTGGTGCAGAGTATTAGCAAAAGCGTGCATCTAGTTATTTGTTTCTAATAATTAAGAAATATGCTTTGGCATGCGTATCAGAATTACACATGGGCTTATCCTTGATGCTTATTCAAGCAGCAAGACTCATCTTGCTCAGATATTATTTCCCGCTGGAGAATATTTTGCGAATTTCACTCCCGATGGAAAGATTGAAATCTTGAACTCTGGAGTAAGTAAGGCTCAATTTTCTTTTTCCCAATTTAGAGAAAAACTTTCATTAGGCGAGTTCGTGCTTATCGAAAGTTAGTACTGAGACATCAAATCCGACCTACAGATTCGAACTTTGCACCTAAATGCAATCGCACAGTCAATCGCACAGTCATTTTTTGGCCCTACAAACTATTGATTTATATGGGTTTTTAAAGAGCCACGACTTCTTTTAATCCGTTGGTCGCGAGTTCGAATCTCGCCCGACCCACCAGTTATACAAAAGCCTCTAGAGATATCTAGGGGCTTTTTCTTTGGGGCTATGGTGAATGTGGAGACTGTGTGAGCTCAATAGGTGATCTATTGGACCGATATGGGTGGGGATGGATAACGCTGGAATGTCGTGGGCGTCTTCTTAAAGAATGTTAGCGAAATTATTCCTCTTCAGGCAATGATTTCAGGAAATTTGGATATGGCGATAAATCAGTAATTCCACAAAAAATTGCAACCTCATGAATAATTGGATGGTCAATACATGAGCGATATCTCAGGTATGTTTGATTATGACCTTCTATGCCTTTTAACAAAAAATCAATTGATTTTGAATCAAAGCTATCTATATAAGGCTTAACAAACTTAGAAAAGTTAGCATCAGCCGAATCAAAATTAGGACTCTCATAATAAATTTTTGATCCAAGCCTAAAGACTATTTGCCGTAATTGATCGTTTTTATCGCAACCGCGGACAACTTTGACAAAATCCTCGCCAGTCATTTCTTTAAGCTGCGAGTAGTCATACTTACATAGCTGACTTATATGATCTGCATAAGATAAATTTAGAAAAATTGATTTGGAAAATAGCACTCCGGAAGCCTTGGCAAATGTTTCTATTAGCGTTTTAGCGGCATCTGACAAGATATCGAATACACGGGGAGCATCACCCAAAAAATTAACTAGACACAACAATTGATCGCTTCCTGCAGATATTTCACTGAAATAATCAACATTTCTTTTAATCACTTCATGAAAAGTGCGCGGACTTCTTTCATACAGCAACCCCAAGCAACGAAGATTAATATCTCGATTTGCATCTACCTCTAAATTTGAGCTTCTGAAGCAGAACTTCCATAATGCTTTTATCAAGTCCTCTTCGATCGCTGGAGCAAGATGTCCAAAATACTTGGCATTTAAATACTTCCTTAATCCAATCTCATCAGGCAAAAGGTCTTTTTTAGAAGCCATATCCTGAACAAATTCATGAACGATTTTCTTAGAAAAAATTGGCGGCTTTAATAAAACCCCTTCTAAGGTATTTCTAATTAATGCTCTAACAGTCTCTTTATTAGGAGAAAAAAGTAGATTTTCTCCACTCAAAACTGGATGAGCGGACAGATGTCGATACTTTTGCAAATTCTGAATTGACTGATAATCCGAGGCCTCAATAAGATGAAGTCTTTTATATACCTCATCAACCAAATACATTTCCCACTCTGGATTAGCATGGTTAGTGCTTTGTTTTTTTAGCACCCCGTCCAAGATTGAGCTTGCAATTTGATCTTGATAAAGATCCTTTAGGGAGTGAAGTTTGTATATCAGATCTGAAATCAAAACAGACCAGAGCATTACAGTCGCGGATCGGTAATTTTTATTTATAAATGAGCCGAGTACCTCGCTAAAGTACTCTCTTGTCCTTGAATCGTAAATTTGCTCAGCCGCTAAGTCTATTGAAAAATCACTCATAGCAATTTACAAGTCCCAAAAGCAATTCCACCACGGCCATTATTCTCAACAAACTTCATATCGGGAAAGAGTTGGATGTCGAATTGGCTTCTAAATAGATAAAACTTCTTATAGCCAACATGTTTATCGACCTCTACCCTGTCGATATCGTAAGAGTCACAAGTTACCTTATTGTCATTTGGCTTAATACTGCATCTATCAACCTTAGGCTTCTCTGAATCATGGATCCTGGCTGAGAACTTGTATTTCTCCATTTGGGCTGGCTGATAGACATTCTCAAAATCTAGCTTTTTAGTAACGGTACAGTCGTAACTAACAGCATTGGCAAGACTAGTTACGAGTGAGAACGCTAGAAATACAAGGTATTTCATTAAATGCCTTTGGTAATAGGTGAATCAGTCCAGTTTAGTTATGAAATTCTTAACTGTCTAGCCAAACACATAAGATGTCGGGTAACCCGACAAACCAGGTGCTCTATTCATCCAAATCAAAAGACTCTTGAGACCATTGCTTGAAATATTTAAGCCCTACCTCGTTTTCAAGACCTAAAACATCTCGAACAAATAACTCCGTATTGCCTGCACCTACCAGCACATCAGGCCCGAGATATTGATCATCTTCAAATTCACGAAGAATCCTTAATTCCTCCTGTGCCGCATCAGCCCCTTGGTCAAATTGCCATATTTTTAGGGTTCGGATTCTCTCAAGGTCTATAGATGGAAATCTCTTATGAACTGAAAGATTGGTAATACCTATCTTATATAGAGTCTCATTGCTATCTGTTAGTACCGCAAGGTAGTAAAGGGTAGCAGGTTTAGTTTGATCAAATCCAGAAACAGCACATCCGGGGCAACCAGACCCTCTTGAATGATTGATTGGTGACTGCCAAAAGGAACCATGCTCGGAGCAAATAATCTCAACCTTTTCCAAGGCGGTCACATAGTTGACTTTCGAATAGTCGTAACGATCTCCATGAGTTAACCAAGCCGCTCTAATAAAGTCTTCTGTAGTTAATCTACGTTTATCTGCGCTAGCGATATCGCTGCATTTGGAGCAATTAACCCCATTAATATGACTGGATGGTGTTTGATAAAAGGCTCCGTGTTTTGAGCAAATGATTTTGACTTTGGTTAACGCATTTGTGTAATCAACTTCTGAATAATCATATCTATCACCATGCATCGCTTTTGCGTCTTGTAAAAAACGCTCTAAAGAATGGCCAAGCTTTTGAGCGGTAGATTCACGCCCACAACTGGGGCAGTTAAAGCCCCTTAAATGAGACATTACCCGCTGGCTAAAAAATCCATGCTCTGGACAAAGAATCCTTACCTTGTCCTCAACGCTTTTAAAACTTACAAGGGCATAGTCATAGCGATTGCGATGCAATATCTGTGCACGAATTATGAAACTTGTAAGACTTAAAGGCCTATTCCCCCCACAAGCTCGACAACCACGGCCAATATTGTGATTTGCTGGTCTTTGTTGAAATTCTCCATGTATGGGGCAAATAATCGTGACATCTTTAATGGCGGCTATATAAACGGTCTTTGAGTAGTCGTACTTATCTCCGTGAACCTCACGGGCACGTCTTATGAAATCGGCAGTTGTGACTTTTTTGGACAAGGAGCGCTTAAATCAGGGTTATTTGGTCTTATATGCCCATCCTACTTCAAGATTGCTATGGACAGAAGTGTCACGTAACGAGACACCTGGAAAGATATAGTTGCATAGCTAACTAAACTAGTCTAAACTAACCCTCATGTTTGAACAATGCCTCTATTTCAACACCACCAGCCTAGCTAGGCAGCTAGAGCGGGAATGGACTAGCGCATTTAAGCCTTTTGGTCTTACTCCCTCTCAAGCCTTCATGCTCAGAGTCGTTCTGGATAAAGCCCCTTTATTGCAAAGTGAACTTGCTGTAGAGATGAACATCAGCCGCCCCACTGCTACTAGAGGCTTGGACGGCCTAGAGCGTTTAGCGCTGATTAAACGGGTTGCCTCCAGTAAAGATGGGCGTGAACAGGAAATTCACCCCACTAAAAAGGCCCTTGAGATGAAAAACGCCATTAACGCAGCAAGTGGTGCTGTTACCAAGCGTCTAAAGAAAGTATTGGGCACCAACCATTTTGAGGAAGTTGTAGGACAACTACGAGGAATTAGTTCTGCCCTGAAGTAACTGGGCTTTTTTATTTCCCTAATAGTTGCATAGCTAATTAGTTTGATTAATTTTTAAAGGAGAAACACATGCCAATATTGAATGTTAAAGTCAGCGGTCAAAAAAATGTCGCTACGACCAAAGCTATTCATGAATTATTGCTTGATCTTACTCATCGTATTTTGGGTAAAAAGAAGGAAGTAACAGCAATTGCTATTGACTACGCTGATCCTGAGTGCTGGATGGTTGGTGGAAAGCTATTGAGTGAACAAGGCAAGAATAGCTTTTACTTTGATATCAAGATTACCGATGAAACTAATACCAAGGATGAGAAAGCCCAGTACATCAAGGAAGCTTTTGAAGGATTTGAACGGATCTTAGGCAATCTTCATGAAGAAAGCTATATCTACGTGCAAGATGTCAGAGCAGCAAGCTATGGCTATGGTGGTAAAACCCAGGAATATCGATACCATCAATAACATCCAAAATACAGCCATAATTCCTTGAAATATCAGGAGTTTATGGCCAGATTATTGAATAGATTTCCCTAGGAAATCCACGTTAAATCCTTTAAAATGTACTCATGCCAACGAAATTCGCCACCCAATCTCAAGTTCGCCAATACAGCGTTTCCAACGCCGTGGCTTCTGCTCGAATTGAGGGCATTATTCCCACCAAACAGTTAGCGCAAAACCTCACGGATTACGTTGCTGGCAAAAAGACTATTGCGCAATTAATCGAAGAAACCAAACAACGGTATGTCACGCTACGACGCGGATGACACCTACTGCTACCCAGGTACGGATGTACTTCGAAATAAAGCAGAAATAACTAACGCAAATGAATTGGACGCCTACGAAGGTGAGCTATCTACTTTGCGCTCAATTGAAATCATAGAAAGTCCTGTATCAGGAAAATTTGACCTAGCCCATCTGCAGAACATCCACTTAGCGCTTTTCCAAGATGTATATGACTGGGCTGGAAAGATTCGCACTGTAGATATTAGTCGTGGAAATAGTCGTTTTGCCAATGTGCGATTTATTAAATCTGCAGCAAACGAGATCTTTAATAAGCTGGCTCGAGAAAATCGCCTAAAAGGTCTAGATGCCAACGATCTATCAAAAAGATTAGCCCATTATCTATCTGAGATAAATGCCCTTCACCCTTTCCGAGAGGGAAATGGTCGCGTACAACGCCTATTTATCTCCCAACTAAGCGAAGAGGCTGGCTACAAACTTGATTACTCAGACTTAGAACAAGAACAAATTTATCGGGCAATGGAATTAGCTTTCAATGGCGACGAATCGATTCTTGCCAATCTCATCTTGGAACGCTTGGAGAGCGATAAATAGGTTTAGGCAATGTGCTGGCCTGTCTAATCCAATCTACATTCTTTAATCCGTTGGTCGCGAGTTCGAATCTCGCCCGACCCACCAGTTATACAAAAGCCCCTTGAGAAATCTAGGGGCTTTTTCTTTTGAGACTCGTTAAATTTACTGACCGTGTGGGCTCAGTAGGCGATCTTGCGGAGGTTAATTGAGTCAGGATGAAAGGCACTGGGTGACCGCGGGCCACCATAGGCGTCTCAAGGGATATTCAAGTGTCAAGTAACGTGACTCTTGGGCACATGGAATGTCGGGTTAAGGACAAACTCAACTCTTTCTCACTAAGCCTTGCAATAACCCTTGCTGATAGAGTTTATTTGCCGCTAAAACTACACTAGCATCAAGAGTTTTCCCAGATTCCGCAAGGATCAACTCCATTGCCCTATCCAATCCCAATGCAGGTCGATACGGCCTAAAAGCAGACATTGATTCAAGAGTATCGGCTACCGCAAGAATTTTTGCCTCTAACAATATTTGGTCGCCTTTAAGGCCCAACGGGTAACCAGAGCCATCAATTCGCTCATGGTGCTGCCTAACGATTTCAGCAATAGGCCAAATGAAGGGAATCTCTTTTAGCACTTTATAGCCACTGTTGACGTGATCTCTCAATATAAAGTGCTCATGATCCGTCAGAGCTATAGGTTTCATTAATATTTCAGCTGGAATAGAAATCTTGCCAATGTCATGAACTAATGCGGCCAACTTTAACCCGTGAATTTGATCTTCACTACAACCCATTTCTTTAGCAATAGCCTCAGAGATAATAGCTACCTGATGTTGATGTCCAGAAGTATAAGGGTCACGTAACTCCATAGTGGTGGACATTGCTCCAACCATTGCTTCTAAGGAATTAATTAATCTTTTTTGAGAAGCCTCAGTTTGAATTTTTTCTTTTTCCAGCTCAAACTCTTTTTGCAAACTATCAATGCCGTATGAAACCTCATCGGCCAAGCCCTCAAAAAGATGGATTTCTGGTTGCGCAAAGGCATCTGGAATGCTCGCATAAACAATCAGCGATCCTATTACCTTTTCGTTCAGAATAAGTGGGACAGCAACACAGCTTTTGATCCCATGAGATTTAGCACGATCTCTCCATGGTAAAAATGAAGGATCCGTGGCGCAGTTATTAATAATCTTGGGTTTGCGCGTGCGAATAGCAGTTCCCATGGGACCTCGACCACTCGGAAGGGTCTCATCCCAACTTACAACTATTCCATCTGCATAAGCACTGGCTGATCCTGAGACACCAGCCATGAGCAACTCTTTTGTATGGTTTTCTTTAATTAAGCCAACCCAAGAAACTACATATGGAAATTGATTGGTAATGCCTTGACATACGCCTTCAACCAACTCTAGTTGTGACTTAGCTCGCAATAAAACTTTAATGGCATTTGTATAAGCTGCCAAAGCCCAGACTTGCTTTTCTAATTGAATATCACCCATTGTCTAATGTTAGCGGATAAGTGCTTTTGAAGCGAATTCCATTTGCTATTGACGGGCATAATCCAATGTGCGAAATTCTAAAGACAGAAGCCATTACAACCGACAGCCTGATGATCACCATAGCACTGATCCTATATTCACTATCTCTAATAACCCAAGCTGGAACAGCCTTCTTTGCGTTTCTATTGGCTAAAAAATCTCCTTCGCCATTTAAATGGGGTTGGATATTTTTAGGTATTGGCTTATTCCTGATGCTAGGGCGAAGAATTAGCCCAATTGCTTCCATATTGGAAACAAGTCATTTCAATCTCTTAGACTCGATACTTTCCTTGCTAATATCTACCGCTCTTTTAATTGGTGTTATTGGAATTCATCGGTTAATGTCCAGAATCAATTCGGATAATGATCTATTAATAGCGCTATCCCAAATTGACCCCCTTACTAAATGCCTAAGCCGCACAGAGTCACTTTATAAGCTCTCCAATGAAATTAAACGGTCCTTTAGATCTAAAAATCACCTTTCAATACTTGAGATAGATATTGATCGCTTTAAATTGATTAATGACGAGCATGGTCACGCTATTGGAGACGAGGTACTTTGCTCCCTAACAAGGTCCATTAAGAACCTACTTCGCGTGAATGATCATCTAGGACGCATCGGTGGCGAAGAATTCATTGTTATCTTGCCGGAAACAAATCAAGAGTCTGCCAGCATTATTGCCGAACGCATACGCAAAGAGATTGAACAAACTACTAATTTCGCACAAACCAGCAACCGTCCTGTCAGACTTACAATTAGCATTGGTATTGCAACACTCATTCCAATCGACTCAATCTATTCAATAGATAGCCTAGGGATCAGTTTGCTCAAACAGGCAGATGATGCAATGTATAGAGCTAAAAATAATGGGCGGAATCAAATTGCGCTTTGAAAACTAGAACGGGAAAATAAGCTCTTCCATTACATAACGATAAAAGTAATTTGGGCCTAAGAATCCTGCGGATTTTCCATAGCCTGCCCTAGTTTTAAAGTAATAGCTATCCGATGCTACAGGGCTAGTAGCAGCCAATTCATAAAGTTGTGTAGTTGTACTGGGATCTTGATTTACAGCTTGCCTTCCAAGACCTGCTGTGCCACTAACCACCCATCCTTCCATACGTTTTCTAAAGCCAAAGGCAACCATGGTCTCGTTATACGTTGAAGGGTTGAAATAATTATTAGCCACATTGATATTGGTATCGCGGTACTGACGATACCGTAACTGGGCCGTTAATCCATACTCAGGAATTAAATCATAAATTAGCTTTGCTCTAAATGTGGGCCTTGTATTTGTATCTGAAAGTACATATTGGCACCCATGGCCACGAGTGATAATCGCTCAATAATCTGCTGTTCAATGCTTGCCCCGCCCAGCGTGTAATAAATTCCATTATTTAAAGAGTTCTGTGTTTCAACTCGATCACGGTTCAGCAATACCTCTAGCTTGGTGGTGTCTGTTGCTCGAAAACCATAGTTGCTATCTGTCGTTATTAACTGATGGCCATTTTCAGTGTTATATCCAATATTAAGGTTGTATCCAAGCGCTGTTCGTGGATTGATCGACTTGGTTAGCAAGGTGTATTGCTCAGCCGAAGAATTCCACGAGCCCTGCGTGAAGTAATTATGTTGATAGGTAATGCCCGTATATTTCTCACCATGCTCATATAATGGCAAATACCCCGCACGGTATTTATAGGTAGAGAAATTTTCGCTATCAGACGCTATATAAACATCAGGCACTGAAAGTGCTTGCTTAGTTTGTTCTGGGCTGTCTTCAGCCCACGCTATTGGCACCCATAGCATGAATATTAAATAACCATATAGAGATGGATATCGTTTCATTTTGTTCCCCATGTTTTCTTTAAATTGAGGAATTCTGAAAAATAACCATAAACACAGGCAGGCTGAAGAACCAATCCATATGCAAACACATAGAAGACAAACCCAAAAATATTTCGTCTCACATGCAGATGTTCTGCTTCAAACATTTTTTGACCCCTAAGGTACATCTGCCAGTTAAGCAAGAATGCCATTGGTAGCAACGTCAATGTCATTGGACCAACGATCCAATAGATACCAAAACATGCCAAAACTAACCCCGGTATAAAGCCAAGCGTATAAGCAATATCCATCAAAGGAAACATGGTATTCCACCATACATACAAGGTTGTTAATCTTGGCTTAAACAAAATCAGTGGGTTTTCTTTGAAGGCCTCGATCAGCCCCCGTGACCAACGCTGTCTTTGTTTAATAAATTTATTGAGCGTATTAGGGCAATCCGTAAATGCAAGCGCATCTTCTGCATGACCCACCCGATGACCTGCCAACAATATCTTCCAGGTTAATACAATATCCTCACCAACCATCTCTGGCCAACCACCCAGCTCTTGAACTGTTTTTCTGTCGTACAGAGAAAAAGCGCCCTGTGCCACCAATGTTCCTTGAAATAATGATTGAATGCGCTTAACCGTTGCGATCCCCAAAAAGTAATCCCACTCTTGCGCCTTAGTAATCCAATTTTCTCGAGAATTGCGTATTAGAATTTCGCCTGCGACAGCTTTAGTATCCGTAGGATCTGAAAGATAGCGGCCTACTAGATGCCGAATTCCATCTTTCAAAATATAACTATCAGCATCAATTGAAATCAAGATATCAGTTGTACATTTTGCTAAACCCTTATTTAATGCCGCAGCCTTACCACCGTTCTGCTCCAGATCAATCAATTCAAGATTTGAATGTTCTCGTTGAATGTTCTTAACAATTTCTGCAGTCTGATCATGGGAGCCGTCGTTGATAACAATAATCCTCACATCAGCCGGGTAATCCTGTTTAAAAATTCCTACGAGCGTTTCCTGTATGACAGATTCTTCATTAAAAGCAGCAATAAGAATTGTTACTGGCGGATAGTGTTGATCTGCAATCACCTTGGGTCGCTTATCCAGCAGCATTGCAGCTGCGACAAAAGCATTCATAAATCCAGGAATGATTGCTATAAATGTAATTAGAAAGTACGCTAGAAATTTGCCAATTTGCAAAGAGAGGTCTTGATACCATGGCGCAGATAGCCATAAAGAACAACTTAACCAAATTAATGAGAAGGTGAGTGAGAGTAAGTACTTGGCTTTTACCGAAAAATACATAAGCCCTTGGTAACTGTTATTAATTGCTCAGTTTATGATCCTCTTACAACCAAAACAAGGACTTTGTAGACAATCAATCACCTTGATTGATGTGCATCAATCTCGCCCCCATAGATGCGGGCTTGCTAGATATTTTTATCGGGTAACCCGACAAACATTGCAATCCCCAACAAATTACGGGTGCCAAGTTGCAATACAACAACATGGAATTTCATTTATCTTGCGGGAATCAAACCCGCTTTCGAAATCACTGGCCCCATGCTGGGAGCGCTTAAAAATTGAATCAATTCCGACGCACCTTTGGCCTGAATCGAATTGCTCGTGACGCCAGCCGCAAAACTAAAGCCTGGTTGCATTGCTTTTGGGATAGGGCCTAAGTAAGTAATGCCTGGTGTATGAATAATTTCGCTAACCTGCTGAAAACCTATCTCAGCTTCACCGCGAGCGACGACCGCAGCAACAGACTCACCGGAAGGAGGGCCGCGAACTTTAATACTTTTATCCTTAACCTGATCCTGGATTCCCAATTTACCGAACATCTGGTTAGCGATGTATGTACCACTACCGCTATCCGAATAGGCGATTGATTTTGCCGCCAAGAGTGTTTTTCTAAATTGCTCCACGTTACTGATATCCAGTTTTGGCGTCCCCTGCTTTATGGCAGCCCCAATCTGAGAAAAAGCCAAAATAGCTATTGAATCTGGTTTAACAAATCCAAGCTTTGCCAAATTTTCAGCAGATTCGCCGTCCAAAATAACCAGGTCGGCCTGCTGCCCACCCGCAAGACGCGTGGGAATCGCCTCAGGTGAATCGCCAATGGAGGGACCACGGGTTGTAATTAATTTGTAGCCTGTTTGTCTTTCAAATTCTGGGGCCATTTGCTCGTAAACCCCATAAAATCCAGCCGATATCATCACCCTTAAATCAGCCGCAAATACTTGAGCAGCAAAAGTTGCTATACCAACACAGAACCAAAATTGCCGCAGAGCTTTAATTATCATTAGGACTCACTTTTGAAAATTTCAAATCAGCTAACCATCTAGTTAAGTAGCGTCGACTTCAATGCCACGATCTTTCACAAGTTTTTTCCATTTAGACGCATCCTTGTCTATGAAAGCAGTAAATTGTTGCGGGGTCATTGGCATTACTGTTAATGTTTCGGCCTCAAACTTAGATACCACCTGCGGATCTTTAAGAACCTTATTCATTTGAACATTGAGTGTATTCACAATGTGAGCCGGGATTCCAGCTGGACCAGATATACCATACCACTGTAAGCTCGAAAACTCAGACATACCGAGCTCAGCAAAGGTTGAAACCGTAGGTATTTGTGGCATACGTAGTTGCGAGCTAACTGCCAATGCTTTTAATCGGCTTGCTTTAATAAATTGCAACGCAGCAATCAAGCCTGGAAACGCCATATCAGTTCTACCCGCCATCACATCAACCATGGCGGGCCCAATGCCGCGATACGGGACATGCAAAAAAGGAATGCCTGTTGCAACACTTAATTGCTCAACCAAAAGATGTGAAGACGTTCCAGGTCCCGCCGAACCATATGTTGCCGGCTTACCTCGCTTCTTGAGTTCAGCAAGCAAACTCTCCATTGAGTTGGCTTTGCTTAATTCGGGACCAACGACCAACACATTCGGCGACCCGCCAACCATTCCCACATGGGTAAAATCTTTCATCGTGTCATATGGAAGATTGCGTATAGCCGGATTAGTGCCATGAGTACTAATATTCACAATCATAAAGGTCTGTCCATCAGGAGCAGCCCTAGCCGTTGTGAGGCTGGCAATTGTTCCACCACCGCCACCCATATTCTCAGCAATAAATGGGGTACCCATTGCCTGAGATAATTTATCCGCCATCGTACGAGCAATAAGATCCAACCCCCCACCAGGCTGAGCCGGAATAATAATTTTAATGGGCTTGCCTGTTGGCCATACCTCTTTAGCCTGTGATGTCGCCGCACCAATTAATGCCAATCCAACTCCGCCAATACCCATTTGCAATATGGATCTGCGGCCTGCAGATATTTGACTCATTTTGATCGCCAATGAGATATGGCGATTAAGCCAATACTTTTCCGTGGACACCAGCACTTAAAGTTTTTGCCTCCCAACGCTCCATGGGAACTACCTCAGCAACTGGACCGCCTGGCGAGCGAAACTTCACAGGCAAATGACCAGGCTCAGTCAAGATCACGCCGCCATTGGCTTTAATCTCTTTAATAAAAGCATCAAGATCTTCAACCTCCATTCCAATATGATGTATACAAGGTGCTGGACCAGCAAAATCAGCTTCATCCGCATTAGGTGTTTCATAGTGAATCAAAGTTAAATCCATGTATCCATCTGTCATATGACAGGAAATATGATCGCCATGCTTTCCTTTCCGTAGAACGGTATTGACATGTTTGTAGCCAAATACGGTCTCATGAAATTTTCTAGATTCCTCTATATCCAATACGCGCATTGCAATATGTTTAATCAAATTCGACATAAATCAACTCCCTTGTGGTTTTGGTAATTTAAGTACATTCATATTAATCATATATATGATTAATATGAATGTCAAAAAATAGGTCAAATTCTAGTAAAATAGTGTGATGCCTAACCAAAAGACCGCTTAGATGAACAGCAAAAGCGCTATAGACCAGCCCCTCTACAACACCATAAGGGGCAAAATTTTGGCTAAATTAAAGTCGGGTGAATGGCCCCCTGGCTCCAAAATTCCCACAGAGCCCGAGCTAGCAAAATTATTTTCAGTGAGCATCGGAACGGTCAGAAAAGCAGTTGAAGACTTAGTCTCTGAAAATGTTTTAATCAGACGCGCCCGAATTGGGACAACAGTTGCAACTCATGAGCAACATAACCAATTCAGCACCTTCTTCAATTTTTCAAGTAAGCAACAAGAAGAAATGAGAGTGGAGCCAAAGCTCTTATCCTTTAAAAAAGTTTTGGCAAGTCAAGAGTTGGCAAATACTTTAGAAGTTAGGGAAGGTGATACCTTATTCATGATTGATAACTTGCGTCTCATCAATCATGAGCCTGCAATGTATGATCGCATTTGGCTTCCGCAGAAGAAATTTGCCAAGCTTACACAAAAGAATTTTGAGGGCCGTGAAGGCTCCATCTACTCGCTCTATCAATCCCAGTTCATGATGACGATCGTCAGAATTCAAGAGCAAGTTGAGGCTATCAAGACACCAGACTTCGCCGTGAAAGAGTTAAACCTCAAAAAGGGATATCCCGTTCTAAAAATTACTCGATTTGCCTATACGTATGGTGACACTATTGTGGAATATCGAAATCGTTATGTGAATACTGCTCTAGGCATTTACATAAATGAAATTGGACTTAAAGAATAATGAACGCACCCCTAAGAAAAGACTAATGGGAGTTAACCATAGTTATACAAAAGCCACCTAAAGGTGGCTTTTCTTTTGGAGCATATCGGTAGCAGCTTAATTCTTATCCCCTACCTTGCCTTTTGACACATCCATAATCAGGCGCGAAAGCAGATACATTCTTGGCGTAATGGAACTCAGCAAGATATATTCATCGTCATTTGAATGCGCACCAAATCCCTGAACGCCCATACTTTCAATGACTGGGTTTTGAGTATCTTGGGCTGCAAATGCAGCATCAGTGCCACCACCAGCAGCCACTGTTCCCAAAATTAAATCTCGTCCAAGCTCGGCGTAAACCCTTTTTGCATATTCAGCCATTTGCAATGATTGCGGGCTGGTTACCAAAGGTGGACGGCGACGCTCAAAACCTACATCAACTTTTATATCAGGTGTTTGCTGTGTTTTGGCACGATCTCGCACTTCTTTTTCCACAACATCAAAATCGTCTTTTTTCATCACACGCACATCGGCAGTAGCAAAAGCATTTGCAGGTATTACATTGCGATTGGTGCCCGCTGTTGCCAAGGTCCAGTTCATCTTGATCCCCTCCTTGGGATTAGATAAATTTCGCATCTGCTGAATCTGGAATGACAACTCATCCAGCGCATTACGCCCTAACTCGGGCGCAGAGCCTGCATGCGATGCTTTTCCGGTGATATTTAAATTGACCGCCGCAATTCCTGCGGTAGTCAAAGCAATACGGTCAGATTTTGCTTGCGAAGCCTCGCAAGAGAAGGTAGCGTCATGCTCAGCACCTAACTTCGCAAAATAGGCGCGAGCAGCTGGTGAGCTGATTTCTTCATCGCCGTTAATCAGTACAGTAATTTTTCCATACTCATTAAATTTCAGCTTTTTCAAGCTATCAATCGTATGTAAAATTAAGGCAATGCCTTGCTTGTCATCTGATATACCTAGACCGTAGGCACGATCACCATCAATCCTAAAAGGCTGTTTTGCCAACATACCTTTGAGATACACAGTATCCATATGGGCAATCAAGAGAATTTTTTTAGTGCCAGTACCTTTAAATTCTGCTTTGACCATACGACCAGGTTTCTCTGGCGTGTCATGCATGCGGTACATTTTTCCATCGGGCTCAATGAACTCAACTTGCCCGCCCAGCGCCTTAAGGCGATTAAAAATCAGTTGAGAAATTTTGTCCAAACCTTCTCGATCCCTGCTACCTGACTCAATTGAAACCAGCTCTTTTAAAGTACTTAAGTAAGGCTTTTGCTCTTTCTCAACCATTGAATAAATAGGCTCCTGTGGAGCAGCAATACATGCCGCAGAAATACTTATTGCAGCGCATAAAAATATCCCAAGTTTCTGCATTTAACCCCCGATAAATATTGAAAGAATCATGCATAAATCGCACTAATACCACTATACAGATAATCTCGCCCGACCCTCCAGTTATACAAAAGCCCCTTGAGAAATCTTGAGGCTTTTTCTTTTGCGCAACCAAGCACACAAAAAAACCACCCGAAGGTGGCTTTATTTACATGCAAGCAGTCCTTTAGAAATTAAATGTCGCTGAAAGTTGCGGTCCAGCATTCGTATAGTTTGTTTTACCTACGGCGCCATTTAGATGCAAGCCCATTGCGCGATACGCCAAAGTTACATCACCCCAAGAATAGGCATTACCTATACCAATGAGGGTCTGCCAAGTTCCGTTATTAGAGCTTGGGCCCTTACCAATATCAGCATAGAAAGGAACAAACCATGAAGTATCGGCGATTCTAGCGCGACCTTTGAAACCAATCACAGGATCGATTGTTTGATTAGTGGCAGAAGGATATTTAGCAGCAGAAGCCACAGTAGTTCCATCAAGCGCAAGCTTAGCAGTCGCATCTAGAGTGGTGGTAGAAGTAATGTAACGCGCGCCAGCCAAACCATCCAAATAAAGGCTATTGGAGTTGTAAGCAGTATAGGTAGCGGCCATTGTCAAGATTGTCTGAGTATCCTTGCCGTTTACGCCCGCATAAAGACTAGCATCATCCCTACTTGGCACATACCGTGTTTTACTTCCACTGCCTAACATTTGCCAGTAAACCAAATCAGCCATAACACCCCAATTACCTTTATGAGCTTCACCGGTCAATTGCGCAAAACCACCTGCGCTATTTAGATTGTCACTAATAGAGGAATAAGTCGACTTTGATAGCTTCCCAGCGGTTGTTGTTGTCCAACTTTCTGGCGCCCAAGCATTAATGCTGACAGAAAAACGCCAATCATCACTCACCTTTGGCATAGGGTTGATTGTTTGCGCACCTGCACCTATAGCAAATGCTAGAGCGAAAAATGCGAGACTAGATTTAATAAATGTGTATTTGATTTTCATAAAAAATTGGAACCAATTAGTAATGGCCATATTTTAAACCGAACCCCATAAGACGCTGAGATTGCAGGCTAGGCGTCGTTTTGCATAACACTTTGGCAAATTAAATATTGGCTCACCGAATGAGTAACAATAAAAAACCACCCAAAGGTGGCTTTTTATTTAAATAAATTACCCGCACTAGCTTTGAGGGCATCCATTTGCCAAAGGCTTTCCGGCGATACGATCCTTGACCCATTCAAGATACATTGGCGCCGCAACACCAGGAGTTCCAAAGTGGGTTTGTTCACCTGGCAACTGAACTCTTCCAACGTTGGCCCCCATAGCGCACATCTGCTTTTGATACAGCTCATGCTCAAATGGAGGAACTGCAGTATCTTTTGTGCCCCAGTAAATAACAACAGGTGCTACTGGCTTAACTGGTTTTACGCTGCCGTCAACAAAACCTTTAATCCAAGCCAATGCATTGGTAGCGCTGGGTTTAATCAAGGTTTTATATTGATCGCCATAGGCATAATTAAATGAATCTGCCATGACGTGCACGCATTTATTTGTCGCTAACTTATCAACAAATCCTGCACCTTCATCAGTCAAGATGTCCGTTAACTTTAGATTGGGGAATGCGGCCTGAGTACCCCAAAGACCCATCACATAATGAGCAAATAGAAATACATTGGGAATGTTAGCTTGGGTAAATTCGTTAATGACTTTGGTGGCGCCCGCTTCATCAGTCGGAGGATTTTGCAACAACACTGCCTGATCGTCTGGGGCCAAACCCACAAAACCTAAGTATTCAAGGTTATCTGCGACCGTTCCCTGAAGGGCCTGGTAATCCAGCATGCTTGCAGCAGCAATAGTTGCCCCGCCACCCTGAGACCAACCATAAACAATAGTCTTTTTACCTGCTCCCACCTCTTTCATGGAACTGGCCGCTCTTGCTGAATTAATAACATCTCTACCATTGGTTGCGGCTACGGCGTATTGATGCTTTCCGCCACCGCCCAAGCCTTGATAGTCGGTAGCAACAATTACATAACCCTCTTTAATAAACTGCTCTACATTTGCAATGCCGTAATCAGTCCATGAATTACCGTCAGGTAAAAAATATTCATTGAGTGGCGCAGTGGGATCGATAATTTGGGACGGTCCGCAATTTTGCGCAGACCCAGTAGTACCATGAGCCCAAGCCATGATGGGTCTACCCTCTTTCGGAGCGCGTCCGATAGGTGAAATGATCGTCCCTGTCGCAATTGTTTTACGTTCAGCAACATCTGAAGATATGTAAGCAATTCTCCAAGCTTGAGCACCCTTAACTGAAGTTTTGATCTGCTCCTTCTTGATGATCTGACCTAGCTTGCCATTTGGAGCCATCTTCGTAACAGACTCATAAAACGGTGGAAGAGGTGGATCAGCCAAAACCGGAATCGAAGTGAGCCCAAAAGTAAGGCCAAAAGTCAAAGTAAATAAAGTTTTTTTCATATTCATTTGAGAGGGTAGGTAAAAGACTGGTAATTGCTAGAACTATAGCCGAGTAATACGAAGTAAATGAGCTCAGAGTACTACTAAAAGGAAAGGGATCATGACTAAGAATTTAGGTGTTAACACTATTCAACCACAATGCATTTCAATGAAATTGAGATGCCATCTTTTTTAGGCTTAATGGTGAGTGTGCCAGTGCGCCGATCTAAAGATGCTTGGCTAGTACCTCGGTCCCAGGTAAAAGTATTTTTTGTCGCCTTACCAATACACGTTTCAGAATTAAATCCATCTAATACAGTAATAGGTAAATTGTAATTAAGCTCTGACCACAAAATTTTAATGCTTTCAGGCTTTACATATTCACCTGAACAAGAGTAAGAAATATCTCTTGCTGCGCTCTGCTTAGTTTTACTAGCGCTTTGCGAATTATTGCCATGGCTATTTGCGCTTGAGTTGGCACTAACATCTACAAGCGCATTGGCCAACATAAAGATGCTGGCTAAGAATAGATTTTTACTCGTCATAGATAAGTTGAAAATTTATGAATATTAATGTGTGCCAAATTAAAGCTTACATCAAGATAGTTTTTGGCTATATATGTTGAGAGCACTCATATAAGCGGCGCCAATCCAAACTTATTGGTCAACGCCCTATTCCAATACAGCTCATATTCTTGAGGAAGGCCAGACATACTATCAACTCTTTGCAATAAATGACCTGGGTTTACAGTCGGCAATTTAGAGAAAAGCGGAATTGCTTTACCAGACGCATCCCTACACATCAGATAATCAGATGTAATTTCCCTGGGGTGCGCAAGCCCAGCTGCGCCAATCAATTCAGCAAGAGACTGCATCGTGTTGTTATGAAATGCATGAACTCGTTCAGCCTTATCAGGAACAACCAGCGCTCTTTGACGAAGCGGATCTTGTGTGGCAACACCAGTAGGGCATTTATCAGTATGGCAAGATCTTGACTGAATGCATCCCAAAGCAAACATAAAGCCCCTTGCAGAATTACACCAATCTGCGCCTAGGGCAATTGCTCGAATAATATCGTAAGCAGAAATAATTTTTCCTGATGCGCCTACAACTATCTCTTTTCTTTTGCCGATGCCAACCAGCGTGTTGTGCACCAAGCGCAGGCCCTCGCGCAAGGGCATACCAACATGATCGGTAAACTCGACTGGTGCTGCGCCTGTACCACCTTCACTACCATCGACCACGATAAAGTCCGGGCATATTCCGGTCTCTAGCATTGCCTTTGCAATTCCAAAAAACTCCCATGGTTGGCCAATACACAACTTAAAGCCGATGGGTTTGCCACCACTGAGCTTTCTTAAGCGAGCAATAAATTGCATTAACTCTACTGGCGAAGAAAATGCCGTATGACTAGCCGGGGAAACGCAATCTTCACCAGCGGGAACGCCACGCGTTATAGCAATTTCCGCAGTGACCTTAGGGCCGGGTAAAACACCGCCATGCCCAGGCTTAGCGCCCTGAGATAACTTAATCTCTACCATCTTAATTTGTGGATCTACAACTTGCTCTGTAAATTTTTCTTCAGAAAAAGTTCCGTCTTGATTTCGACAACCAAAATATCCAGATCCAATTTCCCAAATGATGTCGCCACCAAACTCTCTATGGTAAGGAGATATCGATCCTTCACCAGTGTCATGTGCAAAACCGCCAAGCTTTGCACCCTTATTGAGCGCTCTAATGGCATTGGAAGAAAGAGCGCCAAAACTCATTGCTGAGATATTAAAAATCGACAATGAATATGGCTGTAAGCAACTAGGCCCACCCACTTGAATACGAAAGGTTGTAGGATCAGGATGCTGCGGGGAATTAGAGTGTCCTAACCACTCTCCATCTGGACCATACATTAATTTGGTTGAACCAAAACCTCTTTTATCATTTGCCTTTTTTGAGCGACTGTAAACCATCGCCCGCTGATTTCTAGAAAAAGGAATTTTCTCTTCGTCATCTTCTAAAAAGTATTGACGAATTTCCGGGCGAATATACTCCAGCATGAAACGCAGATGCCCAATCAGAGGGTAATTACGTAAAATCGAGTGACGGTCTTGAATCACGTCTGCAAGACCAATTAGAAATAAGGCTATAAAGAGGATGCTAAGGGGGCTATCGTAAGCAATAGAAATGGCTACGAGTATCAGCGTTGAGAGCCATGCAAAATATCTTGAATATTGCAATTGATACTCCTCCTAATATATTGAAGAAATCAGCCTAATTAGTGCGATATGCCTAACTCTAATCGATTTAATTTAGTTTTGGGAAGTCTAGCTTAGATCCAACTGAATTCCAAAATATTCACCTATTTAACGGCACTTTGACTATGCTCAAAAGGTGACTTTTTAACTCTGTGAAAGTAAAATTAATTAATTCAATTTAAGGGGTGATATTCCATGACAATGACACCATTCGAGCAAGAAAGACACATTGAGTGCGTTCAGAGATCGAAGATTCTGAGCTCTGCTAGCGAACTCTACTTCAAAGCAGCCGAAGCTATTGAGGCTGGTGCACCTGAGGATGAGCGGTATCGCTATATCAAATCCGCAAAAGAATTAATAGAAGAAGCCTTCCCTGAAGTTTTTGAAGTACGCCACCCTGCCCCCAAATATGTCATCAAAGAAGAGCGTGACTATAAAGTTCTCAAGATCGTGGGATTGGCCGCGGTAATTCTGGGCATCTGCTATTCATTTGTCGCCTTTGGCCCAACTGGTGACTTAAGCAAAACCTGGACGGCGGATGATGTTGCTAAATCGACGGCTTACCCAAAACCTAGAAACTAGCCATTTATATTTTGGTAGCTTGATGTTCAGCGCTGAGCCAACAGCGCTTGAGCATCGCGAGCGGCAACCAAGCCCTCATCTGTTGGGATAACCCATACTTCAATCGCACTATCTTCAGCGCTAATTTTGGAAATCGCATCATTCGTTGCGGCTTGATTGAGGGTCTCGTCTAGCTTAATACCCAGCCAAGATAGTTTTTCGCATACAGACTGTCGCAGCCGACTATCATGCTCACCTATTCCACCACTAAAAGCAATAACATCCAAGCCTTCAAGACAAGCAACCATAGCCCCAGCCTCACGCACGACTCTATGAGTAAACAAATCAATTGCCACTATTGCCAAGGGCTCCTTGCTTGCTCTAAGTTTACGCATATCAGCTGAAATCCCTGAAACCCCGAGTAAGCCACTCTTCTTATAAAGTAATTTTTCCAGCTGTTCGGGCGTAAGACCCTTATCCAAAAGATACAAAAGAACACCCGCATCTAATGATCCAGCTCTTGTCCCCATCATGAGTCCATCCAAAGCGGAAAATCCCATGGTAGTAGCAATACTCTTACCACCAATAGCAGCACAAAGACTTGCGCCATTTCCAAGATGAGCCATCATCACCCTGCCCTGAGCGCGCTTCGTGCAATCCAAAAGCGTGCCAATAATATATTGATAAGACAGGCCATGAAAACCATACCTCCTAACACCCTGAGAGGTAATTTCCGCCGGTAACGCAAAAGCTGATTCAATACTCGATACAGTCTTATGGTAGGCAGTATCAAAGCAAAGCACCTGTGGAATATCAGGAAACGCATTTGCAAAAGCACGCACACCCTCAATATTGTGCGGTTGATGCAATGGCGCTAATACATTCAACTTTGATAATTCTTTAAGTATCGATGTCGTAGAGATGACGCTTTGAGTAAAGAGTGATCCGCCATGAACAATACGATGAGCTATGGCTTGAATTTTTGGAATATTCGGAAGCGTCAGGACCAAGTTTTTTAATTGACTCAAGGCGCAAGCAAAAGGCTCTCTTGATAGGCAATCCAAGGGCACTGACCTTATCTCCCCCTCGTAGCCATACTTGAGCATCGGCGCACCATTTGGTTCCAAACCTTCATAACTTCCTACCAAGACCGAGGGCTGAACCGCACCTTGATCAACGGGGTAAAGCGCAAACTTTAAAGTTGAAGATCCCGCGTTGACAGAGAGAATTGCCATGATGAAATCTGTAGTTTGATATTGAGTAAGGCTAGCTGTTTTGGCGATGCGCATGCGCTACAAGTAGACCCAATATGGCAGATGCCACTCTAGTGCGTGCGCTATCAGCCCTACTGGTTAACGCCACTGGAATTTTGGAGCCTAAAACTAAGCCGGCTCCACTTGCGCCAGCAAAGTACTCTAGTTGTTTTGCCAGCATATTGCCAGACTCTAAATCAGGCACATTTAAAATATCAGCATCACCTGCAACAGGCGAATCAATTCCTTTAATCTGCGCTGCATGAATCGAGATCGCATTATCGAATGCCAATGGGCCATCCAGAGTGCCGCCCTTAATTTGTCCGCGCTGAGCCATCTTGCAAAGTGCAGCCGCCTCAATCGTTGACGGAATATCTGGGTTCACTGTTTCGACTGCCGACAAAATCGCTACCTTGGGATTGGCAACGCCCATGATCACACTAAAATCGATAGCATTTTGAATAATGTCGACCTTTTCCATTAGCGTTGGGCGTATGTTCAACGCCGCATCTGTAACTAATAAAGGCTTGCTATACATCGGAATGTCAAAACGGAATACGTGCGACATTCTTCTGCCGGTTCTTAACTGAGGGCGAGCCAATATTGCATGCAAGAGTTCATCTGTATGCAAACTACCCTTCATCATCATTTCCACTTTTCGCTCTACCGCTAAATCAGCCGCTTTATCTGCAGCAGCATGGCTATGAGGAACGTCAATCAACTCATATGACGAGATATCAATGGCAGCAGCACTTGCAATCGATAAAATTTTCTTTTCTGGACCAATCAAAATCGGCTTGATTAAGCCTGCAATAGCAGAATCGACCGCACCTACTAAAGACTCCTTATCGCATGGATGCACTACCGCACAAAAAACGGGCTCTAAATTTTTAGTCTTTTCTAATAACGTATGAAAGCGGGCTTCAGGGTCAAATATCTGAATGTGTGGCGAACTCAATCTGGGTCGCGATATTTTTTGCGTAGGGGCAATAATGCGAGCCGTGCCATGCAGCACTTTTTCACCATTTTGGTTTTGAACCACGCAGTCCAGTTCAACACGTTTTTTTTCGTCATCTTTGGATTGCACTGTCGCCACTACTGCCAATGTATCGCCAATACGAACCGGTCTTGAAAAATGCAAATCCTGCTGCAGATAAATAGTTCCAGGCCCTGGAAACTTAGTACCCAGCAATGCAGAAATCAAAGCCCCTCCCCACATTCCATGAGCGATAACACCATGAAACATCGTGTCATTGGCATATTCAGGATCTAAGTGGGCTGGGTTCGTATCGCCAGAGACCGCAGCAAATGCCTGAATATCCTCAAGCGTGAGAGTGCGCAATAAGCGAGCACTTTGACCAATACTGAGCTCGTCATAAGTGATGTTCTCTATTAAATCTTTGTCATCTAGCTGTGTGTTCATCTAATTTTCCTTAGGCAACGGCGTGAGAGCCGCCATCCACATAAATCGTTTGACCTGTCATTCCTGATGCTGCATCTGAGCACAAAAATGTACTCAAGCTAGCAATTTCATCTAAGCGCACTGGTCTTCCTAATGGCGATTTTTGCGCTGCTTCGCGCATGAGTTCATCAAAATGATCAATACCCGAAGCCGCTCGTGTCAATATCGGTCCAGGAGAAACTGCATGTACTCGGATTCCATTGCCGCCTAACTCTACCGCCATATATCGAACCAAAGATTCAAGCGCAGCCTTCACTGGCCCCATCAAACCATAGTGAGGCACTGCTTCATCAGCACCCAAATAAGTCATTGTTAGCAAAGCGCCTCCTTTGGGCATATGAGGTACACATAACTTAGCCAAGGTTGCAAAGGAGTGACATGACACCTCCATTGCCCTGGAAAAACCCATGCTTGAACTATCCACTACGCGCCCATGCAAATCTTCTAATGGCGCCCACGCAATCGAGTGAATCACAAAATCCAATTGACCGAATTTGTTAACCGCAGTATTAACCAGCGCCTCCAATGCGCCTGGATCTTCCACGTTGCAAACCTTAAGATCGATTTGCTCAGCCTTGGTAAGTGGTTCGACATATCCTTTTGCTTTTTCATTAAGGCAAGTCACAATTACATCAGCGCCCATCTGCTTTGCCATGAGCGCGCATCCCCAGGCGATACTTTGATCATTGGCCACCCCAAGAATGAGTCCTTTTTTGCCACTTAAATTCAATACTTGATTCATTCTTTTATCCACATTTCTTACCAAAACATGATGACTGGGGGTTTATGCTTTTAATAGCCAAGGGAAAACCCATCGTCAAAAGCGCCATTGAGCATTATAAGTCGCAAATAAGACCAAAAAATGACGCATTTACAGCGCCTTACCTATAATAGAAGGCTGTAAACTGCCAATGCATCAAAAGTGAAAATTCCGAATAGATTGGCTGAGAGCTGAAATGATATGAGCCAAATTGATAAGCCCTACCTCGATAATGAGCTGCACAAAGTTGTGCATCAACTCAATCAAGAAATTGATCGCTTAGCATTTGCATTAAAGCTTGACCTCTCCAATCACACTTTCTTGCATCAGTTTTTGATCCAAGAGATTGATCGAGAGCACGATCACTTTCATAAACGCGAAACGCTGAAGGGCTTAATCGTTTTACGTGGAAAAATTAGTATGGAGCTTACTGAATCTGGCCAGCAAGATCTACCCAGCCCAATCCATGAGTCGATTTATCAGCTGCTACGCGTTGAGCAATCTAATTAGATTTTTGTTTTATTAATAACCAAATTTGGCGCTCCAACTCAGTGGCATTGCCACTTTCTTGAAGCATCAACTCAACATGCTCAGATTGCTTGCTCAGAGAAAATACTTTGAGATGGCTAATTTGCTGGCGATATTTTTCAAACACAATTTCCGGAGCAATGCCCTCTGGCAAGACACCCGTGTTACTCATGAGCTCACTCTTGACCTTGTCAGTAATGCGATCCACATCTTCCATAGATAGGTGCAAGCGTTCTGCCTCAGCCTCTAAAGCAAGGCGATCTCCAGGAGAGAGTCTTCCCTTGGCAATGGCATCCCTGAACTCATTTTCAAATGCCTCACGATCAATGCGCAACTGATCGGTAAAGGCGGATGCCATTAAGCCTGCTGGGATTGCAAAAATACCAATTCCAATCAGACTTATTACAACAGTCATTGCCTTGCCCAGCGGGGTAACTGGGGTTAAGTCTCCATAACCAACGCTAGCAAGAGTAATGACGGCCCAATACATAGCATCAGGAATGGTGTCAAATTTATCGGGCTGCGCTGCATGCTCCAATTCAAAACCCAAGCTTGCCGTCAATATGACCAATAAAGTCATCATGAATGCAGCTGCAAATAGGACACGGCGCTCACGATAGATAGCCTTGTACATTGTATTAAGCGTACCGGTGTAGCGCGTTAGCTTGAGTAATCGCGACAACCTAAAGACTCGCAAGAAACGCAAATCGAAGGTTTCATGAAACGCAAGTCCGACAAAGAATGGCGCTACCGCAACAAAATCAATCAAAGCGCCAATCGTAAACATGTATTTGAGCCTTCCCATAATAGGCTCTTGGTATTTGGGCTCTTCACAGCAGGAATACACGCGCCCTATGTATTCAACCGAGAATACAGCTACAGTGAAAAGCTCAATTGCGTAAAATTCCTTCTGAAAAGGCGCGTGAATCCATGAAACCGTCTCCAAAATAATGGATACGACGGACAGCAATACCGAAATCACAATCACATGATCAATGATGTGATGCAACTCTCCGGATGTTGGTGTTGGATTTAAAAGCGAGAAAACCTTTTGGCGAAAGGTTCGTCCTTTATTTTTTACGACGAAAGTATGAATAGCGTGAAATACATACGCTGGAAAATTCAATTTTTTTAATACGCTTTTTTTCATCATGCCGATTGACTCAAATTGAATTTCTAATTCATCAAGTTAGAGGCACTTATATAACAGTCGAAGATTTTGAATCTTCCCAAATTGATACTGAGCAGCTTCCATCTCAGCATCATAATTTTCTTTATGGGTGTGCACAAAAATGTGTAGTACGCGTTTAGCTTGATCATGGCCCTGTAGTGCGGCCAAGGATAAGAAGTAAAAGGCTTTTTTGAGATCTAATGGTACAAATTCACCTTTGCCATAGAGCGAGCCCAAGGTATACGCACACTGACGGCTACCCTCTTCTGCGCCAATCGTAAGGTATTTAACTCCTAACTCCACATTTCTTGGAACGCCTTCCTCCATGCCGAGCCCTAAGGCATAAATATTGCC
This sequence comes from Polynucleobacter tropicus, assembly GCF_013307225.1. Lineage (NCBI taxonomy): Bacteria > Pseudomonadati > Pseudomonadota > Betaproteobacteria > Burkholderiales > Burkholderiaceae > Polynucleobacter > Polynucleobacter tropicus. Next base: position 621,512 of record NZ_CP028942.1, on the reverse strand, counting down.
CAAATTACAAAATGCATCCTTTACTTCTTCCTTAATTGCTTTTTGGTAATACTCGACTGCAGTTTTATAACATTGCTTGACATTACCAAGGCCGCGCTCATGCATCAAGCCAACATTAAATAAAGCGTAACCATTGCCTAAGCTGGTATGGCCATTTTGTAACTCATAGAACTTTTCCATCTGCTCGGCATTGAGATTGCCGTCAAAGGTCATCTTAGTCAGCAAAAAGAGCGCATCATCATTTTGATCATTAACTGCAGCATCAAACAAAATATCAAAGGCAACCTCATACTTGCCTCTTTGCATATTTAATTGTGCTAAATCAATTGCGCCGTAACCCATAACCTTATTCCTATGCTCTTTTGAGCAAATATCTATAAGAACTGATTGTAATATGGGAGTGTTACCGCACCACTCTAGTGCCTTAGGGTGTTGATACCTTGGTAACGTCTTGCACTAACACCAGGATGTATCTTGAAACCAGTAGTTAATACGGCGATTTAGTCTAGCACTCTGAATGGCTGATCTGGTACTCAAAAATTCGTTTAAATTGAGCTTGGTTGGCTCATGCAGCTCACAGCCCACCCGAATTCGAGAGGCCTCCAAGGGGCTTGGCCGAATGTTTCTGATGATAAGATCGAATTTAGCAGTTCTAGCGGTTAACCGCTCTAACGAACAATTGGTCCAAATAGTACCAACTTCCATCTCTGTTGCCCCAAGGCGAAGATCTAACTGTAACCCTTTATCAGAGACATCCACAATATCCCCAATCATCTCTTTGCCTACGGTAAAGAAAATGAGCGCCTTAAAAGCTCGGTCAGGCGGTGCCTTTGCCCTAAAGTCTTCTCGCCTCTGAATGAGTGTTACAGCATTAGGTATATCGCAAGCCAATCCGCCTACTTCGGCCGACCTTAAGCCTCCAATGGGAAATTGCAGCTTGCCAGCCTCAAGACCAGCAACAAAATAACATGACTCTTGAAGATACGAACCCATACCATTCTTAGGCAACTCTTCTGCTTTGAATTTGATACCCAACTTGGGATCCAAGCTCTGCACACTAACCGGAAATTTTTCAGAGGTTTTTACATTAAAGATTGCTGATACCGGCCCCGGGGATAACATCCTCTCCAAGTTTTTAAAAATAAAGCGTGGATCTAATGCGAATTTAGGATCGATTTTTCCGAGCTCTGGGGGGTACGTTTCATAGGCCATGCCGTTTATTTTACTGGGAGTATGATTAATCTGAATTAAGGAGCAAAGTCAGCCGTGCAAAAGTTTGAAGTGATCTTGATCGAACCGAGCGATTTAGCCCATTATTGGGTTGTCAGCTACAGAATCGGCGATGGCGAGATCGAAAAAGAGGCTATTGAGGCATTTGACTCTAATGAGGCTTTTATCAAATTTCGTAATCAAATGATCAATCAATTTAAAGCCCTATCCAAATCCAAGCGCACCAAGAAGAAAAGTAATGCCTGAGGCATGCCGTTAAATGGAGATTAGCAGGCAATGACACCGGAAGAACTTGAAAGACACTCAGACCTGATTCACAAAGCCAAAATACTGAGTGGGGCTAGCGAACAATACTTCAAGGCTGCTCGTGCGATTGAGATAGGCGAATCTGAAGAAGTGCGCTACCGCTTTATTAAATCAGCCAAAGAATCCATTGAAGACGCCTTTCCTGAAGTTTTTCAAGTGCGCCAGCCAGCGCCAAAATACGTCATTAAAGAAGAGCATGATCACAAAATAACAAAAATCATTGCCATCGCAGCTTTGATACTGGGCGTCTTATATTCATTTGTGAAGTTTGGCCCAACAGGCGATCTGAGCAAAACTTGGACAGCCGATGACATTCCAAAGGCTACAGCCTACCCAAAATAGTTTAGATTTCTGAGGCAACCTGCGCTTCAGCAAATTTCATCTCTAAAGCAAGTCGTTTAAATCCAGGTCTATCGGGATAAGTTTTAGATAAGTAATAAATGAGCTCACGGTCCGTTTTGCCGTACTGATGCTCTTTGAGTAAAGTCCTTAGCGCCCAAATGAGCTGCAGCGTATTGCGCTCATCTCTTAATAAATTCGCTTTCTCTTCTGCATTCTCATCTAAAGCATCGAGATCAACCCCTTGCGCAAATGCCGCCAACCTTGGTGGCATATCCCATTTACGAATGTGGCGTGCCCAGAATAAAAACCGCTTGAAATCCACTCGCATATTTTGGGCGGAAAAGTTTTGTATCCAAGCATGCTCGGTGAGTAAATCGAGCTTGGCCTTAAATTCATCGTACTGACCATCAAAATTTGATCGATCAAAGTGCAACTCACCTGCTGCATCACGCACTGGAAACTTCACTTGCTTGGGATTAATTCCATGGATCAAAGCGGCAGCCTGCCAAGTGTATATATAGGGCTTTGAAAACCAAAAATCCCAGTCAATATCAGCCATAAATGATCCTTGTTAGTAATCTATTGCTCATAGCTTACTATGGCTTGAAAAAGCGCGGTATTTCCGGCATCTGTTAAATTATTCCTAAGTCCACATTCAGCTCACTTTTGCTTTGCTTAAAAACTATGATCACAAAATCACCACTCTTGCTACTCCTGCCACTCTTGATTGGAACCTTCGCCTCCTTCAATGCCTGGGCTGACTTATCTATCGCTGATTATGAGAACAAAAGTAAGACGCAATCTACGAATACTTATTTATTGGGCCTCAGCTCCGGCCTGAATACCGCAAATAAGGCGCTTGTTAACAATAAACAAGTTCCCTTGTATTGCTTCCCGCCCTATTTAAAGCTGAGCATCTCTGACTATCGAGAGATCATTGCCACCGGCATCAATGAGATTGCTGATAACCCGATTAAGCCGAACGTCGATGACATTCTGCTCAAGAAACTGAGGAAACTCTATCCTTGCGGATATAACTAGAGGATTGGCAATCTAAATCTGGCCTGCTTTTTTGGCCGACTTTCCGCTATTGGCCTCGGCATCTTCTTTGGCATATTGATCCGCTTTAGCTGAAAAATAGCGCAAGACTTCAGCATCCAAGGCGCCGCCCTCGGAATGCGAGCGAGTGTTCGCTGGGCTAGACCCCAGCAACAGATAAAACCCAATAATGGCAGTGAATACTGCCAAAGCAATGGGGGCAATATAGCTCTTGAGGTTCATGCTGCTATCTAATGGCTGTCAGACTTGATTCAAGAATATGAATCACGCTAGGGAGGGTGTCGCTGGGATAGGTACGCCTTCCGACTTGCGCCTGCCACAAAAGACGATCCTTAACGAGATCCTCAATATGCAACTCCACAAAAGACTCGGAAGCCTGTTCTGATTTGCCAAGAGCTTCTTTTTGTCCCATATAACCTCCATCAAGATAAGCAATGCTGATTGCTACATCGTAGGGGTAGTTATGGACTTCTCAAAGGGAAAAACCCTTGTTTTGAGGAATTTCTTACCAGTTGAAATCTAGCTCCAACTGATTGATTTATATAGATTTATTAGTGGGTTTCTATGCTTAAAAATTAAGCATATATATGATCAACAACTAATCCTAAAAATTACAAAGGGGTGCGCAGCAAAACTAAGGCTTTCTTGAGGATAGAGTTTTAAGCTATTGATTGGAATACAAATTTTACCTATTTAAACATCTTGATATAAGCAAAAGTAAGAATAAAAGAGTTGTGTAATATCAAAATGATCTAAGTCAGTGTCTTACTTGAGCAGCAAACGGCTTAATGCGCCGCGGGCTTCGGCAACACCTAAATCCATGGCCAATTGCAATAATTCAGTCGCCTTATGAACATCCCCAAGGTGGCTTTTTACAACCCCGTAGTTATAGATCGCTTGCGGATTTTTATTTTTTAGCTCACGTTCAAGCTCGTGAAATAAGACTTCTAACTGAGATTCATTGAGCTGACCATCTAAAGCCATTTTGCAGGGTGCCAAAAAAGTACACTCGAAATTACCTACCTCAAGTGACATAAATGTCTCAAAAGCTTGGGGATATAGACCCAACTTCAAATATTGTTCAGCTTGGTAAAAATCAGAGTTTTGCATAGACATAACGGGACTATCTTAGACCGTGATTTGTTCCCAGGTACCACTCAACTTCGCATGAAAAGGCTCATGGTATCGATAAAACTCGATATCTTTAAATTGGTTACCTTCTTCCAATATCCTGTTTGACAACTCAGCAATGCTCGACGGCTGCCAACTAAAGTCTGGTTGCTCTACCCAAGCACGAATTCCCTCCTCACGCTTAATGAAATGGTCCATTGATCCAATCATCTTAGTGATGTCCCCACCATAAGTAACTATGGCGCGTAAGTAACCAGGTGAGTTAGCAAAAGCGAGTTGAATAACAATATATGGCAAAGCAAATGCAAGCGCTTTGTGTTTGCGTACATTGCGAAAGTAAACCTGTTGCGTAATGTCCCATTGCCTGTCGGAACTATTGAGAGAGTAATCAAATACCCAATTTCGACTATAAAAAAAGATGCATTGTTGACCGACGATTTCATCGGTAATGGTCCGAATGTGAGTCTGCTCCCGCAATAAACGCAATTGCTCATACGGCTGCAACTTGGTAGCTGAAGAAGGCTCCAATTCGGATGGGGATGTCATTGGCTTATTCTTGTTTTTTAAATTGCTCTACTACTACGTCAGCCTTATCACCTAAATCTCGACTAATGCGATATACAAAATTTTGGTCATAGATAAAGAAGTATTTTTTGAGGAAAGGATCCGCAAATACAATTCGTTTAAAGTTACCATCGCTTAAGCCATTCACCAAAGCCAAAGTTTTTTGGGGTTCAGGCTTAAGTGTTGCACCAGAATCTTGTGCACCAGAAATTCTGGCAAGTAAGTCGGCCTTTGTGGTTGCCCCCTCATAAAAAGCCAAGCAGCACTGCACAATACCTTTTGGTCGAACTCCTACCCAAGAAAATTCTTCATCCCCATACTTCATTAGGCTTGCGGTAACTGAAAGCTTTTGCTTGCCACCCCCTTCTGGAGCCCAGAGACCAATCCATCTCTCGTTTATGGGTACAGTTGTTGATGGCTTACCAGTTTCTTTTGCTTCAGGTGCATTACTTGTATCTTGGCTTGCAATTGTTCCAGAAACAACCTGATCAGTATTAGCGACTGAAGCAGCACTTGGAGCGGGCTCTGTGACAGTAACAGCTTTAACATTATTCCTGAGAGAGTGAGAGTTAGCATAAAAGAGGCTACCCAGCACAATCACAACTAGCAAAACCCCTATAACAACGGTAACCTTGATGCGCTTAGCCTCACTCCATACCGGATGCTCAATAGACATAGTTGCCGCTTGAGAACGTGAAAATGGATTCTTGAGATTATCCGCAAAGCCACTTTGATTGATTGGCTGGGGACTTGGCTCCTCTGGAGCCGATGGTGCAACTTCTGGGGAAGAAAAGCTGGTAGCTGGTGCGCTAGCTTTAGCTGGACACTCAATAGCGTGCGCAAAGGCTAAAGCATCTTCTGCATTGGAAAATATTTTGTCACGAACTATCAGTTGATCCAGCACCAGATTTTTTTCAATACTGTATTTGTCGACTAAATACAGCACATAAGAGTCGTTGCCTAATTCTTTGGCACCAGAAAATGATCTTGGCGTTTTCGCTTTTATTGGCACAAAGACAATGCCCGCAGTTAGAAAAATAATCCCAAATATCCATTGCAACTGTTGCGAGCTCTGGACTTGGCTAATAACAAACTGTGAAAACAAACCAAAGTCCAGCGAAGCACTTCCGGTGTGCGCAGAAACTAGCAACAAAATGCTACCGCAGATAATGGCGGTAATTTTTAGTGCTACTTGAGGACCCCGAGATTGGGGGGCAGTATCTCGCATCGGTTTCCTTGTGGGATAAAAAGCTCTGACAAGCAAAGCCAGAGGGTCGGCATCTAAATCTCTAAGTAAGATGCGCTAATTTTAACCACAAGCAGCCAATTTATTCGGTTCTAGAAGGCTTTGCAGCCTGATTTTCCTCTGCATGGTCAGCCGCAGACTTATCTGACTCCCCGGAAGCTGCCTTCGCCTCTCCGGAACCCTTTTCTTCGCCCTCTTCGGCGTGAGGAGGGGCAACTACTGCTACATGGGCGTTGGTTTTGGCAAAAGTATCAGTTGCCCCAAAGTTATCTACCCACTTAAATTTTTCTAAAAACTCTGCATGCGGCAAAAAACGAAGGTTAGAGTCGGACAAATTCTTATACTCAATATAAGCAATTCCCATCGCATTAGGAGGAAAAACCTGCCTTACAGCTACGCGTGTGCCATTTTCATCTTCAAAAATATCGTGTCTTTGGGGATCGCTCATCCTGGCCCTAACTCAGTTTTAGATTTAAGAAGGTTAAATGCTACCCCTCTATCTCACAGTCAAATCATTTTCGATGGGCTCATCTGAAATGTCAATTGAGGCTTATAAGGCTTAATATGTGGCTTGATATAAAAATTAGAGTCAATCTAAAACATGTTTTTTGAACTATTTTCACTTTGTATTGAGGCCTGCACCACCGTTTTGGTGGCCGCCTGCCTTTTACGTTTTTATTTACATTATTTAAAAATCAATTTCTCGCCTACCTCAGGCAATCCTTTTGGCCACCTTCTGTACGCACTTACAAACTGGCTGATTGGCCCATTAGGAAAAATCATCCCTTATGGCGCTCGGATTGATATCAAGTCATTGGCCGCCAGCTATTTACTTGTTTTAACAAAAGTACTCTTGCTCCAAGCTCTTTCAAATGCAAAATCTCCCGATGTACAAATACTAGTTATCGCACTATTTGATCTACTTGATTTGGCGCTATCGGGTTTGATTGGCTTGCTATTGGTTTATGTAATTTTTAGTTGGATTCAAACATACTCCCCCACACAAGAGCTGTTTAGTGAAATGGTTGAGCCCCTTTTAAGACCTTTAAGAAAAATCAGCCCCAAAATTTCAGGGCTTGATTTGTCGGCGCTAATTTTGATGCTGCTCATTCAGATGAGCAAAGTCATCTTAGGGCACTTGCAAATGGCTCTACTAGCTTAGCCAAGCAATCCTTAATCCTGCTCTGTAGACTTTCGCAAAAAGCTAGGGATGAAACGCTCTCCAATTGAACGGCTAAGCGGCGCTTCCTGAGGAATATCAGGACTTGCTTTTGGTTTTACTTCAGCCATTGCAGCGCCGCCATAAAAACCAAGATTATGAGCACGTTTGCGATAGTCATCTAATACGCTGACTTTTTTCGCGATCTCACGATTGACGGACTGACCGCTAATAGACAAAGTCTTTTTGGTCTCACGACGCTCTTCAATTTTATTAACAATGTATTTACCAAAAGTGCAAAAATTATCAGCAACCGCCTTATCTGGACAAACACAAAAGAAATCTTCATACACATAACTATCTACTTGGGGCGTACGATGTATCGGTGGAGCGATATGGCAATTTGCTAAAAAATCTAAATTGGTAAACGCCCCAACTGCTGCGTAACCTGGATCGACCCTACTTGGAACCACAATCAAACTTTGTTTGCTTGCCGCCAAACGAGCCATTCTCTTTTGCACGTACTCCAATATGAAAATTTCAGTGCTAGCCATTTCAAATTTAGCGCTAGAACTAGGAATCAGAACAATATCAAAATCAGACATAAAGTCTTCTGACATCGCCGGAGTCCAAGTAAAGTCGCAGATACTGATATCCACTCCAGATGAATACTTACGAACACCAGCGCGAGCGCTAAGCAATGCCATGCCTGCGCTCTGATAATTAATCTCTACTTGACTGACTCGAATGCCAACATCTGGCGCTTTTTTAGTCCAACGTGATGAAGATGCTTGCTTATCAAAGTCAACGAGCGCGACTTGTAAGCCCTCTTGCAAAGCAAAATAGGCTGCTAAATTTGCCGAGATGGTGCTTTTGCCAACACCACCCTTTTGGTTGGTGACAAGTATCTTGATGGGTTCGTTAGATGTCATATTTTCCTATTGCGAAAATTTAACGATCCGAATGGTCGTCGAGCAATATATCCTGCTCGGTGATCTTTGATAACAACCCACTTAAGCGGGCGCCTTGCTCAATACCAATTTGGGCGTAAATAATATCGCCATGCACATCGGCGCCGCTATGCAATTCCACTCTTTCGGTAGCGCGAACGTTGCCTTCAACTCGCCCAGCTACCAACACTCTCCCCGCAGATATATTGCCTTGGACTAGGCCCGTCTTACCAAGTGCCACACAAACATCTGCGCCCTGCTTAGTTACTACATCACCAATAATGGTGCCATCAATACGCAGACTCTTAGTTGCAACAATACGGCCAGAGATCTCTAAATCCGATCCAATAATTGAACCAAACGTTTCCCTAGAGGGATCTAATACTCGAATCGCATGACTTTGTCTGATGGCCATGAGAATTCAGTATTAGTTTTTAATAAATTTTCCAGCCACCTTACCGCCGCGCTGAATATGAATGTATTTGTAACTAATATTGCCATCCACATAAGCAAGTGGACCAACATTAAGGTCTTCGCAATTGACGTCACCTTTAAGTTGACCCTTGATGACCAATTGCTCTGAATTCAGCTCGCCATCAACCTGACCACTGGAATCGATCAATACAGACTTAGCTGTAATTTTGCCGCGCACTGTACCAGCAATGTTGAGAACGCCATCCGAAGTAATGGTGCCCTCAAATGTAAAGCCTTCGCTGATGATGGACGGCTTACTTAATACACTTGATCGAGCGCTAGACTCCAACCTTGTGACTTGCTCAGAGGCGCTCGCACTCGCAACAACTTCTTCGGGCGCAACATATTCCTCGGTAGCCCCTTCATTATTGGCGCTTGATTCATTTTCCGTTGCAGGAGTATTTTTTGAAAAGATAGACATCGTTATGTATTAAGTAATTAGTAATGAAATTAATCGGTTTAATCGAGTTAAGCGAATTAAGAATGTGGATTGAGATTATGCAAATCACCATGCAGATGACCGCCCTTCTCAATTTCAATTTCAGAGTAATTAATAGAACCAGTCACCTTGCCAGTAGATCGAATGATTAAGCTGCGTGATGATGAAACATACTCATTCACTTCACCGCGAATATCAATTGACTCACCGGTGAGCTTGCCGCGCACAATGCCAGTAGCCTCGATTAAAACTTGTTTAGCAGTGAGTTCGCCCTCAACCGTTCCAGAGATTGACGCGATATCAGGTACCTCAAAGTTACCCTTGAGAACTACGCCCTCACCCACAAACAGGCAACCTTGTTGATTTACTTCAGCCATACTTAGCACTCCTTAGCGCGCAATGTCATTAATAAAGATTTAGGCAATTCTATCAGTTGATCTTTGTTTTTGGGCTTTAAAATGCATAAATTACCAATAAAACAATGTGTAAGACATGCGCCTAAAAATACTGCTATTTTTCAAAAATTTGATCCTTGTAGGCGTAACGGCAATTTTGCTCAATCCTGTTACCCCTAGTTATGCCAAATGGGTGTTTTTATCCAATGACAATGTTGGAAATGCCTACTACTATGACGATAGTAAGACGGTAAATGACCCTGGAAATGAGCAAGTAAGCACCTGGCAGCTTATCAGCTATGCCGAAACCCTGACCGCGCCCAATGGCGAACCTACCCAGTCGGTGATTCAAGACATCTCTTATTACTGCAGGGTCGGCTATGAAAGCTATAAACAGTACTATATTGGCTACTATTCTGGTCCTGAAGGTGCTGGCGTTAGCGTAGACCAAGCCGATACTTCAAGCTCAAATTGGGAAAGAGTGATTCCGGACACCATGAGCTATGTGCTTTACAAGTTTTTTTGCAAACCACCCAATATTCCAAGCTAATAGGGTAAAAAGCTCTACTGCTTCACTTCAGGCGGGGTATCCGCCCTACTGGCTTCAGTAGGCTTGGTGAAATAATTCATTGGAAAAGTGGATTCCGAGCCATATGGGCCTTTAAGCCATATTTGGTCGTTATAGCGAACATAACAGCTTCGAGTAACAGTTCCGACCGCGTTTACCGAATAAGAAAAGTACCAATTAGGCTCAACCCTCCCGGTCTCAGATGTGCAAGGCTCGGAAGTTATGTACAAAACCTCACTAAAAGAGGGCATTTGACCAATGATAGCAGCTTTTGCCGGCAAAACGAGTGCCGTCAACAAGGAGGTCAAGAGCAAAAAATGGGATTTATACATGCCCAAGGGGGTTTTTATTTTGTTCACGAGGCTATATTAAGGCTAAAATCACATGCGCGGTAAGATTCAAAGTGGCAATTATAGGCCTAATAAGGGCTCTAAACTTAGCAAATAATTTATATACATCAGGTACTTATACTCACTAAATGCAATTATTTTGGGTATCAGGCTCAACTGGAGCCATTAAGCAAATCAACATTACCAAGGAACGCCTTACGCGCGTTGCTGTAATTGTTGGCGTGTCTTTCCTATCCTTGGGAATATTAATCTTCTCTACAGGCATTCATATTGCCCTTGAGGTTAGCCCAGACTTTGCTAGAGAAGTAAGCGGTGTGGTTACGGTTAAAGAGCGCATGGCACTTGATAACAGGTACGCAAAACAACTTAAGGCAATTCAAGATCAGCTCGCAAGAGCTTCTATGCAATTTAATGAACTTAAGTCGATTAAAGATCGTTACCTTGCCATCTCAACTCCCTACACCATCAAAAATAAATTTACAGAGAGCAATAGCATCGGCGGTCCGCTCAAGCCTCTAAGCTTTAAGTTTGAACCAGCCAAAACCTTGGTCGAGAACTTCGAGGACTCTGTTTCTAAATCCACCGAAATGGCTCAAATTTTTGAGAAATCCGAACCCGAGTGGGAAAAGCAATATCAGTGGCTGAGAACATTACCGATTGGACCACCCATCGATGCACGCTTAGGTATGACAAGTAATTTTGGTGTTCGCGTAGACCCATTCACCAAGCAGTTGGCCCAGCACTCCGGTATTGACTTTGTCACACCCGCAGGCACACCTATTGTGGCAACAGGCGATGGCACTGTATTAAAGGCCGGATTTGATCCAGCCTATGGAAACTTTATTGAAATTGTTCATGGCGATGGATTCATTTCGAAATACGCTCACAACAGCAAGCTTTTCGTAAAGCCAGGCCAAACTATTACTCGCGGGCAATTAATTGCAAACTCGGGTTCTACTGGACGCTCCACTGGCCCGCACTTGCATTACGAGATACATCAAAACAATAGCTACTTAAACCCAGCCAAAATCCTAGTTTACGCACCACCCTCCGCATACTGGTAGTGCTTAGGCCCCACCCTTTTGCTTTTGTGCATTTTCTAATAAAAGTTTAAATAGCGCGCTTTGCAGTGGCGTTACGTTATTTGGATTCCCAAAATATTTTGCCAATTCATCGGCACTACTCACACTCATAATTTGCTGCAGTTTTGAGATCGCGATCTTTAGCTCCTCTGCTGCTGCCGTTGGGTGTTTAGATAAAAATGTTAAATCAAGTTCACGCGCTACTCCATGAGCACCATTAGCATCAGCATGCTCAACACCCATTTGCACCTTTGCTTTTTCAAGTAAGCGATCTAGCTCACTTTTAGACAAATGCAATCGCTTAGCTTCAGCCTCGATGAGCTCTTGCTCTTCCGCAGAAATTACACCATCCTCTAGCATGTGATAAAGCTCATTCATCATCTTTTCGCGCTCAATGCGTAACTGATCACTCAATGCGGATGACAGAATTGCAGCAGGGATAGCAAAAATACCGATGCCCAAGAGTGCGAGCACGATAGTCATCGCGCGCCCCGCAGGAGTTATTGGAGAGATATCCCCATAACCCACGCTGGCCAGCGTCACCACTGCCCAGTAAATAGACTGGGGGATATTTTCAAACTTATCGGGCTGCGCTTCGTGCTCAAATAAATACCCTAAGCAAGCCGCCAACATCACCAACAAAATCATGATGAAAGCGGATGCCTTCATGACTGGCCATTCGCGCTTGATCACCACAAATAGCGATTGCGTAGCACCAGAATAGCGGGCCAACTTGAGTAATCGCATCAATCTGAAGACTCGCAAGAAACGCAAGTCGAATAAATGGTGCAAAAGGCTCTCTAAATAAAACGGCAGGATAGCCAACAAATCAATAATGCTAGTTGGACTGGTGGCATTTTTCAGGCGCCCCATTAACCAAGATTTATATCTTGGATCCTCAGGGCAGCTGTATATGCGCATTAAATACTCGGTTGAAAATACAGCTACCGCCATGATGTCGAGAATCACAAATTCAGAATGCAAATAGTAATTAACGCTTTGCACCGACTCCAAAATGACGCACAACACAGAAATAATGACCCAGACCACAATCATGAAATCAAACAAGTGATGAAGTTCCCCGCTCGTTGGAGTTTCATTCACTAAAGCATAAATTTTGTAGCGAAATGACTTGTTTTTATTCTGCTCTAAGAAATCTTGTACGGCTGGCGCAACGGCTCTAAATAACTTAAATAACCGTAGCAGTCGCAGCGCTCTCAAAACGCGCAGATCAGCATCGAAGAAGGCGCCAAGGTAGAACGGCAATATTGATATCAAGTCAATTAAAGCAAAGGGGCTTTTGAAAAAGGCAAAGCGGGGAACTTTTGCTGAATGAAAAGCTGGATCTTCAGGTGCAACGTAAAGGCGCAGTGCATACTCTACCGTAAAGACGCCTAAAGAGAAAACATCAAAAAGATGAAACAGGTGTTGACGGGAATCGTAAATGACCGGTATGTGCTCAAGCACTAAGCCAGCCATATTGAGCACAATCATGTAAGTGATGAAATGCTCAAACTGATTATGAAAATTATTTTTTAAGCGGGCATTAAACAGAAGGTCATATACCCTCTTACGCAAACGTAAATTCAGACTGGAGGTTAAGGGGGTCTTCATATTCATAATTTGAACTCCCCAATTTTGACCAAGTAGTAACCAGTATCACAAACGCTTAAACGAATATTCATGCCGCTTACTAACTTTTCATGCGGCTCCATGGGGCCAACCGCTGGAGGTCCAACTGGGTTCATCGTCATTTTTTCAAATATGAATGCACCACTCGTTCCAAGCTCATGCTTGTCGCATTTATTTGCATAAGGGGCATCTTCCGGCATTAGCAAATTCGTATATTCATGAAAAGGACCGTCAGCAGCGAATAAGGAGCCAATGCAATCTTTCCAAGTATTTGGTTTAGTGCCCTCAGGGCTAGCCACACCCTCTTGTGCAGGTACGCAAGAGTTTTGCGCTACAGGTTCATTTTCTTGGAGTTTTTGATTAAAACCATCAAACCAAGCAATGATCTGCTCGCCATTAGTCTGAGAATAAGCAATCTTCAGCGCTTTTTGATGATCACCAACACCCAGGTAAGCAACCAAAAGCAAATTTGCAAATAACACCCATAGGAATAAAAAATCGGAATATCGCATTCCCTGAAATATTCCATAGCTTTGTTTACTCAAAACTGCCTCCCCAAACCACGCATATCTTAGCTATCGCGCTACTTTTAATTGCTGTATATTTAATTGAAATACTTTGCAACATTTTTTGGAATTACTCATGTTTATTCAAACAGTTATTCAAACCCTTCTGAGAAAAAGAAAAAAGGCTGAAAGTACCCCTAAACCTAGTACCCCTACTGCTGAAAACGAATTATCCCCAATGGCTCAGAGGATAATGCAAAAGCTTGCTGAGCACGAAAAAAATGCTGCTCATGGCTCAAAAAAAGAGGGCGCCATGGAAGATAAGGATGCTTAATACACTAAAGAGGGCTTAAAGAAGCTCCGAATGAAGATTTGCACCTTAAAGTCAGGTTTTTAGTCTATCTTGATCTTTTTAAATTTACCTAGCAGCGCCAAGCTGGCTAAAATTTTGTTAGCCATAGAGGCAGTCAAATTCCCCTTAGCCAATCCATAAAGCACTTGATCCGCCCTTTCATTCTCAGGCGCACCTAGTAAAACCTTAAAAACATCCCCTTCGCCCATGCTCGGATTAAATTGCAAGGAGGTTAGATTGATGTTCACGCTGCCGCCCTTGATGCCAAAGCGTATCTGAGAAATTTCAATGAGTTCTCTTTCTTGCTTTTCTTGGAGTTGCACCAAACTTGGCGTTGAATCATCAGCAGGACTAGGCTGTGGCTTTTTATATTTTGTGTAGACCAGATCATCCATACCGACTCCTTTTCAACGCATGGGCATCTGCGTGTGTTTTTAGCCTATAGCAACTTCGTAATTCTTTGGTAGGCGCTAATACGCCTATCAGCACTCATCGGAATCGTATCCAGCGGATTAGGGCTGCTTACTTTTACGTCAAGATTAACAGAGGGACCTGCTTGGGCAATCTTTAAGTTTTGAGGGGCTGGATGAGACCTGCTAACGGCCGCCTTCGGGATCGTCGTTTGGCGCTCATGAATCGTGCCCCCACTCTTTTGGGAGGAGGCATTTAAATACTGAGCCTGTAGATTTAATTTATCCAATGGACATCACGGAGTAAGGTTAATTAATAACTATATTAACAAAAAATCCTTCTAGTTAAGGGCAAAAATGAGGCTTTAAAGCCCATTTAGATATTGAGCGGATTATTAGATCTGTGGGTTATGATTATCGGGATATAAAGACGTTTGCGTGCACTTAACCCGACCCTGACGGAACCCTATTTAACCAAGCCAACCCAGTCGAGAATGCCATGACAATTAATAAGCCCTGGATTTACCTCATTTTTGCAGCTGGTTTAACACTCTCCCTTGTCGCCTGCGGCAACAAAGAGGAGCAGGCAAAAGCAGAGATTTGGCTACCAGATACCAAGGTAGTCAAAATGCCCATGGATGACTACGCCGGCATTCCATTTAATACTACTCGTGAAGAAGCTAAAGAAAAATTTAATTGCACGGCATATGAGCTGTCATTTAGCTGCAAGGTGAAAGTAGATGATAAGGAAGAAGCAATTTGGCTCATTTATAACGAAGCCGGACGTCTTGTTTTGATGAAAAAAGAATTGGGCTACTACAACAAGCAAATTGCCGATACGATTATCGAACGCTTCACCATTAAATATGGCCTTGACTACACCCCGTCTGAAGGCCAAGAAAGCGCATTTGCTGCGGGCATTCGCAAATCAAAGACCTATGTATTCGGCGGTGGGCAAGTTGCCTTTCAGATTGGACGCAGCTTAAATAATCGGAATGAATTGATGCTAGTTTATTTTTTTCCGGAAGATGTCGGCACAACCTTTGCCAAGAGCGTCATGAATTAAGTTATCTCACATCTTCAAAACTAAAGGTTTCTGGAGGCAAGCCCGACAAATGACGGCGATACATCTCGAGATATAAAACTTCAAGATTATTTACGTAAGATCGCGTATCGAACAATGGCTTTGTTTTAATGTTTTCAACCAACCTTACTCGGATACTATTTAGATTCTCTTGCGATAAATAAAGATCTATTGCTTTCGTTACATACTCATCAAGGGAGTTCGCAATAAGCTCCTTGAGATCCAAACACGTTAATAAACTTGTGGCCACTCGACCCGCAAAAGCTTTTCCGCAATAGGTCAAAACTGGAATGCCCATCTTAAATGCATCAAGCGCAGTTGTGTGAGCATTATATGGATGGGTATCGAGGAATACATCAGCAAGCCGGTATCGAGCGAGGTGATCAGCCATTGACTCAAGTCTTTTGGCAAAAAATATCCTATCTGAGTCAATTCCAAGCTTAGAAAGCTCTAGCAAGATATTGTTTCTAAATTCTGAATTATTTTCAGTCAGCCAAAGAATGCTATTTGGGCAATTCGCCAAAATATTTGCCCACGCCTTTAGAATCTCAGGGTTAAATTTATAACCGTTATTAAAGCAACAAAAAACAAACTTATTCTCTGGCAAACCAAAATCCGATCGAGAGTAATTAACATCGGACGGCAAACGTCTCGAATCATCGACCATATAGCTATTTGGCATGAAGGCAATTTTTTCAGAGAAAAATGCATGGCTTTCGGGCGGGATTACTACATGATCTGCAATGATGTAGTCCATAAACTGGGCTCCACTCGTTCCAGCATAGCCAAAATAATTAATTTGAATCGGGGCAGCTCTATATGCAAAAATTCCTAGGCGACTGTCTTGAGTATGGCCGCCCAAGTCAATTGCAATATCAATCTCTAACTCACGAGCTATCTTTGCAACCATTTCATCAGACTTATCCTCAACATCCAAGAAATAATCAAAAACATTTAGAAGCTTTTGGTAGACCAAATCCTCTGATGATGGTTTCTTTAGGCAAAAAGCAACAACCTCAAACAAATCTCGGTTATGCCTCTCAAAAACTTCTGCCAATAACAAACTTACTGGATGACTCCCAAAGTCGGCGGAGAAGTAAGCGATTCTAATCTTTTGATGCAAGGACTTGCTGATTGGCTCTTGCTTAATTTTTATCACATCATCTGTCACATATTTAGATGTGAGCTCATACTGCAACTCAGAGTCATTAAGAAATGCTAAGTTAAGAAATGGATTTAATGATCTGCCATCCTTATTTGCAATTGAGCTAATTTTGGGTACATAAGCATCAAAATCAGTCCAACTAGCAATTTTTAGCTGATCGTAAATCATCGCAGAGAATGCGCTACAAAAATGGTCAGAGACATCCAGCTCTAGAACCCGAGAGAAGCAAGCAATTGACTCCACATAGCGTGAAAGCCTACTTAATGCCAACCCCTTCCCAAACCACGCACCAGCGCACTCTGAATCTATATCTATCGCACGAGAATAGCTCTCTAGAGCTAATTCAAATTGATGTTTTGATCTATACAAGTCGCCCTGAGAAGAAAAACCAGCGGGAGATAATCTAAACTGTAAGGCACGGTCTATATTAAAAAAACTTTTCCCAAAATCCCTCGTTGCTCGCTGAGCCTGAGCAATACCCAGCAATGCATTCTCATGATCTGGTTGATATGACAAAGCTAACTCGTACACCTGTATTGCCTCATCGTAACGTCTAAGCTCGCCTAACGTATTCGCCTTATTAATGACTGCATCAATGTATTGAGGTTTTAGTTTCAGAGCCTGATCATATCCCTCCAATGCTTCATCATATTTTTTGAGTGCACTGTATAAGTTCGATCTATTAAAAATAGCTTCATCATAATCAGGCTTGAGCGTAATCGCTTGGTTATAACTATTTAGAGCCTCATCTAATCTATTAAGATTTTTTAAGCATATCCCTTGGTTATTGAAACAAATGGGATTCTTTGAATTTAACTTGATAGCGTTTGAAAGTAGCTCTAAAGCAGCTGAATAATCTTTTTGCTGTAAAAGTAATGTGCCATACAGATTTAGAGCATCGAAGTTGTTTTTGCTGGTGTGAAGGGCTTTTTTATACAACTTAGCAGCATTTTCAAAATCATTATTACGATGAAATACCAGCGCTTGGCTTAATAACTGCTGCAATTGATCCATCTCAAATGATTTTTTTGTCATATTAATTAATACTTCTAACAGTTTTTATATTAAAGCTTTACCGGGCTTGAGCTGAGTAGCCTCAAAACTGATTTCAGGTATCTCGCCCTCTATCCCGCCCGATTCTTTTACCTCATATGCCCATGCCAATATTTTGGCAACTGCCTCAAAGAGCGACATTGGAATTGCCTCACCAATCTCAAGCTGACTATATAAGTAACGAGCTAGCGGGGGTATTTGAGCAACTGGCACATCATGCTCTCTAGCTACCTCTTGAATGCGTAGGGCAACCAAATCCATTCCCTTGGCAATCACAATTGGCGCCACCATTTTTTCCATGTCATAACGCAATGCGACAGAATAGTGTTCTGGGTTGGCTAAGACCACATCGGCACGCTCAATTGCAGCCATCATTCGTGATGAAGCGATTTGACGCTGTCGTTGACGTAGACGCTGCTTGATCTCAGGTGAGCCCTCGGATTCCTTCATCTCCTGCTTCATCTCCTCTGGACTCATTCGAATTTGCTTGCGAAAGTTGAACCATTGCAACCAGCCGTCACCAACAGCAATCAATAGTAATGGGGCCATCAACAATAAAAATCCATTTAAGATGAAATAAGAGGTGTGTAAAAGCGCAGCATCAAAATCTTGACTCACAATGGATCGTATGTAGACGAATAACCCTGATAAATAGGCCATCCCTATACCCAATACTAGGGTAGTTTTCAAAATGTTTTTGATGAGCTCTGTTAATGCATTTAACGAGACCATTCTTCCAAGGCCGGAAATAAAATCTAAGCGCCCCATGTCGAACTTAGGCGCAAAGTAAGCGCGAAAATTGACCAGAGATAAAGGAGCAAAGACCGCTACTAGCCAAATAGGCAAGAAAATTAAACTCAGTAAGAGCAAGACAACCAGGAATGCGCCACCCAGCCACTCACGAATATGATCCAAAAGCTCTACTGGCCTAGAAAATACAAAACTAGACTTAGTCATCAAGACCAACTGCTGCAAGAGCAATGGACCAGCGGCAATCAAAAAGATAATGAAAACCGTCAATAGCGCAAAGGTGGCTATATCCCTAGATTGCGGAAGCTGGCCTTGTTCACGGGCACGTAGTATTCGCCGTTCACTCGGCTCTAGTTCCCGTTCTTGAGCGTTATCTCCGCCTTCAGCCAATTCTTACCTCTTCAAGAATACGTTTCCAGTAGAGGATAAACGATTTGAAACTGGATGCCTAAGGTAGAGCCTTCTTGAGCTTGGAAATCATTACGTCGGCTTTATCTAGCTCTGCTGGGCTTAATTTTGCCTTTAATTGCTTAGCCTCGGAAGCAGCCATTGGATTGCCAGAATTATGTGATAACACCATCCAGACATAAGCCTGTACTAGATCAACTGGAGTCTGATTGCCATCCTCATACAGATGTGCCAAGTTGTACTGACCAGCAGCACTGCCAGCCATTGCCGCCTTCTGAAACCACATAAATGCCATCTGCTCAGAGTTTTCAAGAGAGGGGCTTTTTTGATAACGGACAGCCAACTCCAACATAGCCTGCACATTGCCACCATTGGCAGCTCGATTCATCCAAACCCAGCCCTTTTCAAGATTTTTATTTGTGCCAATGCCCTGTAAATACATTTGCGATAGGTCATATTGCGCCTGACTGTCACCAGCATTAGATAACTGCTCGAAGATATGTAAGGCCTTTGTATATTCACCGGCCTCATAGGCCGATCTAGCCTTACGATAATCAGAGCAAGCAATCAGCAAACAGGCCAGCAAGAAAACAAACGGCACCCGTATAACGGAGTGCCAATTGATCAATCGCATAAAACGCTTAATTATTTTTTAGCTGGAGCTTGCTTGTCTTTACCCGCAGCAGGCTTGGCGTCTTCCAAGTCCTCCTCATCTTCGGCAGGCGCATCGGCAGCCTTCAAGTTGAGAGCAGGAGCTGGTGGCTCAACGCGATAGCTCGCCCCAAGATCGCCGCCGATCATTCTGGCATAGGCGCCAAAGTAACGGCGACTAAGATCGGGGTAATAAGGCGAGGTTGCTAAATAGCCTTTGCTACGAATGCATGCGGCATTATTCATTGCACCCTCACAACTAGCGATCGCAGAAAGTCTACCCACCTCAAATTGCTCACCCAAGATAAAGCAAAAAATGAGCAATACCAGAGGCAGAATGAACCAGAGCAGGACTTTTTTAAGAAGACCAACTATACGTTCTAATTTTTCATTCATGCTATGCAATCTCCAAAGTATTCAGTATTAATGCTGTTGCGTTTTTTTACTTGCAGGTTTTTGCACTAGATCGCTAGGCAACTTTCTCCAAGAGGCAATCGGCTCCTCATTATGCAGTTTTGCATAAACCTCGACAATGCGAGAATCTGCCGGATTAGCGTTTTCTTTCATGGCGTTATACATTTTTGCGCCTTCAATCTTATTACCCTGATTGATAAATTCAATAGCTGCCGTGTAGTAATAATTAGTGGCTTTATCTTTACGTGGTGCACCCAAAATCGTTGAGCTGTAAACATTGCCTAAATACTGGCAAGCGTATGGATTCTTTTCTTTGGCTGGAACCGCTAAATATTTCTCAGCCAACAAAAACTGTTGTTTAGCATAGCGACGATACACAGTAGCTGTCAAAATAAAATCGGGATGAGTAATGATCTCCGCTTGAGAGTCGTAATAAACACCACGCTCATAAGCAATCAAGCCACGATAGTAATTTGCCTGAATATCACCTTCAGCGGACAACTCATCGAGCTTTTGCAAAATTCGCAATGCCTCTTTGCTATAACGCAGAACTTCATCCTCAGGCTCAATACAACTGGGGCTACGAACACAAGCAATTGCAGTAATCGCCTTATCAGTCGCCTTCTTGTAGCGCCTGTACAATTTTTTTGCCTCTGATGCAGGACCTACAAATGGATCGCCATTATTAGATGAACTAGCTTTAGCCTCGCTATGAGCAGTCTCTACTGGAGAATGGGCATCATTAGCAAAACTCGTCTTGCAAATTAAAGCGATCATCAGGAATAAGCCAAACCTTGAGATTGTGGACAAGGCGTTACCTCGCTGGCTTATCCGCAGGCGGGCTTAATTTCGAAGGTATATCCATAACCGGTGCTTTTGGCGCATTATCTTTCGATAGGAATTGTGCTGGGGCACGCAAATTAGGCGGGATTTCTTGCGCGCCCTTCTCAATAGTCTCCGGCACTTTTTCTATTGGGCGTACAACCGACTTCTTCTCTTCCTGCTTAGGCTTCTTATTGAGCAAAGTAATCGAGATACGGCGATTCAATGGGTCATTCAAATCCTCAGGATTGAGGGGAACAGTGTTTGCAAAGCCAATGACCTGAACAATTAAAGCGGGATCAAGACCGCCCGCAATCAACTCACGACGTGCTACGTTTGCACGATCCGTAGAAAGTTCCCAGTTCGTATAGCCAGTCTCGCCATTACCAAACTTGGCACCATCTGAATGCCCTTCAATGCGGACAGGACCTGGAGACATCTGAATGGATTTACCAATGATTCGCAACAATCTTCGCGCTGACACACTAGGAACTGTGCCGCCACTGCTAAAGAGTGGTTTACCCTTTTCGTCAACAACCTGAATACGCAAGCCCTCAGCGTTGATATCCATAAAGACTTGGCCCTTGGCATTCTTGAGCTCAGCATCAGCCTCAATCTTCTTCTGAATATCCTCTTTGACTTGCTCATTCTTCGTTTTATCTTTGCGAGCATTCTCAACGTCGGTTACCGATGAGTCACTTATGCGACGCTGCTCAGTATCGGCATCGGCACGCGATTCTTCACCAACGGTTCGAGAGATATTGTCGCCACCACCCTTGATAATGCGGGTGGCATCGCCGGAGCCCTGTCCACCAGACAAGGAAACACGCAAAGGATTTTGAAAGTAAGCGGAAATACCAGCCAAGTCACCCGCCGTTGTAGATCCCAGAACCCACATCAATAGGAAGAAGGCCATCATGGCGGTTACGAAGTCTGCGTAAGCGATCTTCCAGGCGCCACCGTGATGTCC